>LVWT01000063.1 GCA_002083405.1 Nitrospira sp. SG-bin2 | reverse complement strand
CGGCGCGCGACGATTACGTCTTGATGCAGCAGGCCATGGAGCAGATGCGGGAGGGATTGACACAGTTCGAAAGCGGGCTGGCGGGGCACCGCGCGCTTGCCGAAAGCAACGCGCCACGCGATGTCGCCTTGCAATGGTTCAAGGGCGAGATGAACCTGTTACCCGCCGGACCCGGCCAGCCTCCGCACGGCTTGTTCGGGCTGTCGTGGTTTCATTACTTCGTGATGATTCTGCTCCTTGCGTTCACCGCTTCTATGGTTGGGATCTACTACCATCGCATGCGGCGAGCCGATGCGCTGCTGGCCAGTCTGGCGTCAGGAAGACAGGAGCTCTCCGCGGCTCCCCTGATGACGGGTGCACCGCCATCAGCCGTTAGCGCCGCTCCCGCCATGGTGGCGAGAACACCGGCAGCCTCGGACGCCGCCACGCCATTGGTGACCATTCCGGCCGGCCGGTGGTCCGGACAACTCCGGGTCGCCAAGATATTTCAGGAGACCCCCGACGTACGAACCATCCGGCTGGTGCATCCGTCCGGTGGCGACCTTCCCGTCCTCCCCTTCGTGTTCGAGCCGGGCCAGTTTTTGACCGTGTCGGTAAATATCGACGGCAAGGAGACAAAGCGATCCTATTCCATCGCCTCTTCGCCGTGCCGGCGCACGTTCTGCGAGTTGACAGTCAAGCATGCGCCGGGCGGGCTCGTGTCCGGTTATTTGCATGAACGGATTCAGGTTGGAGACCTCATCAGCGTGAGCGGACCCTTCGGAAAATTTACGTTTCGCGGACACGAGGCCCCGAGCGTCGTGCTCATCGCCGGAGGCGTCGGGGTCACGCCGTTGATGAGCGCGATTCGTTGCCTCACGGATCAAGCTTGGACCGGTGAGATCTTCCTGATCTATGCCTGCAACAGCATGCAAGACATCATCTTTCATGAGGAATTGGAATACCTTGTCCGGCGACACGTCAACTTCCAGCTGACGATCACGCTCAGCAGGGAAACCTCTTCCGCGTGGACCGGTCCGCGAGGCCATGTCACCCGAGACTTGTTGACGAAGGCCGTCCCGAATCTCACGACGCGGCGTATTCACGTCTGCGGACCGCCCCCGATGATGGAGGCCGTCAAGGGCATCCTTGCCGACATGGGCGTCCCGCCGGACCAGGTCAAAAGTGAAAACTTTCTCGGAGCGGAACCCCGGCTGGCCCCTCCCACCGGCGCTCCCGCTCCGGTGGAACCGGGGGAGGCCGTCGTCACCACGACATGCCGATTCGTTCGCTCGGGGAAGACCGCCCCGTTGCCCAAGGACAAGACCCTGCTTGAAGCGTCGGAGGATGTCGGCGTCAACATCGATTATTCTTGCCGGCAAGGCTATTGCGGCGTGTGTAAGGTCACACTCCTGTCAGGACAGGTCACGATGGCGGTCGAGGAGGCGCTGACCCCTCAAGACAAAGCGGCAAGCATCATTCTCGCTTGCCAGGCCAAGTCCGCGGCCAACGTGGAGGTGGATGCGTAATGCAGGAACGTGAACGGCTGGTCGCAACCGGGATGGTGCTCCTGCTGCTCGCGCTCTGGCTCGGCTTTGCCGCGCACCGCTCACCCCGCTTTGCCGGGTCACTGACGGGAGGTGTCCTGGGAGTCTCGGGCGCGCTGCTGATGGTATTTTGTATTCTGTATGCCCCGATGAAACGGATTCCCGCGATCAAGAATCTCGTCACAAAGTGGGTCTCGCTTCGCACGCTACTCGCCTGGCATGTCTATGCGGGCCTCGTCGGTTCCATGCTTGGCCTTCTGCATACGGGACATAAATTCGACAGTATGCTTGGCATGCTGCTGACCGCGGCGATGTTGGTGGTGGTGGTGAGCGGGTTCATCGGGCGCTATCTGCTCAATCAGACGTCCCAGGAGGTGCGTGAAAAGAGAGCCACGCTGTCCGGATTACAGACGTCTTACGACCGGGTGGCGATGGAGCTCAACAGCGCGCCCCCGCCGGCACTCATGACCGCATTGCAAGACCGGTGGTCGCGATGGCTCCTGTCGGGACCGAGGGCCGAGAACGGGATGCCGGCAGCCGCGCAAGCCATCCGGCTCGCAGAGTCCATTGCTGATGTCGATTATGCCGTCAAGATGCACGAAACCTTGAAGCGGGCCTTCTCGAGATGGCTCACCGCGCACATCGTATTGTCCGCCGTTCTCATGGTGCTTCTCGGCATTCATGTCTGGGCTGCCCTCTATTATGGATTGAGGTGGTTCCACCCATGAAAAAGTGGATCCTCAGTGTGGTCGTGCTCGGTCTGGCTCTCGCGGCCCTCGCCCTCGGAGTCGTGCGCGTTCATATGCCGGCCAACGCCGGACAGTTGCAAGGCTTTATCAGTCCAGGGCCACTCTCGGACGCCCATGCGTTCCTTGAACAGCAATGCAGTACCTGTCACACCTCGATTCGCGGCGTTGAGGCGGCCAACTGCATCGTCTGCCATACGAACAATGACATCCTGCTCCAGCGGCAACCCACTGCCTTTCATGCGGACATCAGCCGCTGTGCTGAGTGCCATATTGAGCACCGGGGGGTGAGTGTGCGTCCGGTCGCGATGGACCACGCGGCCCTCGCGGGGATTGGCTGGAGCGAGTTGCGGACATCCGATCCGGAGACCGAAACTCTTTCCAGTGCCGACCTGATTCGGTATTGGCTTCGCGATCAGTCCGTGGCCGCTCGACCGGCAACGGCGCTGGACTGCATCACGTGCCATGCGACGAAAGACCGCCATGTAGGCCTGTTCGGCAAGAATTGCAGCGACTGCCACGGGACGGAACAGTGGACGATCGCCGACTTTCGACATCCCTCAGCCCGGTCTGTGGACTGCGCACAATGTCATCAGGCGCCGCCGAGCCACTACATGGAACACTTTGCCATGGTGTCTAAGAACGTTGTCGCCCGAGGGTCGCTCGGCAGTCGATGCTGTGACAATGTCCAGGTCAATCAATGCTATCGGTGCCATCAGACTACAGCGTGGAACGATCTGCGAGGGGTGGGCTACTACAAGCACCATTAGGAAGGGACACGCATTGATTTTCTCCGGATGCAACATGAGTGCGCAGAGACGACGCTCAGAAACTCTGCCGGCCTCCTCGTCAGTCTGCATCTATTGCGGAATAACCTGGAAGTTACATCTTGGAGAAACCCCGAAGTTTGATCTGTGCTGTGAAACGAGCCACGGCGGGGCTGAGGGCGATCGCGCTCGAACACCGCCTTGTGTTGGGAGGTCTTACCGGCGCCGCTTGTAAAGGATGGACGTTTACCATGGAACATATGGCACATCACGATCACGGACAGATGTCCGATCCACACGCTGGTCATAGGATGTCGCAGGACCGGCGGAGCCATGACCGCCACGCGGGTCATTCCGTGGAAATGTTTCGTGATAAATTCTGGTTAAGTTTCATTCTCACCGTTCCTACGGTCTACTGGTCCCCCGAAGTCCAGCACTGGCTTGGCTATACAGCACTCTCCTTTCCTGGCTCCGGATTCATCCCGTCCATCTTCGGCACAGCTGTATTCCTGTATGGCGGTCTTGTGTTCCTGCGGGGAGCCCAGGGAGAGCTGGCCGACCGCAAGCCGGGCATGATGACCCTTATCAGCTTGGCCATTATCGTGGCGTTTGGAACGTCGCTGGCAGCGACAGTCGGTCTCTTCCAGGTCGAAGTGTGGTGGGAGCTTGCCTCGTTGATTACGATCATGGTGTTGGGCCACTGGCTCGAAATGCGCGCCATTTCCCAGGCTCAAGGCGCGCTCCATGCGCTCGCGGCACTGCTTCCGGACACGGCGGAGCGGGTCACCGGCACGGAAGTGCGCAACGTGCCATTGTCAGAATTGCACGAGGGTGATGTGGTGCTTGTGCGACCCGGGACACGCGTCCCGGCGGACGGCGTCGTCGTCGAAGGCGCCGCCGATGTCGATGAGTCGATGATCACAGGGGAGTCGAAGGCGGTCTTGAAGGAACCGGGAGTCATTGTCATCGCAGGAACGGTCGCCGGCGGTGGCAGCCTACGTGTCCGCGTGACCGCTGTCGGCGAGGAGACTACCCTTTCCGGCATCACGCGGCTGGTGGCCTCTGCCCAAGCGTCCAGTTCTCGTACACAAGCCTTGGCCGACCGGGCCGCCGCCATGCTGTTCTATGTGGCCGTTGCCTCCGGTGCAGTGACGTTCCTCTACTGGTGGGTGTCGGGGGACACTCAACACGCCCTCATCCGGACGGCCACCGTCCTCATCATTGCGTGCCCCCACGCATTGGGGTTGGCGATTCCGTTGGTGATCGCCATTTCTACATCGCTCGGCGCACGAAATGGTCTTCTTGTGAAGGACAGGTTGGCGCTTGAACGGGCTCGCCTGTTGGACATGGTGATTTTCGATAAAACCGGCACGCTGACACGTGGTGCATCCGCGGTCACCGGAATCGCAGCTGCGCCTGGGACGTCGGAGTTCGAATTGCTTGCGGTAGCCGCTGCAGTTGAGGCCCATTCCGAGCATTCGCTGGCAAGGGCCATCGTCGAAGAAGCCAAACGCCGAGGCGTGCGCCAAATGCACGCGGTCAATTTTGAAGCCCTCGCGGGACGAGGGGCGCGGGCCATAGTGGACGGCAAAGGCATTGCCATCGGTGGGCCGCGCCTGTTGGCTGAGGCCCACGCCACGGTACCCCCAGAGGTGGAAAAGGTGACGAGCGCCTGGGCGTCGGACGGAAGGACCGTGCTGGCCGTCATCGCCGATGGACAATTGCTTGGGGTACTTGCTGTAGAAGACGAGATCCGGCCCGAGTCCCGTGAAGCCGTTACCGACCTGCATCGGCTCGGTATTCGAGTCGCGATGATCACGGGAGATGCGAAAACTGTGGCGGAGTCCGTCGCTCGGCGCCTTGGGATTGATGAGATCGCCGCCGAGGTGCTCCCTAGTGATAAGGCGGAGGCCGTCAAGCGGTTTCAAGCGGGCGGCAAGCGGGTCGCCATGGTCGGTGACGGCGTGAACGATGCCCCGGCATTGGCCACCGCCGATGTTGGCGTTGCGATCGGCGCGGGTACGGACGTCGCCATCGAATCCGCGGGCATCGTGCTTGTGCATAGTGATCCCCGTGACGTGGTCGGAGCCATCGAGCTCTCTCGTGCGACCTATCGAAAAATGATTCAAAATCTTGTGTGGGCGACCGCCTACAACCTAGTCGCGATCCCGGTCGCCGGGGGACTGTTCGTCCGCTGGGGATTCGATCTCCCGATGAGCGTGGGCGCCGTCGCGATGAGCGCGTCCACCATCATTGTGGCCATCAATGCGCAGTTGCTCCGGCACCTAAAGCTACGACGTGAGGGTTTTCGATGAACTGCGGGCGGATTCCCTCGGAACGGCCGTTCGTTTGGCGACGGTTGTTCTGAAGTGAGAAGAGGGAGATAGGCCAATCGGCTCAAATTAGCAAGCCCATGCCCAAAGGCTCGGAAGGAGGACAGGGATGTGATGATCTTGACCGAACTCATCGATCGCTACAAGTCAGACCCGGAATCCGTGTACAACACGTGGTTCGTGAGCAGCGAAGACCGTATGAAAGCCTTCCGTGCCATTCGACGCGGCGTCCGCGATACGGTGGAGAGCATTGCCGCTGGAACTTTCGGGACTGATTTCAAAGGCTCGCCGCTCGAAGTTGTGCTGACGGCCATTACTGAACAGAAGCAAGTCTTTCAGGGCGCCGCTCATGCATTTTTCTGGAAGCCCAAACTCCGCATCCCTGACATTTATGAAAATGATGCCAACAAGCGAACGTTTGCGGCCTTTCTTGAGGCTTGTCTGACAGCGACGCGTGAGGAGCAGGTGTTGGCCCAGATGAGCCGGCTTGCTGCCGCACAAATCAAAGGCCTTGGCCCGGCGGTCGCGAATATCATCTATTTCCTGCACCCAACACTGGTCCCGCCTTTCAACACCGCGATGGTCAAGGGTTTCAACGCCTTGTTCGGTGATAGGAAGCAACTCGGCTCCTGGGAGAGTTATCTGGCCATGCGCGCGGTCATTGTGCACACGAACGCCGAGGTGCGTGATCGTCTTTCCAAAGATCTTGGCGCATTCGCAGGCCTGCTCTTTGAGGTCGGTTCTGGGCGGTTACTCGTCGGCGGCAATGTCGACGCGGTCCTGGCGGCGGAAAAGGTCAAGGCAGAGAAGACCGCTCGCGCCCGGCATGCGGACGTAGTATCGGAACAGGCTGAAGAGAGCGAGCACACACGGATTCAATACTTGCTGATCAAAGTGGGGCGCGCACTGAAGTACGTGGTATACGTGGCCCGCAACGACCGCCATCGGTCGTATGACGGTCAGGCATTCGCACTGTTGACGGTGCCGGAATTGCCCCCGATGGACTGGCCACCCGAAGTGATGGAAACGGTGAGTTTGATCGATGTGATCTGGTTGAAACCGACAGGGGAATTCGTCAGCGCCTTTGAGGTGGAGAAAAGCACATCCATTTACTCCGGCATTCTCCGGCTGGAGGATTTGGTGCGCTCGATTCCCGGCTGCACCTGCCAGGTCTATCTGGTGGCACCAGATGAGCGCGAGAAAGAAGTGATGGCGCAGTTAGCGCGCCCAGCTTTCCGTGGTGATCTTGCCGATATTTCTCTGGCCTTCATTCCATTCGGTGCCCTCTGTGAGCACTGTGATGCGCTGTGTAAATTTGGGGAAAATCATTCGATCCTAAGCAAGATTGCTCGCACGACGACTGCCGTTGATAAGAGATGAGCAAATAAACTTCCACATTCGAGGACTGTGCGGGACGCGGTTTAAAAATGTTCGAGGATCTTCTGGCGCTTGTGTTGATATTCCTCGTCCGTGATCAGGCCCTGTTCACGCCAGATCTTCAAGCGACGCAGTTTATCTTCGATCGTCGCCGTTGGAAGCTCCTTGGGCGGAGAAGAAGCCGGGCTAGGTTCAGTGAGCCATGCTTTGTAGTCGATAGAAAGAGTTTGGACAGAGTTCTTGATGAGAGTCGTTGAGAGATCACCCCTAGCCAAGGTTGTCTGGTGAGGTCCAGGCACGACATGAAACTCCATTTCTCCGATCGGCTGAAAAGGAGCCTCCTCGGAGGTTTCACGCTTTCGTGACGTAGTGGTTGGTCTGCGGGCATTCGCGAGTAAGACAATGAGTTGATCGCCGTGGATGAGCATACCGCCTGTAGTGACGAGGGGAATGCCATCCTCACGGGTTCGCCGCAGAACAAAGACCGCCGTTTCATCGGGTCGGGCTTTGAGCAATGCGGCCAGAAGATGAGGGGCAATGAGTTGAGCATCGTCATTGGGGAAAGCCGGTTCGGGTTGCGGCACTCTTCTCAGGACCCAGTAGCCGACAAAGCTGGTTTCCCGCTGGATCTTGATGGATCGCAGGAGACCAGTAAGATCCGCGGCGGTCAACTCAGCAACGAGCTGATCGGATCTTCCAGAAATCTCTCTCAGAGGCGGAGGACTGTCCAATCGCACAAGGAGGAGTGGGTCCTCATACACGGTCCGGGAAACGGTGGGTGAGTTCACACAACCAGTGAGGAGGAGAATGGTGGCAACGCCAGAGGCGCTGCACCTCCTCCAGGTAAAGGAGCTAAGCCGGATTGTCATCACAGGTGATTATAGGTGGGGGCGTGCTACGGAACAAGATTATGCGCTAGTCAGTTTCCAGTTCCAGTACTGGATCGTAGAGGTCCCGTAACAAATGTCGGTGATATTGGAATGGGAGGGCACGAGATATGGTTGGCCAGGGTCCGAATTTGGAGATGCTGAGAATTTCCATGAACGAATGGGGACGGCTTACCCCTCATGAGGCGACATGAAATCCAACGGCTGGCACACGCTCACGGTCGAATCACTGGAACGTGAACTAGGTTCCGACGTCAATAACGGATTGACTGAACGTGAGGCGGAGCATCGTCTCACGACGGTGGGGCCAAATGAATTGCCCGAAGCTCCTCCCCCCTCTCCTCTCAAAATCCTCCTGGCGCAATTCTCGAGTCTGATCGTCTGGGTCTTGATCGGAGCAGCGGTTGTGTCCGGCTTGCTGCAAGAATGGATCGACGCGGCCGCGATCGTGGCGATTGTGGTCTTGAATGCTATCTTAGGGTTCGTCCAGGAGTTCCGCGCCGAACGGTCGTTGGCGGCACTCCGTAAACTATCGGTCGCAACGGCGCGGGTGATTCGAGAGGGAGTCGTCCGGTCGATCCCTGCCCGCGAACTGGTCCCCGGCGATCTGATCCAAGTGGAAGCCGGGGATCGAATCCCGTCAGACAGCCGGTTGATCTATGCGACGAGCCTCAAGACACAGGAAGCCTCCCTCACCGGAGAGTCCACACCGGTCAGCAAGTCCGCCGAGCTCATTCCTCAGACCGAGGTGCCCTTGGGGGACCGCCGCAACATGCTGTTTATGAGCACCATCGCCGTTTCGGGGAAAGGCCGCGCGTTGGTGACGGCCACCGGACCCCAGACGGAGCTGGGAAAGATCGCGGCGATGATCCACCGCGAGGCGCAGGCGGAGCAAGAAGAGACGCCGCTCCAGCGCCGGCTCGAACAGCTCGGGCACACTTTGCTATGGCTCTCCTTGGCCATCGTGGTTGTGGTGTTTCTCCTCGGGATGTTCCGTGGTGTGCCGCTCGTCATGATGTTTCTCACATCGGTGAGTTTAGCCGTTGCGGCCATTCCAGAGGGTTTGCCCGCGGTGGTCACCATCACACTGGCCCTGGGCGTCACCCGCATGGTGCAACGCCATGCCTTGATCCGGCGGCTGCCGGCAGTGGAGACGCTGGGGTCAACCACCGTGATCTGCTCGGACAAGACGGGCACACTCACCAAGAACGAGATGACCGTGACTCGACTGTACCTCGGCGGTGAGGTGTTGACTGTCTCGGGCGAAGGCTATGCGCCGGTTGGTGAGATCCGTGTGGACGGACGACCGACAAGCAAAAATCCGTATCCTGGGCTCGCAGCCTTGCTGCGGGCTGGTGTGTTGTGTAATGGAGCCGAGCTGCGCCAGGAAGGATCAGTCTGGCAGGTGCTGGGCGACCCGACAGAGGGAGCCGTGCTCGTCGTGGCGGCAAAGACCGGACTCTCGAAAACGGATCTGGATCGTGAGAATTCGATGCTCGGTGAGGTGCCGTTTGACTCGGAACGCAAAAAGATGTCCGTGGTCAGCCGCTCCGCCTCCGGACCCGTCGCCTATGTGAAAGGCGCACCTGATGTGCTGCTGTGCGATTGCACCGCCTGGATGACCCGTGACGGGCAGATCACAGCACTGACGGAGGAGATCCGTCAACAAATCCTTGCCACCAATCGGCAATTTGCTTCGCAAGCCCTGCGGGTCCTCGGCGTGGCCATGCGGCCACTCGATATCCTGCCGGACGCGTATACCGCCACCAGCTTGGAGCACGACTTAACCTTTTTAGGATTGGTCGGCATGAAAGATCCGATCAGGCCGGAAGCCAAGGCGGCGGTCCAAACCTGTCGGACTGCCGGCATTCAAACGGTCATGATTACGGGCGACCATAAGGACACAGCGGTTGCCATTGCGCACGACTTGGGGATTTTGGAAACGGGGGCGCAAGCAATCTCCGGCACGGAGTTGGATCAGCTGTCGGATGATGAGTTGGAAAAGCGAGTCGTCGGCACGGCGGTCTACGCTCGGGTATCGGCTGAGCACAAGCTCCGGGTCGTGAAGGCTTGGAAACAGCGGGGGGCGGTGGTCGCCATGACCGGCGACGGGGTCAATGACGCGCCGGCGTTGAAGGCGGCCGATATCGGCGTGGCCATGGGCATCACCGGGACGGACGTGACGAAAGAAGCCTCTGACATGGTCATCACTGACGATAACTTCGCGTCGATTGCGGCGGCCGTGGAAGAGGGACGAGCCGTCTTCGACAATATTCGAAAGGCAGTTTTCTATCTCCTCTCCTGCAACATCAGCGAGATTCTCCTCATGTTGCTCGCCACGCTTTTTGCCCTCCCGCTGCCGTTGTTGCCCGTGCAGATCCTCTGGATCAACCTGGTGACGGATGGGCTCCCTGCGTTGGCGCTTGCCGTTGATCCCAAGGATCCCGACCTGATGAGACGTCCGCCCCGACCATCGGCGGAACAATTCCTGACGAAAGAGCGATTTCTCATGTTGTTCGCTCAAGGCTCTTTTTTGGCGCTGATTACGCTCGGAGCGTTTGTGTATTGTCTCTACGGCATGGACTTGAACCTGGACCGGGCCCGCACGCTGACGTTCACGATCCTCGTCATGGCTCAACTCTTCCATGCTTTCAATAATCGCAGCGACCGTCGGTCCCTCTTCGAGATCGGGCTGCTCACGAACAAGCCGCTCCTTGGGGCCGTCGCTCTTTCGGCGGCGCTGCAAGCCGTCATTGTGCTCACTCCGCCGATCCATCCGATTTTCGATGTCGTGCCCTTTGACGCGGAACATTGGCTTCTTGCTCTGGGCATCGGAATCTTACCGCTGGTGGCGATGGAGATCTGGAAAGCTGGATTGGCGAAGAAGCACATCTCTTCGTCGACACCCAATCCCGAGGGCTTTTAGGGCTGTCGCGTCAATCGACCCTACTGCAGAAGCTGAACAGGCTGCTATTCATTGCGATCACTGGGGATAGGGGCTACCTTCAGCATTCGTAGGTTGCACAGCCATCCCGAAGATTGTATATCTGCAAGATCTGCCGTAACTTCAAAACCATAGCCTGAGGCCACCACGAAAGGAATGAGCCTGATGCCGTCGCTCCTCTTCGTCGTCTCTGCCGGCGCGATTGTCTTCGCGGGGACGAAACTCTCACGCTATGGTGATCAGATTGCCGAACTGACGGGCTTGGGGCGATTGTGGATCGGTGTCGTGTTGATGGCCGCAGCTACGTCGCTCCCGGAAGTGTTCACCACGATGAGCGCCGGCTGGATCGATGCTCCGAACCTGGCGGCCGGCGATCTGTTCGGCGCCGGCATGAGCAACATGCTCACGCTGGGTCTGATCGATCTCCTCCATCGGCACAAGCGGGTCTGGCAGCAGACCGCGCTGGGACACGCGCTCACTGCTGCGCTGGCGATGGTGCTGACGGGGCTTGCCGCGTTCTTCGTGCTGTTGCCGGCCAATGTGACTCATGCCGGTATTGGACTTGGGAGCCTGGTGCTCTTGATCCTCTATGTGTTGGGCATGAGAGTGATCTTTCGGCAGGAAGACATGGAGCACCGCCAGCGTGAACGGGAAGCATTGGTCGAAGGAACCATGGCCACGCAAGATGGCGTCAGTCGACGCGCCGAACTGCGCCGCGCAAACATCGGGTTCTCTGTGTGCGCTCTGGCATTACTCGTGGCCGCACCGTTCTTGGCCTGGTCCGCGAATCGCATCGCTGAAGAGACAGGCATCACCGCGACGTTCATCGGGACGTCCTTAGTCGCTATCACGACCTCTTTGCCGGAGCTGGTTGTTGCGATCGGTGCGGTTCGATTGGGTGCGTTCGATCTTGCCGTGGGGAATCTGTTCGGCAGCAACGCCTTCAACATGGCGGCGTTCTTCTTTGCTGATCTGGCCTATCGCGAGGGCGGTTTGCTGAGCAGTGTGAGTTCAACTCACGCCCTCACCGCGCTCTGGTCCATTCTGATGATGAACATCGGCTTGATGGGGATCATCTATCGGGCCGAGAAACGCTTCATGTTGATCGAACCCGACAGTCTCCTGATGATCGCCGCCTATGTGCTCGGACTCTGGCTGTTGTTTCGATGAAGGAGAAGAGGGAAGTGGAAACGCGGAATGACGTATCTGCTGTGAGGCCCTGGCACTCAGTGCCAGTCGAGGCGCTGGCGAAGGAGTTACGCACGGATCTCGATGCAGGTCTCGATTCCGAAGAAGCCGGCCGTCGGCAAGCAAGTGAGGGGTTTAACGAGTTGCCCGAAGCTCCTCCGCCCTCTCTGCTGAAGCTCTTCCTCTCGCAATTTACCAGCGTCATCGTGTGGGTGCTGATCGGGGCCGCGGCCGTCTCCGGCTTGTTGGAAGATTGGCTCGATGCGGCGGCGATCCTCGCCATCGTATTTCTGAACGGCCTGCTCGGGTTCATACAGGAATTCCGGGCCGAGCAGTCCTTGGCCGCGCTCAAGCGCATGTCGGTTGCGACGGCCCGGGTCATGCGTGACGGAGTCATGCACGTGATTCCGGCGCGTGAGGTCGTCTCCGGCGATCTCATCCTCCTGGAGGCCGGCGACCGTATTCCGGCGGATGCACGACTCGTGTACACGACGAATTTTCACACACAGGAAGCTTCGCTCACCGGAGAGTCGACGCCGGTTGAGAAGGGCGCCGAGGTGATCGACCGGGCGGAGGTGCCGCTGGCCGACCGGACCAGCATGGTCTTCATGGGGACCGTGGCCGTGTCGGGTAAGGCCCGTGCGGTGGTGATCGCCACGGGGCTGCGAACGGAACTGGGACACATCGCCGCCATGATTCAGAAGGCGGCGGCGGCGGAGCGGACCGAAACACCGCTTCAACGCCGGCTCGAACAATTCGGCTACACCCTATTGTGGCTGGCATTGGGGGTCGTGAGCGTCGTGTTTGTCCTGGGCTATCTGCGCGGCGAGCCGTTGATGGTGATGTTCCTGACATCGGTCAGTCTCGCCGTGGCGGCCGTTCCGGAGGGACTGCCGGCTGTGGTGACGATCACCCTGGCGCTGGGGGTCACCCGTATGGCGAAGCGGCATGCGCTGATCCGTAAGCTGCCGGCTGTCGAGACTCTTGGATCGGCGACGGTCATCTGTACGGACAAGACGGGAACATTGACGAAGAACGAAATGACGGTCACCAAGCTTTTCGTTGGAGATAGGGTATTAGACGTGACCGGCGAGGGCTATGAACCAATCGGGGAAATCCGTGAGGTGTCAGGGGTGACGGGTGAGGGGACTTCTCCTGACGCCTCACCCCTCACGGCGGGGGTGTGCGATCTTCTGACGGCCGTCGTGCTGTGCAACGGAGCGTCGTTGCAACAGAAGGAGGGCAGCTGGCGTATTCTCGGAGATCCGACGGAGGGTGCGTTGCTCGTTGTGGCCGCGAAGACCGGCCTGCGGATAGAACAACTGGAACCCACCCATAGATTCCTCGGAGAGGTGCCGTTTGATTCGGAACGCAAGATGATGACGGTTGTCCGGCAGACATCCGATGGACCGGTCGCCTACGTCAAAGGAGCTCCGGATGTGTTGTTGCGGCGTTGTACGCATCGGCTGGCCATGGACGGTACGGATGAACCTCTCACAGAATCGATACGCGCCGTCCTTCTCGATGCGAATACCTCGTTTGCGCATCAGGCCTTGCGTGTGCTGGCGATGGCGCGGCGGCGATTGGATCGGGAGCCCGATGCGTTTCGGGCGCAGGAGTTGGAGGAACGGCTGGTCTTTCTCGGACTTGCGGCCATGAAAGACCCGCTGCGGCCTGAGGCGAAGGCCGCCGTTCAGGCCTGTCATGAGGCGGGCATTCGGACGGTGATGATCACGGGAGATCACAAGGATACGGCCGCAGCGATTGCCGAGGAACTGCGGGGGGCGAAGGAACCGATACAGTCGTTTTCCGGGACGGAGCTCGATCGACTGTCCGACGATGAATTGAACCGAACTGTGGAGCAGGTGGCGGTTTATGCGAGGGTCTCGGCGGAGCATAAGTTGCGTATCGTCAAGGCCTGGAAGGCGCGGGGCGCCGTCGTAGCCATGACGGGCGACGGTGTGAACGATGCCCCTGCGATCAAGGAGGCGGACATCGGCGTGGCGATGGGGATCGCCGGAACCGATGTGACCAAAGAAGCGTCCGACATGGTTGTGACGGACGACAACTTCGCGTCGATCGCGGCGGCGGTGGAAGAGGGCCGCGCCGTGTTCGATAACATCCGGAAGACCGTCCATTTCCTGCTGTCGTGCAACGTGAGCGAGGTGCTGGTGATGTTGTTTGCCACGCTGCTGGGGATGCCTCTCCCGCTCCTGCCGATCCAGATTCTTTGGATGAACCTCGTCACGGACGGTATTCCGGCTTTGGCGCTGGCGGTCGATCCCAAGGCGCCGGACTTGATGAAGCGACGCCCGCGGAAGCCGGAAGCCCGGCTATTGAGTGGCAACAGACTGGCGGCGATCGGCGCAGAGGGGTTGATGCTGAGCGCCATCGCCTTGGGGGCGTTTGCCTATAGTTTGTACGGTCTCCACCAGGATGTGGAACAAGCGCGAACCGTGGCCTTTACCGTGCTGGTCGTCGTGCAGTTGGTGCATGCCTTCAACTGCCGGAGTGAACGGTGGTCGCTGTTCCAAGTGGGAGTGGCCACGAATCGTCCGCTGCTCCTTGCCGTGATCCTCTCGTTCGGTATTCAGGCGGCCGTGCTGACTATCCCAGTTGCGGCGCCGATCTTCAAGGTTGCGTCATTGCCGATCGAAGATTGGATCTTGATGGGCGCGACGGGCATCCTGCCGTTTGTCATTATGGAGGCGGTCAAGGGGTGGCGACGGCGTTGAACGGATTTTTCGCGAATCTTCACATTGTTTTGAGCATCGATGGGTTGCAGAAGAAGCCGAGTGCTATCGAAGAGGCTCCGAACCCGTGGTCAGTTTCTTGACCGAGATGGCGCGATCATCAGACGTGAGGCGCACCTCGACTCGATCAGTGACCTTGAGCGACGAATCCACGGGTGTGTCCTCTTCCAGGCGGAAGAGAATAGTGACGCCATCCGCCAGTTTCACGACCACGAGTTCGCTGGTGAACATGAGTACTTCGCCGTGAATTTTCTTCACCGGCGGCGAGGGGCTCGATTGCGACAGAGCGGGAGTCGATAACAGGAGCACGCACAGCGCGATACACACCAGGCAAAACAGATAACCGAGAATCACACGTGCAACTATGGAACATCGACCTGGACCATCGATTGAGGGGATGGCCGACCTAGCCATAGGCTTTCCGAGACGCAGCGTGAATAAGCGGCAGGGGCGCGGCCGAGAGCCGCGCCCCTCTGAGAAGGGTTATTTGCCGCCCTTCTTTTCTTCCTTCTTTTCATCTTCGCCGAACACGATCACGTTGCCGCCCTTCTTATCATCCTTTTTCTTTTCTTCTTCTCCGAACACAATTACATTGCCACCCTTCTTTTCTTCCTTCTTATCCTCTCCAGCCAACACCGGAGTGGACAATGCGCCAACGCCAAGGAATGCCACCAAGGCCATCAATCCGATTAACTGTTTCATGGAAACCTCCAAGGCTAAAAGTGATGAATGCATGAGCTCGGCCATGCCCTATGCACGACCAGCATCAACCCTCTACCAAACGAACGGCGACCAGGACAATGGACAAAATCAGCGGATGGGTGGCAGAATTTGTCCAATGCGCATGTCCTCTCAATAGAGACACAATGCTTCCGACAGGAAATCATTCTGCCTACAGCAGAGACCAGATGATGCCCGATCGTACAACAACGGTGATCAGGTTAGAGGATGTGGTGCGGACCGCAGACGAGTTCGATCAACTCGTCTCTCAAGCCCTGCCGGTGTTTCTGGAGCGGGCTACCAGCTCCACGAAACGATTTTTGCGGGAAACCGGCCAGTGGGCCGATGATGTCGCGCACGAAAAGTTCGTCTTACGCTGGGGCGCCGAATACCTCGAACGGTTTCTTGTGTGCGGGCGCAGCGAAGCGCCATGCCGGCCCTTGTTTCTGCTGGATTCGTTCGTCGCCAAGCAGCACAGCCAACCGGACCCGTTTTGCTATCATCCTGACTTACTCACACCGCTCGGCCGGTATCTTGATGGGCTCGTAGCTCGCGCGGTGATCAGCCGTGACGCGCTGATCGCCTTGTATCACCACTGCTACGGAATGGGCCCGCGAGACGTCATCGCGATTACCGGACTGAATGAATTGGAGAGTCAGCGCATCTACAAGAACTTTCGACGCTGGCGAGATTCCGGCTGGCAACGGACCATGGACGAAATCGGCATGACCGATGTGGAGTTGGAGGAGCTCGTGGTCCAGCAGCAGCGTCACCCGCAACGATTCCATCATGAAACCGAGCGGCTTGTCCGATTCGCACAAGCCCACTATCGCAAAAGCGAGCCGGACCATTACCCCTGCTTATCCCGCAGTCAGTGGGGAGCGATGTTCTCCGAAGGGCATGGCTGCGATTACCGGCTGTGGCACCTGGTGCTCTGTGCGGACTGTATTCAAACCGCCTGGGATCTTGGTCGGAACGGAGATGAAACGGTCGGGAAGCCCAGAGTCGAATTGCATGTGCGCCCGTAAACGCCTCGATCGATAGGTGTAACAGGGAGGCGGAGGAGGAAGGTATGGAACAGGATCGAGATCTAGAGGATTACCGTGCATGCCTGATCGATGGGCTGAAAGTCAGCGCTCGTCGTTCTGCCTGTAGCTCATCCGATCCGATCCACGTCTTTGTCAATGAGCATCGGGTGGGGGCGCTGGACGGAGGAGGGAACGAAACCACCTTCCAGCTCCAGCTCCAGACCCGTATCGATACCGTACAGCTTCGATCTGAGGATGGTGTCCTCCTGGGCGGTCTTGCCGCTCCGGAATATGGATTCCGAACCGCCCACATCCCGATTTCAGGGGATACGGTTCAACTTCGTGTTCATAACACTGCGCAAGGCGGATCGGCGACCGCCATGTTTACTCCTGCCCCAAGTAGCTGGCGGCGTATCTGGAAGACCCTTACCGGTTCAGCCGGAGCCGCGGTTCGCCGTCCGATGGTCACGGTGGCGCCTGGGTTTCGGGTCGTAGCCGCTACCCAGTTACTCCTGGCGATCGTGGTGCTGGGATTGGCGGCAGACCGCATCGCCGTCTGGATGGCCCCCGAGCGCACTCCGTCGCTGGTCACGCAAGCGGAGGCGCCCTGGGCGGCTTCGCTTCCCGAAGTGACGAAGCTGGAGCGGCAGTTGGGCGAACTGGCACAGATGCAAGCGAGAACGGTGGATACGATCCAATCGCAACACGAAGGCATGGCCCAGTTGCAGTCGGCGATCACGAGGTTGTCGTCGACTCAGGAGAAGGTCGTGTCCAACATGCTGACGGTGAGGCAGGAGATGGAAAAGCAGCAGAAAGGATCCGGCCGCGAGGTCAGACAGATGACTCGTCTGCTCATGGGCAAAGCACTGTCAGAGCAAGAACAGCTCGAGGCTGAGATTCACAGCCTTAGGGTCGCGAACGACCGGTTGTCCCAAAAAATGGTCGGGCTTGAGCAGGACAATGAGGAGTTGAAGAAGAAGCTAAAGGCGACCGGAGTAGAAGTCTCAAAAGCCGTCGTCTCGGGCAATGGCAATGCAACGACGACACGCCCTCCGGATATCCTACAGACCCCACAGTCTTTGCAGGCAGCCGATAGCCGGTCAAATATTCAGTTGCAACCCTTTCTCTTTTGGGTCGCGTTCAGTGAAGGGGTTACGCAGGAGAGCATCGACCAGTGGCTGCGGGAGATGGATGGCCACAAAGGGGTGTTGAACGAAGGCTGGCAAGAGGTGCAGATCGTTCAACCGGCAGTCCCGCCTGACCGATTCTTGGATCGGATCCGAGAGGCCAAGATTGTGAAGGCCGTGCGGACCAGCCGATGAGGAGTTTGAGCGAGCCGGGGTAGCAAACCTTTCCCCGTGATCGAGAATCGGCGTGTGTATGAGGCCTTTCCGTCGGGCGTCTAGCCATTCTTGATCATGGAAGCGAGGAAGGTGTGGTACGGCATCGAGCGGAACGATGGACCGCTCCTTGTCGCAAACATTTGAAGGGTGTAGGATCCGGCTATGACTGTTCACCATCTTGTCGGTCTCAGGCGCAGAAGTTTGTGCGTGGTCGCCCTGGCCCTGTGCCTCTGTATCGTCATGCAAATGCTGGGCACGCCGGGTACATTGCTCTCTGCTGAAGATATTTCCGATGAGTTTTCAGGGTCAGCGCTGGAAGGGTTCTCGCTTCCACAGACGCTTCCTCCTCTGACGCTTTCCTCCGGGTTCATTTCGGCAGGTGAGCTGCCACAATCCGCACATCTTTTCGTGCTGGCTTCCCAGCAGTTTCATCCTCCTGCAAATTAGATCGTTCTGTCCTCCGCGCCGTATCGGCGGTCGGAGTAGAAGCCTTCGTGAATAATGCGAGTGAGGTCAAAGCACATCGCTCCAGGGAGGGCTGACGGCGAACGCTGCGTTGATCAGGCCGACATGGGAGTAGGCTTGGGGGAAATTGCCGCATTGGATGTTTGCCGCGGGAATGAAATGCTCAGAAAAAAGTCCGACATGATTGGCGGCGGCCAACACGCGATCGAGAATGGATTGGGCCTCAGGCATTCGTCCCAGACGGGCGAGGGCCTGGGCGATCCAGAACGAGCAAATCACGAACGCCGCATCGGGTGTTCCGAAATCGTCTTCCCGCACGTACCGGTAGAAAAATCCGGTGTCCTCTGTGCCGTGCCGGAGCGACAGTTCTCGGGCGATATGCAGCACGGTGGATTCGCAGAGCTGCCGGTTCGGATAGCCCAGGATCGGCAGTTGGGCAAGCGCCGCGTCATAGCTCAGGTCGGAGGGACCGTTTCTGACGGCGCCGTCATGCACGGAACGGAGCAAGGCCTCGGCGGCGCGGACTCTCGCGCTCGTCAGATCCAACGAGAGCGTCGTGAGATGCCCGGCCTGTTTGATGCGCTCCAAACGTTCCAAGCCGGCCCAGCAGAGCAAGTTGGTAAACGAATGTTCCCGCCAACCGTTGCGGATCTCCCAGAGCCCGGCATCCGGCTGGCCGATACTGCGCGCGCAGAGTGTCGCCAAATGGGCCAGGAGTCCGTCGAGATCTCGGGTGCGCAGATCGAAATACCGTTCGTCGAAGAAGATCGGCGTGAAGGTCAGAATCATTTCGCCGTACGCGTCGTTCTGCACTTGATCCGCCGCCTGATTCTGGCTGCGTACCGGGGTAGTGGCCAGATAGCCGGCCCAATTCGAATGTTCGGTCTCAGGAAGAGGCAGTCCCTGGCTCAGGGTATAGACCGGGCGCAAGCGGTCACGGGAATGTTCATGGGTATGCGCAATGTTCAGGAGAAATTTCAGGAAGGCTTCCATTTCTTCGAAGTGGCCCAGGTTATGAAACGCCGTCAGTGCGAAATAGGCGTCGCGCAGCCAGCAATAGCGATAGTCCCAGTTGCGTTGCCCGCCCGGCTGTTCCGGAAGGCTGGTCGTCACTGCTGCCAGAATGGCGCCGGTGTCCTCGAAACAGTGGAGCTTCAACGCAAGGGCGGACCGGATCACCTCACGCTGATGCAGAAGCGGCACCGAGCAGTTCTTCACCCACATGCGCCAGTAGCGCGTGGTCTGTTCCAGAAAGTCATGGGTGACCTTGATCAGGTCGTCCTCGATGCCGAGCCCCCAGGTCAGGCCGAAGTAGAATTTCTGCGTCAGCGCAACCGGGGTCTCCTCGCAGAGGTAGGTCAGCGGCATGTTGGTCAGCAGGCGGAGCAGTTCGCCGCGAATCTCATATCGCACATGGTTGCTGCCCCGTACGGGCGACGCCGGAGTCTTGTCCCATCCGGAAACCGGGCGGCAGCTGACGCGGATAGCCGGGGTGCCTTGCAACGGTTCGACCAGCCGGAACAACGCGGCCGGCCGATAGATGCGGCCGTATTGTTCAAACCGGGGACAAAAGTCGGTGATCTGAAAGGCATCGCCGTTCGTCAATGTGACGGTCGTCAGCAAGACATTCGTATTAGGGAGGTAGCGTTGTTGGGTAGAGATGTCGGCGGCATGGGCCGTGCTTGCGATCGAGAAGTGTCCGCCATCGGGATCGAGCAGACGGCCGAATACCGGAGGACTGTCCGGTCTCGGAGCGCACAACCACTCGACGGCGCCGTTCAATCCGATCAGCGCCGACGTATGACAATTGCCGACGAGCCCATACGGATACATGCGTGTACCATAGGCGATTTTCCGGCCGATGTAAATGAGAGGTGATGTATGCGTTTGTCGCTTCGATTCTTGTTGCCGCTGTTGCTGGTCCTGGCCTCCCTGGCCTATGCGGTCATCCCCCTCGTCGACACTCTCACGCTGAAATGGTTTGTCCGGGACATCGAGATTCGCGTCCAGCTGGTGGCTGGAACCATGGAGGGGCCTCTGACCGAGCTGATCGTTTCGAACTCCAAAGCGAAATTGCAGACGTACTTTCAACGGATCATCCAGGACGAACGGCTTTTCGCCATCGGATTCTGCGATGTTAACAACCAGCTCATCTACAAGACACAGACGTACCCTGAATCAGTGACCTGCGAAGAGGCTGCCGCAGTCAAAAGCGGTCCGACGGCTGTTGTTCGGCTGGAGCAAGGCGCCGTTCATGTCGCCGCCGTCGGGCTGGAAGCCGGAAGTCGTTCATTGGGACGGCTGGTACTTCTCCACGACATGAGTTGGGTTGAGCGTCGCAGCAGCGCCACGAAGTGGTATCTGTTCTATCTTTTTGTGACCATCGGCGCAGTCAGCTCGCTTGTCACTGTGCTGGTCGCCCATTTGAGTTGGCGCGGCTGGGTGGCGGGTGTGCGGGGCATGCTCAGAGGCGAAGGTTTGATCGGATTGATCAGAGATCAGGAGCAAAAGCCCGAGTTGCAGCCCGTCGCGCAGGATCTGCGCGCCATGATCCATGAGCTTCAATCGGACAAGCGCATGCGCGATGAGAACCAGATGAGCTGGAAGCCGGCCACGCTCAAGACGATCCTACGCGATCATCTGGCCGGTGATGAGGTGCTGATCGTGTCGAATCGAGAACCGTATATCCATATCCGGCGCGACGAGCGGATCGACGTGCAGGTGCCGGCCAGCGGCGTCGTCACGGCGCTCGAGCCGATCATGCGAGCCTGCTCAGGCGTGTGGATCGCGCATGGCAGCGGCAGCGGAGACCGGGAGGTGGTCGATACGCGCGGGCATGTACGGGTTCCGCCGGAAGACCCCGCCTATGAGATTCGACGCATCTGGATGTCGCCGGAGGAAGAGGAGGGATACTACTACGGGTTTTCCAACGAAGGTCTGTGGCCGCTGTGCCATCTGGCCCATGTTCGTCCGATCTTCCGCTCCTCGGATTGGCAGCTGTATAAAGACATCAATGAACGGTTTGCGATGGCGATCGTCGAAGAAGCCAAGACGGACAACCCGGTTGTGTTGGTGCAGGACTATCATCTCGCGCTCGTGCCGAAAATGGTGCGGGATCATCTGCCGCATGCCACGATCATCACGTTCTGGCATATCCCTTGGCCCAATCCTGAGCGGTATGCCATCTGCCCCTGGTATCGCGAAATTCTTGAAGGCCTCTTGGGGAGCAGCATTCTCGGATTTCACACTCGATTCCATTGCAGCAACTTCATCGATACCGTGGACCGCTCATTGGAAACGAGAATCGATCGGGACAGTTCCACCATTTCATACGGCGGCAAATTGACGGCGGTGAACCACTACCCGATTTCGATCGATTGGCCCAACCGGGTGCTGTCCCACGCAGCTCCCGTCCCGACGTGCCGAACGCACATCCGCGCGACCCATGGTCTGCCGCATACGCATCATGTCGGTGTCGGCGTCGAGCGGTTGGACTACACCAAGGGCATCCTTGAGCGGTTTCTGGCGGTCGAGCGGTTGCTGGAGCTGCAACCGGAGTGGATCGGGAGGTTCTCATTCCTGCAACTGGCGGCGCCCAGCCGTTCAAAAATCGACGAGTATCAGCATTTGGCGCAACAGGTCCAGGCGTCGGCCGATCGCATCAACCGGCGGTTCGGCAGAGAGGGCTACCGGCCCATCCACTTGAAGATGGAACATCATGATTTGCAGGAGATCGCCACCTATTATCGCGCGGCCGATTTCTGTGTCGTGAGCAGCCTCCACGACGGCATGAATCTGGTGGCCAAAGAATTCGTCGCCGCGAGGGACGACGAACAAGGCGTGCTGATTCTGAGCCAGTTCACCGGTGCGGCGACCGAGTTGGTCGAGGCGCTCGTGGTGAACCCCTATAACATCGATCAATGCGCCGCAGCCATGCATCTGGCGTTGACCATGCCCGGCACCGAGCAGCGCGCCCGGATGCGGAGCATGCGCGGCATCGTGCAGGAGTTCAACGTCTATCGGTGGGCCGGCCGGATGTTGATGGACGCGGCCCGCATGCGGCAGCGCGCCCGGCTTGTCCGTCAAATGGGCGGACGGGACCCTCAAACCATCACAGGGGGACAAGCATGATCTATCTTCTGTCGGATGAGGGACGCCAAGCTCTGAGGACGGTTGCGAGCCGCCCCGTCCTGTATGCCTTCGATTTCGACGGGACATTGGCGAAGATTTCGCCGGACCGAGAAGGTGTCAAATTGTCTCCGTCCATGCACGAATGGTTACGTGAACTTGCTGCGCGCGCGTCCTGCGCCATCGTGTCGGGACGCGCGCTCAGTGATTTGACGCCGAGGGTGAACGGAGCGGTTCCGTATCTGATCGGGAATCATGGGCTGGAGAGTCCGCTGACCCCGGCTGCCACGCTGAGTGTGGCGGAGCAGGTCTGCCTTGGATGGATGAAGCAAGTGGAGACGGACCTCGCCCAGCCGCTCAAAGTTGCCGGTATCGAGGTCGAAGCCAAACGCTACACTCTCACTTTCCATTATCGCGGGATCGATGAGTCCAACGGGTTTCAGGCTGCGCTGATCCTTCTGCTCAATCGACTGACGCCGGCGCCGCAGCTGATCTGTGGAAAAGCGTCGGTGAATGCCATGCCTCAGGGGAGTACGAGAAAAGGGGAAGCGGCGCGTTCCCTCATGCTTCATCTGCGGCGCACAGGCCTGTTCTTCATCGGCGACGATGAGACGGACGAGGATGTTTTCGGACTGACGGAAGGGCTCATCATGGGGGTGCGGGTCGGATACCAGACCGAATCGCAGGCGCAGTATTACCTCAAGCATCAGAGTGAGATAGAAGAAGTGATCCGCTTTCTGGTCCATCGCATCGACCGTACACCGGAATTCCCCGATCGGCGCAAACAGCCGGGCGGTCTTTCTCAAAAGCCTGCCGGTGAACGTTAGCCCGCATGATTCAATCCTAAGCGCGTCTGCTGCTATGCCAGGGAGGGTAAAGGGGCACGATGGTGAGTTTTGCGGATCATTGGATAGGCTATACGGCGTTCGCAGTGTTTCTGGCCGCCTATATTCTGGTGATTGTCGAAGAAAGTCTTCATCTCAGAAAATCGAAGCCTGTCATGGTGGCCGCAGGCGTGATCTGGATGTTGACGGCCATCGCGTATGCCTCTCAACATCAATCCCATCTCGTCGCCGAGATCCTGCGCCATAATCTCCTGGAATATGCCGAGTTGATGCTGTTCTTGCTCTCCGCCATGACGTTCATCAATACAATGGCGGAACGGAACATCTTTTCGGGGCTGCGGACAGGCCTCGTGTCGTTAGGCCTGTCCTTGCGCGCTGTTTTCTGGTTGACCGGTATTCTCGCGTTCTTCATTTCCCCTGTTGCGGACAATCTGACGACGGCGCTGGTGATGGGAGCTGTGGTCATGGCCATGGGAGCCGGCAACGGCCGATTCATCAGCGTGGCCTGTATCAATGTGGTGGTGGCGGCCAACGCGGGGGGTGCATTCAGTCCCTTCGGCGATATCACAACTCTCATGGTCTGGCAGAAAGGCGTGGTTCGTTTCGGCGATTTTCTTTCGCTGTTCATCCCTTCTCTCATCAACTGGCTCGTACCGGCAGCCCTGATGTCCCTGACTATTCCGTACGAGAAGCCGTCAAGCAGAACAGAATCCGTACGGGTCAAGCACGGAGGCTATGTCGTTGTGATGCTGTTTCTGTTCACCATCGCTGGAACGGTGCTGCTGCATCATGTTCTTGAAATTCCCCCGTTTCTCGGCATGATGACCGGATTAGGCGCGCTGAAATCCTATGGGTATTTTCTCCGGCGCAAGGAACTGAACGAGTGGGTGGAAGTCCCCGCGTTTGATGGCTCGGTGAGTATGGGCGTAGAGTTCAAGCCAGCGGCCAAGCCGTTCGATGTATTCATCAGCATGAAGCGTGTGGAATGGGACACGCTGATGTTTTTTTACGGCATTATGCTCTGCGTCGGCGGGCTCGGCGCCTTGGGGTACTTGGCCGCACTCTCTGATGTTCTCTACAAGGATTTGGGAGCTACAACTGCGAACATCCTTGTCGGGATTCTCTCAGCGGTCGTCGACAACATCCCCGTCATGTTTGCCGTGTTGAGCATGAACCCGGATATGAGTCTTGGCCAATGGCTGTTGGTGACGTTGACGGCCGGTGTCGGCGGATCGCTGTTGTCCATCGGGTCGGCAGCGGGCGTGGCCCTCATGGGGCAGGCACGGGGGATCTATACGTTCTCTGCCCATTTGAAATGGATCTGGGCGATTGCCTTGGGTTACGCCGCGAGCATCGCCGTTCATTTCGCGATGAACGGCGCGTTGTTTGGCTCATAATTGGAACGAATGTCTTGGGCGTCACTCGCCAGCCGAGAGTCCCCTTTGCGCCACTCTTGCGACGCGTCCCGGAGATTTCGCCGCGAATCGTCATGAATCAGGCGGGCCGGCCTGTTCTTGCAGCTCAACCAGCGAGCGCAGGGTCATGCCGTCAAGGCTGCGCGCGACGGCCGCTTCTCTCTGCCGAAGGAGGGCGTCGATCCGTCCCTCGGGTTTTCCCGGCACACTCCAGGCCGATCCCTGTCCGTCGTGCACAAGGGTCACGATTCATGCGGCGGCATCAACTCTGGGGGTTTTATCACGGCGATTCCTTCTGCGATGGTCTTCGTGAGATTCCTGCCTGGATCTGTCGATCCAGCGAGGCGAGGGCATGTATCCGAGCGTGGCAAGCCGACGGGCACACGCACGACTCAGGTGCGGTGAGGGACTCGTGACTTGGATCGACGGAACCCTTGTCCTGCTCTTTCTGTTGTATGCGATCATGGCTGGACTCCGGTCCCGCAAAATCTCGTCCCGGAGTCTGGAGGAGTACTTTTTGGCCGGGCGTTCACTCAGCGGCTGGCGGGCGGGCGTCAGCATGGCGGCCACTCAATTCGCAGCCGACACGCCTCTTCTCGTCACAGGACTCATCGCCACATCCGGGGTATTCGCTCTCTGGCGGTTGTGGATCTATGCCGTGGCATTTCTGTTCATGGGATTTGTGCTGGCTGCCTGCTGGCGGCGCGCCGGGGTGTTGACGGACGCAGAGTTCACGGAGATCCGGTACAGCTCTTCAGGGGCGGTCCCGTTGCGTCTTGTGAAGGCGATCTATTTGGGAACGATCGTGAACTGGACGGTGTTGGCCATGGTCCTGCTTGCGGCGACACGTATCGCGGAGCCCTTCCTACTCTGGCATGACTGGCTGCCGGATAGCTTGTTTACCGCGCTCTCCTCTGCGGTGAAATGGGCCGGGGTATCGTTCACAGCCGGAGGACAAGCGGGACAGGATATCTGGGTGCGGTCCACGGACAATATGATTTCCATCGGACTGATTCTCCTTGTCACCCTGTTCTATTCGACGACCGGCGGGTTGCGCAGCGTGGTCGCGACCGACGTGGTTCAATTGTTCTTGGCCCTGGGCGCCACCGGAGTTTTCGCCTGGTACGTCGTGGAGAGTTCCGGAGGATGGAATGAAGTTCTTCGTCAGATCCATGTCAGATTTTCCTCGGGAGAGACCGGATCGCTTACGGCCGACCAGCTGCTTGCGTTTACGCCGTCTCATGCGAAGGATGTATCGGCGGCGCTGATCGTTGTGTTCGGTTTGCAATGGCTGCTGCAGATGAACTCGGATGGAACAGGCTACCTTGCGCAGCGCACCATGGCCTGCCGGTCCGATCACGATGCCACGCAGGCCGCCGTCACGTTCACCGTCGTTCAGATATTGGTGAGGAGTTTGATCTGGCTTCCGCTCGGACTGGGATTGTTGGTGCTCTTTCCTCCTGATCCGGGGTTGCCTGCCGATGCGATGATCGCCGATCGCGAATTCACCTTCGTCCGCGGCATTGCCGAAACACTCCCCACAGGATTCAAAGGCCTTCTGCTCACGGGCATGCTGGCCGCGTTCGCATCAACCGTCGACACTCAACTCAACTGGGGAGCCTCCTATTGGGCGAACGACCTATACAACCGATTCCTCTGCGGAAGCGTTTTGCGGCGCTCACCTTCCGGCCGTGAGCTGGTGTGGGTAGCCCGCCTGTCGAATGTGGGCACGTTGGCGGGAGCCCTGGCCATCGTGACGATGCTGTCTTCATTACAGGGCGCATGGCGGATCAGCTTATTGCTCGGGGCGGGCCTAGGCCCGGCGCTCGTGCTGCGCTGGCTCTGGTGGCGCATGACGGCCTGGGGGGAATTGGCGTCCATCGCTATGTCGGCGGGTTTGGCGCCGATCCTTCTGATGACTGTTTCGGATGATCATGACGCAGTGCGGATCCTGACGGTTGCAGCCGTTTCCACTCTTGCGGCAGTGGTCGTCTCCGTGGCGACCAGTCCGGAACCGATGCCCGGGCTCCGCGGTTTCTATGTCAAAGTCCACCCTCCTGGATTCTGGGCGCCGGTTGCCAGACTGACGGGTGAACACGGCCGTAATAGCGTCAATCGCCTTGGGCAAGGGTTAGCGATCACGGTGGCGGGTACAGCCTCGGTGTTCAGCTTACTTACCGGTTTCGGCTCCTGGTTGATCGACAGTCCCCCGCCGGCGTGGTTTCCCTGGAAAGAAGCCTGGATCGGCGGATTGTTGATGGCGGGGGTACTCTTGTGTCCTGTCTGGGTCTCATACCTGTTTCACCCGCCGAGAGAGCCGGCCGCGTGCGATGCAACGTCGTGAGTGGCCCTCGAAGCGTGTGAGGGCACAACTGGATTTCCTCGGTTGCGGTCAAACGATGCGAGCGTCCTTTTTCGGGCAACGGTGGGGGTGGTTCGGCATACCGTCGGGATCAAGGAAAGGCGTGCGGGAATACGGACGAAAAGTGGTGGTCACCGTGATCCTGGCGTCGGTCGTGAGTGTCTACGGTAGCGTGCTCGGAGCAGACGTGCATGGCCCGGAAGCGGCTCCATGGATGTTCTCGCCGGCGCTTCCGTCGATGAATATCCCTCC
This sequence comes from Nitrospira sp. SG-bin2, assembly GCA_002083405.1. Lineage (GTDB taxonomy): Bacteria > Nitrospirota > Nitrospiria > Nitrospirales > Nitrospiraceae > Nitrospira_D. The sequence continues at coordinate 62,386 of LVWT01000063.1, read as the reverse complement.
GATGGAACTGTGGGGAGAGGATCTGGCCCAGGCAGTGCGTGGCCACTTCAAGAGCGATATCGCTTCCGACTCGGAGACGATCGAACGGGTGTCTGGTGAAGAGCGGGGTCCCCGTATTCCCGAGCCGATGGTGTTCGACCTCATGCGTCCATTGGGCGCGAAGCGTGGGGAAGGAGAAGTCAACGTGCTGGGCAAGATTCCGTTGCGGCGGAAAAGCCGGGCGGTCGATGGTGCGCCGGATCCGCTGGGATTTGTCCGGCGTAGTCCGGATACGCAAGGTTTCGAGTGGGCTCCGGAGATCGAGTATGCCATACACGACGGTCTGGGAATTGAATTCGAGCTTCCCATGGAAAATGAACGTGTGGAGGCGCTTAAGGCCGGTGGTCAAGCCACATTCGGCACCGGATTCCATCACCGGTTCATTCATGGCACGCAAGTGATCGTGCAATACGACCTCGATCCGAGGGTCTGGACCACCACGTTTCTTTATTTGGCCGGCCTTCGATTCAACGAGACCTGGAGCCTCTTCGGCATGGTCGGACCTCGGACCGAACTGGGGGGCCGTGTGCCAGACCGCCGCACCGAATTCCTGAGCAACGCGACGCTCTTCGCAAATGTGACCGATCGGCTGGTGGCCGGCATTGAAACCAATTTCAATCAGGTCATCGGCGGTGATGCGTCTCTGCTGTTCATGCCGCAGATGCACTACGAGGTCGGCAAACGCTGGATGATTCAAGGCGGGACCGGTGTGCGCGTCACCACGGGTTTGGCTCTTCCGGAAGTCGGGTTCCGCATCATCCGGGAATTTTGAAGCGGCCTATCGATTCGTGCATAACTCGTTCAGAGGAGGGGTAGTCATGGACGCATTATCCTTACCGGAGCTCACTCCGTGGTTGATCTCAATCGGTGTGGCAGCCGGGAAAGCAGCCGCCAAGATTGCACTGATCTTTGCCCTCGGGCTGGCGGGCATGCGATTTCTCGGGCCGGCGTTGAAACAGCTGGAATCCCTGGTGGCGCGGACGGGGAGACTATCGGATGTCGATTCAGATTCCAGCCGCAAGCGGGCGGCCACGCTGACGGGTATTCTTCGCACCGTAGTAGTCAGTCTGATCTGGGGGGTGGTCATCATTGAGACGTTGGAGGAGATCGGAGTGGATATCCGTCCGATTCTTGCCGGCGCCGGGATCGTCGGCCTGGCCGTCGGTTTCGGAGCACAGAATCTCGTACGGGACCTGATCAGCGGATTTTTCATCATCTTAGAAGATCAAATCAGGCTGGGCGACGTGGCGATCATCAATGGTACGGGCGGTCTGGTCGAGTCCATTACGTTCCGGGCCATCACGTTGCGTGATGTCTCAGGGGGCGTGCACATATTTCCAAATGGGACGATCACAACTCTTTCCAACATGACAAAGGAATGGTCGGCCTTCGTGCTGGATATGGGAGTTGCCTACAGAGAGGATACCGACCGCGTGGCCGGAGTGATGCGGGAAGTGGGCGAGGACCTGCGGCAGGATCAGGATTTTCGCGATAAGTTTATGTCACCGATCGAGATTATGGGGGTGGATAATTTTGCCGACTCTGCCGTCGTCATCCGCATCCGTATCAAGACAAAACCGTTGGAACAATGGAACGTCGGGCGGGAGTATCGACGGCGGTTGAAGCAGGCTTTCGATGCCCAAGGGATCGAAATTCCATTCCCGCATCGAACGATACATTGGGGAGAGCCTGCAAGAGGCCAGCCCTCGGTTCTGCATGTAGCCGACGCGAGAACCACCTAGAGTTGGGGCGGTGTACGAGGACATCTGCTTGGCGAGGAAGGTCTACGGGGCGATCTGCTAAGCCGTAGGTTTCAATATCACCAGCAGGTTTCCCCGCTGGAGCGGGGTTTCAGCCTGCACGTCCGTCATCGAGATGACGAACGTGCCCCGATATATCCTGAGCACGATCGCCGGCTTGAGATCAGCTGCAGTCTTGCCGATCTCGTCTTCTCGAACCTGACGTTCGAGGAGATTGACTCGCCCGCCGGCTGTCAACAAATCCTCCAAATACTGGACTATGTGGGACTGATCGACGACGGCGGCCAGAGCATAGCCACCGAACGTGGCGGGAGCGACGATGCTGTTGGCGCCTCCCTGACGATGATTCGAATCGTCGGATTCAAATGCCGTGCCGTGAGAAGGATCAGAGCGCTCGCGTCGTCCCGCCCGGTCGCAGTTCCCGTATTGCCGAAGCCGCACACGATAATGTGTCCTTGGAGACCGGCCTTCAGCGTCGCCATACGGTAGTCCTCCATATATCTATCGTCGAATGATGAGTTGATAGGCCGTGCCCAAGAACATCAGCCAGACGGCTATGCGTACAGGCGTCACGATGAAGGCGTCGATAAGTCTGGCCCGAGGGGTGACAGGCGCAATGTCTCCGTACCCCACAGTGGTGATCGTAATCATCGTAAATACACCACATCGCTGAACGAGATGTCACCGTCGTGGTGATCGACCGGTTCGTCACGATCGAACCACAGAATGGCAATGACCCCACAGAGCAGGAACAGGACGATGCCGAGCCGAGCGATGAGTCTTCGGAGCGGGAGGAGATCAGCCGGAGTGTGAAGAACGCGCCCCACGCTGGGTTGGGGGATTGCCTGTCGCATGCGGGGGTACAGTAACAAGCCGGAAATAATGAGTCAAAGTCGGAACGCGTTCGGTGGTAGAGGAGAACCTAGGTGCCGACATGAAGCATAAGCGGTGAGAATCTCCCTTGACAAAGGGAGGCACAATTGTATAAAGTGACCATATGGTCATATATGGTTTATAAGTCTCTATAGACTGAAAGGTCACTGTAGGTGATGGCATGGAATCACGAATCATGGGGGTAGTTGGAACTCAAAAAAAGCGGATCAGCGGGAGAGACTTGGCCGCACCGTCCAATATCTTATGTTTCCAACAGGACCATGCGGACCCGGTCAGTTCTCGCCAATGCGAGAAGGTGACCCAATCGGGGCGTATCGAACGCACGGCGAACAGTCAGCGCACTCAACTCTTGAGCGGATACACCGGGATCCAGATCGGCTATCGAACGGATGACGAAATCGAGGGCGAAGCGCCGGGCTATGTGATCACGGAAGGCCGAGTGTTTCTCGCCACGTCGGCACTGCCGTCTTCGGGTGCTTCCGTGATTCTCGCCGTGAGGGAAGAGACTCCATCGGAAGAGATTAAGGCGATAGCAGGGAAGGTCACAGCGGTCTTCCCGAAGGCCGACGAGTTTGGATTCCCTCCAGGATTCGGAGTCTCGGTGACAGAGGGATTCGAGGTGCTTGGCCGATTGATGACCCTGCCAGAGGCACAGTCAAAGTCCTGACAAGAAAGGAGGCCGTATGGAGCGATGTCGAGAACACACACAGGCAGATGCCGGATGCTGGAGCAGGAAACCTCTCACGTCCCCGGATATTCTGAAAGAGTTGAGGGGGCAAGCTTGTGACTCTTGTGGAGCCCCGGATTACTATCTGGTTCTCTGTGTGAGTGCGCGAGGGCAGGAGGCTTCGTTGGCAGCCCGGTGCAGTTGCTGTCATGAACCGAAGCGGAGCCTTTCGGAGGGCCGAGTCGTCCAAGACATTGAAAAGGCGGCACGACACGTGCCTGCGGGCTCTGTCGAATCGAGGAAGAGATGAACAAAGGAGAGTTCAAAATAACTCAACGGAGAGGCACGCTATGAACAACAAAATAAACGGAGGCTTGCTGTTTTTGACCGGGATGATCATCGGCGGAGGGGTCGGCCTGTTGCTGGCACCCACTTCAGGCGCGAGGACAAGGCGTCGCCTGACGGTCGTGGCGAAGGACTTAGAACAAGGGATCAACGGCGTCGCAGCAGATGCGCGTTTGAAGATCAATCAAGTCATGGAACGTGGATGGCGAGTGGCCGCCTGACCGGATGAGGCACTGTCAGAACCAAGGAGGAGTTCATGATGTGCATGAGATGCCAGGGTTTGATGATCCGGGAAACAATCGTGGATTTCTGGGATGACATGGGCCGTAATGACTTTGTCGGGTGGCGCTGCCTCAATTGCGGTGAAGTCGTCGATCCGATCGTATTGACGCACCGGATCAACGGACCGACCGGGCCGTATCGAATTCGAACGCGGAGTCGTTGGACCAGAGAAGACCGGACCAATCCGGTGGCTCCCTGAGTCCCTGACGCCGCCGGTTTACCATATACCCTTGTGCGAAGGGCTATGTGAGCAGAGGTCAGATGGGCCGGCTCCACTCAGAACGACTCCGTAGTTTGGAAGGCTTGGAACTCCCCGATTGTTCTGGATGAATTCACGGGAGATTGCAAAATAGTCACCATGGAATGACAATAACGGACCAGCCGATGAATTCGGAAGAAGAGCCTTGCCGGGTCGAAGGTTATTCAGCGTGGTTTTACAAGCTTGACGCATCAGCACTGCTGCAATGGCCGTGCGAAAGGGAATCTTGCCCAAGGAGAGGAGTTGACGATACGCCATGACAAAAGCGCTGCCCCCCGAAGACATTCCACTATCTCGCGTTGCTAGACGGAAAGAGAGGACGAAACGCCATCTGTTGGAGGTCGCTCGGCGGATATTTTCAGAGAAGGGAATCTATTGGGCCAAGGTCGAAGACATCACGGAACTGGCCGATCTCGGGAAAGGGACATTCTATAAATATTTCGATTCCAAAGAGACTCTTATTCGAGTATTGCTCGAAGAGGAGCGTGGCGGGTTGTTGTTAAAGACGGAGCAAGCCGTTCGGGACGCTCCCTCCCAGTCAAAGATCCTTTCGGCCGCGATCGGCGCCCGCGTGGACTTTTTTCTGAACAACCCGGACCATTTGCTCTTCTTTCACCAAGTGCGAGGCCTGATGCAGCTTCAGGGCGATGCCGCCAAAGACCTACGTGAAGTTTACGATGCGCATCTTCATCGTCTGACGGACTTGATCAGGCCTGCTGTCCGACCCGGCATGGCCGTCAGCGCACGCGATGTGGCGATTGCGATGGCCGCCTATACCTCAGGGATTCTGACCTATCATGTGCTCTTTGAGGGGCAGGAGGCGGTCCGGCGTCAGCGCGACTACTTTGTCAACATGCTCGAGCAGAGCCTGAGGGGGATTCTAAAAATCAGGAAGAGAAGGACGAGCATCCTCAACAGTGACCGGTGAGGCGAAGTTTCAACCGATAAGGCACAGCCATAGGGGGCTGTGCCTATTACAGAAGGAGGACAACCATCCAGATGTCACAACAAAGAGGTGTGTTTATGGAGTTAGACCTGTCGGGCGGCAAGAATATCATCTTCGGGGTCGTATAAGTCGACCCCAAGCCGTGAGCGGCATTCACATATCTCTGTCGGCGCCACGGCTGTCGGCGTAGAAGGACTACGCAGTTAAAGAATGGTGAACGTCCGGCGTTGAAGCCATAGGAAAACTTTTCTACAAGGAGGTGTGGCATGGGATTGAAAGAGGCCTATCACGAACAGCTGGATGCGCAACTGAGGGAATGGAGCGCTAAACTCGACCAGCTAAAGGCGAAGGCGGATGGAACAGAAGCTGCCGCCAAAGTAGAGTATTACAAACAGATCGAAAGCATCAAAACGAAGGCCGATGTGGCGCAGGCAAAACTGAAGGAACTGAACGAGTCGAGCGGAGAAGCGTGGGAGTCGCTCAAGGGCGGAGTGGAGCGCGCATGGACTGACTTCAAAACTTCGATTGAGGAGGCTGCCGGAAAGTTTAAGTAAGTCTCGCGCATTTGCGCGGCAGAGCAACACCGGCATCAATCCGAGTGACGCTCGATGGATGGTTTGATGGGGCCGTCTGACGCCGCGACGGAACGGTCCAGTGGCCTGACGATAATCCCGTTCGCGTCGCCTGATGATGTAGAATGGGAAAATGGATGACAGTGGGCTCACAACACAACAGGAGGAGAAAATGAAACAGAAGTATATTTGGACGTTAGTGGGCATCGCATTGTCTGTGGGTTTGACGGCCTGCGCTGGGCCGCAAACCTCACGGAGTGGAGAGATTCATACCGTAAAGATTGAGGAGGAGCCACATCCCGCCGAGCTAATCGTCAATATCGGCGATGAAGTGCGCTGGGTCAATCATCGGACGTTGCCTGTTCAGCTGGATTTGGTTGGTGATATGCATGAGACGTTGTCCTGCGAAAGAGGGTTCTCGAACTTTCTCGGCATGAAGCGCGAGCATGCGACGATTGGCCCGAATGAGTCCGTCGCGGCCTGTTTCAGCAAGGTCGGCGTGCTCAAGTACAACTTGCGAATGGGCTCGGCCTTGCCGGGGGGCAAGGCGATCACATCAGGAAGCATCCAGATCGGGGATCCCACGAAACGCTGATATGCAGTGGTACGCCAAGCGAGGCCTTTTCGTTCGTGTGGCTCCGGCGCTGTGGGCTGTTCCGGAGCCGGAGCCGTTGAAGCAGCGGGGGTAGGCGGGCCGGGTGCGAGACCTATACCGCTGTGAGGTGCTGGTCGGAGAACTTTTCTCCTTGCGCCGGACAGGTCAACCTGTCCGGCGCTGCTCTATGCGAGGTTCAATGTGGGAACGGATGGCGCGAAGAGGTGAGGGTTCCCTCGTTGTTCGGCGCCGGTTCGTTGACGCGTGGCGTCGTGGTCTTGCTCTGCCAGCGATGATTCTCGAGGAAGTTGAAAGCAAGGGCATAGCGGAGAGCGAGTGTCGCGCCGTAGTGTCAGTCGCCGGGTTCCAAGCGTGACTCCTCAGCAAGGCCTGGCACAGGAGTGACGCATACCATCAGCGAAGCGATCGCCCGGAGAATTCTGGCGCTCATGGGGCGGTTGACGGCGCGGGCGCCACGACCGTCAGGCTGCCGTCCTTGATGTGAATGTCGCGTTGGGGATAGGGAATCTCGATTCCGTGCTCTCGAAACTTCCGGCTGATGGCGTAGTTCAGCTCGCTTCGGAGCACACCGGGACGGTCCGTGTAGTCCCGCGTCCACACCCGGAGAATGAGTTGCAAGGCACTTTCGCCGAACTCTTGGAACAGCACGTCGGGCCTCCGGTCTTTGAGTACACCCGGGTGGCTCTCGGCGACCTCCAGCAGGAGTTTTCGCACAGCTTCGGGATCTTCCCGGTAAGAGACTCGCACGGGAAAATTGAACCGAACGTCTCTGGTTGTGTAACTCCAATTCGTGACTTTTGAGCCGATGAACTCGGAGTTGGGTATGATGATGGCGATGTTGTCGTTGGTGATCACTGTCGTGGCGCGAACCGAAATGTCCACGACGTCTCCCGTCACCTGTCCCACCTCGATGCGATCGCCGATTTTGATCGGCCGCTCGAAGAGGAGGATCAGGCCGCTGACCAGGTTGTTCGTGATTGATTGCAAACCAAAGCCAACCCCGATACCCAGCGCGCCGGCCAGCACGGTCACTGTACTGAGATCGATCCCGACCGTCTGTAAGATGACGATGAATCCGATCGCGATGATGATGTAGCGGACGATCGAGCCCGCGGCCTGCCGGACCCCGATGTCGATCCGACTGTTCGCCAGCAGTTTCAGGACGATCCAGTTTTTAAGCTTTTTCGTCAACCACAGGAGCAGGACAAAAAGAACGACCAGGGAAACAATCGTCCAGAGCGTCACAGGAGCCGCGCCGATCTTAAACAGTGGAATATTCAGCCATCCCTTGATCGATCTGAATACCGCTTCTAGAGTGTCCATCATTCCCCCGTTAGTCAACGGAAGCGCCGGTTCATGCTCCCTATAACGTTGTCCGACACTTACGCAAGAAAGTGTTCATGTATCACACAGGCCGGAATGGCCAGAAGACCGGGATCAACAGGGTCGCCAGCACCCAGAACAGGATATTCAAGGGTGTGCCGACACGAAGAAAATCCGTGAACGTGTACCGTCCTGGTCCATAGATCAGGGTGTTCGTTTGGTAGCCGACCGGGGTCATGAAGCTCGCTGAAGCTGCGAAGGTGATGGCCATCAGGAAAGGACGAGGATCCAGGCCCATTGACTGGGCGGCGGCGATGGCAATGGGCGCAAGGAGAGCGGCAGTGGCGTTGTTCGACATGGCTTCGGTCAGCAAGGAGGTCACGAAATAAAGTGCCGACACAAGCGCCACGGGGCCCCACACCCCAACTGTTGCGATCAGCCAGTTGGACAGCAATAATGCGGTACCTGTCTTTTCCAGAGCGACTCCCAGCGTGAGCACGCCGGCCAGCAGAAAAATGATCCTCCATTCGACGGCGTTGTAGGCTTCTTGCATCGTCAGGCATCCGGTCAGCACGAGCAGGACGCATCCGGTGATCGCGCTGACCACGATGGGAACAATGTTGAGCGCTGCAGTGCTCACCACGCCGGCGACGATGGCGAGCGCGGTCAGAAGCTTATGCGTTCGAAATGTCGGAAGTCCCAGGTCGGAGATCATCACAAAGGCCGGGCTGTCTCTGAGACGAGCGAGCGAATCGCTTTGTACTTTAAGCAGCAGCACATCGCCTCCGCGAAGGGTTCGTGTGTTCAGGTTATCATGCACCACTGTGCCGTGATGCCGGACGGCCAGGACGGTCGCACCGAAGTTGTCTCGGAATCTGATCCCTTTCAGTGATCTCCCGTCCAACACCGAATAGGGAGCGACGACGGCTTCCATCAGCTGTGTACGGCCGGATTCCAGGTCTTTGTCCTGCCATTGCATCTCCGGTTTCAGCGCAATCCCGACCCGTTCCTGCAATCGCTTGATCTGGGCGACGTTGCACCGGACGAGCAGCACGTCGTCCGCCTGCAGGATGGTGAAGGGGTCCGGCGACAGTAACCTGCCGGCGCCGCGCCGGACCTCCAGAATGTCGAGTTCGATTTCCTGTACCAGCGGACAGTCGGCGATCGTGGTGCCGACGGACCTGGCATTAGGGAGCAGGACGATCTCCGTGAGATACTCGTCCATGCTGAAGTGCTGTGTCAGGTCACTGCCGGTTCGACGCTCCGGTATCAGGCGCACGCCGACCGTCAGCATGTACACCGTCCCTGCGGCGAAGAAGACCAGCCCGAGCGGCGCCATTTCAAACATGCCGAGTCCGGGCTGTCCATACCGTTCAGCGATGGAACTGACAAGGATATTAGTAGAGGTGCCGATCAATGTGCAGACGCCTCCAAACATGGACGCAAACGACAACGGCATAAGGAGCTTGGAGGGGCTCACGCGGGTCTCGCGGGCTATGCCGATCACGACCGGCATCAACATGGCCACGGCTGCGGTATTGTTGATGAAGGCGGAGATGGTTCCGATCACAATCATCATCGCCAGCAGCATGACCGTGATCCCGCGCCGGCTGAGCTTGTTGAGTCCAGCCCCCAGAATATTCAGGGCGCCGCTCTTGAAAAGCCCGGCACTGAGTATCAACATCGCGCCGACCGTCACGGTCGCCGGGTTGCTGAATCCGGCCAGGCCTTCTTCCGGGGTGATGATTCCGCTGAGGAGCAAGATGACGATGATGACCAGCGCCACCACATCCACGGGGAGCTTTTCGGTGACGAACAGGATCACCGCTGAGAGCACTACGAAGAGCACAAACACCATTTCGACGGACATATGACGCCTCTCAAGAGTTCCGGCTTATTACCGCCCGACTGCTGCTATCGTTCGCGTATCGCCACGGCTTGCAACCTGCTGCGACGTCGCGGCGCATTCAGTGACGTTCAGGAATTCCGACCGCCCGTTGTTCAGTCGGCATGGTTCGTCCTTTCTCAGGAGAGTCCGCCGTACGGCTCTCCTGTTCCGGACCGGTGATCAGCGAGCGCAGGGTCATGCCGGCGAGGCTCTGCGCCACGGCCGCGTCTCGTTGCCGGAGGAGGGTGTCGATTCGTCTCTCCGGCTTCTCCGGAATGTTCTGCACCGGGCCATGGCCGTCTCGCACAAGAGTCAGGATCTCATGGAGGGGCATCAACTCCGGCGGTTTGATGAGGGCGATTCCTTCCGGCTCCGCCGTCCGGGCCAGGAGGCGTTGATCGACCAGCTCAATGATCTGCTCTTCAATGACGGACGGAGGCAACCCCGATTCCTGTGCGAGTTCCGTCATGGGCATCGGACCCTCGCCGCGCAAAGCGCGACGGCCCAACGTGACGAGGATGTTCAGAACGAGACGTTCCCGGAGCGCCGGTGTGTCCTGGTGCCGAAGAAACTGCGCTCGATAGGCCGACGGGTGTTGCGCAAAGAAGGACACCTGGGCGCCGACCAGGACGATCAGCCAGCCGACGTAGAGCCATAGAAGAAAGAGCACCAGCACGGCAAATCCGGAATAGATGGCGCTGTACTTTCCGGACGCGGCGACGAAGGCGGCAAAGGCTTCTCCGGCGATACCCCAGAGCAAGGCGGCGGTGATGCCGCCGATCAGTGCCGGCCATGCCGCTACCCGGGTGTTTGGCACAAATTTGTAGAGAAAGGTGAAGACCCCGCATAAGAGCGCGAAGGGCATCAGTTCAGCCGTCAGCACGAGGATGGTGCCGAACGGCTCGATGGCCATTAGCCGCTCGATGAGTGCGTGACTTTGGACCGATGCGATCAATCCGATTGCGGTGAAGATCAGCACCGGACCGACCAGCACGACACTCAAATAGTCGGTAAACTTTCGAGCCCAGGTGCGGCCCTGCCGGACCCTCCAAATGGCGTTGAGGGCCTGTTCAATCTTGTCGATGAGCGAATAGGTCGTGTAGAAGAGGCCGGCCACACCGACCGCGCCGAGGACCCCGACCTTGAGATTGTTGATGAATCCGATGATTTGGCCGGTCACCTGCGCGCCTTTGGGACCCAGCGGTTCCAGCACCTGGTTCAGAAGGGGTTCGATCTGCTGATGCGCGCCGAAGGCCTTGAGGACTGAAAACATCACAGCCAGAAACGGCACGAGCGACAGGAGTGTGGTGTAGACGAGGCCGGCTGCGCGCGCATCCAGCAGTCGGACACGAACCTCGAACGCTACGGCGAGGATCAACCGCAACAGGTGGAGGGCCAGACGCGGCGCACGCGGCACCGTGTCCAGATCCATGGTCCAGAGTTCATGCGCGAAAAAATGACGAAGTCGTAGTGCGGTGGTCACTGGTCGAACGATCCTCCCTGTGATCCATACCATACCCGAAGAGAGGTCGGTCGGAAACAGGATTCTGGCCGGCGCCATGACCATGAGGGTTAAGGCTTCGCCTCACCCCTTGTGGCGTTGTCGTTACCGGGCTGCGTCGTCCATTGATCGAGAGGGGAGATCCGAATGCCGGATGGGCGATACGCCTTCGGTAAGTATTGGTCGGGAATGGCCGTCTTATTGCCGTCGCGCAACTGAGTGTAGTGCGGCGACATGATTTCCACGCCGGCCTCGTTAAACGTGTCTTGGATATGCTGATGCAGCTCCGCATAAATCGTTGCCATGAGGTTCGGCTGATCAGTGTAGGCGTTGAGTTCGTATGTCACGTAGAAATCGTTCAAACTGGTTTGCAGCACGAAGGGCTCCGGTGTTGGCAGAATGTAGGTCGTCCCTCGAGCGGCTGCGATCAACAACTCGTGAACTTTCCGCCAGGGGGTATCGTAGCCGATTGTCACGCTCGTGTGGAGAATCAGACCCTGGTTTCGCGCGCATGCGCTGAAATTGATAAGGTGACTGGCGAGAACCATGGCATTAGGAATGGTCACATCGACATTCTTGATCGTGCGGACGCGTGTGACGAGGAGTGTTTTCTCCACCACATCGCCGGTGGTCTCGGTGATTTTGACTCGGTCGCCAACGCGGAAGGGGCGCATGTAGGTCAGCACGACACCGGCGATGATATTCCCGATCGCGGCGGCCGATCCCAATGAGATGAGGAGTCCCAGGAAGACGGAGATACCGCGAAAGCCTTCCGATTGAGAGCCGGGGATGTAGGGGAAAATCGCAATCGTGGTGAAGACGATGACGAGAAAACGAACGATCTTGTAGGTCGGCTCGGCCCATTCCGGATGGAACCCTGCGAACCGGATCGCCCCCTTGCCGATTCCCACAAAGACAAGCGAAATGACCTTGAGAATATAGCGGGCGACCACAATGATGATGGCGATCGACACGATATTGGGGATATAGAACGCGAATGCCTCGCCGATAGCCCGCAGGGTGGTAAGGACGGCCTCGAGCAGTGTCATCGAGATGCCGCGGGTCCAAGGGAAGATGCCCAGTACGGTGGTGAGGTAGATGTAGAGCAGAATCAGGACCGCGCCGATTCGGACGGTCTTGGCGATGCCGGTGAGTGCGGCCGCAATCTGGTCGGCTGAGAGGAGTTCAACGCGTTGAATCTTGATCGGATGAATGGCCGTTCCGCGCCAGCCGTCGATTTTGCTGTAGATCTTCGGGAAGGTCTTGTGAAAAATGATTAAGAGAGCGACGAGGACAACAGTATCCAGCAGGGCCAACCCCCCATCGACGACCAACGTGTGGAACGTTGATTGCTGACGGGATTTTGAGAGCGCCGCCTGGATTTTCTGGACGCATTCCGCCGCCATCTCCTGTCGAGTCTTGCCGGTAGGTTGAGCGTCACGGTCCGTCACGGTCATGACGACTAGGTCGTCATACACGAGATCGCTCGTTGCTCCTTGATCGACGACCGTGACGGGATAGATCCTCGTGAAAGGGTCCTTGGCCAACTGTGCAAGTCGTTCGGCGATGGCGCGAGCCCGCTCTTGCGGAGTAAAGGGGCCGATTTTGTCATAGAGGACAAACAGCGTGTCGTCGGCGAAGATGACCGGCGCGCCGGAGGGTTGAGGCGGAGGGCTCTGGCTCAAGCTGTGGGAGGCCGTTTGCGCGTACGATGTCTGTCCATTGAAACAGGGGGCGGCGAGTCCGAAGACGATCACGGCCATCAAGAGCCAGAGGTTTCGGGAAGGTGAGTGCGCCATCATGGGATTTTCCGATGGGGTCGAGCCAATTTCAAGCCGAATTTTTGCATAAACATAAAATGGTACGCCATAGTCAAAATGGCTGTGGATCGTACGCCGCAATAGATAGAATGACTGGTGTCGGACAGGCTCCTCGCGACGGCGAATCAGGCCACGCCTTCCAGATCCAATTTCAGCGCGAGCAGTTTCAGCAGGTCTTTCAACGTTACCACGCCGGTAAGACGGTCGTCCTCCAGCACGAGGAGCCGGCTGGTACCGGTCCGTTTCATGATCGACAGGGCGGCCAGCGCGTTGGTATCGGCGGCAATCGTATTCTCCGCCGAACAGGGGGTGAGGATGTCTCGGACCGTGAGCTGTGTCCATTGATCCCGCGGGATACCGGCGACTTGTTTGGAATAGACACACCCGATCAGGCGCGTGTCTTCCATCACGGGGTACATCTCGTGCAGTGAACGGTAGAAGTGTTCTTCAATCAGTACGTCGAGAGCGAGGTCCGACGGGACGGTGGCCGGGTTCGGCGTCATGAACCGGCGAACCGGCGCTTCCCCGAGCTTGGCGCGCACGACCACCTGATAATACGCAGTTCCGGCCGCTGTCCGCAGGAACAGACCCAAGACGAACCACCAGATACCGATGATGAAATCGCCGGTGATCACGTGGAAGATTCCCGACAGAATCAGTGCAAGGCCGAACCAGGATCCGATGCGGGACGCCCAGCGGGTGGCCCGATGGAGATCCTGTTTCCAGTGCCATAAGGCTGCGCGAAGCACACGCCCGCCATCCAGAGGAAAGGCCGGGATCAAATTGAATCCCCCCAGAAGGCTATTCACAAACGCCAGATATCCGATCAGGCCTAACGGAACGATCGGCAAGTGGATGCGATATCCGGCCGCGAACGCCAGATAGCAGGCGGCGCTCAACGCAAAGCTCGACATCGGGCCGGCCATGGCCGTCAGCCACTCCGCCTTCGGACTGGGCGGTTCTTCATCCATCTGCGCCACACCGCCGAAGATCAGGAGGGTGATGCTCTTGATCCGCAGGCCGTAATGTTTGGCGACCAGTGCATGGGCCCATTCGTGAAACACGATCGATCCGAAGAGGCCTAGCGCGCCGAACGCCCCCATCCACCAGTATGTGGAATCGGCGAGGCCGAGGTAGTATTCGGGAAAGTATCCCTGCGCAAGCGACCAGGTGAGAAACGGCGCCAGAAAGATCCAGTTGAGATCGATCCGGATTGTAGACCCGTACAGTTCAAACAGCGTGGCGCGTGTGCCGAACATGGATGTTCCTTCGCCAGCAGGATGCTGAAAAAGTCCGCCAGCGGCGTTCTCGCATCGCGCAGAGGCTCAACGTCATGAGCCTAGCGGAGGCAAGAACCTATCCGCTCGCATCTGACCGAAGCGAGCGGTTCAAGCGAAGCTTGGTATGTACCTCCTCGCCTCTTTGCTTGCTGCGGCCGCCCCGTGGCCTGGCGCGTCTCGGCGCGCCGGGGTGGGCGGGTGAGAATAGCGGCCATTTTGAGCATCCTGCCTAGCCCGTTGGTGTCTGTCTCGAACTGTAATACCCGTACCGTCATCCACACCAGCTGCCGATCGATCCGATCCGCGGGATACGGTATTCGCGTTATGCCGCATGAACAGTTCGTGGTTCATCGAGGCCGGGATGACCGGTGTCGCTTCTGAGATCATGCCTGACGGGAACAGCTGGTATCAATCCGTCTGGTGCATCTTGCAACAGAGGGTTCACCGGGCCTGGTGAATTTTTCCTGATGACCGAGACAGCACACTTTCATAATGCCCGCTCTTTCAATCGACTCACGCGAGATCACGTTCGAATCGACTGCCAGCGTGATGGCACGAGGATTGCGCAGGTTCTTGCATTGCCCGGAGTGTATCGACGCGGACAAGCAGTGGCATTTCGATCGGATTGAGCTTCGTTGTCCCGAAGGACTTGAAGGACCGACCGCGTCCCGTACATGACAGTGGCGACGCTCGCGACTTTCTTTTCGATCTCCTCCGTATCCTCCACGGTTACCGTGGAGACTGAACCGAGTCCGCCGCGCACGCCTTCGACAGTGGCTGCTTCGGGGATGATAATCAGCACGTTGGTTCCGAGGCTTGAGATTTCAGCCTGCACCGAGGCGGTTGCACTTTGGCCAAGACTGACCATCGCCACGACGGGGCCGATGTCGATGATGATGCCGAGCATCGTCAATGAGCCGTTGCTATGGGACCAGGGGCTGGTCTGTGCAGGAACCGGGTCACGAGAATTTTGCGGCCTTCCTCAACCAACAACAGTGTGAGTGAGCCCAGAACGAGTGGTCCGAAGATCCACAGCGGTAACGGACTGGTTCCAAAGATCTCGTTCCCTGTCGGGGTGTAGGCGATGAGGGCGAGGATGGTGAGTTCAATGGCGATGCCCCACACCATGAGTGGATTTGTGCGCCAGTCGAGTGTGAAGACCGAGAGGCGATCGGACCGGCACGCAAGAACATTCGCGACCTGTACCAGGACAATCCCGGCGAAAGTGACCGTTGTCGCCTGCCTGTATAAAGGGGAGGACCAATCCAGATGGGTCCCCCACGTCCAGCCGTTGGCGAAGAGATAGAGAAAGAAACCGCCCATCGCCACTGCAGATTCGATGATACCGAGGAAAAAATAGGCGCGCAGCAAGAGCGGAAGGCTCAGGAGCCGTTCGTTTCGTGGGCGAGGTGGACGGTGCATCACGTCGCCTTGAGGCGGCTCGATACCGAGCCCGATGGCCGGGATCATGTCGGTTCCGAGATCGACCGCCAGGATCTGGGGGATCGTGAGTGCGAGCGGCATACCGGCGAAACCATAGCCGAGAAACGGCATGATTTCAGGGACGTTGCTGGAGAGAATGTAGGTGGAGAATTTGCGAATGTTCTCGTACACCGTGCGGCCCTCCTCGATGGCATTCACAATCGTCGCGAAGTTATCATCGAGAAGAATAATGTCGGCAATTTCCTTGGCGACATCTGTGCCGGCGATGCCCATCGCTACACCGATGTCCGCCTGCTTCAGCGCAGGCGCATCGTTCACCCCGTCGCCGGTCACGGCGACGACCTCGCCCATCTGTTTGAGCGTGGAGACCACCCGCATCTTGTGGCGCGGGGCCATGCGGGCAAAGACCGGGTCCGGCTCACCCTGTTGAGACGGTGTCAGGAGTTGCCGCAGGCGCTCGTCGCTCATCTGGTCCAGCTGCGATCCCTCAATCACCGGGACGAATTCGGCCGGTTGCAGTGCGACCTGATCTGGCACGAGGCCGATCTTGCGCGCAATGGCGAGCGCTGTGAGCGGATGATCGCCGGTGATCATGATGACACGCACACCGGCTTGCCGGCATTTGGCGATTGCCTCAGGCACTTCCCGGTGGGGTGGGTCCATCATGGCCACAAGTCCGAGGAACGTCAGGTCCGCTTCAACCGTCTCCACTTCGATGTGTTCGGGTTGGTGGACTATGTCACGCATGGCCACGGCAAGCACACGGTAGGCCTGCTCGGCAAACGACCGGCTCTGGCTCAAGACCTGCGCGCGCTCCTCGGGAGTCATCGGCACGGCGTTTCCATGGATCAGGGTTCTGGTACAGAGGGCCACGACCGATTCGGGAGCGCCTTTGGTGAATGCAACCAGCCGTCCTTCCACCCAGTGCAGAGTGCTCATCCGTTTACGATCGGCGTCGAAGGCCAGTTCTCCCATGCGTCTCGACGGTGGCCGATGGGCCAGGTCATGCTCGACGGTAAATTCCAACAGCGCGACTTCGGTGGGATCACCGGTGAAGTCTCTGCCTCCATCAGGCCGCCGGATGCGCTGTGCGTTGTGGCAATGGAGGAGCGCATCGAAGAGAGGTTGCCACCGCTCGGTGTCGACCCCGCTGATCACGCGGCCTTGGGTAACGAAAGCACCTTCCCGCAATTCGATGACAAGCCCATCGGCGTAAAAGCGATCCACCTTCATGCGATTTTCCGTCAGGGTGCCGGTCTTATCGGTGCAGATCACCGTCGTGCAGCCGAGGGTTTCGACGGAGGGCAAGTGTTTGACCAAGGCGTTGCGCTTCGCCATGCGCTGGCTGCTCATGGCGAGGGCTAGGGTGACGGTCGGGAGCAGGCCCTCGGGCACGTTGGCCACAATGATGCCGATTCCAAAAATCGCGCTGACCCAAAAGCCGAGCCCTGTTCCTAATCCGATCAAGAAGAATACGGCTCCCATCATCAGGGAAATAGCGGCGACAACACGGGTGACCTTGATGATCTCCTTCTGCAGAGTGCTGGGGCCGGTTTCGACCGTCGAGGTGAGATCGGCGATTCTACCGAACTCCGAGGCCATGCCGGTGGCGAAGACCAGGGCGCGGCCGTGTCCGGAGAGAATGGTCGTGCCGGCGAAGACGAGATTCGGGTGATCCAGCCAGTGTCCGTCCTCCACGGATTCGGCGGTCCGGCGCTTCGGTTTCGATTCGCCGGTCAAGGCAGCGTTGTCCACTCGCATTCCCGCGGCTTCGATGAGGCGCGCATCGGCCGGTACCCGTTCTCCTTCTTCCAAAATAAGCACGTCGCCGGGCACAATCTCGCTCCGAACAGTTTCGACCGATTGTCCGCCTCTCGTGACCCAGGCTTTGTCCGGCAATAACCGGTGGAGAGCCTGCACGGCTCGCTCTGCCTTGTATTCCTGGAAGAAGGCAAAACCGGCATTAATGATGATGACGCCGAGAATCGCCCATCCTAGCGTCGCCATACCCTCGCCCGGCTTCATGTAGTCGGCAGCAAAGGCGAGACCGGCTGCGACCCAGAGGAGAATGGCGAGAAAATGAGTGAACTGACGGAGGAGTCCACGGAGGACCGAGTAGTGATTCGGTCCGGCGAGGATGTTTGGCCCGTACTGAGCCAGCCGCCGTTGTGCGTCGTCGGGCGAGAGGCCGCTGCTCCCGGACTCCAGCCGTTTCAGTGCCTCCTCGATCGGAAGCCGGTTGATGTCGTGGTATCGAGAATCAGGCACGCGCGCCTCGCACGATGAGGATCGAGCACGGAGCATGTCGCAGCAGACTTTCGGAGACGCTGCCGAGCTGGAGCCGCTCCTGATTGGAGAGGCCGCGCGCTCCCACCACCAACAGATCGGTGAGGCCGTCCTCTGCCAGTTTCATAATATGGCCCACGACATGATTCTGCTGAATGTCGGTGAATGTCGCGTAGCCTTCCTTCAAAAAGTCTTCCCGCATGTCGGCCACTACGCGCTCGGCCCGTTCGACCGCCGGACGCACGAGAATTTCCCTGTCCGACTCGGAGACGTGGCTGTCGGCGAGTTCGGTGAGCGGTGATTCCACAGAAGAGAAGATTGTGACGGTTACGTCTTCCGGAAGGAGTCCCGCTCTTAGGAATCGAGCCGCTTTCCGAGAATGTTTCGAATCATCGACAGCCAGGACCACGCGGCGGAGCTGTTTCATCGGTTGTTTCACGACGAGGACCGGGCAGGCCGCCAGTGAGGCCACTTGCCGCGCAATGCTGCCGAGGAGAAACCCCTTGATGTCGCTCAGGCCTCGCGTCCCCAGCACGATCAGATCCGACCGCTCTTGCGCCGCGCGCCGCGCAATGGTGGAAGCAGGAGATCCGTGCAGCAACAGTGTGCACACCGCCGTGCGGGGCCGCACTGCCGACTGACTCAATGCCACCTCCGCATGGCCGGCGGCACGGCGCAGGATGTCTTCGCCTGATTTATCCAGTGCCGCCTTTGCGCCCCGATAGGTCGCCACGTGGGGTGCGCCGACAGGCTTCAAGTGCCGTGTGTCCGCCACGTGTAGCAAGGTGACAGCGGAGAGGGCATTTCGTCCGAGGGCGCCCACCGCTTCGATGGCCCATTGCGAGAATTCCGATCCATCCACTGGGCAGAGGATTTTCATGGCTGGTCCTTCCTTTATAAGCGGGCTGCCTATTTACGTACGTGCTCCCAGGTATCCAATCTGCATTGGGTATGCCTGTAGTGAGAGGTTGAAGGAGGGAAGAATCAGCCTGTTACCAGGGGTTGCGAGATAGCTCGACCATAGAACCAAAGCGGTGCTGCGGCGTTTTGCAGCAGAGCGGAAAGTCCCACTGTGGTGAATGGCGTCAGCATTTATTCGAGACGAGCGCGAAAGGCAGAGCCAGCGGGATACAAGGGTTTAGGGGCCGAAGGCCTGGATGTTCCAAACTTCGAGCTTCTGATCGCGCATTTCTCGCCCGTCCCGCCAGTCTTGCTCGGCTATTCTGTTAAAGGAGGGGACACATGCCGATGAAGAAGAAGGTGCGAGTCGTTAAGAAACAGGATTTTGTCTCGATGACTGTCAAAGAGGTGATGGAAACACGGGTGCAGTCTGTCCATATTCGTACCAAGGGTGACGTGATCGCATCGTTGATGATCGAAGGGTTCGGCGCGGTCCCGGTCATCGACAAGACGCGAACGCTCATCGGGATCGTGAGCGAGCACGACTTGCTGGGGGCGATCGACGATGGGCTGAAGCTCGGCGCCCTGACGGCCGGGGAGGTCATGACGGGGAATCCCTATTCCGTCCGTCTCGAAACCGATTTGGGAACGTTGGTGCACGTGTTGCGCGCGAGCGATCTTGTCCGCGTGCCGGTGGTCGATGCCAAGGACCGCCTGGTCGGCATCATCGCCCGGCGTGACGTGCTGAGAACCTATCTGTCTGTCGGTTCAACGAATAGAAAGTGAGGAAAGACGATGCGACAAACTGAATTCTTCCTGAAAAGCTGCGATCCGAAAACCTTGACCGTCGGACAATTGATGCAGGATGCCATTACGCAATGCACCACTCGTACCGACGCCGCGACGATCGCGCACTTAATGACCCATCGCAACTTCGGGAGCCTGCCCGTCGTGGAGGACGATGGGATGCTGGTCGGCATCGTCACGGAATATGATCTCCTGCAGGCGATGATCGACGGCCGTGATCTTCGGAAGATCATGGTCACGGAAATCATGTCGATCCACCCTGTGACGGTCACCGAAGACCAGACGCTCGCCCAAGTAGCGGATCTATTCCAGGACCGGTATGTGACCCGTGTTCCGGTGGTGCGCAACAAGAAGCTGGTGGGAATCCTTGCCCGCCGCGACCTGCTGTTCGGCTATATGAAAGCCTCGCAGTACTGGTCTTAACAGGCTGTTGAAAAAGGCCGCCAGCGGCGTTCTCGTCTCGAATGCATCCTCAACGTACCCCAGAGGGTACGCCTCCGGTGCATTCATCGGCTGCGGCCTTGCTGGACGGTCTTTTTGAACAGTCTGGCGTTTATGGTGTCGTCGTTCCTTTGGTCACATTTCAATCTTGTTTGGTGCCTACATCATCGAGTTTTTCCGCAGTCTTCCAGGAGGGAGAGAAGATCGCTATTCGTCAATGGTCATTCGTCACGCGGCGACAAGCTCCGGTCGAGCTCGTCTCATGGTTCCCGCTTCGCGGGGAATGTGCATTCTGCTCCTCGTGATTGCGATGACGGGTATTCCCGCTGTCTCACAGGCAGAGCTTGCCAAGAAACTCCACGGCCCCTGTGCCGTCGTCTATCCCAGCGATGCGGCGGTGGAGTGGGACTGCCGGACGCTGCGTCCGAAGGAATCCCTGGAAACATTGTTCGGCGAATATTGGATTGATGTGGCGCGGTTCAATCGAATCGACCGGCGCCATGCGCGCGCCGGTATATCCATCAAAGTCCCGAGACGGATCGAGGATGCGGCGAACTTTCAGCCGCTGCCCTTGTTCTATCCAACGGCGGAACAGGACGAGCAATTCATTCTGGTCGATCTGTCGGAACAGTTTCTCGGCGCCTATGAATACGGCGCGCTCCGGTTTTCACTCCCGATCGCTTCCGGCAACGGACATGATTCCACGCCGACCGGAGAGTTCCGCCTCGCAGCCGCCCATCGCCGCCATCGATCCAGCCTCTTTATGGTCGAAGGAACCGATCGCCCGTATCCCATGAACTATGCGCTCCGGTTCCATATCAATCGGGAAGGAGTGTCGTACTGGATTCACGGGCGCGACCTGCCGGGCTATCCTGCTTCGCACGGCTGCATCGGGCTCTATGACGAACCGATGCAAAAGGAGCAGTATGGTTTCCCTAAAGACCCGGAACTGAACGACGCGAAGCGACTGTTCGAGTGGGCGTTGGGTCGCGAAGTGGAGGATGAGAAGCTGATCCAGCTGCCTCAGGGCCCAAGAGTCCATATCATCGGCCTGGTGCCAGGACGCCCGAAGCCCTGAGGACAATGGCTCCGAAGCCTGGACTTGATGAGATCCTCTTCAGTATTTTGGGTACTGACGCGGGGTGCACAAGTGTTGCGAGAGAAGGTCAATGAGTTGCTAGCCAAGGAGGCTCTGATGACACAGATGGCAGCCGTACAGATTACTGCGCCGGGAGGTCCGTTCAAGATCGTCCACGGTCCGGTGCCGGAACCCAGGCCCAACACCGTTCGCATTAAAGTGCAAGCCTGCGGGGTTTGCCATAGTGACGAGTTTGTCAAAGAAGGCTATTGGCCGGGGCTCCACTATCCACGCGTTACGGGCCATGAGGTGGCGGGAGTCATCGATGCGGTGGGTGCCGGAGTGGTGACCTGGGAGAAAGGCCAACGTGTCGGTGTGGGGTGGCACGGGGGACATTGCGGCGAGTGTACCCCCTGCCGTCGCGGCGATTTTCTCGGTTGCAAGAAATTTATCGTGACCGGTTTCCATGAAGATGGCGGGTATGCCGAGTATTTGATCGCCCGCACCGAAGCGCTGGCGGCAATCCCTGATGCGCTGACGTCAACGGAAGCGGCGCCGATTCTCTGCGCCGGGATTACCACATTCAACAGCTTGCGTCATAGCGGAGCCAAGGCCGGTGATCTTGTTGCCGTCCAGGGGGTGGGCGGTCTCGGCCATCTCGGGGTGCAGTTTGCCAATAAGATGGGTTTTCATACGGTGGCCATCGGGCGAGGTCAGGATAAAGCCGAACTCGCATTGAAACTGGGAGCCGAGCGCTACCTGGACACAGAAACGACCGATCCGGCGAAGGAACTGGCGAGTCTCGGCGGAGCGGCCGTGATTCTGGCTACGGCTCCGAACAGCAAAGCGATGTCGGAGATGATCGATGGCTTGGGGGTCGGCGGTAAGCTGGTTGTCCTTGGCGCGTCGGCTGATCCCATGACCGTGACACCCATTCAACTGATCGGCGCCCGCCGGACGATTCAGGGCTGGCCATCGGGCAGTGCCCGCGATTCGGAGGATGCCCTCAATTTTTGCGCTTTGACCGGCATTCGTCCGATTGCGGAGACGTTTCCGCTGGAACAGGCGCCGGCAGCCTACGACCGCATGCTGAGTGGAAAAGCCAGGTTTCGTGTGGTACTGACCATGAAGTAATCTTCGTATGCTGGTGGCCATACGAGTGCGTATTGAACTACTTTGTAGGAAGTCTTTTAAGACTCACTGCAGCAGCTCCGCACACTTTTAGAGACTCACGAATGAGGAGGCCCGGTCATGGTGACGAAGACCCCCGATGAAGCAAGCCCGTTCGGCACAGACGGTGACGATACGAATGAGGCCGATCCTTCGCGGCGTGAAATTCTGGTCCGCGGAAGCAAAGTGGCGGTCGGCATCGGGCTTGCGGCCCTGCTTGGCAACGTTGGAGCCTTTCCGAGAAAATCATATGGAATGGACCGATCGACAATAAGCCTCCTTGATTCACTGACGCCCGCCCGCACGGCCTTACTGGTGATCGACATGCAGCGTGACTTTCTTCTGCCGGAGGGGTATGCGGCACAGGCAGGGCTCGACATCGCGCCGCTGGTCGCGACGATCCGTCCAATCGGAAAGCTGCTCGCAGTGGGGCGAAAAGCCGGGCTGCTGATCGTGCATACCCGTGAAGGCCATTTGCCAGACCTTTCCGATTGTCCGCCATACAAGCTGGAACGTAGCCGTAGAGCCGGTGCGGAAATCGGTTCGAAAGGCCCGCTCGGTCGTCTGCTGGTGCGGGGAGAAGTCGGGCACGATTTCGTGGAGGCCGTACGTCCCCTGGAGCAGGAGATCGTCATCGACAAGTCTGGTTATAGCGCGTTCGCTCATACCGGATTACAACAAGTGCTCACAAAGCGCGGCATTGAAACACTCCTCATGACGGGCGTCACGACAGAGGTGTGCGTGAGCTCGACGTTGCGTGCTGCAATCGATCTTGGGTACCGCTGTATTACTGTGGCTGATGCCTGCGCTTCAGGCAATCTCGACTTGCACAAGGCTGCGTTAGCCATGATCGCTGTGGAAGGCGGCATCTTCGGCGAGATCGCCACAACCGCTGAGGTCGTTGAACGATTCACCCGATGATCGAGATCAGTTGGTCGCCGACCAAGGGCTAATACCAGACTCGCCGAACCGTCGCAGCATATACACGCCGTGGCAACTGCATGGGGTCTGACACCGTTTATTTCGCGGTCTCCCCAAGGATCCGGAGCTGAACGACGCGAAGCGGCTGTTCGCGTGGGTCTTAGGCAGCGATGTGGAGGATGACAGGCTGATCCCGCTCTCGCACGGCCTGAGGGTGCACATCATCGGCCAGGTGCCGGGACGTCGGACCCGGGATTTGAATTGAGGCGGAATGATCGGGCGAAGCAGGGAATGCGAATTCTAGATGATAATTTCGCAGGGCTGAAGAAAGACTTTCAACGGGATTTCATGGTTGAGATGCCCGTGAACATGCTTGGCGCGCATCGCCTTCAGAGCTGCAAGAATCTCTGGCAGAAAAATAGACTCGTAATCGAGCGCCACCATGAACATCGTGTTGCTATTGTGGCCGGTTGTGTCGGGACCAGGCACTGTTCCGGTCACACCACTGCCGCCCACACCTGAAATGACTGTATAGCCTTTGAGCCCTTGCTCCTTAAATATTGCAATGACCTCTTCTTCAAACCTCTTCCCGCAGACAATATGAAGCATCTTCATAATCGTCCTCTTCGATGTTGTGCTTGTGGTCAGGAACAATCGCTTGCTCAGGGTACCACAAGAGAGTCGACCGATGTGGGAGAATAAACCGAAGATCGCGGTGGACCCCGCATCAATCGGGCAATCCAGCCTATCTGTCCGATTCGGATCGAGACTTTTTTGCCGCGCGCTGGCCTTCATGGGTGCGAGATTAGTGGCGCACGGGGTGATGGTGATCTTCGATACCACGGCCAGCCGGAGGGCCTATCGAGACTTCGCCCGCAGCCTCATCCCGCAGTTCATCGAAGTGGCGGTGGAGTGTCCGCTGGAACTGGCCATGCAGCGAGATTACAAGGGGACGTATCAGCGTGGCCGGCGCGGCGAATCCTCCACTGTACCTGGGTTGCAAGAACCCCTACGAAGCGCCGCTCCCTCCGGAAGTGATGATCGATACGACGAAAGTACAAGGGAAGGAAGCAGCAGGCATGATCCTGAAATTCATACAGGGAAACGTGCAGTAAGATTAGATCATTCCAATGCGTACGATGCGCAGAAGATAGTCAGACATTCCAGTGCCACTTGATGCGCCGCAGTGGAGGTCAATTCTTGTATTCTTGGAAAAACATCTCGTCTATATCGTACGACCGCTTTGGAATCAAACCGAGTTCGTGCTGCTCAAACATTTCAACGAGAGTATCCCCATCGACAAGCTCAATGGGTGGAACCCCATCCCGTCTGGCCTCTTTCTTAGCGTCTAGCGTGAAGGTTCCCGTTGTAATGATGAGTCCTTTGTCAGCGCGTCCCATCATGGCGCCGCGAAAATCACGGACTTGCGAAGGAGTAACTGCCCCTTGGTATCGCTTGCATTGAAAAAGCACGTTGAAACTGACAAAGGGATTAACTTTTAAAGTCCCTATGCCGTCGATTCCTCCGTCCCCACTCTTGCCAGTTACAGTGACTTGTTGAAAGCCTGATTCTCGAAGCAGCCGTTGAGTTAACCTTTCAAAGCCACCTGGTGACAATGACTTAATTACTTCAAGCAGCGCAGCCCTATGGTCCTTAGGCTCTTCTTCATCTGGAATATCCTCATCACGCTGCTGTGTGGCTGATTCTTTCGCCTTCTTGGGGCGATTGGCAAGAACGGACTTGTATACGTCGAGTGCGTTGAAGTTTGAGAGGTCTATGGACATCCCTTTGTCCGTGAGATTCCAGACCCCCCATTTCGATGATCCAAGATAGCCGGTCCAC
Source organism: Nitrospira sp. SG-bin2 (assembly GCA_002083405.1). Classification (GTDB taxonomy): domain Bacteria; phylum Nitrospirota; class Nitrospiria; order Nitrospirales; family Nitrospiraceae; genus Nitrospira_D. Next base: position 37,306 of record LVWT01000063.1, on the reverse strand, counting down.
ACGAGAAACTGACGTGCCCAGTGAACCTGGTTCTTTATTCGAGAAAGCCCGTTCTTATTGACGGCTTGCTGCTCCGCTTCTGTGACTTGTGCTACTTCCAGAGATCGGTCAACTATCTCCGATGCTGTACCAGACCCGCCGAGGTTTCTCATGACCTGAATGATCGGGCGGAAAAATCTGATGAATTCTGGTCCCTTGCCCTGTCTCATCGTGCCTCTTCGTGCTAGCTACCAGTTCCTGTCTAGACTCTTGCAGGCAGCAAGTCTAGGAGCAAATCCTTCGCTTATCAAGACTCCCTCGTTACAAAACTTTGTAGCCACGGCTTAGGCCAGCTGCACCTCGGCCGTGCAGTATTCTGACGGCAAGATTGCGGCTTATGAAGCAAGTGAGTAGAATGATCTGATGCCTGAGCTGTGTCGGTTTTTCGGGATTATCATCCGAATGTTTGTCGAGGTTCAGGCTTCGCATCATACACCCCACTTCCATGCTTACTACCAAGATCAGGTGGCGGTGTATGGAATTGAGCCGGTGGAGATGCTGGCAGGGGAGTTACCGAAACGCCAGCAGCGGCTAGTCGAAGCGTGGGCTGAACTGCATCAGCATGAACTGATGGCCGACTGGGATCGATTGCAGGGGGGCCACAAACCGTTGCCTATTGCGCCGTTGACCTAGGAGAAAGATGAATCATCCGATTTATCAAGTCCGGGCTGTCGAGATTGTCGAACCGTATACGCTGCGCGTGCGTTTTACCGACAACACGGAGCAGGTCGTTTACCTCAAACCGGTTCTTGCAGGCGAACTCTACGGCCCGCTGCTGGATCTCAAGTTGTTCAACCAGGTGGCCGTTGATTCGGAGATCAGAACCGTGGTGTGGCCGAACGGTGCCGATTTCGATCCTGCAACACTACACGATTGGCCACAACACAAAGATGCCTTCGCCGCTCGCGCCAGAGAATGGGAACGGATATCTGCCTGAGGAGTTCTCCTTTCTCCAACCCGCACCGCATGGGCTCTTCTCGTTATCCGACTTGATTCAGATAAGCCTGAAACCACTTGCCCGCCTGTTCCGCCACTTGTTCCAGCGTCCCAGGCTCTTCGAAGAGGTGTGTGGCGCCGGGGACGATGATTAGTTTCTTTTCGCAGGACATGAGTTCGTAGGCTGCTTGATTCATCTCGATGACCGGCTCGTCCCAGCCGCCGACGATCAACAAGGTTGGGGCTCTGACGGACGGCAGGTAAGGTTCAGCGAGGTCCGGTCGTCCCCCTCGCGACACGACAGCCTTGACGTGAGACGGTTCCCGCGCTGCGGCCTGCAAGGCTGCTCCAGCTCCGGTGCTGGCGCCGAAATAACCGATTCCCAGATTATTCGTCCGTGGTTCCGCTTCCAGCCAGGCTTTGGCCAGCAACAATCGGTCTGCCAGCAAATTAATGTCGAATACTTTGCCTCGGTCATCGGCTTCCTCTGGTGTCAACAAATCGAGGAGCAGGGTGGCGAGGCCATTCTGTTGCAAATGGCGGGCGACGAAATTGTTGCGAGGGCTGAACCGGCCGCTGCCGCTTCCGTGCGCGAACACGACCACGCCGCGCGAGCCGGCCGGAAGGCCGAGGATTCCCTCCAGGCCGAGGTTACCTGTGGTGATTGTGACGGGGTGTTCGTGGACAACGGTCACTGTTTGGTTCGTTTCTTTACGGGACTGCAGGGAGCCGGCCGGTTCAGTTCAGGCGGCAATTTCGTCCGCTCGTCGACACAGGTGGTATCAAGTTGCGCCTGCGTGAGGCCGGTCACAGATGTCAGTGTCGCACCACGCAAGTCCGTGCCCCGGAGATCTGCCAAATCCAGGCGCGCACCGGTGAGATCGGTCTTGACCAGCACGGCATCCCGGAGGTTGGCTTCTTGGAGATTCGCGTGGGCCAGGCTGGCGCCGGTGAAGTTCGATCCGCTCAGATCTGCTCCGACGAAATTCGCCGATTCCAGGCCGGCCTCGTTGAATTGAGATTGCCGAAGAGAGGCTTTCGGCGCATAGATCTCGCTCAAATCGGCGTTCGCAAAAATGGCACGAGATCCTCGTGCTCCGATCAGGACCGCGCGGTTGAGATAGGCGTTCCGAAAGTCGGCCTGATCCAGCTCAGTGTGGTAGAGAATCGCCATCGGAAGTTTCGCCGACTGGAGATTCGCCTTGACCAAGCTGGCCTGTTCCAAATTGGCTCCTTCCAGATCTGTGTGTGACAAGTTGGCCCCCTGCAGAGCGGCGTAACGGAGGTCGGCCCCTCTGAGAATGGCTTCACGCAGGTTAGCCCCGCGCAAATTCGCTTCATCCAGGTAGGCGCTTTCCAGGTCGGCTTCAACCAGCTGAGCCTTATCGAGGCGTGCGCTGTCCAGCAGCGCGCCCTGAAGGTTGGCATGGTTGAGATTGGCTTTTGTGAGGACGGTGCGGCGCAAGTCGGTCCCGCTGAGATCGGCGTTCAACAGGACCGCTCCCTGCATTGTTGCGCCATAAAAATAGGCGTCGAGGAAGGCGCCGTCAGTCAGGTCGGCGGCGGTGAGATCAGCGCCCTCCAGCTGTGCTCGCTCAAACGTGGCTTCGCGCAACTTCGCGCCGGCCAGATCAGCATTGAAGAGTGCGGCTTCATCGCCGATGGCACGGTAGAGATTTGCGCCGGTGAGTGTGGCACGCCGGAGATCGGCTCCGGACAGGATGCTGTAATCCAGAGCCGCTTTTGAGAGATTGGCTTCCGCCAGGCTGGCCTGGGAGAGATTGGCTTGATGCAGATTTGCCTGCCGCAGAATGACCCCTTCCAGTTGAGCCCGTTCAAGATTGGCACCAGCAAGCGAGGCCCGACTCAGGTCTGCCTGGCAGAGCTCCGCGCGTCTGCCTTCCGGATTGCTCCGCTGTTCCATCCACCGTTCGTGAGCGCGTACCAGAGTTTGCAAGACTTTCGCCGGGACAGGCTTCTTCTTGTAGAGGCTTTCACAAGGAGCGACCACCGGGGTCGCCGCGTGAAGGTTCACAGGGCCGGCTGCCATGATTGATGCGCCGGTCAATCCGATGGATAGAGTGAGAACCATCCTCAGGGCTGGGGAGGAAACATGATTCATTTCGCATCTCCTTTTTATGTTACAGGGCAAGGTTGATGGTCCGGGCTAACGTCTGCAGAGCCGAACAGAGCTCAATTGCATGCATTGGAGCCGTCCCAAGCGTATGCAGAGATTCGGGAAGTCGCGCGAGCTGCGCTGCCGTGTGCCGGCGTAGGTCAGCCAGACTTGGGGAGGGAACGAGGCGGCATATAGCGTATGGCAGAAAACCAAACCCTCTGAGTTCCGGACCATCGGCTATAAGCCGTCGCCCTTCTATCCATGCAGAAATCATTGCCCCTGTTGCGACAGGAGGCGAACGTACGCCAGCACGTCCTGCATTTCTCCATCGGTGAGCTGCCCGCGCCACGCATGCATCGGACTGAAGACGACGCCATGCTCGATGGTCCGCAAGAGCTCCTCATCGGACTTCAGAAAAGACCGGAAGCGGTGAAAGTCCGCCGGCTGAACTTTTAAGGACGCGGCCGTAGGTCCGTCACCCCGCCCTCCCGATCCATGGCACTCCAGACAGTGCCGTGCGTACAGTGTCTTTCCACGGATGACGTCGGAAGGATATTCCTGGGCGTAGAGGGACGACATCGATGGGCTGATCAGGAGGAGAAAACCTGCTAATCCGGAGAAGACGAGACGATTTCCTCTTCGGTCTATGGTGCTCATTTTTGTAGTCTGTAACATTTTCAACATGTCGCTAACTTTTTTTGGTGGTGTGGGCAATAAACGAACTAAAGAGTTGCTGTAGCTTCTTGCTGCCGCACGCCGGGCATACCACCTCGCCCCGTTCATGTTCTTTCAACGTGACGACGATCAGCGACTCCTTCCCGCAGTCCAGGCACTTGTAGTCGTACATCGGCATAGGCAGCCCCTTTTCTTAGTTGAAAATCATCAGCGGATAGCGGCCGTGGTGCAGGAGGGCATGGGACACGCTGCCCAGCACCAGGCGCGTCACGCCGTGGCGTCCGCGGGATCCCATGAGAATCAGATCCGGATTCAAATCCCCGGCTTCCTGCAGAATCCCCTCGACGGGCGTGCTGAGCGTGGCGGCGACACGGGTTCGATAGCCCAGCGCGGCCAGCTTGGCGGCGGTGTCGTTGAGGGAGTCTTGCGCGTGGCGAAGCGCATGGACCTCCATCTCCTTGGCCGAAGCGGCATCCACCGGCCAGGGCGGCCTCGTGTGTGGCAAGGCGGTAAACAGGGTGATCGTCGGCGGGTCACGAAAGGGGATTTTCTCGAGAAAGCGCAGGGCATGTTCCGCATCGTAGGTCCCCTGCACCGGGAGCAGAATCTGGCTCAAGGTGTTCAACGGACCGTGGAGAATCAGTTTCGCGCCGGGGGCGAATGTCAACACGCGATGAGCGACGCTTCCGACCAGCCGCTCCTTGATCGGGCCGAGGCCGCGGGTGCCGAGCAGAATCAGGTCTGCCTTCAGTTGCTCGGCCAGCTTGACGATGTGATCCGCCGGCGAGCCGACGATCAGGTGTTTCGTCACCGGGCCGATTCCCATCGGGAGCAGCGACACGATCCGTTCCAGCAAACGGGTGCCATCCTCCCGCATATTGCGCTCGACGGTCGCATAGAGTTCCTGTGTCACCTCCGGCATCATCATCGGATAGGCCGGAATGGGGACATCCAGCACGTGCAGGATGTGCAGTTCTTCTGCGCGGCTCAAGTACTTGAGCGACCGCACGGCCTCGTAGGAGTTGTCGGAACCGTCTACTGCGAGCAAGAGTTTCATGGATGCCTCATTGACAGTCTGCCGGACAGAAAAAGATGAAATAGATGGCGATCGCCAATCCCAACCCCACCGCTCCAAGCAACAACCACCGTTGGCGTGTCATCGTTCCCATGGTGGACAGAAGGTCAGCAAGTCCAATGCCGGTCGGGAAAACGGTGGTCAGTCGTCAGTGGTGAGTGGTAAGGAGTGAAGAGCAAAGCCATTTTGTTTCGAGAAGCTCTTACGCCTGACTCGTCATTACCCACGCCTGGTGGTGCTTTCTGCTACAGCGGTCATTCTCCCGCTGTAGCAGAGCTCCCCTCTTATTGAAGGCTGAGTGAAAGGCCAATCGCCGATAGCAACAATGAGAAGGGAAAATCCGCGGTTTCTCCAAGCCCTGAGATGTCGGCCTCGGTGCTGTGTGAGTGGCACCGGCCTTGCTGAGTTCCTCTTTGGCGCCGGCAAATTGCTGGCTAGAAGGAGCGCGTATGGGGCAAGACACTGGTCTTTTCAAGAAAATCCTGGTTCCTGTCGATTTTTCTCCCTGTTCAGATGAGGCGTTCCATCTCGCCTGTGACATGGCGCGGCTGTGCGGGGCCTGCGTGACGGTGCTGCATGTGATCGACATGGGAACCCTTGAATCGTTCCATCGTCTGGGCTTGCTGGCAGTTCCGTCCGATGCCGCCGTACAGCGCCGGCGATTGCGGCATCATGCCCGGTTGAACGTGCGCCGGTTGCTGGAATCAGCGGTGGCCAAAGGAGTGGACCTCACGCGCGTGATTCTAGAGGGATCGCCGTTTGTCGAGATTGCCAAGACCGCGCGGACGGAGAAAGTGGATCTGGTCGTGATGGGGAGTTATGGCGGACGGTCCGGCAGCGTGGACAAGATTTTCTTCGGCAGTACGGCTGAGAAGGTCGTCCGTACAGCAGGCTGTCCTGTGTTGACCGTGCCGCTGCCGGTGTCGGCTCTCCAGCGGAAGTCGACGGAAGCATAAATAAGGGAGGGGAAGACGATGTTCATTAAGAGGCCTGCTAGATCATGGGTTGGATACGTGATGATCGGTCTGACACTTGGAGTGCCTTGGGTCATAGGGTTGGAAGAGGCGGGAGTGAGTCTCGCGCAATCCGAACAGGTGGTCGAGGTGACGATCAAGGATTACAAGTTCGTGACGAAGCAGGGGCCCCTGCGGCTGGGAGTTCCGACGGTCATCAAGGTTCGGAATGAAGACGCCCTGCGGCACGATTTCGGTTCGACCATGTTCGAGGGGCTTCATACCCGCATCGAAAGGGACGGGGTCATCGTCTATGGCCGCGGCCTGGGTGGTGTGTTTCTCGATTCAAAGCGTGATGCGGTCCTGCGGTTTGACATGTCCCGGCCGGGGCGACATGAATTCCGGTGCTCGATCCATCCCAATATGGGCGGAGAATTGCTCTTGTTGAGTACAGAGGCTGTGTAAGAGTGCTGAGAGGAAGGCCATCTCCCTGAACACGTGTTTCTTTCGTGTGGTTGGATCATGAATATCGAACGCATTCTTTTGGCGACGGATGGTTCTACGCGGGCGGAAGGCGCGGAGGCCTATGCCTGCAAGTTGGCCGAGTCATGGGGAGCCACTTTGACGGCCGTGAGCGTGTTGGAATTCGCTCCGGGCCTCGATCCGGAGTCTCCCGTGTGCCGCATATATCTGGCCGAGCTGATGACACAGGCCACGGAAGACCTGGCCCGGCTGAAAGCACGGGCTGCTGAGCGAGGGATTGCGGTTCACACGCGGATCGAGACGGGTATCCCGAGTGAACAAGTGCTTGCCGCTGCGGCGGCCGAAGACCCGGATTTGATCATCATGGGCACCGCCGGGAAGACCGGTCTCGCACATGTCTTATTGGGAAGCACGGCAGAGCGGATCATTCGGACGGCGCCCTGCCCTGTGCTGGCCGTGCGCATGGATCGGTCGGAGGCGGAGCGTACCGGCGTAAGCACGAGTCATCCGGTCTCGTTGGACCGGATCATGGTGCCGGTCGATTTCTCCGACTGCTCGCTTGATGCTCTCGAGTATGCGGTCGCCGTGGCGCAGCGGGCACAGGCGTCTGTCATGCTGCTGCATGTCATGGAGCCGGTCTCTTACGGATTGGATTTTACGGTTCCGCTTCAGGTGGCCCGGGAACATGAGCGAAAAACCCTCACTGAACGGCTTGCGGGTCTTGTCACGGCACTGGAGGCCGCGAACGTGAAATCCGAATCTCTCGTTCGAGGGGGGCTTCCACGCGATTCGATCCTCGAGGCGGCCAGGGCCTGGTCGGCCGACTTGATTGTCATGGGGACGCATGGACGGCGCGGCCTGTCGCATGCTTTGTACGGCAGCGTGGTGGAGTCGGTTCTCCGGAAGTCGCATTGTCCCATCCTGACGGTCCGGAGCCCTAAATTTCACCAGGACCATCGCCGTGTCGTCTCGGTGCAACCTGACGTGCCGATGAACCCGTAACCGAGGAGTCTGCCATGCGCACCGTGGTGAAGAAGACCGGAGCGGAGAAAGGGCGGTCTTCTCCTGTCGCCGTCAGGTCTAACACACCGATCGAATTACCTGATGGGATGTGGGAGCGGATCGCGCAAAAAGCCTACGAGCTGTGGGAGCAACGGGGCCGTCAAGCCGGGAACGATCTCAGGGATTGGCTTGACGCGGAAGACATCGTCATGGAAGAAATCCATGAAGCTCGCGAGTGAACGGGCGGCAGGCCTGTGGGCGTCGCCGCCTCCGTCCCTGGAGGCGGTGCTCGCGCGTCTTGAGGCGCTGTCGCTGAGGCCTGATTTCGCCTTGCAGCGGGAGACGGCGCTTGCGCGCGCGCTCAGGCCCTATCTGGGAAACGGAGCCGGTCGGATTGTTGCCCCGCTTGCGCAGGAAACCGAATTGGCCGGGCTCTTTCTCCTCTGCGACTTCTACCCGGAAGACGGACAATTGACCCTCATCGAACAGCTGCGGGACGTCATCACGGAACATATTCCGAACGAGGAGCGGGCCTGGCTCGATCCGCTGAAACGTTCATCCATGGACCTGCTGGCGCTGGCCTCACCCCTCAAACCGGGCGACGCGCTCACACTGCGATCGGTCGGTGACGGGACTTTGTGGGTCCTGCCTGCCGGGGATTTCGTCACGGATCTTTCTGCCGGCCATGTGTTGCTCACCCGTGTCATTCGCGCTTCGGGGGAGGAGGAATCCGGCAAAGCCGTCTGGGTCGGCTGCGGGCTGGTCCTGTCGCCGGCTGATGCCGAATCGGTGCTTACGATGACTGCTGAATGGCGTCGTGAGATAGAAATGAGTTCCGGGTCTTTTGCTCTGGGGGAGTGGAGAGAATTTACCAAGCGATTCGGGTACATGCTGCTCTGGGCCTTCGCGCAGCTGCGGATGGACGCCTTGGTGGATGCCGTCGGCCATATTCGATACCGCTGTCCCGACGGGCGGCCGTATCTCTATGCCGTGGCGTTGTACGATCACCATGAGCACCGGTTGTTCGTTGACCGGTTGTCGGAGATGCAGGAGTTGGAGCCTGAGAAACGGGTTGATCGAGCCGGCGGGCAAAGTGCCGCCGGCCTTTCTCCGGTCCATGTGTGGGTTCAACGAGCGGCCGAGGGGGCCGTCGCAGCGATCGTAGCGAGGCTGACGCTGACGTCTTCCCAGCTGATCGTGGAATGCGACAGCCCGGAGCGGCTCGACCTGATCAAGCATCGGCTCGCGGCCTCGTTGGGATTTTCGCTGCACTTCCGGGGGGAGATACTGCAGCCGCCGGTCCGGCAATTGTCGGTGGCCGAACTGATGGCCGAGGAATCGCTGACGTTGGCCGTGACGCAGGAAGAAGACCGCGCCCTGCTCAATCGATTTTTAGAGAAGGCCTATCTCGAATGGTCGGACCAGCCGCATCTCGCGCTCGGCGGGCAAACGCCGCGCCATGCCGCCGCTACTGCGCAGATGCGCGGCCAAGTCGGCGCGTTGATCGATGAGATGGCGCGGCACGATCCGGGCCTCTTGCGAACAGGCCGGACCGCATTCGATTACAACAGGCTTCGCGCACATGTCGGATTGGATGAGGTGCCGGGGTAACGAAGGTCGGATGTCAAAAGCTGTCGGTAATTGGCCCATTCGAGCCGCACCGCTTGCCTCTCGAGGAAATGGAGTATACAACCATGCCGCAGATCATGAGGAAATTGGAAGGCCACTGGGTCAACACGTAGGGACAGGCAAGGATGCCCTCACCACGAACGATCATCGGCATTTTGGTCGGGGGCGGACCGGCGCCCGGCATCAACAGCGTCATCAGTGCGGCTACGATCCGCGGCATTCTCGGCGGCTGCGACGTTCTCGGCATTCTTGACGGGTTCAAATGGCTTATGGAGGGAAGCGGGGGGAAGGTGCGGCCGCTTCTGATTGAGGATGTCAGCCGGCTTCACTTTTGCGGCGGATCCTATATCGGCACGTCGCGGGCCAACCCGACCAAGACGGCTGAACTTCTGGACCGGGTCCTGTCCACTCTGGCACAGCTCGGGTTGACACGCTTGATCACCATCGGCGGAGACGATACGGCCTTCTCGGCGTTCAAAGTAGAAGAGCGGTCGGCCGGCCGGATTCAGGTTGTCCACGTGCCGAAGACGATCGATAACGATCTTGATCTTCCCAACGGCATTCCGACATTCGGATTTCAAACCGCGCGGCACGTCGGTGTCGGCATCGTGAAAAATCTGATGGTCGACGCCCAGGCTACGGCTCGCTGGTATTTCGTTGTCACCATGGGGCGCAAAGCCGGCCACTTGGCGCTGGGTATCGGGAAAGCCGCCGGCGCGACGGTGACGATTATTCCGGAGGAATTCACGGAACGCCCTGTGAAACTGCGGCGCCTGGTGGATGTGTTGATCGGGGTCATCATCAAGAGTCTCGACGGCGGCCGGGCCGACGGGGTTGCCGTGCTGGCGGAGGGTTTGATTGAGATTGTGGATTCTCAGGACCTGCGCGGGCTCGAACAGATCGAACGGGACGAGCATGGGCATTTGCGCCTGTCGGAGATCGATCTCGGTGATCTGCTCAGGAGGGAAGTGACGAAGGGGTTGAAGGATTTGGGGCTTTCCGTCTCGATCGTCTCCAAAAATGTCGGCTACGAATTGCGCTGCGCGGACCCCATTCCGTACGACATCGAATACACCCGCGATCTCGGTTATTGTGCCTCGCAGTATGTGCTTGATGGAGGCACGGCGGCGATGGTATCGATCCAGGACGGGCGCTTCACGCCGATTCCGTTTAAACAGATGCTGGACCCGGGTACGGGGCGGGCGAAGGTCAGGATGGTGGACATCGGTTCCCAGTCCTACCAGACCGCCCGGCAATATATGATCAGGCTGACCGAGGAGGATTTCAACGATCCGGACAGACTCAGCCGATGCGCTGCATTGGCCGGGCTCTCGCCGGCGGCATTTCGCACGCGCTTTTCCGGCATCGGCTGAACCGGCGGTGTGTCATCAGCAAGAGAAAGGACAGGTGGCATGAAAGTTTTAGCGGCGACAGATGGGTCGAAATACGGACGGTGGGCCATTGAATGGGTGGCACAGATGCCTTTGACCGTCCAGCCGGTAGTCCGGGCGCTGCATGTGGTGGATGTCGCTGGCTTGCGCGCGCCGTTCATGATCCAGCCCATGATCGTAGGAACGGAGCGGTACCTCCAGGACGAGATCAAGCGGATGGAGGCGAGCGCAAAGACAGTCACGAGGCAGACGGAAACGTTGCTGAAAGAATCGGGCTTGAACGGAACAGTGGTCGTAGATCGGGGCGGAGTGGCGGCATCGATTATGAAGCACGCTAAGCGGGGCGTCACTCTGTTGTCGATCGGTTCGCGAGGGTTGGACACCTTGGATCGCTTCATGCTCGGCAGTGTGTCGAACCATGCGATCCACCATGCGCCCTGCTCGGTTCTGGTGGTGAAGGAGACGCCTCGGCCCGTGCGGCGGATTCTGCTGGCCATCGACGGCTCGTCGGCATCGGACAAAGCGGTTCGGTTTCTGATCCGATACGTCAATCCTGCTCCCGATGGCCCGGATCGTGAACCGGTGATGGTAACCATTGCGCATGTGATGCCCTTTCTGAAGTATCCGGAACTGCGTGAAGCGGGAAACATGCTGGTGCAGCGCTACGTGGACAAAGTGGCGAAAGCGGGTTTCCAGGTGAGAGAGTCCATGAAGCTGGGGAAGCCGGCCGATGAAATTCTCACAGAAGCCAAGCAGGAGAAGGTTGATCTGATCGTTACGGGCGCCAAAGGCTTGGGAGCGATCGGCCGGGTGTTGCTTGGCAGCGTCTCGACCCGTGTCGTGCAGCATGCCGCCTGTTCCGTGCTTGTGGTTCGATGATCAGACAGAGCGGGTTGAATGCGTCGAAGGGCTCGGTTTCTATTGTCGGGACGATTGATGCAGGCTTGACTTGAGCCACGAACCGGCAGTAAACAGCATGAACGGACAGATGAGAAGAGAGGATCAGCCCAGGGTGTCACCCATTGTCGGGATAGATAGAATGTGCCGGACTTGACGAGTAGGATCATCGCACAATACACTACGCTTCGCCAAACCATTCCAACAGAATATGAGGATACCATGGCTTCAGTGGCAAAGATGAAACAAGACAGCCTTCCTGATCGCTTGGTGACGGGGCTTTCGAAAATCGGGTTGGCGATGAAAAGCCGGACCTGGAGGCGGCAAGGGCAAAAGGGCGTCGGCCCGTTGCAGGTGCAAGTCCTGTCGTATCTCCGATCTTGTCCCAATCAGGCGGCGACGGTCTCGACGATTGCGCGTGAACTGACGGTCAAGCTGCCCACCGCATCCGAGGTGATCCGGACGCTTGCGGAGAAACGGCTTGTGCGTCGGCGCCAGCAGGAGGCCGATCACCGTATCGTGACGGTGCATCTCACGGCTCTGGGAGCGAAGGCCGGAAAGGTCTCAAGTGGATGGCCGGAGATTTTGTCTGCTGCGACGGAGCAACTGACTGTGGAAGAACAGGTCAGTCTGTTGTCCGCGCTGGTGAAGCTCATTCGGGTGTTGCAGCTGAAGGGAGAGATCCCTGTCGCGCGCATGTGTGTCTCGTGCCAGTATTTTAGCCAGAATGTCCATAAGAGCGGAGACAAGCGGCACCACTGTCAGTTTTTCGATGTGCCGTTCGGTGATCAGTCCCTCCTTCTCGATTGCCCGGAATATGCCGCGGCTCCTATCAAATTGGCAAAAAAAGCCTGATTCTCTCGGCGGCCTCTCCGACGATCGTGGAAGAACGAGGGGCCGCCTATTTTTTGTATTGTCGTGAAACGGGCTTGGGTTATCGCTATCTGACGGGTCTATCAATCCTGTCGGTATACAGCGGGCGGTCCGCCTCGATCCGGGAAAATACGTCATCCAAAGCCAACTGAAGCGCCGATTCGATAGGCTCACGGTCCGACGCCGTGATCCATCGCGCCGCTGATCCTGCCGCCGTGTGTTCGGCGAGATACGTTTTGACGAGCCGGTCCCCCTCGTGTATCTCCCCCTGCAGTCGGATATGGTAGTGGTAGCGCCCTTGCCGATGGGTCAGCGCCAATTTCGTGGCGATGTGGAGTGTGAGGTCGGCGGGGTTGGTGAAGACTGAACTGAATGTTTCTCGCCGCCTCGCGTACCGAATGATTGCCTGGCTTAGATCCTGATGCGGCCACTCCAGCAGGGTAATTCCGGGCCGATGGTCTGCGCCTTCGAGCGCAAGCGGCCCGACTGTTATCTGGAGCGATCGGGGAATCGTCGTGGAAGCGGGACCGGTGGGAAGCGGATTCACATGGATGTGGTGCATGCATCCGGTCAAAAGGATCAGCAGGAGGGCGAGGATTCCGACAGGCATAGGCATGCTGGCGGCGTCAGGAGGTTGTCTTCGAGCAGACGGATATCATGATTATCCCAACCGCCGATCTAAGGACTTGTCTGACTGGGGGTTGGGGACACGATCGTCAAGTCTTTAAGCGCTCGCGCAGCCTGTTCCCGGTATAGCTGTTCCGTCGGATTGGTATAGGTCTCAACCACTCGTTGATAGGTTGCACGGGCTTGGTCGGTTTGTTGATTGATGGCAAAGTACCGACCGAGCGCGATCCAGTTTTGCGCCGCTGTTTCCCTGGCCGTTTTCATCAGCGCGAACTCCTGTTGGGCATGAGACGTCCCCTGCAGTTGCACGCGTTTCTTGACCGTTTCCGCCATCTCATCGGCCATGGCTTCGATCTGTTGGTTCTCATGCACGGCGGCCCCTACCCGGTTGGCTTTGAGATGGGAGTAGAAACCCTCCACATGATCCTTGATGATGTCCGCCCGATGTTGATACGTATCATGCGCACAGCCCGAGAAAGTTAAGGCGAAGCTGATGAGGGTGTACGCTGCAAGATTGTTCAGGAGACGGGAACGCATCGTCATGTCATTCTCGCTAGGCACAGCACATAGGGAGCAATAGATACCAAGTCTAACATACTTGCCCGGGGTAACGGTAACAGGGCATGGACAGAGCACTGTTCTTGAATTTCTGCCTGCGTGGCGGGCCATTGTGCCGGAAACTGAAGTGAGGAGAGTGGATGAAGCAGAAAGTCCGCTCCAGATTAATATGGATGTATTGCCGGATAGGGGACAAGAAAAGCCCTTGAACCGGTTATGACGGCTGCGCTATCTTACAGCACTTTCAAACGAGCATAGGACCTTCTCATTAATTATCAGATTGATCCTGCATCGAACATACACAAGGGGGAGGACAACATGAGCAAGAGTTTAAAAGGGACCAAGAGCCACGATAATCTGAAACATGCCTTTGCCGGCGAATCGCAGGCCAACCGGCGCTATCTCTACTTCGCGCGGCGCGCCGATATCGAAGGCTATCCTGACGTCGGCGGGCTGTTTCGAGACACCTCGGAGGCCGAAACCGGCCATGCCTTCGGCCACTTGGACTTTCTGAAGGAAGTCGGTGATCCGGCGACCGGTGTTCCGATCGGCAATACCGAAACGAACCTCAAGTCCGCTATCGAGGGCGAAACCTACGAGTATACCCAGATGTACCCAGGGATGGCGAAGACCGCCCGCGATGAGGGGTTCGCCGAGTTGGCCGAATGGTTTGAGACGTTGGCGAAAGCCGAGCGTTCGCATGCCAATCGGTTCCAGAAGGGGCTCGATGGCCTGAAGGGGTAGTCCGGTTCATTGAGATCGATGCGAGGGTGGACTAGGACAACCTGGTCCACCCTTTTTTTTCGATCTTGTATTCAGGGGGAATCCCAAGGGACAATACGAGCTGTGAACGGCTTGAGTTTGCTTAACCCCATCGACGCGACGCGGCTCCAGAAGGAGACGCAGCGGATTTATGAGGTGTGCGACGGTTGCCGCCGTTGTTTCAACCTCTGTCCCTCGTTCAATACGCTGCTCGACGGCATCGATTCGTACGAAGGCGACGTCGCCAAGCTGACGCAGGCCGATCACCACCGCATCGTCGATGAGTGTTACTACTGCAAGCTCTGTTACAATCATTGCCCGTACACACCGCCGCATCAGTATGCGTTGGATTTCCCACGTCTGATGATCGCGTGGAAGAAGCATCTGGCGACGACCAGGGGCGTATCCTGGCGGGACCGGTGGCTGATCAAGACGGACGTGCTTGGCACGATCGGCAGCGCGCTGGCCCCCCTGATCAATCGGCTTCTCGGGGTCCGTGTCCTCCGCCTGATCGGAGAGGCCATTGCGGGGGTGCATCGGGATCGCCACGTCTTGAATTTTTCATCCGAGACCTTTGCCCGTTGGTGGAGCAGGCGTGGCGGGGCGCAGGTGGCAGAAGCTGGAGCGCGAAAAGTGGCGCTCTTCGGCAGTTGCCTTGTGAACTACCAGGCGTCCGATGTGGGGAAGGCCACGGTTCAGGTGCTGGAAAAGAACGGCGTCCATGTAGTCATGCCGGAACAGCGTTGTTGTGGCATGCCGTCGTTCGACATCGGCGATACGGCGTCGATTCAACAGGCTGCTGCGGCGAATGTCGCATCATTTCTTCCGTGGGTTGAGCGAGGCTATGACATTGTGGTGCCGACAGCCAGCTGCAGTCTCATGTGGAAGCGCGAATATCCGGAGGTTGTCGGCGGGGAGGCCGTGAAGAAGGCCGCCGAACGGACTTTTGATGTATGCGAGTACCTGATGAAGCTAAGGCGTGACGGCTTGCTGGCGACGGATTTTCAGAAAAGCCCAGGCCGCGTCGCGTATCAGATTCCTTGTCATCTGAGAGACCAAAACATCGGTTTCAAGTCCAAAGAGTTGATGGAATGTGCCGGTGCGCAGGTCGATGTGATCGAAAAATGCTCGGGGCACGACGGCGCATGGTCCGCAAAGACAGAGTTCTTTCCGCTCTCGATGAAAATCGCGGAGAAAGCCGTGCGGGCGATCGAGCAGGCTCCGGCAGATTTTGTCGCGTCGGATTGCCCGCTGGCCGGATTGCAGTTGGATCAAGCCGGGGCTTCGGCGCACACGGGAGGCAAGGCGTCCCTCCATCCCATTCAGATCGTCCGTGATGCCTACGGGTTGCCGTCAACCGGATTGTAATTCGTCAAGCATCAATTGTGAAACGCGGGATAGGCGATGAAGCAACTGATACAGGCAGATCTCTTATCCACGACCGACTATGAGCGTCAGCGAGAGTCGTTCCGTGCGCGGATTATCGAGTTGAAACGCCGCCGGCGGATTGCTCTCGGCCCGTTGATTATGATGGTGTTCGAGAACCGGGACACCTTGCTGTTTCAGATCCAAGAGATGGTTCGGGTCGAGCACATTGTCGAGCCTTCAAAGATCCAAAATGAGTTAGATGTCTATAACGCGATCCTTCCTGCGCCCGATGAATTGAGTGCTACCCTCTTGATCGAGATTACCGAGGAAGCCATGATGAAACATTGGCTTGATCAGTTCATGGGACTCGATCACGGGGAGAAGGTGGCGATCGTGGCCGGGGGCGAGCGGGTCTTCGGAGAATTTGAGGGAGGCCACAGCCACGAAACGAAAATCAGCGCGGTGCATTTCGTCAGATTTCGTCCGACCGCGTCCATGCAATCGGCGATTGCCGATCTTCGACAACCGGTTCTCCTCACGGTGGATCATGGTGAATACCATGTTCAAACGGCCGTGCCGGGCAGCATGAGAGAGGAATGGCTCTCCGATTTGAGCGCGTAAGCCTGTCTATCGGAACGTTGAACACGAAGCATGGAACATTGAGCATGATGGATTCTGTATTACTGACCAAGCGCATCGAATTTTCTTCGTCCCACCGCTACATCAGGCCGGAGTGGGATGAGGTGAAGAACCGTGCGTCGTTCGGCCTCTGTTACAACCCTCCTGCCCACGGCCACAACTATCTGCTCGAAGTTACCGTCTCCGGCGAGATCGACCGGCAGACGGGCATGGTCGTCAACCTATTTGATCTGAAGCGGGTTCTGCTCGACGTGATTGAAGAATTCGATCACAAGAATCTGAATCTCGACATGCCCTATTTCAAAGACCGGATTCCCACATCGGAAAACCTCGCGCTGGTGCTCTGGGAAAAGCTGGCGCCTCAGCCGGACATCGGTGTGGTGCAGACCATTCGTCTGTGCGAGGACGAGGATCTCTATGCCGAAGTGACGGCGGCAGCGGGATTGGATGTTGCAGCCGTTACCCGGCGCTATTCATTCACGGCCATTCAGGACGGCAATCAAGGCCGTGAGTGGGACTGTTTCATCACGGTCCGCGGCCCGATCGATCCGACGACCGGAATGGTGACCGATATCGGCGCTCTGGATCGCGTGGTGCAGGACAAAGTGGTGCAGATCTTCGATCGTCAGGATCTTCGCCAGGTATTTGGCGTTAAGCAGGTCACGGGCGGGCAGCTTGCCGAACGGATTTGGAACTCGCTCGCTTCCGATATCACATCCGGCCACCTGGCAAACATCCGTCTGGTCCAATCCCGCGATCTCTTCTTCGACTACGCGGGGTGAATTATCGTCCACCCCGCTGTGTTTCCCATGCCCATCGCATTTTCGTCGAATGGAAGCGGTTGAGTTGAACCAGAACTAGTCCGTCAATGCCACGAAGAGTAGTGCGGCGTCCAGTCGAGAGCGATTTCTTCTACCCCTTTTTTTCTGAAAGTTGCTTCTGGCCGAGCGGAGTAAAGCGGGCGGCGTAAGCTTCCTGTTCCGGAAATTTTAGAAAGACCATGATCCCGGTATCCTGATTGATCGTAAATGCACCGGTCCCCGTCAGGGTATTGTCACCGGATGGCTCCAACTCCACCTGCATTTTGGCCTTCTCATACCCCTGCTGGATGGTGGCCTTGGCTTTCGCCCCATCAGTGGGGATGGCCTTGTCCGCATGGTCTGTCACGTACAGGACCAGTGATCCGCTCTTGGCGACCAGTTCCAGGTGATACGGCCCCGCGGCAAGCGCTTGGCCGCCGTGAAGCGGCTTCACAACTTCGTCGTGTTTTGCCTTGTGGGCTTCCACCGGCACTGAGCAGATCAGCATTATGCCAAGGACAAGATGACTCAGCAGATGTTTCATGATCGGTTCTCCTCCAAAGCAGGCTCCGTATCGATCAATGGCGGATATCGGCCGTCAATGCTTCGGCTGGTGGTGATGGTGGTGCTCTGCGCCGTCGGTTTTTGACGTTCCCTCCCGGGGCTGCTCATTCGGTTCGGTCTTGGGCTTGAGCGGCATGAAACGGGCGGAGTGCGCATCATGATTCGGCAGTTTCATGAAGACGATCACGACGGTATTCGGCATGAGCGAAAAGATGCCGGATCCCTTGAGCATATTGTCCCCGACCGGGTGCAGATGAACCTGAGTTCTGGTCTGGCCCGTTTCAACGGTGGCTTTGGCCAGGCCGCCGTCCACGCTAAGCTTCGTATCAGCATGGTCCGTCACGTAAACGGTGAGTTCCCCTTCCTTGGCGACCAGTTCCAAATGAAACGGACCGGTCATACGCAGTTGCCCGCCATGAGGCGCCTCAACCGATTCGAAGAATTCGTCCGTATGCGCCAAGACCGGCGACGATACGGCCAATATCGTGACGACGATCACTCCACCGATCGTTTTGTTCATAGGCAACGCTCCTCAAGGAGTTCAAGCGGTATCAGGTTTAGGATGTCCAGACGGCGCCGAGTGTCGATTTCGGAATTACCATATCGATATGTCGCGGCAGATGTCAAAGGCAGAGAAGGCGTCGGATCATTGGCGACGGAAGGGCAGATCTATTTCAGTAGATGATCGTTGATCAGTGCGGCGAGTTCGGCGGGTTCGACGACGCCTTCGCGCGTCAGGAGCAGCTTGCCGTGGGAAAAGAAGTGGGTGGTTGGATACGTCTCGAACGTATGGGCTCTCTTGATCTCGCGGCAGCGGCCTGGCACATGCATCTTGGCCTTGCCCACTTTGATAGATGGGAATTGTGCGGCGGTGGCTTCCAGAATCGGGTCGTAGGTCTTGCACGGTTCGCAGGTAGCGAGCCCGTACGCCACGACCGCACCGGCGCTGTCGGTGAATTCCTTGTAATTCTCGTCTCTGACGTCTTGAACCGTACCGGACATAGTCACAAGTGCTGAGGGCTGAGATTGGAAAGGATTTCTCTCCAAACCTCAGCACTCAGCTTTCAGTACTCCCTAGCTCAGTTTGGCGAGCGCGCCGAGGATTTCCTTGTCCTCACGAGCGACCTTGATTTCCTGCACCTTGACGTAGGCTACCTTGCCGTTCTTATCGACGATCACGGTCGCGCGCTTGGAGCAGTTGAGTGGCTCGAAGTAGAGACCGTAGGCCTTGGCAGTCGTCCGATGGACGTCGGACAAAAGGCGATGCTTGAGATCAAGTGAGTCAGCCCAGGCCTTGTGCGAGAAGAAACTGTCGCAGCTGATGCCGAAGAGTTCTGCGTTGGCTGATTGGAACTTGGGGAAGTCATCGGTCAAACACTTGTTCTCGCCCTGACACACGGGGCTCCAGTCCAGCGGGTAGAAGCAGAGCACGACATTCTTCTTGCCCTTAAAATCGCTCAACTTCACGTCCTTCTGATCCTGGTCCTTCAAGTTGAAATCCGGCGCGGTATCGCCCGCTTTAATTTCTGCAGCTACGTCGCTCATCTGAGATCCTCCTTCATATGGTTGAGAGTCTGGCCTATACGAACAATGAGAGTAATTTTGTACTGTGCGGCTTGAAAGATTGTCAACGGGCCGAAAGACCTAGCACTCCAGCCGCAGAGTGATAAGTCATTGTATTATAAAAGATTCGCTAACTTTGAAGTTGGCGGAATCCCATCATGCGACCTGCCGGAGCAGCCGTACGGTAGTTCACGATACGCAGAGTCTGGCCCAGCGCAGGAAGGTGGATCGAGGTCCCGACTTTGGGCGATTGCCCTATACGCAATAGCTCATGGGCCGCTGCGTTCAGAATCTCCTTCGCAGCGCTTTCCGGAAGTCCTTTACCTTGAAAGAGTTCGATCTCATCCAGTCCGAATTTCGCCAGTCCCAACGAGTAAAACCAGACTTGGTCGGGCCGAGCGGTTTCGTCTTGCGCGACAGACAGATGATCATCGATCTGAAAGGTTGTCAGGGCGCGATTCTGCCAATCTGATGGATTGAGGTAAGCCTGCGTGGTCACATCATACGCGGTTCCCTGTGTCAGGAGAGTCAGACATCGGGCCAGCCGGGCGCCAATCAGAACCGAGTCCGGCATATCTCGCGGGGGTGCGACGGAAGGCGCGATGGCGCCCATCAGGGGATGTTCCCAGGCCAGTTGTTTCATGATCTCGGCCACGTGGCTTGCCGGTAAGGGCATTACGACATGGGCTGACCAGGGGCCGTGTGTCGCTTGCCATGATTCGGGCGATTCCGCTTCGTGGCGAATGGACAATGGTCCGCCGTACTCACGTTCGTACTGCATCACAAGTTCGTTCGTGGACGGAGCCGTGCCGCGATAGCCGATGAAGTAGAGGGGCGGACGCTTGGCGGACGGCTTGGGGGTCTTTTTGCGGATTCTCATCTCAGGGTCCGTATCTCGTTCATCGTAAAGCGTGGTTCGCAACCGAACGACACTTTACGAGCCACGTATCATTTGCCGGATTTTTTAGCCTTGCGGCGGTCGTCCGGATTCAACAGACGCTTGCGGAGGCGCAGATTTTTAGGGGTGACTTCGACGAGTTCGTCGCCCCGAATATATTCCAACGCGAATTCCAAGGTCATTTCCCGAGGAGGCGTGAGCACCAAGGCTTCGTCTGAGCCGGAGGCTCGCATGTTCGAGAGGTGTTTTTCTTTGCACACGTTGACGTCCAGATCTTCATCGCGGCTGTTCTCGCCGACGACCATGCCTCGATAGACCTCCACACCGGGGCCGAGAAACAGCTCACCGCGTTCCTGCACCATGAACAGCGCGTAGCCCGTGGTGGTGCCGTCTTCAAAGGCGCAGAGGGAACCGTGGGCGGTGACAAGCAGATCCTGTTCGTGCGCTGCTTCGTAGGCCTTGAACACATGGTGCATGATGATCGTGCCGCGCGTTTTGGCCATGAGGATGTTCTTCAGCCCCATGATGCCGCGCGTGGGAATGTAGTATTCCAGATGCATGTCGCCTGGGCCCACGTCGGAATGGACCAGCTTCATGTGCCGCATTTCTCCACGGCGTTTGCCGATCTCTTCAATGACGGCGCCCTGGTAGGTTTCCGGCACTTGGATGGTCAGTTCTTCGTAGGGCTCCGTGACCTGGCCGCCGTCACGATGGAGAATGACTTCCGGCTGCGATACCTGCAGCTCATAACCTTCCCGCCGCATCTGTTCAATCAAGACGCCGAGGTGCAATTCGCCGCGCCCTGCGACCAGAAAGCGGTCGGCGCTGTCGGTTTCGCTCACGCGGAGCGACACGTTCGTTTCGAGTTCCCTGAACAGGCGCTCGCGCAGGTGGCGCGAGGTGAGGTATTTCCCTTCCCGGCCGGCAAAGGGGCTGTTGTTGACGGAGAAAGTCATCTGCACCGTCGGTTCGTCGATCGTCACGCGGGGCAGCGCGAGCGGCTGCTCGGCGTCGGCGATGGTATCTCCGATACTGACCTGATCCAGTCCGGCCACGGCGACGATTTCACCCGCTTGGGCTTGTTCGGTATCAGTCCGTTCAAGACCTGAATAGACCGCCAGATCGGAAACCTTGCCGGGCAGCTGCACGCCGTCTTTGCCCAGCACCAGCACGTTCTGCCGTCGGGCGATCGAACCGGATTGGATCTTGCCGATTCCCATCTTGCCCTTATAAGAATCCTGCACGAGGGCCAGGACGAGAATTTGGAGCGGAGCGTCGGCGTTGATGGCCGGCGCAGGGATCTTTTCCAGAACCGTATCGAGCAACGGCGCAATGGCGGTTCCCGGTTTGTTCGCGTCGAGCGAGGCGATTCCTTTGAGGGCCGAGGTGTAGACGATGGGAAAATCGAGCTGTTCGTCGGTGGCGCCCAGATGGACGAAGAGATCGAACGTGCGATTGACGACGTCGTCGATCATGG
Source organism: Nitrospira sp. SG-bin2 (assembly GCA_002083405.1). Lineage (GTDB taxonomy): Bacteria > Nitrospirota > Nitrospiria > Nitrospirales > Nitrospiraceae > Nitrospira_D. The sequence continues at coordinate 15,978 of LVWT01000063.1, read as the reverse complement.
CGTCCGGCCGGTCGATTTTGTTGATGACGACGATGGCTCTGTGCCCAAGCGCCAAGGCTTTCCGTAGCACGAAGGTCGTTTGCGGCATCGGGCCTTCTTTGGCGTCGATCAGGAGCAGCACGCCGTCTACCATCCGAAGGGTCCGCTCGACTTCGCCGCCGAAGTCGGCGTGGCCCGGCGTATCGACGATGTTGATCTTCACTCCGTTGTAGATGACGCTGGCGTTTTTGGCGCGGATCGTAATCCCGCGTTCGCGTTCCTGATCCATCGAATCCATGATCCGCTCGCCCATGTCGTCGATTTTTCTGTGGACATGGGTTTGGCGGAGAACAGCGTCAACCAATGTTGTCTTGCCGTGGTCGACGTGGGCGATGATGGCGATGTTCCGGATGTCGTCACGGCGGTCATGAGGGGCACGTACGGTGGACATAGTAACGATACTTCCTTGGATGACGAAAAAGACGCCCACTAGTGAGGCGCAAACCAGGCAGTATACTCGAACTGCATTCTCTTGCACAAGCCTACAACTCAGCTCATGAAGAATCTGTGGGTCTATGGCGGGATGGGTGGTGGAACCTCGGGATCAAGGAACGTGCTTTCGAGACAGGCATATCGGATTGCAGGCGGCTGGGGATTGATGGGGGTATATCAAAGATCAATTGGAATCCAGAAGACGAGAGAATTGGAGTTTTCAGGGACAACCGGACCGATGACTTGTACAATTCTCAAGCCGAATCAAAATGGGAAGCACAGGCCAGCACAAAATGAGGGGAGTTTTCTCCAATAGGCGATCTCGAAGTCGCGTGGTGCGTTCGGATACGACGTGTCCCTGGGTACGCAGGGTCAGGCAAACGCTCGCATGGGCATTTGTATTGTGGACATTGATGGGAGTAGTTGTTGCCGGACCGGCATATTCCATTGAAGTCCCGCTGACAGGCTCTATACCTGCGGACATCCACTCCATTGAACTTTCTTATGTGGGAGAGCAAACGACCCCAAGTGTGACGATCAACGGGCCCCCTGACTCCGTTCCTTCCACCTCTGACAGGCCGATATCGCCCTTGCTCGATCTCCTGCCGGGTTTCAGTCACTCGCAAGTCTTTGGAGTGTGCCGGGGGCTGCTGTCGCGACCGGAAGGGGACAAGACTGTAACTATGACGTTTGCCGAGGCAGGCAGTGGTCGCTGTGGGCAGAGGATTGAACTGAGGCCGAACGGAGGGGTGTTGGACCTCTTGTCGTACAAAACCATCAGGCTCAGAGGACGGGCCCTCGGTCGTATCTCGTTTGCCATGGAGGATTGGGCCTCCGCGATCCGACAGGATAATGTGCGGTTCGCGACTGTGCGCGGCACGTTCGATGTGACCATCCCGCTGGTTGAACTCGGTCGCTCGCTGGATTTGCGAAGGGCAGCGGCCCTGGTCGTAACGACCGAGGACCCTGAGGCACAGGTGGTGATTGAACAGATGGACTTGGCCCAAGACCGATCGGGTTTCGAACAGTCAGCCCGATCCGGCGTTTGGGTTTGGAGATACCGGGAGGCAATCGAAGATCCGGGCGCCATTGTCTCAACCTGTCGCCGCCACAGTCTTTCGCGGGTCATGATTCAGATGCCGGCTTCGGAGGACGGACCGGAAATATGGCGAGCATACGTCCGGCTCCTCGTCACACTCAGAGAAGGCGGTATTGAGGTGGTTGCCCTCGACGGCTACCCGGAGGCGATTTATGATCCTCAGCAGCTTGCCGGGAAAGTTCGCCGTCTGTTTGGTCTTGTGGAGCCTCATCTGTTGGCCGGGGTGCAGCTCGACATCGAGCCGTATCTTCTGCCGGGATTTCTGGACGATGAGGCCGGTCCGATTCAGTACTTGAATGCCATTGACCTGATTAAGGAGATGATCGGACAGCGTACACATCTCTCGGTTGTGATGCCGTTTTGGCTGACCACCGTGGCTGTGCGAGGACGCCCGTTGGCTTTTGCCGTGATGGATCGAGTGGATGAAGTGGTGGTGATGAGTTATCGAACCGATCTGGGCGAAGTGAAGAGTCTTTCAGACGATACGCTGCGGTATGGCGATCTTATCGGGATTCCGGTGTGGCTCGCCGTCGAGACGATTACGTTGCCGGTCGAACAACGCGTGACGCTCAAGCGAGAGCCGCGCCTGCAGCTTGCCGATGCGGTCTTGGATCGTCTGCACCGTCGATTGATTTTCCCGCCTTTTCCCTCACCGCTTTCGAAGGATGATCCCCGCGAGGGGTTCCGGGTTCACCACCGCATGACGGTCAGGCCTGAGCGAATTACCTTTGCGGGGCGTCCACGGTCCGACGTGGAGAAGGCCGTGCGGACACTTCTGAATACGGTAGCGCATCGCAGTTTCGCAGGCATTGTGGTTCATGATTTTGACGGACTGCGGGCCTTAGCCGAATGAAGGGGCGATTCGAAATGGCTGCTCAGAGTTTTGAGCGTAAGAAGAAGTATTGATTGTCCGAGTGGTTCTGCACGTAGCCTGATGGAAGACCTTGCTTGAGTTTTGGGGGGTTGCATTGTAAGGTGTTTTCAACACCCTCGCTGACTATAAATTCACCATACACAGGAGTCTTGTTCGGATGCCGGGCGATGATCGCTTTATAGAGATTCAGAGGCAGCCTCATCGGAGTTGGCGCTTCTGGGAGTGGCGCTGGTGGCAGATCACCCTGGTCGGGTTTGCCGCCTGTGCGATCGTCGGAGCCACGACGGTCGCGGGAGTGATCTGGTACTTTTCGCAGGACCTTCCGTCGCTCGAACAGCTTCAGAACTATCAACCGAGCCTGGTCACTACCGTGTACTCGGACGATCGGCAGCCCATCGGCCAATTCTTTATTGAGCGCCGTATTCTGACGCCGCTCGCCGACATTCCCAAATCTCTCAGCCAGGCAGTGATTGCTACCGAAGATGCGCGCTTTTTCGAACATCCAGGGCTGGACTACATCGGCATGCTGCGGGCGGCTTGGACGAACATCCGCCATGGCGGCAGAAAGGTCGAGGGGGCGAGCACGATTACGCAGCAGTTGGCCAGGTCGTTGTTTCTGTCCTCGGAGCGGTCGTATGAGCGCAAGATTCGGGAGTTAGTCTTGGCCTATAAAATGGAAGCGGTGTCCGGGAAGGAACAGATTCTTGAAACCTATCTGAACCAAATCTACTTCGGACAGGGGTCGTATGGCGTGGCTTCGGCGGCCCAATCGTACTTTGGTAAAAAACTCTCCGAGCTGACCCTTGCCGAGTCGGCTTTTCTCGCAGGACTTCCAAAATCTCCCAGCCGGTTCTCCCCGTTCACCGCATACGAACGGGCGAAGAAGCGGCAAGAGCATGTGTTGTCCCGGATGGAAGAGGCGGGGTTCATCACGGCGGCCGATCGCGAAGCCGCTGTGGCCGAGACGCTCAATTTCCATCGCCCCGGCAGTGAGCACCTTGCCCCGCATTTTGTTGAGCATGTTCGCCAATTGCTGATGGCGAAATACGGGGAAACGATGGTGTATAAGGGCGGCCTGCAAATTCACACGACCCTGAATCTCTCGATGCAAAAGGCCGCAGAGGCTGCGTTCGTCGCCGGGGTCCGTGAACTCGATAAGCGGCAAGGATGGCGTGGGCCTCGGCGAACGGTCGATCTAAGCACCCTCCAGTCTTCGATGCCTGCATCGGAGGACAAACCGCTCAAGCCGGGCGATGTGGCAGAAGGCATCGTGTTAAGGGTCGCGAAGGATTTTTACGTGGTGCAAGTCGGATCGGTTGCGGCGAAGCTGGCTTTCGACGATATGGCCTGGGCGAAGCGGTTCCTGAAGGGGCCAGATCCAACGGTCAACTTCGTGCTGAATCCCAATCTCAAGCAGATCCTCAAACCCGGCGATGTCGTCGAGGTCGGAGTGAAAAAGGTTTCTAAAGACGGGATGCAATTGACGCTCGAACAGACGCCGATCGTCGAAGGAGGCCTGATCGCCATCGATCCAAAGAGCGGCGCAATTCGGGCGATGGTCGGGGGCTACGATTTTTCACGAAGCGAGTACAACCGGGCTGTGCAAGCGCACCGGCAGCCGGGATCAGCATTCAAGCCGCTTATCTATGCGACCGCGATGAGCCAAGGCTTGAGCCCGGCCACACAGATTCTCGATGCGCCGGTCGTCTACGAACAGGAAGAGGACGACAAGACGTGGAAACCCGAGAATTATGGCCGGAAGTTTCACGGGATGGTGAGTTTGCGTGATGCGCTGGCGCACTCGCACAATCTCGCGACGGTGCGGCTGCTCGATAAGGTGGGGATCAAGAATGTCATCGAATTTTCCCGCTCGGTCGGCATGGTCAGTCCGTTGCCGGCCGACCTTTCCTTGGGCCTGGGGTCGTCGTCAGTGGGCTTGATGGAATTGACGTCGGTGTACGGGGTCTTTCTGAATCAGGGAACCCGTGTGGAGCCGTATGCCATCAAAGTGGCGACGGACAGCACGGGAAAGCTGCTCGAATCGGCGCAGCCTCAATCGCAGGAGGTTCTTGCAAAAGAAACCGCATATCTCATCACCAATATGATGGAAGATGTGGTGCAGAAGGGAACGGGCCAGGCTGCGAAAGCGCTCAATCGTCCCATTGCAGGGAAGACCGGGACGACCAACGACTATATCAACGCGTGGTTTATCGGCGGGGCTCCGAATTTAGTGACCGGGGTGTATGTGGGATTCGATGATCGTCGTTCGCTCGGCGAGAGTGAAACGGGCGCTCGCGCGGCGCTGCCGATTTGGATGGCCTTCATGAAGGAGGCGTTGAATCAGCTTCCCGTCGTGCCGTTTGAAATTCCGGACGGAGTCACCTTTGTGAAGGTTGATTCGTCGACAGGGCTGCTGGAGTCGGAGCAGGACGGCGAGGGGCAGAAGGGGGCTGTCGAAATCTTTGCGAAAGGCAGTGAACCGACACAGGCAGCACACCGCCGGGTTGACCCCACGGACTTCTATAAGCTGGATCAGATTCCGGAAGGGCCGCCGGTTGGCGAGGGCGGGCTCTGATTGTCTCCGAAGTTAGGATTTTGAGTCCTGGTATTCTTCATGCCAGGCCATCTGGATTGTTTCGAGTATTTTTTCGTTCGATTTCTTTGGGTCGTCTTTGAATTCCGGCAAGGCGACGACCCAGGCGTGCATATCAGTGAACCGAACGGTGAGCGGATCGGTTTCCGGATGTTCTTCGACCAGACGAATCGCGATTTCTTCCGCATCCTGCCACTTCAGATCCATCGGTAACTCCCTCGTATCTCGTGGTTTGTGAAGCCTCAGGATTGTCCTGCGAGATCAGGTTCCCGTGATTTCCGTGACTTTTTTCCCCTGCAGGCTTCGTTTGAGTGAATCATCCAGCAGGGTGACCGATAGCGGCTTGGCCGTCTGTTCGAGGTCAGCCATGCGCGCGCGGATCGCTTTTGGATCGGTGCCGCCTTTGGCTGCGGTCAGAGCCGTCAGGGCTTCACGAATGGCAGCAAGCATGTCCTGGTCGACAAGTCTGGCGCCTTCCGAGAGCGATTTTTCGGTCGTCACGATCAATGCTTCGGCATCGAGTCTCGCTTCGATCAGCTTGCGGGCGGCGACATCTTCCTGCGCGAACTTAAACGAGTCTTCGATCATCTGTTCCACTTCGATGTCCGACAGGCCGTACGACGGTTTGACGTCGATCGATTGGCTTTGGCCGGTTCGCATGTCGCTGGCCGTGACGTTCAGAATTCCATTCGCGTCGAGCAAGAAGGTCACCTCGATGCGCGGCACACCGGCCGGGAGCGGGGGCACTTTCAGGCGGAAGCGGGCAAGGCTGCGGTTGTCCTTCACCAGCTCGCGCTCCCCTTGCAGAATGTGAATGTCGACGCCGGTCTGGCCGTCGACATAGGTGGTGAACAGTTCTTTGGCACTGGCCGGGATGGTGGTGTTTCTTCGGATTAAACTGCTCATCACTCCGCCCATGGTTTCGATGCCGAGCGACAGCGGGGTTACGTCGAGGAGCAGCATATCGGTCGTACCGCCGCTCAGAATATCCGCTTGCACGGCGGCGCCGAGGGCGACCACTTCGTCCGGATTGATGTTGCCGCGAGGTTGTTTGCCGAACAGCTCCTGTACGCGCCGCCTGACAAGCGGCATGCGGGTCGAACCCCCGACAAGTACGACTTCGTCGATTTGAGCCGGTGTGAGTTCCGCGTCGTTCAGTGCCAGACGGCAGGGAGTGAGCGTGCGTTCGATGATGTCCATCACCATGGACTCGAGCTGATCACGCGTCAGCTCTCTGGTGTAGCGGCCCTTCCCATCCGGGAGCTCGATCACAATCTGCGTTTTCAATTCGTCTGAAAGGCGAATTTTGGCCCGCTCCGCTTCCAAGCGGACTGCCTGCATGTGATCAGGATAGGTCGAGAGATCGATGTGACACGCGGTTCGGATCTCGTCGAGAAACAAGTCGGCAATCCGGCGGTCCAGATCATCCCCGCCGAGATGCGTGTCTCCATTCGTAGACAGTACTTCAAAGATCCCGTTTTTCAGCTTTAGAATGGAAATATCGAAGGTGCCGCCGCCGAAGTCGTAGACAGCGATCGTGCCCTGCGTCTTGTTCTGCAGGCCATAGGCAAGTGATGCGGCAGTCGGTTCGTTGATGATGCGCAACACCTCCAGACCGGCAATGAGGCCGGCGTCCTTGGTCGCCTGGCGCTGACTGTCGTTGAAATAGGCCGGGACGGTGATAACGGTTTTCGTGATGCTTTCACCAAGATGGGCTTCTGCCCGCTGTTTGAGTTCTTTCAGGATCATGGCCGAGATCTGCGGCGGTGAATAGGATTTTTCCCCCAGCGTGATCCGAATCACGCCACCCCGTTCGGTCAAAGAATAGGGGAAGTAAGCCAGTTCATTCTGGACGTCCGCAAGGCCTTTGCCCATGAATCGTTTCACAGAGTAGACGGTGCGTTCCGGGCTGCGGGTGAGATGTTCCTTCGCTGAGTCTCCGACGATCAGGCCGTTGTCCGTCAGGGCCACCACGGAAGGGACCATGGCGCGGCCTGTGCGTCCGGGAATGACGCAGGGTTTTCCGTCCTTCATATACGCGACAAGCGAATTGGTGGTGCCGAGGTCGATTCCGACGATGCGTGGCATGTCCGTTATCCGATCGTTGCGGCGAGGTCGTTGACGATATTCTTGACGTAGGTCCGGTTGGAGAGAATCTCCCGCATCTGTTTCAGGAGGCGATCCCGTTCCGTACGGGCCTGGCTGGTGGCCTCGCCTCGGTCTTGGAGCGCATCCCATTCGGTACAGATCTGTTGTAGGTGATGTTCCATATCCTGTTTGCGCTGATCCAGAGCCTGTCGTTCTGCCACAAGCTGCGTGAGCAGTTGCCGGCCTGTTTCGGAGGTACGATCGCTTGCCCGATACGCTTCAACCGTCTCTTGCAGCTCGAGAATTTCCTCGAAGAGATCGCTCGGCGGCGATGTACGAATGTCCTTGACCGATCCAGCCTCCAGGTCGAGCAGATACTCGGCGCGCTGAATCGGGTCGCGAAGGGTGCGATAGGCCGTGTTGAGGGTGGCCGCGTTCCCAAGACTGATGGCCTGCTCGGTCTCGCTTTTGTTCTGATAAAAGTCGGGATGAAATGCGCGGCTCATCTCGTAGAATTTCGCTTCCAACTTCTTCGAATCGATAGTCAACCGGCGAGGAAGGCCAAAGCACGTAAAATAATCCGTCTCTTTCGAGACGGGTTGGACCTTCACGCAACGTTCGCAGAAATACTCGCCGGACATTTCGGATTGGCAGTGCCAGCACATGCTTCTGGCCATCCGAAGATCGCGTGAACCGGTGTTGTGCGTGTGGTGATGGTCCATATGTCACTCCGCCTATGTTGGCCTGACGGGACAGCTGCGTGCCCTGCCTGCACGGGTTGCTGAAAACGAACCGCCGGCTTCTAAGAGGTGAAGGTACAGGCTGAGGGTACGGCGTAGTCTGTGTGAGCGGCCAGAATGTGCAGCGCACAAGTTGTCTACGCCGAGAACGACTCTCCGCAGCCGCAGGTCTTATTGGCATTCGGATTCACGAACTTGAAATTGCCGCCCATGAGATCTTTTTGATAGTCGAGTTGCGTCCCCTGCAAGTAAATTGCACTTTTGGCGTCGATGATCACCCTGACTCCGTCGAACTCGAAGACCTGGTCGTACTGCCCGATCTTTTCGTCAAAATTGATCGTATAGCTGAGCCCTGAGCAGCCGCCGCCCTTGACGCCGAGGCGAAGCCCGCCGCTCTCAATGCCTTGCACGTTAATGAGCCGCTTGACCTCTTTCAGTGCCGATTCGCTCAAGGTGACGACCGGCTCGGGCGTTGTGGTCGTTTCCGGTGTATCCATGGGCGCACTCCTTCCCTTTGCCTTTGCTCGTTGCTTCTGCGATGGGGCTATCCGGCTGCTTCTGTCTTGTCGGCCTTTTTCTGATAGTCCGCCAGCGCGGCCTTAATGGCGTCTTCCGCCAGCACAGAACAATGGATCTTCACCGGCGGGAGATTCAGCTCCTGCACGATGTCGGTATTCTTGATCTTCTGGGCCTCTTCGATCGTTTTGCCCTTGAGCCATTCGGTGGCCAAGCTGGAACTGGCAATGGCGGACCCGCAGCCGAAGGTCTTAAACTTGGCGTCTACGATCATGTCGTCCTGCACCTTGATCTGCAGCTTCATCACATCGCCGCATTCCGGCGCGCCGACCATGCCGGTACCGACGCCGTCTTCGTCTTTTTTGAAACTTCCCATGTTCCGGGGGTTATTAAAATGGTCGACGACTTTATCGCTGTATGCCATGACGTCCTCCTTGTATATCGCGTCGTGTCAGTTCAGTGGGCTGCCCATTGAACTGACTTCAAATCGACGCCTTCTTTAGCCATCTCATAGAGTGGAGACATTTCCCGCAATTTGGTCACGATCTCCATAACCTTTTTGATTGTGTAGTCAACCTCTTCTTCGGTGTTGAACCGGCCCAAGCCAAAGCGGATCGACGAGTGAGCAAGTTCAACCCCAACGCCGAGTGCGCGCAAGACATATGACGGTTCCAGTGTGGCCGAGGTGCAGGCCGATCCGGACGAGAGCGCGATGTCTTTCATGCCCATCAGCAACGATTCGCCTTCAACATAGGCAAAGGAGATGTTGAGATTGCCCGGCAGCCGGTTGGTGGGGTGGCCGTTCAAATAACTTTCTTCCAATCCCCCCATAATGGCTGTTTCGAGCCGATTGCGCATGGCGGTCAGGCGCGCCGTTTCCGTCGCCATTTCCTGTTCGCACAATTCGCAAGCCTTGCCGAACCCGACGATCAGCGGCACCGGCAGGGTGCCGGAGCGCATGCCGCGTTCATGCCCGCCGCCGTCCATTTGGGCGACGAGGCGGACCCGGGGACTCTTCTTCCGCACATAGAGCGCGCCCACTCCCTTGGGGCCATACATCTTATGGGAGGTGAACGACATGAGGTCGATGCCCATGGCCTGCACGTCGACGGGAATTTTCCCGACACCCTGTGTGGCGTCGCAGTGAAACAGCACGCCCTTCTCCTTCGCGACTTTGCCGATTTCCCGGATCGGATTGATCGTGCCGATTTCGTTGTTGGCCAGCATCACGGAAATCAGGACGGTCTTGTCCGTGATCGCGTTCCGCACGTCGTCGGGGTTGACCATGCCGTGTTTATCGACCGGCAGATAGGTGACCGTCGCCAGGCCCTTGGCCTCGAGGGACTTGGCCGTGTCGAGCACGGCGCGGTGCTCCGTGGATGATGTGATGAGGTGGGTGCCCTTCTCCTTGTACATCTCCAGGACACCTTTGAGCGCAAGGTTGTCCGATTCTGTCGCGCCGCTGGTAAACACGATTTCTTTCGAATCGGCGTTGATCAGCTTGGCGATTTGCTTGCGGGCCAGCTCCACCGCTTCTTCCGCGGCCCAGCCGAAAGCATGGTTGCGGCTGGCGGCATTACCGAACTTTTCGACAAAATACGGAAGCATCGCGTCCAGAACCCGTGGATCCATCGGGGTGGTCGAATGGTTGTCGAGGAAAATGGGAAGCTTCATCGGTCGACTCCTTGTGTTGACGGCGACTGAATCGTAATGAGCGGTGTGCCGCCCATCATATCTTGCAGGGTCATACTATTGAGCAGTTGATAGATGCTGTCCTGCACCTTCAACAGCGGCGTGCGGATGTTGCAATGCTCCCGTTGCATGCAGAAGTCACCATCCTTTTCATGTGAACAGTCGGTCAGTCCCAACGGACCTTCGATGCTTTCGAGAATTTGTGCGATTGTGATATGACTCGCGTTTCGGGCGAGCAAGTATCCCCCCTTGGGGCCGTTATGGCTCTCGATCATGCCGTTCTTGGAAAGAGCTTGGAGCACCTTTGCCAACAGTTCCAATGGGATGTTGTATTCTTCGGCGATCTCCTTAGTATTCACGACGCGGCCCGGGGTCACATCGCCGAATTGGACCAAGGCAATGTGTTGGAGCGCCATGAGCGCGTAATCAGCTTTTTTTGATATTTTCAACATGACTATTGCCGATCAATACCATCGGAGACTATAATGGTCTCCGATCAAATAAGTCGGACTCAAGATAGCACGCAGAATTCAAGGCTGTCAACATTATGATCCAAGCACCATTGCCCGTATGAATCATGCGGGCGAAAGTTAGGCTGGTAGCGAGAAAGGAACAGGTCGATGGGTGGGACAAATCCCTATATTGAAAAGGCCGACTATGACCTCCCCAAAACCGCGTATACTGTCACCTATATTCAGCCGGACGGGACGGTCACGAAAGTTGCTGTAGATCCAGCCAGAATTCCCTATGGTTCAACGGGGCTTCCGGGGAGTCTCCTCGATATTGCTATGGGGAATGGAGTGGATTTGGAGCACGTATGCGGAGGAGTGTGCGCCTGTTCAACCTGCCATGTCATGGTCAAGCAGGGTCTCGATACCTGTAATGAAGGCACGGATGACGAATATGATCAACTCGATGAAGCGCCGATGACCACACTGCATTCACGGTTGGGATGTCAGTGTGTGCCCAACGGTACCAAAGACATCGTGGTCGAGATCCCGGCCGTTAATAAAAACCTTATCCGAGAAGGACATTGAGGCGCGCGTGATCTGTGCTGTGCCATCATCATTCGTTTTGAACCCCACTGTTTGACCTGGTCTCGACCAACCCATAACGGTTGACGATACTCGGTTTGCTAATCGTACGTTTCCGTCTTCACGTCCTTCCGGTCATATCCCGTTTCGACGAAGTAGCCTCGTAGGGGCCTCACGAATCCCTTGGTTCCGCAAAGCATGGGAATAACCTTGGATTGGTCGCTCACGAGTTGGCGCAGCATGCTCACGGTCAACGCGACGGCGGACTCTTCGCCGGAGGCAACCAGCGGAAGATAGCGAAACGATGGGCGCATGAGGGCTAGCGAAAGCAGCTCCTGGTGGTAGAGCAATTCATCTTCTGCCGGTCCGACGGCGATCACGAGAACCGGCACGGTTTCGCGGTGGGCGTACATGGCCTTCAGCATGCATCGAATCGGAACCAGACCGGTGTATTGGGCGATGCACAGCAGCTCCCGATCGAGCGGCTGCGGGAGCACGAAGTTGCCGTAGGGGCCGGATAACAATAATTCGTCCCCGGCTCTGATCTGGGACAGGTAACGGGATCCCAATCCATCCGGCACCCGGTCGAACACGAGGGTGAGTTCACCGGAGGGCGACGCCGGGACCGCCATAGAATAGGCGCGGTTGAGAGGCGGCGTGGAGCCGACTGGCAGCTTCAACGACACCCATTGTCCTGGTTGGAACGCGAGCTTCTGTGTCGTGGGAAGAAGAATGAGTTGACGAACGTTGGGAGTGAGATCGGTTACGGAGAGCACCCGAGCTGTCTGCGTGAATTCCGCCATGCCCCTCCCTTCCGAGACGTTCATATCAGAAGGACGCCCTAGATAAAAGAGAAAATAGTCGTGAGGGGATCGATTCTGTACAACACTTTTCCGTGCATGCTATAGATACCGTCTTTCAGCGAGAGTTTCCTCCTATGACGCAAGTTCGCGTGCGGTTTGCCCCAAGCCCGACAGGATTTCTCCACATCGGGGGAGTTCGTACGGCCTTGTTCAACTGGCTTTATGCCAGACAGCAGCAAGGCGTCTTTATCCTCCGTATCGAAGACACGGACCAGAGTCGATCGACCGATGAATCCATCCAGGCCATCATTGACGGCATGAAATGGGTCGGACTCGATGTCGATGAAGGCCCCTACCGGCAGACCCAACGGATGGATCTCTATCGCAGCCATGCGATGCGGCTGCTCGAAGCCGGTCGCGCCTATTGGTGTGTCTGTAAGGCAGAAGAATTGGAAGCCCGGCGCAAAGAGGCTGAAGCCAAAGGGCTCTCCCCTCGATATGACGGTCGCTGTCGCAGTCTACGTCTCACGAATCCGACCAGTGAAGCGGCATTGCGATTCAAGGCTCCGCAGGAAGGGCAGACTGTGGTCGAGGATCTGATTAAGGGCAAGATTGTCTTCGACAATGCCGTCTTGGACGATCTCATCATTCTCCGGTCGAACGGGTACCCCACGTACAATTTTTCCGTCGTGGTCGATGACGCGCTGATGAACATTACGCATGTCGTGCGCGGAGACGATCACTTGACCAATACGCCCCGCCAAGTTCCTATTTTTGAGGCGTTGGGGTTTCCCGTACCGCACTTCGGACATCTGCCGATGATTCTGGGGGCAGACAAAACACGATTGTCCAAGCGCCACGGCGCCACGTCGATCATGGCCTACAGAGACATGGGCTATCTGCCCGAGGCGATGGTGAATTATCTTGTCCGGCTTGGCTGGTCGCATGGTGATCAGGAACTGTTCACTCGCGAGGAGTTGATCGAGAAGTTCTCCTGGAAGCACGTGCAGACGTCGGCGGCCGTCTTCAATCCCGATAAGCTGCTGTGGATGAATGCCGAGTACATCAAGACCAGTTCGCCCGCCTCTGTGGCTCAGGCACTCGTTCCACTGTTGGAGCAGGCCGGTTTGGGAGACGACGTTCGAACGGTGACCGCCGAGTGGCTCGCCCAACTGGTGGTATTGGTCAAGGAACGCGCAAAGACACTCGTTGAAATGGTCGAGTGGGTCAAACCGTACTTTGGACCGGTGGCGCCCTTTGAAGAAGAGGCAGCCAAGAAATTTCTCACTCCGGCCGCCGCGCCGGTTTTGTCCAAGCTGGTCCAGCGGTTCGAGGCCTTCCCGGTCTTCTCAAAATCTGAATGGGAAACGGCTTTTAAGAAATTGGTCGAGGAAGAGGGTATCAAAATGGGCCAGTTGGCTCAGCCGGTCCGAGTAGCATTAACAGGACGGACTGCCAGCCCGGGCCTCTTTGAGGTCATGGAAGTGCTGGGGCGGGAACGGACGCTTCTCCGTCTCCGTAAGGGGATCGAGCGCGCAAATACTAGTCCGTCTTGACGCACGACGGCATCGTATATTACGTTGAACGCCGGTTGGGGGATCGTCTAGAGGTAGGACGTCAGTCTCTGGATCTGACTACCTAGGTTCGATTCCTAGTCCCCCAGCCAAAAATCTCTCTCCCGGTTCAAGCGTTGTGAAATGTTTCAGGACGCACTGGGCGAGTCATTTTGGGATGCCAGTTTCTGGAGCTGATCAACTAGGTTCGATGCCTAGTTCACGAGCCAAAAATATTTTCCAGCCTGTCCCAGATCTACCATTCGTTTTCGTACCGCGCTGGGGGATCGTCTAGCGGTAGGACGCCGGCCTTTGGAGCCGGCTACCTAGGTTCGATTCCTAGTCCCCCAGCCATTTTCTCCAACTCAGGTCATGGAAGTGCGCGATCCGCTGAACCGCGTCACCAAGTACACCTACGATGCTAGTGGCAACGTCACCAGCGTGATCGATCCCCGCGGGAAAACGACCCAGTTTGACTACGACCCAGTGAACCAGGTTTCCCAGATCACCGACGCGATCAATGGCGTGACTGGCTTCACCTATGACCCCAACGGTAATCTGCTGACGCTGACCGATACCAAGAACCAGACGACGACCTACACGTACGACACCATGGATCGGCTGGCGACGAGGAAGGATGCGCTCACGAGGCAGGAGTTGTATCAGTACGACCCTGCAGGGAATCTGGCACAATTCACGGACCGAAAGAACAAAGTCACGACGTTCAAATATGATTCGCTCAACCGCCGCACACAGGCGACTTATCCTGATGCGACGGTTGGATTTAGTTATGACTCCGTGGGGCGTCTCATCAAGGCCAGCGACACCGCACCCGGTGCCGGTGCAATCGATTTCACCTACGACCTTCTGGATCGCATCATTCAGGAAACCACACCACAGGGCACGGTGGCGTACCAATACGATGCCCTTGATCGCCGCACTCAAATGACGGCCAATGGTCAGCAGCCCACGCTCTATCAAGACGACGCGGCCTCACGACTCACACGTGTGGAACAAGGTGCCCTCTTCGCCGCGCTGGGCTACGACAATGCCAACCGGCGCACGAGTCTCAGTTATTCCAATAACACGACCACGAGCTATGCCTACGATCTCGCCTCACGATTGACCGGCATCACCCATAACGGCCCGAGTGGCATCATCGAAGCCTTGACCTATCAGTATGATGCCGCCGGCAATCGTGTGGGCCTGACGAGAAGCAACGCCACCGCGTCCTTGCTGGCCACTGCGGTCGCCAGTGCCGCGTATGATGCTGCGAATGAACAGACCGCATTTGCCGGTGCGACGCTCACCTACGATGCCAACGGCAATCTCACCAATGATGGCGTGAACACCTATCAGTGGGATGCGCGCAATCGGTTGATGGGCATCAGTGGAGGGACGATCGCTGCGTTCAATTACGATGCACTTGGACGACGGACGACCAAAGTCATGGGCAGCGTCACGTCACAGTTCTTGTACGACGGAAATGATATTGCGGCGGAGATCGGAAGTGGGGCAGTGGGGGCAAATTACCTGCGCAGTCTGAACATCGATGAGCCCTTCATTCGTCAGACCAGTACAGGGAGTGAGCACTACCACACGGATGCTTTGGGCAGTAGTCTCGCATTAAGCAATGCGCAGGGCAGTATAGGGACCATCTACACCTACGAGCCGTTTGGAAAGACGACGGTCACAGGAAACTCGTCGAATTCATTCCAGTTTACCGGGCGGGAGAATGATGGCAGCACGACGTCAGGGCTGTACTACTATCGAGCGCGGTACTTTAACCCGACCCTGTCACGATTTATTCGAGAAGATCCTATTGGCCTTGCAGGAGGCTGGAATTTCTATTTCTATGTCCTTAACAATGTTCCCAATAATGTAGATCCGCTTGGGCTTTGCGTGATCGGATTCGGCTCGCAGAATGGCATTATGATAGCGGCCACGAACGATGGTAATCAAAGTATCGGTCCGTTTGTTGCGTCGAACAGTACTTATCCTTGGCCCATATCCAATGGGCCTATACCGAACGGAACTTACCCTATAGGACAAACACGACGTCAGGGGTTTAATAGTACCCCGACATCTGATGGCCTCAAACCGTTTGACCGTAACCGAAACAGGCAGCAAGCACTCGGCGATGCGTTTATTCCGATTGATCCTGTTCCTGGGAGAACTGGCATTGGCGTTCATGCAAGATTCCCCGATACACCGGACTTGAAACCAACCTTGGGGTGCATACGAGTGCACAATAACGATGTGAATGAACTTGCAAACTTTCTGGAGAGTAAGTGCCAAAATGAAACAAACACCTTCATTAAGTATTAGCTCATTCAGAGTGGTTGGAGTTGTGCTGCTGTTTTTGTTCTTGTTTTCACCACAGCCAGGTCTTCCTGCCAGCAAGTTAGGGAAGGTCTGATTTATTCCCCTCTCCTGATGTGCTATGAGAATCGCAGCAC
This sequence comes from Nitrospira sp. SG-bin2, assembly GCA_002083405.1. Lineage (GTDB taxonomy): Bacteria > Nitrospirota > Nitrospiria > Nitrospirales > Nitrospiraceae > Nitrospira_D. The sequence goes on along the minus strand of LVWT01000063.1, from coordinate 56 downwards.
TGAATTGGAGGCACTCCCCATGCTGCAACAGACTTTGGCCGAGGTTCCGTTCGAGC
>LVWT01000062.1 GCA_002083405.1 Nitrospira sp. SG-bin2 | reverse complement strand
CTAGTGTGCCGGTTGTCGCGCCAGCGGCAGCGCCGGGTAGCTATGTCCGGTAGCGATAATCGCTGAAAGCATCTAAGCGAGAAGCGTGCCTCAAGATAAGCTCTCCCGTAGCAATATGCTACCTAAAGACCACTCGTAGACCACGAGTTTGATAGGCTGGGTGTGGAAGGCGTGTGAGCGCTGTAGCTAACCAGTACTAATCGGTCGTGCGGTTTAACATCCTTTGCTCCTGATAGACATGGTCTTCATCGCAACGCGCAGAACGCGTTGCGAGTGCTGAAAAAAGTTCTGAGTGCAGAGCATATGGCTCGAACTCACTTGGGACTCAGCATGAAGGATTCAAGACTTATTCAGTGTTCCCGGTGGCCATACCGGAGGGGCCCCACCCGTTCCCATACCGAACACGGAAGTTAAGCCCTCCAAGGCCGATGATACTGCTGCCGTGAGGCAGTGGGAAAGTAGGACGCTGCCGGGTTACAAAAAGAGCCTGTTGGTTGAAAGACCAACAGGCTCTGCTTTTTTGTGCCCCGTCAGCGAAACCAACTTTTGATGAAGAAAGTCGAAGGGTTTCATCCGCCGGCAACAAATCACGATAAAGGGATGAAGAGCCGGCGGTTCACACGAAGGGTGGTATGGACCTCTGCCGGGTTACAACAAGAAGCCTGCTGGTGAAAGCCAGCAGGCTTCTTATTTTGCGGCCAGTGATAGTGTCTGGGAGGAAAGTCGACGGTGTTTGTCTCCAGAATCAATGACGCTACTCCAATAAATAGTCAGCGGATTATATGAAGTGTAGTATAGCCGCTCGGGGTTTCGTTGAGACAATACGACAAGGGAGAGAATCGCATGACGCGTTGGGTGATGATTCTGCTGCTGCTGTGCATTGGTGTTGGCCCGGCGTATGCCGGTTGGGTATCGCTTGGGGGGGATGAGAAGCTGGGTCTGACGATTTACATCGATCCCTCGACTATCGACCGCAACGAAGACCAACGAAGTCTCTGGGTCCTCTACGACTTTAAGACCATGCAGACCAAAGAGGGCGGCGTCTCGTTTCGGTCCGCCAAGATGCAACGGGAGTATGACTGTGGGAAATCACGCACGAGACTGCTGACGATTGTGCATTATGCCGGCGCGATGGAGAGCGGCGAGATGGTCTTGAAGAGCAGTCCGCCCAATCAGGAATGGGCGCCTGTTGGCCAACTGGAATCCGGGACCATCGCCAAAGATCTGTGGACCCTGGCTTGCAGCAAGGACTGAGCGCGACAGGCTATTTTACCGCCTGTTTGGGCAATGTTGGATTGCATGACTTGTCCGGATCTCCCCGATCTCCACTCATCCTCTTCATCCTTCAATCGTGAATAATTTCAACTTCTTATTGCCAGTTGTACAGCATGGGGTAAGATAGCCGAACGCAGCATAAGGCCTGGCATTAGACAGACACGTCAGCCGCCGTATTGACGAAATCCAGCATGGCGAAACAGTTCCGCAGAGCGATGGAGCGCAGTCTGTTAGACTGCCTGGCCTACCGTGGCCTGATCAGTCCGGATGACTTGGATGCCGCCGTCAAAGAAGCCTTATCCCGCGAAGTAGATCTGGAAACCGTTCTCCTCGATAAATATCACGTGCCAAAGAGCGATCTCGGTGCAGCACTGAGTGAGTTCTATCAGTGTCCGTATGTGCCCTTCGATGAGCGGACCGTCATCGATCCGGACCTCTTGAAAAATCTCAGCTTTGATTACCTCAGGAACAGCGCCTGGATTCCGCTGAAGCGCCAAGGAACCGTACTGGACGTGGTCATTAATGACCCGCATGACCTGGACAAGGGGCTTGATATCCGTCGGGCCTTTCCCGGCGTCACGATCCGGTTTTCGGTCGGTCTCCGCCGTGATATTGAACAGTATATTCTCGTCGTGACCGGGCAGGCGGATGGGGCGTCGATCACGGATATTCTTGGAGAGCTGGTCAATGAGGCGGGATCAGAGAGGACCAGTGAGGTTGACAAAGGAGACGTTGACGAAAACGATTCTGCGATCGTACGGCTGGCCAATCAGGTTATTGCGGATGCCTACCGGCTGAATGCGTCGGATGTGCATATTGAGCCTTACTCGGACAAGAAGGAAACCGCGGTGCGTCTCCGTGTCGACGGCACATGTTTCACGTACATGCGGATTCCCGCGGTGTATCGACGGGCGATCATTTCCCGTATCAAGATCATGGCAAACCTGGATATCGCGGAACGACGGAAGCCGCAAGACGGGAAGATCCGGTACAAACTGGCCAAGGACCGCCAGATAGAACTGCGGATCGCCACACTCCCGACGGCCGGCGGCAACGAGGACGTCGTGATGCGGTTGCTGACGGCGAAGGAAACGATGCCGTTGGAAGTAATGGATTTTGCGCCGGACATCCTGCAGGCCATCAAGTCCCTCGCGGTCAAACCGCATGGCATCGTGTTGTGCGTGGGGCCGACCGGGTCCGGGAAAACGACGACGCTGCATGCCGTGCTGAGGCATATCAATACCGACGAGCGAAAAATATGGACGGCGGAGGATCCGATCGAGATCACTCAGGAAGGACTGCGGCAGGTCCAAGTGCATCCCAAGATCGGATTCACCTTTGCCGCTGCATTGAGGGCGTTTCTGCGGGCGGACCCGGACGTCATCATGATCGGCGAGATGCGCGACAAAGAGACAGCCGATATCGCGATTGAGGCTTCGTTGACGGGACATCTCGTCCTGAGCACGCTGCATACGAACAGTGCGGTCGAAACAGTCACGAGACTGCTTGACATGGGATGCGACTCCTTCAATTTTGCCGATGCCATGCAGGGCATCGTGGCCAAACGTCTGTGCAAACGCATTTGTGAAGAGTGCAAAGAGGGGTACCATCCGACACGGCAGGAATACGATGAGCTCGTTCAGGGCTATGGAGCAGGCTATTGGGAAAGGCTCGGAGTCGAGTATACGGACAGCTTGGTATTGTATCGGGGACGAGGCTGCGAAGTGTGCAATAGAACCGGCTTCAAGGGGCGTATCCCGCTGCACGAGCTCCTGGTCAGCTCGGAAGAAGTGAAGGGACTGATCCAATCGAAGGCCAGGTCGGCAGAGATTCTGAAGGTCGCGATGCGAGAGGGAATGGTGACGCTGGTGCAAGACGGCATACAAAAAGTCTTGCGTGGCGTCACAACATATCGCCAGATCCGTACCGTGGCGATGAAGTAAACTCGAACCGTCCGGCGCTCACAGGAAGCGCCCTATTATGGGGTGTTTTCCAGTAACGCGACGAATACGCGCAGCCGTGCCAGCGATTCGTCGGATACCCGGATGAATTCCAGCCCGCATCGATAGTCAGTCACCCACAGAACTCCGGCCGATTCGATGTCAACCGGTTCCGTGCCGTCTGGAAGTTCTATGTGGATCGATACATGCGTGTGTAGTTTCGGGATGCGCTCAGCCGTCATGGCGCAGCCCTTCATCGAAATGTTGAGGATTGTCCCCTGCTCCGATGGCTCCGTGTCACCGATCGTAACCGGAAGTTGAACCGCAAAGCGTTGGGCTCGTCTAGACTCTTTACTCACCGGCATTCCTCTCGCATGGTTGGTCCAATGTGGGCGCGCACACTCTAGTGGCGATTGCGGTGCCTGTCGGCACCTGGTCTCGTCGCATCGCAAGGCGAACAAGAGTGGTATGCCACGAATGGTGGAAATTGTCGCCCAATTGCGAGAAAAGAACAAGAATGGGGGGACGAAGCAGGCAGACCTTGCAAACATACATTTTGTACGCGATCGCGGGAAGAGTAGGGCCAGGCGTGTACAGACTGAATCAGGGCTTGGCTATGCCATCAACGCCGGTTAGAAATCGCCAGGTGCGGCGTCCACTCCTCGCAGAGGAGGGGGAGCCAGTTGTGGCACCCTTCCGAGGCGAGCGGCATCATGCGGGCGACCTGCGATGCTGTTGCGCTGCACGAAAAGATTGGCAGACGAATCCACGCTGCAAAAACCTCAGGCGGCTTTTGCGGGTTTGCGGTGCTGTCTGTTTGCTGCCGCGACAACGTTGTCCGTCGTGAACCCGAATTTCTTTTGGAGTTCCTTGAGGGGGGCTGAGGCTCCAAACGATTGCATGCCGATGATCTCGCCGGTCAACCCCGCATATCTTGCCCATCCAAACGTGGAGGCCTGTTCGACGCAGACCCGTGCCGTGATGCTCGGAGGAATCACGCTGTCGCGATACTGCTGCGGTTGATGTTCGAAGAGCTCCCAGGAGGGCATGCTCACCACGCGCGCCTTGATCCCTTGTGTCTTCAACTGCTCCGCTGCCTCAAGGCAGAGTGAGACTTCACTCCCGCTGGCGAGGAGCAGCACGTCCGGTTTCCCTCCAGGCGCGTCGGCCAACACGTAGGCGCCTTTTGCCACTCCGGATGCGGCGGCATACGTGACCCGGTCGATGGTCGGGAGGGCCTGGCGGGTCAGGATCAACGCGACCGGCTCGTGCTGCATCTGCATAATGACGCGCCAGGCTTCCGCCACCTCGTTCGCATCGGCAGGGCGAAGGACGATGAGGTTTGGAACAGCCCGTAGCGAGGCCAATTGCTCGATCGGTTGATGTGTAGGCCCGTCCTCGCCGACTCCGATCGAATCATGCGTGAAAATGTGGATGACAGGAATTTCCATCAGCGCGCTCAAGCGGATTGCGCCTCGGCTGTAATCGCTGAAAATCAGGAACCCGGAGCCATAGGGACGCACTTTGGAGAGCGAGAGTCCGTTCAACACAGAGCCCATCGCATGTTCACGGACGCCGAAATGCAGGTTGCGCCCGCCGCGATCCGTTGCAGTGAAATCGCCGGCTCCTTCGAAGGTCAAGCGGGTCTTCGTCGATGGGGCCAGATCCGCAGACCCTCCGAGCAGCCACGGGATCTCTTGCGCCAGGGCGTTGAGGATTTTGCTCGAGGCATCGCGGCCTGCCACTCCCTTGGCATCGGGAGGGAATACGGGGAGAGCCTTGTCCCACCCCTCAGGCAGTCGGCGCTGTTGCATTTGAGAGAGATGGCCGGCGAGCTGGGGAAACTGGCGTTGGTAGTCCTCAAATTTGGCCATCCAGGCTGCGCGCGCCGCTTGTCCCCGCTGACCCATGCCCTGCTGGAAGTGCTGGCGGACGCCGTCTGGAACCAGAAACTTTTCCTGTTCCGGCCAGCCGTAGTTCCGTTTGGTCAGCCGAATTTCCTCTTCGCCCAGCGGTTCGCCGTGCGCCGCGTGGGTGTCTTGTTTGTTGGGGGAGCCATAGGCGATATGGCTGTCGACGATAATCAGCGTCGGGCGATCCGATTCCTTTTTAAACGTGGTCAAGGCCCGTTCGAGCTGGTCGAGATCGTTGGCGTCGCCGACTCGGGTCACGTTCCATCCGTATCCGATGAACCGGGTGGCCACGTCTTCGCTGAAGGCCCACTCTGTGTGCCCTTCGATCGTGATCTTATTGTTGTCGTAGATCCAGCAGAGGTTGGACAGTTTCAAGTGTGCCGCCAGGGACGCCGCTTCGGCTGTGACGCCTTCCATCATGCAGCCATCGCCGCAGAGTGCGTAGACGTCGTAGTCAAACAGGTCGAAACCCGGGCGATTGAAGTACCGGGCTTGCCACTGGGCGGCGATCGCCATCCCGACGCTGGTAGCCACCCCTTGACCGAGCGGACCGGTCGTGGTTTCCACGCCGGAGGTCCAGCGGTATTCCGGGTGTCCGGCACATTTGCTGTTGAGCTGGCGGAAGCGTTTGAGGTCATCCAGCTGCACGGAGAGTTCGCCCAGCCGTTCGTATTGAGGATTGACCGCTTTCACCCCGGTCAAATGCAAGAGTGAGTAAAGGAGCATCGAGGCGTGTCCCATTGACAGCACAAACCGGTCCCGGTTCGGCCAAATGGGATCGTTTGGATCGAATCGAAGGATTCGCTGCCACAGACAGTAGGCGACCGGGGCCATGGCCATCGGGGTTCCCGGATGACCGGAATTGGCCTGCTGCACGGCGTCCATCGAAAGGGTGCGGATTGTGTTGATACAGGTCTGGTCGAGTTGTGCGTTGGTCACCATGGCCCCCTGTGTGGTGGTGTGTTCCTGCGCGCTGTCGGCGGTGGTCCTCTCCAATTATGTCGGTCGGTTTGAGCGCAAGCTTGAGCGAGGCGTGGTGGGGGAAATGACTGATTGCGAAGCGAAGGTTAGCGCGCCTTCTGCGGAAACTCCGGAGCCGGTGGTTGAGCTGGAATGGGAGGTGGAGGAGGCAGTTGGAGCGGCTGACTGTTCAATTGAAGGGGAGGGCCAAGATTGAGCCCTGATCCGTGGGGTGGTTGGACGGTGATGATTCGCTCGCCGTTGGGCAGCGTGATCGTGCTTTCGACGGCTCCTCGATGGTTCTTGTACACGTGAATGCCGCCTTCAGGATGCAACACCTGATTCAAGCGTTCTCGCGCGCCCGGCTGCGAAGATGGCCGGTCTTCAGAAGCGGTCAGGAGGCCTGGCCTTATGACTGCGAGGGCTACGATGATGCTGAACGCGATCGCCTGCATGAGCACATTATACATGCCGCGTGTGTGGCAGGGTGCCGACAAGGTCAACCAGGCTGTGTTCCCTGCCTTCGCCGAAGCGTTTCGCGCAGGCAGGTCCTGTTGCTCACAGACTCAACGTATCGAAGCGTACGCCTCGCCTGCATTGATGATCCGGACTATGGGCGAGCCATCCCGGGAGCAGGCAGCGAGAGCTCGCTCATGGCCTCATGCGCAAGTGTGAGCTCCTGTTCGATCAATTTCACCGACACGTCTAGAATCTTCATCGATTGGGTCTGGAGCGTGTCCTCTTTGATGGCATGGTTGAGGTAGTTCTGACAGAGGTTGTACATGGCCTCTCGATATAGTTGAAGCCCCTGCGTACGTCTGACAAATGCCGGTAGGATCTGGGCGAAGGAGCGAGCCAAGGCTATCTTCACGCTTGCATCGACCTTGTCAGTAGACAGGTCCCGCATGGCTGCTAATGCGCTGGTGATATTCTGGTCGGCATCGAGTGGCGGGTCAGCGCAAAACCGGCCGGCGTCACTCGCCGAATTCTTTTGGAGCGGTACGAGCACAACCCTCCGATCGGTGGCGAACGACAACGTTCCCATTCGATTTTCTACATCGTCGGCAATCACCGGCGCTTTTGCGCCTGTAAACATGTTTAATCCGCATCCGGATAGTGTCAATAGGCCGATGATGCAGCCGATGCGTAGAGACAAGGTCGGTATCATGGGGGCGCCTCCAATTAGAGTAGAAACTATTGCCGAATCATGGAAACAGGAAAGGCTATAGAACTGTCAGCTCGTATGGCGCGGCAGGATAGCGAAGTGGGATGTGTGATTACAAGGCCGGAGCCTTCCCCCGCCAGCAAGATGCTGCGGCAGACAGTGTGAATGAATAGGAATTGAGCGTAGCGCACAGGATGTTTCTGCTATCAGAAGGCTGGTGGCAAACTATTTGGGACATAGTGCGCTGCATGGGAGTCGAGTGGCTGCAACGATCATCTGGCTGTCCCGCAGGATGGTCAAAAAGGCCGTCCAGCGAGGCCGCAGCGAGCGAAGGGGCGAATCGTACTCCGCGCCGTACGTTGAGCCTCTGAGCGATGCGAGAACAAAGCTGGCGGACTTTTTCAACATCCTGTTAGAAGGGTTTCGCCCTGTACCCATCTGACTCGTCCTCATGTCGGCTCCGCTCTCGCAGTTCCCGTTCGGCCTCCACACGGCGCCGCTCAGCCACGATCATCCGGTCGAGTTCCGCCATGTGCTGCTGGGCGAAGGCGTTGACCGCCGGTCGTGTGTCCGTCAGCCAGCGCGTCAGCGACTCCTTCTTGACTCGCCAGGCTTCCGCCAACCCGAATTCACCGGAGACCGCGCCGGGGCTGTTGATGCTGATCCGGACTCCGTCCATTTTGCGATCGTCCTGCGGAAAGCGCGACACAATCTCTTTCAGGACGCCGTCGGCGGATGTCGAACCACGATAGTTCTGGAGCAGCGCCAGCGAGAATTCCACCTCCGTGTCGCCGCCGGATTGGACCAATGTGCCGAGCGCGGCTGCGAGTTCGGGCGTACAGGCGGGAAACGCTCTGTTGAGCAGGCTCCCTCCTCGAAAGGGGAATTCCGCCCGGTCTTGAGCGAACCAGGCCAGCCCCTTGCTGACGGCCACTTCTGGATTTTTCGACAGCACCGGTTCCAGTCCTTGGAACTCAACCGGCACCAAGTTGCCCTGTTTGTCGTCGCCGTCCTCAGACGTCCTCGCGAGCCGGGCCGTCATGATGTTGTCGAGTCGCTGCCGTTCCGTCTCTCTTATTCGAACAAACGCCAGCCCGGCGCGGTCCTCGTCCGTCCACTGCACATCCGCCCCATCGATCATCAGCGCCCATTCCAAACCGGGCACGGCGATGCGCAGTTCTAACGAGAGGCCGGGCAACATGAGGACCTGGCTTTCCAGCCGGCACCCGCCCCGTGACAGATCGAGAATGGTGCCCGTCCCTTCAGACTGTACGGAGCCCGACACCAGGGCGTGAAATTGCACCGCAACTCGAGGCGCAGTCCGCTGATCCTCTGCCTTCAGATTCATGATTGATCGACGCTCCGCGTGCCCATCACCGGACCAGTGTATTCTGTTCCTTCAGCGGCACATTATCCGTCGTCGCGATGTCAATCGGCAACAGCCATTCGAGCGGAATGCAGGGGCGGGAGCCTGTGTGCAAGACGTCGATTCAGGACGTGGCGGGCGAGATCGCCGCCGGCGCGGCGTGGACGGCGAGGCATGGGGGATCGTGTTACGAAGGCGTGGCTTTCAGTGCATGAAGATTCCTGTTGACGGGTGAAGCGCTACACGCTACAGTCAATGCATGATCGCGAGTTTTAAGCGTCGAGGGTTGAAAAGGTTGTTCGAAGAAGATGATCCTCGGAAGCTCCCGCCGGACATGGTGGATCGGATCAGGGCCATTCTCGCGCGGCTGCATCAAGCGGAAGCGATCGAGGATTTAAACGTCCATTCCTACAGGCTGCACCCATTGAAAGGAAGTCGAAAAGGGGAGTGGGGCGTCACGGTGAGAGCCAACTGGCGCATTACGTTTCGGTATGAAGATGGTTATGCGCTGGACGTGAATTTAGAGGACTACCATTGAAAAAGGAACATGCGATGAAAGCGTTGAAAATGAAGAATCCACCGCATCCCGGGTTTTCGGTGTGGGTCGATTGTCTTGAGCCACATGGGTTGAGTGTGACGGAAGGGGCGAAAATCCTTGGGGTATCGCGGTCGGCGCTGAGTCATCTGGTGAATGAGAGCGCAGACCTGTCTTGGGACATGGCGATCCGCCTGGCGAAAGCGTTTGGCGGCACGCCGGAGGGCTGGATGCGGTTGCAGTTTCAGTATGATGCCGCGCAGGTTGAAGAACGGGCGAAGAAGATCAAAGTGAAGATGTTTGTTGCCGATGCGGTGAGTGCGTAGGAAGCGCGTGCTTGTGTTTCCTAGAGTGCCCGGTCACGGTTCTTTTCACTGTTAACGACATCACGGGAATCAGACATTCGATATGATGAACATGTTCCTAGCGGCGATCGTCCTTCTCCTGCTCTTACTGCTGATCGGAGTCGTGCTGTACGTGCGAGTCCCTCGCAAATACCAGTCTGCCGATTCTGTCGCCAATTCCTATGATGACTGGACGAATGACGGCATTCTCGAGTTCTACTGGGGCGAACATATCCATCTGGGACACTATGGCTCTCCACCCGGCAACAAGGATTTTCTCAAAGCCAAGTCCGACTTTGTGCATGAAATGGTGCGTTGGGGCGGGTTAGACAAGCTTCCTTCCGGCACGACGGTGTTAGATGTGGGCTGCGGCATTGGCGGCAGCAGTCGCATGCTGGCGCGGGAGTATGGTTTTGCTGTCACCGGCGTCACCCTCAGCCCTCAGCAAGTCAGACGGGCTCAAGAACTGACATCCCCGGAGGTGAATGCCCGCTTTCAGGTCGATGATGCGCTGGCCCTGTCGTTCCCCGATGCCAGTTTTGACGTGGTCTGGTCGGTCGAGGCAGGACCGCACATGCCGGATAAGGCGCTATTTGCCCGAGAGCTCATGCGCGTGCTGAAACCGGGTGGAATTCTGCTTGTGGCCGATTGGAATCAGCGGGACGATCGCCGAGTTCCACTCAATTGGTGGGAAAAGCCGGTGATGCGGCAACTGCTGGATCAGTGGGCTCATCCGGCCTTTTCCAGCATTGAAGAGTTTTCAGAATTACTGGAGGCAACGGGACTGGTGGCGGGTGAAGTCACCACAGCAGATTGGACTGCCGAAACTTTACCCTCATGGCTCGATTCGATCTGGCAGGGAATTGCCCGTCCGGCAGGGCTTGTCCGGTTCGGCGTGAGCGGGTTCGTTAAATCATTACGAGAAGTGCCCACAATTCTGTTAATGCGTCTGGCATTCGGGGCAGGGCTCTGTCGCTTCGGCATGTTTCGGGCCGTGCATGCCAATGTCCCTACGAATGAGCTGTTGTCTGCGCAGATGGATGACAAGCTTGTACGATCATGACCATGAAGACGCAGTGAGTTGGGATCTATGAGCTTCTACGACACCGACCTCGTCACGATCGACGGCACGCCGCAGAAGATGGATGTCTACCGCGGTAAGACGCTGCTCATCGTGAATGTCGCCAGCCAGTGCGGATTTACGCCGCAGTATGAAGGACTCCAGGCGCTCTACGGAAAATTCAAAGATCGGGGGTTGGTGGTGCTCGGGTTCCCCTGTAACCAGTTCGGACAGCAGGAGCCGGGCGGCGAAGCAGAGATTGAACAGTTCTGCACCAGCAAATTCAGTGTCACCTTTCCGATGTTCGCTAAGATCGACGTCAACGGCGCGAACGCACACCCGCTCTACCAATATCTGAAATCGGAGAAGCCCGGGATTCTCGGGACCGAGGCGATCAAATGGAACTTCACCAAATTCCTCGTCGGTGCCGACGGCACGGTCCTGAAACGCTATGCACCGGGTGATAAGCCGGAGATGATCGAGGCCGACCTGGCCACGAGGCTCTAGATGACTGGGGGGCGTTGAGACCCCAAGTGTATGAAACATCGTGTATCGCCATGTTTCAGTCTCCGCTAGGCAATCGGCGATGGAGTAACTATAATGAGGTCTGTAAGGGATCAGGATTCGACCGAAGTGAGGTAACGGGCGATGGCAACAAGAAGCTATACTGCGATCGTCGAAAAGGAAGGCTCGGGCTATGTTGCGCTTTGCCCGGAACTGGATGTAGCCAGTCAGGGAGAGACGGTCGAATCGGCCACGGCCAATCTCAAAGAAGCGGTCGAACTGTTTCTCGAATGCGCCGATCCTGCCGAAGTCGAGCGCCGGCACCACACACAGGTTTTTGTCACCTGCTTCGAAGCGGCCCATGGGTAAACTCCGCGTCCTTTCCGGACGAGACGTCTGCCGTATCCTAGAACAACACGCTTTCCGATCGTCCGTCAACGCGGAAGCCATATCGTGATGCAACGGCGTACCGATCTCGGTACGATCACAGTTCCAATTCCCGATCACGCTGAGATTCGAGTCGGAACGCTGCAATCAATCATTCGGCAAAGCGGGGTCCCTCGCACCGCCTTCGAGATCTAACAGGCTGGAGGGGGGCGCGTTCGTCCCCGTTGAAGGGAAGAAAAAGGAGCGGGAGTGTTTTCACGATTGCTTCGGCCGTCCCCTGGGCCGTAGCGTCGATTCCATCCCGAACCGTTTCGCCATTCGCCGGACCCAGCTCTCGTCACCGAAGGGGCGGCCTCGTTGCACACTCACTCGGAGCGACTCCAACTCCGAGGCAGTCTGCGGGCGATTCACCCGCGCTATCCAGTCTCGCGGTCGCTCCACAGGCCAGTCACTGAGCCACGCCGTCAGCTTGGCATCTCCCTGATCCCGCCGCCAGAGGCTCGACCACTGCCAGCCTTCCGCCTGTGTGACCAGTTTCGCTCGGAGCGCATTGCGTTCGACGTAGCGCGCGACGGTGAGGAAATGCTCATCGGTCTGGACCGGAAAGGATTTGAAGCGGCCTTGATAGACCGGGCCTGTTCCGGCGGTGTGGTGATGGGCATGCCAGCGTTGGGTATGTGTCACGGTGATCCAGCGGAGGATTTCCGAAAGTTCCCCGTCCTGCCGGGGCCAGAGGAGGAGATGCCAATGATTCGGCATGAGGCAATAGGCGGCAATGCGGATCTTGGTTTGCGCGTGGGCCCCGGCGAGAATCTTTTCAAAGGCGGTGTAATCAGCGGGTTTCTCGAAGAGCGGGAGTCGTCCGACACGACGATTCAGAACGTGATAGGCGAGGTCCCCAGCGGCGAGGCGTGGACGGCGTGGCATGGGGGATCTTGTAGCGGAGACGTGGCCGTTGTGTCAAGAAAAGACTCCCGACCCCTTTGTTCTCGCGGAACCACCTCTACCGCCCAGGTCTCCAAGACATTAGGAGAACCTCCTGTATGGCAGGCGAGGTCATAACAATGAATAAGAGGTGTGTGAATAGTTGTGTCATGAGGCCCTCCTGTTCTGGCTCATGCTTTGTAGACTTATGACCTGAGAACTTATCATTGCCAAATATAAATTTCCACTTTGTGAATGTAAGTCATTACAATGAGTTATCTTTTTGATCCAGTCATGCAGGGCCGTTCTTTATTAGGGTTGCGGGATGACTTTCCCTTAACAGCAACAGAGTTATAGATGTTAATAGCTAAGGATTTAAAGTCCTCGTTGAGACGCACCTGTGTATTTATGTAATTTTCAAGATAAGTGAAGTCCCATTCCCAGTCGGATATTTCTAAGCCTGAGGTTCTAGCCCGCAATTCCCGCAACTCGTCAAGCAATTCTTCGCCCATTGCAGCCCTGGAGAGAATGCTCATATACTCCCCCGCAAAGCGTGCTATTTCTCGCTCTTTGCCTCGCAGTCGAAAAAGCTCTGGAGATGATCCATGCAGGTAGGAGTCCAAGATGGACCTGGCTTTTCCTGGCTGATTGTGAGCTGCTGCCGGTTTCGTTGACACCACCCT
>LVWT01000061.1 GCA_002083405.1 Nitrospira sp. SG-bin2 | reverse complement strand
GCAGAATCTGTCCAAACAAGCGGAGCCACCTCTCTTCAAAGCCAGATTGATAGGATTGACGAAGCGAGATCGAGAAGACGCCACCGTTCAAGAATACAGCCGGAACGTCAAGCATGTTGGTTCGTTCACGCATATAAGCTCCGCCATTGTTCTCCACCCGGAGAAGGATCGGACCCATTTCCACCTCATCTACGCGACACGGAATGCCAAGGGAGTGGAGGTATTCAAGGAAGCAGAGAAGAAAGCGATGCCTGTTATGCAGCAAGCTAGAGGAGAAGCGCGTAAACGGAAAAGAGAGGAAAAGACCGGACAGATAGAATTGAGCCTGGGTGAAGCCGCCCATGATCCCACCTACTTTAATTCGCTACGGACACGTTATATCGATCAAGCGAGAGAGGCTGTCTCTCGCCTTTTTCAGGAAAAGGGAAGAGTGTCGTACGACGACGTGTGGTCTCTTGCCCTGACCTTTCCGATGGTTTGGGAAACCGACTTGCATGAATGGATCCATGATTGGAAAAGCCAAGGGATCCTTGAAATGACCGGTTTGAAGACTCCCATGACTAAACCAAAGAGAGATAAAGGTATCTTCTGTGCATGGCAGCGGCCAGAGGCCTTCCCCGGGGATCGTAGGGGATGAGTGATAACTCACACCAGATCGTTCCAAAGCCTAGGAATATGGCAAAATAAACAGGCGGGACCGGGTGTCTGTTCTTCCTCTTAAATCGGTATGACTCGCCACAAGCTTGGTTCCATCGTCGTCGGGGTGGATGTCGGCGGTTCTAAGAAAGGCTTTCATGCCGTCGCACTTCAGGACGGGCAATACCGAGAGCAATTCTCTACGCTCATTCCAAGTGAAGTCGCCGCGTGGTGCCGGAGGCTCAAGGCTTCTGTCGTTGGTATTGATGCTCCCTGCCGATGGAGTCTCACCGGCCGGGCCAGGCCCTGTGAGCGAGCGCTTGCCGCCGAAGGCCTCCATACCTTTGCGACGCCGTCCCACGCGAAGGGCAGGACGAATCCGTTCTATCAATGGATGGTCCAGGGGGCGGATCTCTACCGCGCTCTTGCCCCTGACTACCCTCTCTATAATGGACAACGATCTGTATCCGGTCAGGTGTGTTTCGAGACGTTTCCTCAAGCCATCGCTTGTGCACGAGCCGGAAAGATTCTCTCTGCCAAGCAGAAGCGCGCAGACCGTTCCCGGTTGCTTCGCGAGGCAGGGGTGTCAACGGACGCGCTTATGAACATTGATTGGATTGATGCTGCGCTCTGCGCCCTTGCGGCCCATCACCTTGTCACGGGCACATTCAAGACGTACGGCGACGTTGCAGAGGGATTCATCGTGGTGCCACAGTCATAACGGGCACCTCTCTGCCATGCCACGCTCACCTGTCACGTTCCACCTCCACGAGTTTGCCGATGCTTTACTGCGTGAGGGAGCCCGGATTTCCGGCAGGGCCCGGGGATTGATCCGTCACGAGGTCTTTGGTACGTTCGTGGCCGGGCCACCCGGCCTGTTCCATTGCCTCTTCCTTCCTGAGTGGCTGATCCATTTGTCACGGGCGACGCCGGCACGGGGTACATCGCACCACAGACCGAGAGGAATCTGGCCCGCAGATGACCGCCATCGCCGAACCGCCCGAGCAGACACCCGTCTCGAACCTGCGCCACTACCGTTACTATGACCTCGTCATGGCGGCCTTCGTGACGGTCCTGCTCTGCTCGAACCTGATCGGGCCGGGCAAGACGTGCATCCTCTTCGGCCTGACCTTCGGCGCCGGGAACCTCTTCTTCCCGATCTCCTACATCTTCGGCGACGTGCTGACTGAGGTCTATGGCTACGCGCGCACGCGCAAGGTCATCTGGGCTGGCTTCACCGCGATGATCTTCGCGACCGTCATGGGGCTCTTCGTGATCCACATGCCGGCGGATCCGGAGGAGCCCTTCAATGCCGTGATCCAGCCTGTCCTGGAGGTCGTCTTCGAGAGCACGTGGCGGGTCGTGGTTGCGTCGATGGTTGCCTTCTGGTGCGGCGACTTCATGAACAGCTATGTCATGGCGAAGATGAAGGTCTGGACCGGGGGGCGTCATCTCTGGACCCGCACGATCGGTTCGACCGCGGCAGGTCAGCTCGTCGACAGCGCCCTCTTCTATCCGATTGGCTTCCTCGGAACCTGGCAGCCAGGGACGATGATCAAAGTTATTGCCTTCAACTGGGCGTTCAAGGTGTCCGTCGAAATCCTCTTCACGCCGGTGACCTACGCGATCGTCGGCTGGCTGAAGCGCAAGGAGCACGAGGACTGGTACGACCGGCATACGGACTTCACGCCGTTCTCGTTGAAGGACTGAGCCGTCCACGCGCCGGACGACCGCGCCTTGCGGATTGCTCACTCCTTTCCTACAATACGCCTCCTTGCGAGGTCCCCTATGTCCTTCTCAATTCGTTTCTGTCGTCGCTGGCCGGTGGCCTGCGGTTCGCTGTTCATCGCACTCCTGGTGCTGAGTACCAGTCCAGCCTCTGCAGAGTGGGTGGAGGTCGGCACAACCGACGAGGCAACGGTCTATGCCGATCCAGCTACCATTCAGCGCAAAGGTGATACGGTGAAGATGTGGCATTTGCACAATTTCAAAACGGCACAAACTGTACTTAAGAAGTCGTATTTGTCCTCTCGGTCGCAAGATGAATATGACTGTACGGAAGACCGCCATCGGGCTCGTGCGTCAACGAGTTTCTCCGGCAGTATGGGAAGCGGCAAGGTCCGCTCCAGCTACTCAATCAAAGGAAAGTGGGAACCAGTTCCCCTAGGCACCGTCACTCATTCCTTGTGGAAAGTTGCCTGCGAAAAGCAATAAAGGGGAACGGCACTAAAGGCCTGGTCAGTACTCGATCGTCTCTGAAGAGAAAAGACTGGCGAGATGACGCCTGTAACAGGCTGAAAAATTGGAGCGGGAAAAGGGATTTGAACCCTCGACCCTCGCCTTGGCAAGGCGATGCTCTACCACTGAGCTATTCCCGCTCACTGAAATGAATGCAACGGGGAGAAAAGGCAGCGAATTCTACTGACCCTTCACCCCTCTGTCAAGTCATCAGGATCGAAGACTATCACCATCCTGCAGAGGTAACAAGTACAAACATGCTACGTTCTGGTAACGCGATGGAATTGTCCAATCGATATCAATTAAGTTGTTGAATAGTTACGGTCGCAGCGCTATATTCCCCACGCTCACTGGATGATATCGATACGAGAAGTACTCAGTGGGTAGAAACGTGATTTGAAAACGCACTCGTAGGCTTTGTATTTTTTTCGATAAATATCGAGGTATTTCAATTCTTTCGTCAGAGTCTCTGCCCCAATTCAACTTGGTGCCAAGAGTGGCCTGACAATTGCGATGCAAACCATTGGATTTTTGGGTCGTGCTCTATAAAAACGGGATTGATGCTTGAGATTTGAAGTAGTGACGTCCTCAACTTCTAGGAGGTAAGCACAATGTTTTTGTCACGTAGGCAGTTTTTGAAAGTCTCGGCGGGAACGGTGGCCGCTGTGGCGATCGCCGACAATGTCCTGGCGCTGACCGCCCTTCAGCCGGTCATCGAAGTCGGGAACCCGTTAGGTGAGTACCCGGATCGGTCATGGGAGCGTGTCTATCACGACCAGTACCGGTACGATTCGTCCTTTACATGGGTCTGCTCTCCGAACGACACCCACGCCTGCCGCGTTCGCGCGTTTGTGCGTAACGGCGTCGTCATGCGGGTCGAGCAGAACTATGACCACCAGACGTATGAAGATCTGTATGGTAACCGCGGCACGTTTGCGCACAATCCGCGCATGTGCTTGAAGGGCTTTACCTTCCATCGCCGCGTCTATGGCCCCTATCGCTTGAAGGGCCCGTTGATGCGGAAGGGCTGGAAGCAGTGGATGGACGATGGCTCACCGGAGCTGACGCCGGAGACCAAGCGGAAATATAAGTTTGACAGCCGCTTCCTGGACGATATGTTGCGCGTGTCCTGGGACACCGCCTTCACCTATGCGGCAAAGGCCATGATCATCATCGGAACCCGGTACAGCGGTGAAGCCGGAGCGCGGCGTCTCCGTGAGCAGGGGTATGCGCCTGAGATGATCGAGATGATGAAGGGTGCCGGTACCAGATGCTTCAAGCATCGCTCCGGCATGCCGGTCCTTGGCATCATCGGCAAGATGGGCAACACCCGCATGAACGGCGGTATCAATGCCCTCCTGGATACCTGGATTCGCAAGGTGAGCCCGGATCAAGCGCAGGGCGGCCGTTATTGGTCGAACTACACCTGGCACGGCGACCAGAACCCGGCCCACCCGTTCTGGTCCGGTGTGCAGGGATCCGACATCGACCTGTCCGACATGCGGTTCTCCAAGCTGAACACCAGCTGGGGTAAGAACTTCGTCGAAAACAAGATGCCGGAAGCCCACTGGAAGTTGGAGTGTATCGAGCGCGGCGCCCGCGTGGTCGTCATCACGCCGGAATACAATCCGACGGCCTATCGTGCCGACTACTGGATGCCGTTGCGTCCGGAGTCCGACGGCTCACTCTTCCTCGGGGCGATGAAGATCATTGTCGACGAAAACATGCACGACTCGGATTTCATGAAGCAATTTACCGATGCGCCCATCCTGGTCCGCACGGATACGTTGCAGTATCTTGATCCGCGCGATGTCATCGCCGACTATAAGTTCCCGGACTTCTCAAAGAGCTACTCGGGGCGCATTCAGACGTTGAAGCCCGAGCAGATCGAGCGGCTCGGCGGCATGATGGTCTGGGATCTCAATAAGAAACAGGCGGTGCCTCTGCACCGTGAACAGGTGGGATGGCACTATACGAACAGCGGTATCGATGCGGCGCTCACCGGCAGCTATCGGGTGAAGCTGCTCAACGGCCGTGAAATCGATGCGATGCCGATCTGGCAGATGTATATGGTGCATTTCCAGGATTACGATCTGGATACGGTGCACCAGATCTGCCGCACACCCAAAGATCTTATCGTGCGATGGGCGCGCGATTCGGGCACCATCAAGCCCGCCGCGATCCACAACGGAGAAGGCACCTGCCATTATTTCCATCAGACCATCAACGCCCGAGGCGCTGCCATGGTCCTGATCATCACCGGTAACGTCGGCAAGTTCGGCACCGGTCAGCATACCTGGGCTGGTAACTACAAAGCCGGCACATGGACGGCAACGCCCTGGTCCGGCGCCGGCCTGTCCGTGCATACGGGTGAAGATCCGTTCAATATCACGCTCGACCCGAATGCGCATGGCAAAGAAATCAAGACCAAGCAGTACTACTATGGAGAAGAAGTCGGATACTGGAACCACGGTGATACGGCTCTGATCGTCAATACTCCCAAGTATGGACGAAAGGTGTTCACCGGAAAAACCCACATGCCGACGCCCAGCAAGTTCCGCTGGGTGGTCAATGTGAACGTCCTCAATAATGCCAAGCACCATTACGACATGGTGCGCAACGTGGATCCGAACATCGAGTGCTTGATCACGCAGGATATCGAAATGACGTCTGACGTCAACCATAACGATATCGCGTTTGCCTGCAACTCCTGGATGGAGTTCACCTATCCCGAAATGACGGTGACGGTGTCCAATCCATGGGTTCAGATTTGGAAGGGCGGTATTCGTCCGCTGTACGACACGCGAAACGATCTGGACACGTTCGCGGGCGTGGCGGCGAAGCTGTCGGACATGACGGGCGACAAGCGCATGAAGGACTACTTCGCGATGGTCTATGCCAACCGCGTCGACGTCTATGCGCAGCGCATGCTTGATGCCTCCAGCACCTTCTACGGCTATTCAGCCGACGTGATGTTGAAGTCCGAAAAGGGCTGGATGGTCATGGTTCGCACCTATCCCCGGCATCCATTCTGGGAAGAGACCAACGAGTCCAAGCCCATGTGGACGCGCAGCGGCCGGTATGAGAATTATCGTATCGAGCCGGAAGCAATCGAATACGGTGAAAACTTCATCTCGCACCGTGAAGGACCGGAGGCGACTCCGTACCTGCCCAACGCCATCTTCACGACGAACCCCTATGTTCGTCCTGATGACTACGGTATTCCGATCACGGCGCAACACCATGACGACAAGACCATCCGGAACATCAAGTTGTCGTGGCACGAAATCAAGCGCCACAGCAACCCGTTGTGGGAAAAGGGTTATCAATTCTACTGTGTCACGCCGAAGACCCGTCATCGCGTACACAGCCAATGGTCGGTGAACGACTGGGTGCAAATTTACGAGTCGAATTTCGGGGATCCCTACCGCATGGATAAACGGACCCCGGGTGTCGGTGAGCACCAATTGCACATCAACCCGCAAGCAGCCAAAGATCGAGGCATCAACGACGGCGACTACGTCTATGTGGACGGTAACCCGGTTGATCGGCCCTACCGTGGCTGGAAGCCGTCCGATCCGTACTACAAGGTCGCCCGGTTGATGATTCGTGCCAAGTACAATCCTGCGTATCCGTATCACGTCACGATGTCGAAACATGCTCCGTATGTTGCGACGCCAAAGTCGGTCAAGGGGCATGAAACCCGGCCGGACGGACGCGCCATCGCGATCGATACCGGATATCAATCGAACTTCCGCTATGGAGCGCAGCAGTCATTCACGAGAAACTGGTTGATGCCGATGCACCAACTTGACTCGCTCCCCGGCAAGCACGCCATTGCCTGGAAGTTTAAATGGGGCTACCAGGTCGATCACCACGCGATCAACACGGTGCCGAAGGAATGTCTCATCCGTATCACCAAGGCGGAAGACGGCGGTATCGGAGCGCGCGGTCCGTGGGAACCGGTTCGCACAGGGTTCACACCGGGACAAGAGAATGAGTTCATGATCAAGTGGCTGAAAGGCGAACATATCAAGATCAAAGTGTAAGACGTTATTCGTGAGCCCTAGTCCCTCACGGGAGAAACGAGCTGCGTGAGGGATGCTGCGAATGACCAACGACGAATGACGAAATACGGAGGAAACTATGCCTGAAGTGTATAACTGGCAGCTGGGACGGAAGATGCTGTATCCCTACGAGGAACGCCATCCGAAGTGGCAGTTCGCCTTTGTGTTCAACATCAATCGGTGTTTAGCCTGCCAGACCTGTTCCATGGCAGACAAGTCGACATGGCTCTTCTCCAAGGGCCAGGAGTACATGTGGTGGAACAACGTCGAGACCAAGCCCTACGGCGGCTACCCGCAGTTTTATGATGTGAAAATCACCCAGCTCATCGAACAGGTCAATCCAGGTGGCCAGGTATGGAACGTCCGTGTCGGACGCAAGCACCATGCTCCCTATGGCGTGTTCGAAGGAATGACCATTTTCGACGCGGGCGCCAAGGTCGGCCAGGCGGCCATTGGATATATCCCGACCGACCAGGAGTGGCGTTTCGTGAACATTTACGAAGATACGGCCACATCGATGCGCGCACTGGTCGAGGGTATCGACAAGACCGGATTTTCGCGGGATGAACCGTGGAAGATGACGGGCAGCAGCTTGCCGGAACATGAGACCTTCTTCTTCTATCTCCAGCGTATCTGCAATCACTGCACCTATCCGGGTTGCCTCGCGGCCTGTCCGAGAAAGGCGATCTATAAACGGCCGGAAGACGGCATCGTCTTGATCGACCAGAATCGCTGCCGCGGCTACAAGAAATGTGTTGAACAGTGCCCCTTCAAAAAGCCGATGTACCGGGGCACGACGCGTGTCTCCGAGAAGTGCATTGCCTGTTATCCCCGTATCGAAGGCAAGGATCCATTGACGGGCGGCGAACCGATGGAAACCCGTTGTATGGCGGCCTGCGTCGGGAAGATCCGGATGCAGAGTCTGGTGCGTATCGGTGAAGACGGCCTGTGGGCTGAAGATCGGTGGCACCCGCTCTACTACGCGATCCGAGTCGAGCAAGTGGCGCTGCCGCTGTATCCGCAGTGGGGCACTGAGCCCAATGGATTTTACATTCCGCCGCGGCACAGCCCGCGCGGGTATGCCAGGCAGATGTTCGGTCCGGGCGTGGACAATGCGATCGAGAAATATCTGGTGCCGAGCCGCGAATTGCTGGCGGTACTTCAGCTGTGGAGAGCGAGCCAGCAGATCGTGTTCCGGTACGATGTCATCCCTGGTCCCAAGGTGTTCGAGACGCAGATCCACGGGAAGCGCTTTGAGATGTACAACGATACCGTCCTCGGGTTTAACAAATCCGGCAAGGAAGTGGCGCGTATCCAGGTCGAAGAGCCGATCTATATCAGGCCGGCGGAGCGCGTGACCTGGCTGTAAGAGCGTAGTGCAGGGGGCGGAAAGCCAACAGAAGCTATTCGCTCATACCCCTACACCCGATCGCGTAGGTCGAGTATGGAAAGGCGGGATTCCCCAAAGGGACCCCGCCTTTTCACGTTCTAGCAGTCTTTCGGCTCAGGACGGACTGCTGCTTCTGCGCACTTGACGGTTATCGGGAGGTCCAGTAGATTTCAGACGGTACACTCCCTATCGTCAAGAAATGGAGCGACCTCCCCGTGGACTCCCCACAGCAGCCAGCGACTCCCTTTGCAGCGCAAGCCGTCCCATTTGCCGAGTTCTTGGCATCTGGAAACCTACCTGATGGTTATCTGACTAGCGAATATGTCGCTCAGCAATTCGTTGAGCGTCTCGTTCACTATATTTTAAGTGTACCGTCCGGGAGCTATTCCATGGCTGAGCTCAGCAAGCTTCTGGAACAACTCGACCCGCGGGCGCAGGTGTTTTTTTTCCAGCGCTTGAAGGAAACCAGTCCGGAGTGTCTGAAGGACTTTGCCCCGCTCTACTACGGTTTCATGAACGAGTTCGATTCCCTCCTGTTTACATAGCGCTGCAAAATACTCCTTGTTGTCCTGTCAATCTCATGTATAATTGAAAAGCGCACTTACAAAACGACACAAGGAGTATCATGAATCCATCTTTGCAGCGTGCGGTCACCAGTTTCTATAACCTTATTTACGAAGCCCAAACGTTTGCGACCGCAATGGCGCGTATCGATACGGCGGAGCAGGAACATTATGCGGGACGAATTGAGGGACTGAATTGGGTGCTGGACCGATGCCAGGAACTTGAAGACATGGACGCCAATCTCACCCCATCTTCACTCCAGCGGATCCTGGGCGAAGTGAAATCTGATTTGGAACATGAACTTTCAGTTCAACGCAGAGAAAAAGGACGCCGGGCCGATGGGCGGGAAGAGGCCTTGAATTTCGTTGCAGACTATCTCTCCAGCCTCATTACGGCCACAGAGATCGAATCAGCAAAAACACCAGCCTAACCGGACGTCTATACAGAAGAACTACTACCACGAAGATATCCGTACTGGACCACTCTATAGACCACCCATACCAATCCGCATGTCCTCAACACCTCGCAGGCCGATGGCCCCTTGGTTGACAAGCAAACAACGCGGGGCAATGGATCGTCCACGACAAGCGCCGCCGGACTCAAGAGATCAGTTTCAGTCCCTCAATGCATCCCTCCTCTATTGCCCTCGCTGTCGAGTTGCCACGCCAACGAGGGAACGATTATTACTCGTCCTGCCATCCGGTAATCTCTACGAATATCTCTGTCTTCATTGTGGAACCTCAACCGGCTCCAAGACCGACAGTCCACAGGGAAAAGGGCAGATCGTCACACCATAGTCCGCACGCGTTCTTTGGCAAGCCCACAGCAGGCAAGAAGCCGGCGGCGATATAGAACCAACACTGTCAGCGGGAAAAAGAAGAATAAACGAAGCTACGCCGTGATTTGATCGAGTGGAATACCTTCTTCGATGAGCATCACAGGAATGTTTTCCCGGATTGGGTAGAGGATTTTCAAGTCAGCTCGAACAAGACCGTCTTCCAACTGTTCCACAACGGGCTTTTGGCCTTTATTCAGCAACGCCCCGCGCGCGACCGCTTCATTGAGCTTCTTGACCAAAGCGGGATCGGCTGTCACGACCGGTTGTTTCGTTTCCGGACAGCAAAGAATGGCAAGCAAATCCTTACTGATGCTCACAAGGGCGGCCCTCCATCATCACGTGGGTGAACGGTGCGCAACTTTCTCAATGTGACGGTGCGTAGGATAAAGGAAAGAAGAATCGAGCGCAAGCCGACCGCAGTTCTCTCTCCCCAACCCACAGATGTTCTGATACACTGGGAGGGGAATCCAACCCATCGCCAGCTTCTGATATGATCAAAGCGCTCTCGAGATGTTTCTTTGCAGGTCTCGCCGTCTTAGTCCCCACATGGGCCACGTTCTTGATTCTCTCAACACTCTTCAGCGCATTGGATCAGGTGGTCGGGAGCTATATGACCGACCCTCTGCCGGGACTTGGACTCCTCCTGTTGGTGCTGCTCCTCGTCATCGTCGGCTTTATTGCCGACCATATCATCGGTGAGCATTTGATGAGGCGGCTGGAACGGCGGCTTGAGCAGATACCTCTCGTACAAAGCGTCTATCTCACCTTAAAAGGGATGACCGACATCTTGAATTTCCGCTCCCGCTTTGGCACCAGCACGGTGGTTGCCTTCCCCTTTCCCCGGGACGGACTTTGGGCGATGGGATTCGTGATGGGATCTGCCCCGGCCGCGATTCAGGTCGCACCGCCTGATAACCTTTTTATGGTCTTTGTGCCCACGGCCATCCATCCCTTCACGGGATTCCTGGCGTTCGTTCCAGAACGAGCGCTTCAGCCTCTCAACCTGCTTCCGGAAGACGCGATGAAGATGGAATTCTCCGCCGGGTTCTACAAACCACGGACAGGTTGGCTCAGTGCACCCAAATCAAACCCGTAATACCATGACCCTTCCAGCACACATCGTTGTCAGACAGGCAGCTTATGCAGATGTAGAGACCTTGATCGGATTCAGCGCGGCCATGGCCCGGGAAACAGAAGGGCGGTGCCTCGATCGGGACAGGCTTCGCAATGGGACTCTTGCGGTATTAGATGCGCCAGAGCGGGGATTTTTCCTCGTCGCCGAGGTTCGTGACCGAGACCGCCCTCGACTTGCAGGTCAGCTCATGGTGACGTTTGAATGGAGCGATTGGCGCAACGGAGTCTTCTGGTGGGTACAGAGTGTCTATGTAGACCCAACCTGTCGACGGCAAGGAGTCTACCGGGCTATGCATGCAGCGATCGTCGCAAAGGCAACCACTGATCCTCAAGTCTGCGGCATCAGGCTGTATGCGGAACAGAATAATCACGAGGCCCAGACCGTCTATCAACGTGTCGGATTGATTCCTGCAGGGTATGTGGTCTACGAGCAGGATTTTGTGTTATCAAAGAAAATTGGCCGGGCTCATAAAGCAGATCGCTAGGAGGACTCATGCGCTTCAGAACATCCGTGCTCCTTCTTCTCGGAGTATGCCTTCTCATCAACGGCTGTGTCCTCAGCCGAGGACGGGTTGGAAACCCCATACAGGAGGAACACCTCAGCCAAATCGAAAAAGGAATCAGCAAAAAAGAATTAGTGGTGACCCTTTTTGGAGCCCCCGATCGAATTATTGTCGGCAACGACAAAGAAATTTTCCAATACTACTACTACGATGGGAAATCCCCCGGGCTTATCCTGCTTGTGTTCAACATCCTGAGCGTAAATTTGAGAAGTGATAACCTCTATGTGTTCTTTGACCGGCAGGGCATCGTACAGGATGTGATCTACGGAAAACGAACACCCGAGGTCGATTTTACGCTGCGACCCTGGGGGAAATAGCGCAATCATGCCTGCACGGTACGCCCGCCTTCTCCTGGTCGTTATGCTCTGTATGGGTTTGTGGGGCTGCGCGGTTCGAAGAGTCGACTTCAACACACCGATCATGCCGGAAGACCTGTCCTTTATCCGGGCCGGCGAAACCACCTTGCATCACGTCGTTGATCGTATCGGTGCTCCGGAAGAGATCACGGCTGTGTCCGATCAGTTCCTTGCGGAATTCAAATGGAGCACGACACGTTCTTCGTCTCTCAATTTAGGGTACTTGTTTCGAATCGTATCCCCCGTGGCGCCCACAATGACCCTCTCGGGGACAGGAATTAATATTCAGCGTCTGCTCATCATCTGCGATGACCGACTCATCGTACGTTCCTACGCGTTTGGTTTGACGGACGAACATGCCTTGTTCGAGTTCTGGCCGTTCTGACCGCCAGGGTTCCGCACGAATCACTCGCCTTCCCCTCGTCGTACAATCCCGCTATAATGCCGGCCCATGGGACTGGACTCATCTGATCATACGTCACCGCTCCGTCCCGACACTGCCCCCTCTTCCTCTATCCTGGCCCATAAGGACCAGGAGTTTCTAGAACGGGACGAACTTCGCCCGATTCGAATCGGGCTCGAACTGCTGAAACCCGAGCTGATTCAGCGCGAGGAAAACATACAATCGACCATCGTAGTGTTCGGCAGTGCCAGACTGCATGAGCCCGCCGCGGCGGAACAGGCGCTTCACCAAGCCGAAGCGGAGGCAGCCCGCATGCCAAATGACCCGACATGCCGGCAAACAGTTGCCATCGCCAAACGCAAGCTCGAGCTCGCCAAGTATTATGACGTCGCCAGAGAATTCGGTCGAATCGTGTCATCCACATGCCAGATCGATGGGCGTTGCGACTACGTCGTCGTCACCGGCGGCGGGCCTGGCATTATGGAAGCCGCCAACCGTGGGGCGGCGGATGTCAACGCAAAATCGATCGGCCTCAACATCACGCTGCCTCACGAGCAACGTCCGAATCCCTACATCTCACCATCGCTGAATTTTGAGTTTCGCTATTTTGCGATCAGGAAAATGCACTTCCTCATTCGGGCCAAGGCGCTCGTCGCGTTTCCCGGAGGCTTTGGCACCCTGGATGAATTGTTCGAAACGTTGACGTTGCTCCAGACCGGGAAGACTGAAAGCGTCGTGGTCGTTCTGGTGGGGCGGGACTTTTGGGAACGCCTCATCAACTGGCAACTGCTCGTCGACTGCGGCTTGATCATACAGCAGGACCTGCAACTCTTTCACTACGCTGAGACGGCCCAGCAAGCCTGGGACCTGATCGCGCGCCACAATGGAGCACCCAACACATGAAACTCTCATTTCATGGCGCCGCTCGTTCGGTCACCGGAAGCCGTCATATGGTCGAGGTGCCGGGATTCCGCATGCTGCTCGATTGTGGAATGTTCCAGGGGCGCCGAGAGGAGGCGGTGCGGAAAAACCGGGAACTGGGCTTCGACCCGAAATCACTCGGGGCTGTCCTGCTCTCGCACGCCCATATTGACCATTCAGGTGCGTTGCCGGTGCTGCCCCGGCAGGGCTTCTCCGGGAAAGTGTACCTCACCCGGGCATCGGCTGATCTCGCCGGCATCATGCTCGAGGATTCCGCGCGCGTGCAGCAAAACGACTGCCGGTATGTCAATAAACATGAGAAGCGACGAGGGAAAACCTGCATCCAACCGTTATACGACGGCGATGATGTCAGAAAGATTGTCAGGAAGTTTGAAGGCGCGCGATACGGTGACCAGCTGAAGATCGCACCACGGGTCACCGCCTCGTTTCACGATGCCGGCCATATCCTGGGATCGGCCGCTGTGCGCGTCAAATACACGGCGCGGGGCACGAGCACCACGGTCCTATTCAGTGGAGATCTGGGACGGTCCCACATGCCGATCCTGCGCGATCCCGAGCCGCCGCCCGCCTGCGACATCCTGATTCTGGAGTCTACGTACGGCGACCGGCTGCACGAACAGGCCGGCGAGGAAATGAAGAAGAAAGCCCAGGACCTGATCGCCCATGCGCGGCAACACAAGAGCAAGATCATCGTGCCGGCCTTTGCGGTGGGGCGCACGCAGGAACTGGTCATGCGGATCAAGGAACTGGTGGGCGAGGGCCGGGTCGATCCCATTCCCATCTATATCGATTCCCCGCTGGCCGACAAAGCCACGGGTGTGTTCCGGCGCCACCCGGAATGTTATGACGAGGAGACGTTGAAGACCTTTTCTTCGGATGGCGATGTCTTTGCCTCGCGCTACATCCACTTTGTGTCGTCGGCGGAGGACAGCAAGCGGCTCAATGCCATGCGGGGACCCTGTGTCATCATTTCCTCGTCGGGGATGTGCGAGGGAGGACGTGTCATTCACCATCTCAAGCATGCGATTCAAGACGAGGCCAACATCATTGTCTTTGTTGGGTTCCAGGCCGAACATACATTAGGGCGGAAGTTGGTTGAGGGCTGGGACGTGGTACCGATCTTCGGCGTGCCGACGCCGCGCCGCGCTCAAGTTGTGCGGTTCAATGGTCTCTCGGCCCATGCCGACCGAAACGACCTGCTTGCCTATGTCAGGGCGATTACCCCGCTGCCGGGCAAAGTCTTCATCGTGCACGGCGAAGAGAGGCAGGCCCTGTCGCTGGGCGCCGCCATCCAAGCGGAACATCCAAAGATCGATGTGCGAATCCCGCATCACGGCAGTACGCATGAGGTATAGCCTAGGGCTTCCGGCGCCGCTCACGGCGAAGGGGGCCGTTCGGCTGCTCATGCTGTCGTGCCTTGCTCCTCTGATCTCCGGCTGTGTTTCCGTCGCTGCTGCCGAATCGAATCATGGCCGCCAGCGGATTCGAGATTTGGGCATCGCCATCGGCTCGTATCAGCCCGGCCCCCTCAACGCCATTACTGACGTAGCCGGCGTGAAGGTCGGTCACACGACTCTCATCCAGGGGGAGGGGCCGCTCAAGCCAGGCCAGGGGCCTGTGCGCACAGGCGTCACCGTCGTGATTCCGCGCGACGACGTCTGGCACAAGAAGGTAGCCGCCGGATCGTTCGTGCTGAATGGGACCGGCGAAATGACAGGCCTCTCATGGGTGGCCGAATCAGGCTTCCTCGAATATCCCATCGCGCTCACGAATACGCTCAATGTCCCCCGTGTCGCCAACGGCGTCATGAGCTGGATGATCAAGCGATATCCCGGGATCGGCATCTCCGACGACACCCTGACGCCGGTTGTTGCTGAATGCGATGACGGGCGGTTGAATGACATCCAAGGCCGCCATGTGTCCGAGCAGGATGTGATGGCGGCACTCGACAGTGCGATCGGCGGTCCGGTGAAAGAAGGCACGGTCGGGGCAGGCACCGGCATGATCTCCTACGGATTTAAGGGTGGCATCGGCACTTCGTCGAGAAAACTGTCCGGGAAAGAAGGTGGCTACACCATCGGAGCGCTCGTCAATGCGAATCATGGCCGGAGGCCTGAACTGGTCATTGCCGGTGTGCCGGTGGGAAAACTCTATGACCCGCCTCAGCAGATGTCCGAAGCCCTCGGGCCGGGGCAGAGCGAAGGGTCCATCATTGTGATCATCGCCACCGATGCCCCGCTCGATAGCCGGCAGCTCACCAGATTAGCCAAGCGCGCCGCGCTCGGCCTCGCCCGCACCGGGTCCACCGCGCGCCATGGCAGCGGGGACTTCATGCTTGCCTTCTCAACCGCGAATGTCATTCCGCACTATCCCAAAGACCCGGCCTATACGTTGACCCATCTCGCCGACACCCATCTGAACCCGCTGATTACCGCCACGGTGGAAGCCACTGAAGAGGCGATCCTCAACGCCCTCACCATGGCGACAACGGTCACAGGCCGCGACGGCTACCGCGTCGAGGCCATCGATTTCGATCGTGTCAAAGTGTTGATGGTCGACCCATTCCGGAACTGATCCTTTGATTCTCAATGCCGGGTCAGATGTCGCTCCGTGGAGAAGGCTTGCAATTTCTCCCTCCCGCTCGGTATTCTCCAGTCGCCTCAGATTGGAGAACGACCAGATGAACGAGTATCAAATCGGCGGAGGCTTGCGGCTGCTGACGGCGGTTGAAAAGACCGAAGCCTTCGGCGAGTTTTTGAAGACCCGCATGGTCCGTGCCCTCGAAACCGAGGATCCGACGGAACTCCACTACCTGCTTGCGCAGGTCGACGACTATCATTCCTATCTGTGGCGGTATTACAAACAATTGGCACAGACCCGGCCTCAACGCATGGATCCAGGCGTCTGACGTTTCCGTCATTCTCCACCCGCGCGCATGCCTAGCCCCTTGCCCCCATCACTTCCGCAGACCACCGTGTTGCGCTTTGCGGCGGCGTTGTCCAAACGATCGGATACGGAGGCGGCAGCGCGCGACCTGGCCGATGAAATCCGAGCCAAGCTCGATACCGCCTCGATCGATCTCGTCTGTCTGTTTTTTTCAGCCCATCATGCCCCAAAATCCGATCTCTTAGCGGCCATGATCCGGCAGTCCCTTCACCCGCGCATGATGGTCGGGTGCAGCGGGGAGGGGGTGATTGCCGGCGCAGAGGAACTGGAAACAGCCCCGGCGGTCACGCTCTGGGCGGCATCAATGCCTGATGTGGCGCTGGAGCCGATTCAATCGTCGTTCTCGCCCGTGCAAGACCAGTTTCGGCTATCCGGTTGGCCGGAACCAAGCGCCATACAGTCCTCGTTTCTCCTATTGGCCGATCCGTTCAGCACCCCTATGCGAGAAGTGCTTGGACTCATCGATGAACGGTATCCGGGGGCCAAGGCCATCGGTGGATTAGCCGGAGGAGGGCAGGGTGAGGGGGAGAACCGGTTGATCTTCCAGGACGAAGTGCTGACGGGTGGATTGGTAGGAGTCCGGCTGTCAGGAGCAGTGGATGTCCGCCCGGTCATCTCACAAGGCTGCCGGCTCATCGGTGAGCGGTTCGTCGTCACAAAGGCCGAGCACAATCTTATCTATGAGCTCGGCGGTGTCCCGGCATTGGAGCGGTTACAGGCGGTCTTTGAGTCATTGCCGGAGGAAGACCGGCGCCACGCCCATCGGGCCTTACATCTCGGCATCGTCATCGATGAACATCGGGACCGGTTCGAGCGGGGCGATTTTCTTGTCAGGAATCTCGTCGGGGCCGATCAAACAACCGGATCGGTGGCAGTGGGCGATGTCGTGCAAGAAGGGCAAACCGTGCAATTCCAACTGCGGGACGCCAAATCGGCCAGCGAGGACCTGAATTTGTTGCTGGCCGCCGATCGGGCTGTCCATCGCCGTCAGCCGCTCGGAGCCCTTATGTTCAGTTGCTGTGGACGGGGACGCGGCTTGTTTGGAAAGCCCAATCACGACGCAGCGACGATGGCAGACCGGTTGGGCTCGATCCCTCTGGCAGGATTTTTTGCGCAGGGTGAAATCGGACCAGTTGGTGGCAGAAACTTCCTGCATGGCTATACGGCCTGCATGGCGATTTTTGCCGAGCAGGATTCTGCGAAAGTCACGATATAAGAAGCGGCATCATGTGCAACGCCGTTCGATGCGGCATAAGGAGGACGTATGAGAGGCCGAGTCACTCTGGGCATCATCATGACGTTGGTTTTCACACCACTATTCGGATGGGGAGGCACCATGACTGCGAACGAGAAGGGCTCGAACGCCGGGGAGACGGTCACTGCGTCCGGGCTTAAATATGTCGATCAGGCAGTCGGGACGGGCGATGTCGCCGTCGCCGGTAAGACCGTGAGCGTCCACTACACGGGGTGGCTGGAGAATGGAAAGAAATTCGACAGTTCCGTGGATCGTGGCCAGCCCTTTTCGTTTCCTCTCGGGGCCGGACGGGTCATCAAGGGGTGGGATGAGGGGGTTCAAGGGATGAAAATCGGCGGCAAACGCAAACTGACGATTCCATCAGACCTGGGCTATGGTTCGCGCGGGGCCGGTGGAGTGATTCCGCCAAACGCCACGCTCATCTTTGATGTCGAGCTTCTCGGAGTGCGGTGAACGTCGTCACGTCCATCACGTCAGAACGTCATTACGTCTCGGCCTTGAGACGTTATGACTCGACAGACTTTCTGACTTTCGACTGATTATGAAACAGACTGCGCTCATCGCCCAGCATCGCGCCGCCGGGGCCAAACTCGTCGATTTTGCCGGCTGGGACATGCCCATCCAGTACGGCGGCGTGGTCGATGAGTATCAGACGGTCAGAACCACAGCCGGACTGTTCGATGTGAGCCACATGGGCCGTATCGAAGTCAGTGGGGCAGGCGCCCTGGCTTTCTTACAAACGATCACCACCAACGACGTCGCGGCGCTTCAACCCATGCACGCGCAGTATTCCATGGTCTGCAACCGGCAGGGAGGCATCAAGGACGATATCTTTGTCTATCGATTGGCCGGCCCGAATGAATATCTGCTGTGCGTCAATGCGTCCAATCGCGACAAGATTCATTCATGGCTGCTGGAGCAGGGCGCACACGTTCCCGGCTGCCGAATCCACGATCGTTCGGTGGAGATCGCGCAGATTGCCCTGCAGGGTCCCGCCACGCGCGCAGTCGTCGCAACCTTTGGATCAACGGCGCTGGACGCGCTCAAGCTCAGAGAGTCGACCATGGTCACAATCGAGTCCGTTCCTTGCCTGGTCGCCAGGACCGGCTATACGGGTGAGTTCGGCTATGAGTTCTATGTCTATGGACCGCCGGCACCGGTCTGGAATGCTCTGTTGGACAGGGGGCAGTCCGCTGGCGTCAAGCCTGCAGGACTCGGCGCGCGCGATCTCCTGCGCCTGGAGATGGGCTATCTGCTCTATGGCAATGATATTGATGAAGCCACCACGCCGATTGAAGCCGGTGTGGAATGGGCCGTGAGTTTCACCAAGGGAGATTTTATCGGTCGCGATGCGCTATGGGCTCAGAAGCAAGCGGGTCCGGGCCGCCGGCTCATTGCCTTCGAGCTTCTGGAAAAAGGCGTCCCACGGCATGGATTCAAGATTCTTGATCCTACCACCTCGAAACCGGTCGGAGACGTCAGCAGCGGCAATCTGTCGCCTCGCTTACAGAAGGGGATCGGATTGGGCTACGTGCCAGCGGCCTATGCTGCTCCGGGGACTTCGATCGCGGTTGATATCAGAGGCAAGGCCCTTCTCGCGACGGTGGTCAAGCCGCCGTTCTATACGAGAAAAAGGACGTGAGGTGTGAGGCGTAAGGTGAGCAGAAGATAAGATGACCAGAAACATCTACACAGGCAAAGTCGTCACTCTCAACATCGATACCGTGACTCTGCCGAACGGGGCCACGATCGATCTTGAGACGATCCGCCACCCTGGAGCTGCCGCAGTCGTCCCCGTCAAGGATGATGGCACGGTCGTGCTCATCCGGCAGTTCCGCCATGCGGCGGGAGGGTTTATCTATGAAATCCCTGCGGGAAAACTTCAGCCCGGCGAAGACCCTCTCCACTGTGCGTCGCGGGAGTTGGAGGAAGAGGTGGGCTATCGCGCCTCCTCCTTCGAGTTGCTGACCAGCATCTTTACCGCTCCGGGGTTTGCCGACGAAGTGATTCATGTGTACAAGGCGACGGGGCTGACAAAGGGCCGGCAACAGCTGGACCCGGACGAAGTATTGGACATCATCGAAATGCCGCTTGCAGAGGCGGTGAATAAAATCGAGGACGGGACAATCCGTGACGCGAAAACGATTGTGGGATTACAGGCGGTCTACCTCAGAACCAAACGGCGCTAAAAACACTTGAGGGGATTCCCACCAGAAGTGGAAACCCCCTCAAGCAAACCAGCCTCGCCGAGATAAGAAGGAGATTACTTGCCCTTCTCGTCTTTCTTCTTCTCTTCGCCGAAGGTGTCGGCATGGCCGCCCTTCTTCTCTTCCTTCTTCTTCTCATCGCCGTACACAACCACGTGGCCACCCTTCTTCTCTTCCTTCTTCTTCTCTTCCGCGAAAGAAGGAGCGGTGAAGGTCACTGCCACTGCCACTGCCATGATTGCCATCAACATGCTCTTCATAGTGTTATACCCCTTAGTTTGGAGATGATTGAAAGATGTGCCGCTCATTCGGCACTGGTTGAATATCTAGCAAGCTTGGTGCCGGTGTATCGATCTAATCGAATGCACGTCTTTATGCAAATATTCAATAGGTTACAATATTCGATTAATGAGGAGCTGAATGATTCTTCCTACGAGACCCTGTGGCAGTCTAGTCTTGGCGCAACCATTCTGCCACAGGGATCTCATCGGGAAGATAGTCCGAACTCAACGCAACCGACTGTTGAGAGGAATTTCTCCCCAACCATGATCCGAACCGTCATCAGGCAACTTCAGAAAGAAGCCGGTTCACACCGGTTGAGAATCGTGCTATCTTTCGTGCCCTGCGTGGCGTCATCTGTCAATGGTCACGCGGCGACTGTGTCGTGGAAAACGGGCGTCGTTCAATCGAATACACCATAAGAAAAAGCTACGAGGAGCAGGGACATTTATGTTGCTGAGTGGAAAGAAGGGCCTCATCATTGGCGTAGCCAATAAACACAGTATCGCGTGGGCCATTGCCCAATCTGCAGCCAGTCAGGGGGCTCAGCTCCTGTTCAATTATCAGAATGAGCGGTTGCGGCAGAATGTTGAAGAACTCGCCGCCACAGTGTCTGGCGCAAAGGCCTACGTCTGTGATGTGGGGAATGATGGAGAAATTGCGGCACTGATGAAGCAGGTGGAGAAGGAGTTCGGGCGACTCGATTTTCTCGTGCACTCTCTGGCGTTCGCTCCACGAGAAGAATTGACCGGCCAGTTTGTGAATACGACGCGTCAGGGATTCGCGACGGCGCTGGATGTCAGCGCCTATTCACTGGTGGCGGTCGCGCGAGCCGCGATGCCATTGATGACTGAAGGAGGCTCGATCGTCACGCTTTCCTATCTTGGCGCAGAACGGGTTGTGCCGCATTACAACGTGATGGGGGTCGCCAAGGCCGCGCTTGAATGCACCGTCCGGTACCTGGCCTATGATCTTGGTCCGAAGAATATCCGGGTGAATGCGATCTCTGCCGGACCGATCAAGACGCTTGCCGCCCGTGGTGTGTCAGGCATCACGAAGATGGTCGATCTTCATAAAGAGTTTGCCCCGCTCCGACGGGCCACCGAACAGGGTGAGGTCGGCGATACGGCGATGTTTCTCGTGAGTTCTTTGGGGCGGGGGATTACCGGAGAGATCATCTACGTGGATGGGGGATTCAACATTCTGGGGATGATGGCTCCCGGCGAAACTCCGGTCTCCTGACCAGTCACCGACTCTTTCAAGCTCAAACTCCAGCCAACGTACGCGAAGGTTCTGTTCCGGCTTGTCCGCCCTTCTGCCGTAAGTTGTCCCTCAGGCACCAGAATTTGCAGGCTCAATCAGTACGCCTGACGGGAAGAGTGTCGGTTTATCAAGTGGTTCCACCTACATCGGTACCTGGCTAACGTGGCACTGCGTTTGCTGTGTCCTCAGACATTCAGACAGACGAATCCTACTCTTGCCACGGGATGTCGGAATGTTGAGGAATACGCTTGGAGTCGCACTCGGCCTTATCGTGGCCGGTCATGCTTTCTTGCCGACGCCGTCTCAGGCGCAGGTTTCCGCAAGACATCTTGCCAAAGAGGCGCTTGAGGAGTGCGATCAAGGGCGGGCAGCCACAGTACGCGAAGCGCGGCTCATGCATTTCCACATGGGACAGGCGCTGGCAGAGCAGGCCGTGGCGCTCGATCAGCGATACGCCGATGCGCATTTTTCGCTCTTTTGCAATTTAGGAGAGATCCTTCGCATCGACGGCGAGACCATCACTGCGACTTTCGGGTTCCGCCGCATGATGAACGAACTTGATCGGACACTTGAACTCAATCCCGGTCACCTCGATGCGCTTTCGGCCAAGGGAACCTTCCTCGTGAAGCTCCCTGGCGTCCTGGGAGGGGATAAAGAAAAAGGAGAACAACTTTTACAGCAGGTCGTCAAGCGGGCGCCGCACGCGGTCAATGCGCGGCTGGCCCTTGCCAGAGTCCGGTGTGAGCGGGGCCGGCATCAGGAAGCCGTGACGCTGGCCTCCGATGCCTTGGCGATTGCCCGGAAGCACAAACGGGCCGAATTTATCCCGGAAGCAAGGGCTACGCTCCAGCAGCTGCGTACCAATGCGACCGCTGCCAGTTACAAGCCGCCGCTCTGACGCTCATTCGAGGGTTCCTCTCAACTGCTTCAATCGTCCCAGCCGTTTCTTCCCCTCGATTCGCCTGTTCTGTGAGCCCTTCGTCGGTTTCGTCGGTCTCCGTTTCTTCTTCGGGATGGCGACACTTTGAATTAAGAGGCTGAGCCGCTCAAGCGCATCTTCGCGGTTTCGTTCCTGCGATCTGTGCTGCTGCGCCTTGATCGTGATGACGCCCTCTTCAGAAATGCGTTGATCGCGGAGCTTGAGCAATGCCTCCTTACAAAAAGGCGGGAGCGATGAAGCGGCAACATCGAAGCGGAGATGAATAGCGGTCGACACCTTGTTGACATGCTGCCCGCCCGCGCCCTGCGACCGCATGGCATGGAGCTCGATTTCCGATTCGGGGATGGCGATCTGTGAGGAGACTTCGAACATGGGCGCCACGCCGTCATCTCCCGGATGATAGTAATCTACCGCTTTGTTTCAACCTTGGTGGTCGGGTAAGTTGATTCCAGGACGAAACGTTTATGCCGAGGCTGTGTCGGGCGCGCATTATCGTGGCCCACAAGGGTACGGAACTTCCGGATCTGTTCAGCGCTGACTTCGATGGGGTCGTGCAGAATAGCCCAGATGACACCCTCATAACAGGGCGGGGTGGTGTAGGACCCGAAGTAGCGGTAGTACGTGAGATTCTTCGGCAAGAGGTTCATCGGGTTGATCGCACGTTCGTGGTCCTCGATGAACTCCCCGACCTTCTTCGGGGCATGTTCCAGAAATGTTTCAAAGAACGGGTTGTGTTTACCCTCCTCCATGAAAACCGCCACGACTGCCGCTTCGTGCCGCTCGTTGTGATGTACAAGGTGTAGCTCCATCGGGTAGTGCTTCTGATCGACGGTGTGCTCGCTCGGGGAGTGAAAATGGAATTGTTCAAGTAAGTACAGATCTTCATCAAATACAATGGTGCTGTCCTTGTCAAAATGGAGCACCGTCTGGCCGTGCCGTGGATAGCGGGACGCCACCTGCTCCGAAAGTGGTTCAAGTTCTTCCAATGTATGTCCGTTGTTGATCACATGAAACGGAGAATCTTTGTAAGAAAATTCAATTCTGGCGAGGTCGACCTTGTAGGTTCGCAACAAATCAATGGGCGATTGAGCCATACCCTTATCACAGAGGGAAAATTCCGGTCCGATGCTCCCCCAATGCAAGGGCCCGACACTTCCCTCGTATCCCCAACGAGATCCCTCTGATTCTCCAGCATGCAGCCACTCAGCCGGCAACACCAAGGCGATCATCCACAGTACCATCAGAAGTACGGCACGCATAATGGCCTCCGTCGTAGGAGATAAAAATTCCCGTGTGCGAGTAAAATTAGCACATCCGCGTATCGATAAAAAAGATGGATCCACGGTGCAAGACAACAAGAATGCGGTGCGTGGCTTCACTCAGAATAGAAGCGGCGGGATGAGCGGTTCCGCCCGACAGGGTCTTCCCAAGAGCCCCAAGGCATCGAGAAAATGGGCATGCTCCTGAGTATCTATTGCAGTTCTGGCACGCGGTCGATGATACGGAGTTTCACGTCGTTGCCCAATTGAATCTGGACCATCTTGCTGGAGAGACTTTCACGCATCTGCCGGACGTCCTGCGCGCTGAATTGCAACTGGCCGCCGCACCGTTCGACCAGGTGGTAGAGCAAGAGGGTCGTGAGGTAGTGAACCTCGTCGTCGTTGGCATATTCACTACAGTTGAGAATCTGAGGCATCGTGGTCGGGACTCGGTTGCGTCGTGTAGCGTCCTTATCGCCGAAACGCCGGCTATTCCACAATGCCCCAAAGGGAGGGGGTCCATCATGAGAAAACAGATTCTCTCAGTGAATTTAACAGCCTATGAAATTGCCGGCTCCGAAGATCATAAATTTCTCAAAGAGCCCTGTCGATTGCATCGGACGAATGGAAGAGGCAGGCACCGATCCGGCGTATTGCATGGCCTAGGAAGGCATGCTTCGAACGATCCGGATGGTCGGCGCGACCCAGGTATAACCAGCCTGGGTCGCGCCAAGTCAACGGCAGGTCATTCCTTCGGCGGTATAGCGGACGAATGATGACTGGTAATCAGCCAGTGGTTGCCGTCCCACTTGTAGGTAAACGTATACCGGGCTTTGACGCTGGCCCCGGTCTTCTTGAAGATGAAGGTGTAGAATCCTGCGTCGATCGCCGTATTGCAATCAATTTCAATTTCGCGCGAGTCTATGGAATCGATGCGCCCCACCGGGTGGTTTTCCAGAAAATGGTGGAAATAGTCCTCTTTGTCGAGGGCTGTGCGCCGTGGCCGGCTCGACACCGTCGGGAGCAGGAGAGACGTCGGCGCGTAATTGGCGGAGACTTTGTGCACATCGCCGGTTTGGAGTGAGGCATTCCAGCGGTCGAACAGGGCGGCAATGTCCTCCTCGGTCGCGGCTACGCACACTTCGGTATGTTGTGGAACCGCCTGGTGAACGTGTTCCGGAGGTGCGTCCGCCGTGGGCAGCGCGGACGAATGGTGGCTGGTAATCAGCCATTGGTTGCCGTCCCACTTGTAGGTGAACGTATACCGGGCTTTGACGCTG
>LVWT01000060.1 GCA_002083405.1 Nitrospira sp. SG-bin2 | reverse complement strand
CTTTTGAAGTGTCTCCTTGACGGGGGAGCTTACGTAACGAGAAGCACGAAGATCGTACGGTCGAGGCACACCCTCTAATCGATAGGTCGACGCCGGTCACGCATCTTTCCTTCACGTCCCGGTCATCGCTCTCGCCCCTCTAACGAGGTATTCAGTCCGATCAGGCGGCTTCGGTACACTGGCCCCGTGATGGAACAGGCACGTCCCTATCAGCGTGAACACTATCGCCTTCCCCTCCCTGTTTCCTATCCGGTGATGTTTTCCGATGCCTCAACGATCGGGGAAGGCCTTGTGACGAACCTCTCGGTATTCGGCTGCACGATTGAATGTGCCGGCACCCTGCCGAAACAGACGATACTCCTGCTTCGCTTGATTCTCCCGGATCAGAAGGAATCGCTCCCGATCGAACAGGCGGAGGTCCGATGGGTGAGAGGCCAACAGGTGGGACTTCGGTTCGGCCACCTGGAGCGGGCCGCGAACCTCCGGCTACACCTTTTCGTATGGGATCGCATGATCGAACGGCTGCAATCCCTCAAAGAGCAAGGCGTTCCACTCTCCTACTCTTGACGTTCTGCCGCCTGACGCACCGCACCTTTTCCCACCAGCGCCAGGCAGAGCAGGCCGATGCCGATCCAGACCAATTCGCGAAATCGCCGCAGTAACGCGAAGGTGATGCCGGTGACATCGCTGTAGCCGAACGCCTTCAGCAGCAGGAGATTCCCGCCGTCTTGGGCGCCCAGACTGCCCGGGATAAAGAAGGTCCCGCCCTTGATGAAGACCGCGAGCGCGCCGATGGAGATGGTTGATAGCACATCGGTAGGGCCACCCAGATAGTACAGGATCACGAACACCTCCATTGCTTCAGCCATCCAGCCGAGAAAGTACACCCCGATGGAAGCATAGAAGGCCCGTTGGTGGTGGCTGTAGTAATTCTGAATCGTCTGATCGATTGAGAGCAGATGCACTTCCTGGGACTCCAGGGACTTGATCCGCAAGCCCAGCTTCCTGATCATGCCGAGAATTGACGCAAAGAGCCCGCGCCGCTGGATAAACACAAACCCGGCAATCGAACACACCAGCAACCCCACACTCACCAGCGCAGCCGCAATCGACTGTCCCGCCGAGTTCCCTGCGCCGAGAATCCAGAATCCAAGCGCGATTCCCACCAAGATATAGAATACTTCAGCAATGGTCATCGTAGTCTTCGCGATTACGACTGAAGCCGCCCCCTCGGCAATCGGCACATTGTAACTCTTGAGCAGGTAGGCCTTCAGCGGTTCACCGCCCAAGTAGGCCGTCGGGGTCGTCATGTTCACCACTTCACCGGCGGTTCGAATGGCGAGCAGCCGCCAAAACGGCACTGACTGGGCCGAAGGCCCCAATACCATTCTCCACCCATAGGCTTCGATCACATACATGATGAGGGATGGGATCAGGATGACCACCAGGGCTCCTGGACCAAGACGCGAGGCGGTATCATAAATATTGCCGGGCCCGATATGCCAGACGAGAAGACCGAGGACGGCGAGGCCGAGAGTCAGTAGGAGGTATCTAAGCACGCGCGATCAGGTACTCATATCTTTGTAGCGATGACGGCGGACGGACGAATGACCCACAGCATGATCCCGGCAAAGATGAAAGAACCGGCAGCCGTGAACCAGAGGAACCACTCGAGCTTGGCAAACAGTGCGAACAACACCAGCGACACCGAAAAATCACGGCTCGCGACATTCTTCAGCATGAAATCAGACCAGGCCGCATGGGCGGAAGTTCGCCACCCGCCTGCCGCCTTGATTTTCTGGGCCCGTTCCACCAGCAGGAACGACAGGCCGTTTCCCAACACGGCAACCGCACCGCAGGCCAGCGTTCTCCAGGCCGCAGGCTGGCCGATCTGTGTCGAATAAATCCCGGCGGCAATGCCTGCAAAGATCGCCATATGCACGACATTGTCCATCGCGAGGTCGAGCCAGGCGCCAAACGGCGACTCGGTGAAGGTCAGACGTGCGACTTCGCCGTCACAACAGTCGATCACCGCTGCCAGCTGAAACAGCAGAGCTGCAACAACCCCTGCCGCATAGGTCCCCATTCCAAACCCTGCCGCCGACACAAAACCGATGAACGCCGCCACGATCGTAATCGCGTTGGGCGAGAACCCCGCAGCGAGAAACAGGCGTGTGCACCAGCGCGAGAGTTTGCGATTGAAATGCCGATCAACAAAACTTTCCGTTTCTCCCTTCAACGAGTTGAAGAGCTTTTTTTCAGCTAGTGGCACATCGGACAGCGTCCTCACGTCCTGATACCATGTTCCACGCTTGTCCTCTGCCGCCACGACACGCACACGGCCATCCACCGCCGCTCGTTCGAGCCATCGGCGGATCGGAAGCCGGCTGTTATCGTTTGGTGTATGCCAGGAGCTGCTCATGAAGCCGGCCGGCAATACGACCAGCTCTGCCGCGCAGGGAGCAGAATCGTCAAAATGCGCCGGCGCAAACGACGTCAACCGATCGGACTGGACCTTCAACCGGAGTCCTCCTGAGGTCACCATCTCAGACCGTCTCGATGCCGCCTGCCCCACGACAACCGCCTCGCCCTCCCGCAGATCATGGCGAAGACGTTCGACCAGCCCTCTTGAAAATACTGCGTTGACGCTCGCAATCAGCGCAAAGCCACGGACCTCGGCCGCAAGAAACTCCCATGTCCTCGAATCATCGAGTGGAAACTCTCGAATGGGCATCCAGCGAACGGGGATTGTGACCCGGGGTCCATTCCCCAATGCCTGCTTGAGTTGGTCTTCTTCGGCCCCGGCCAACACGATCAATTGCCGGATACCGGCCCGCTGCAAGGTGAGCACCGCGCGTGCAAACAACCCGATTCCCACGACATTCGTCAACGGCCCCACTGTGTCCGGCCGGTGCTCAGCCTGTGCGCCGAACACACTGACCGAGGGCAACAGGATGGCCGTCGCCAGTCCCTGGACCTCTACCCGCCGCTGAAGAATACTTTCGCTCATGAGAACTACCCACGACTGATCGTCGGTCTCGGCTCCCGGAAAAACCTTCTCACAATCTTGGCAAAACGTCCAACTCTGCTTTCTTCACATCCTCGACAAAATCAATCTCTGTCCAAGGCAAGCCGCCGATTTTCTCATGGCCGACTTTCACTGTTTGAAAAAACTGCTGCAAGGCATCTTCGTACTCCATGTTCCATGAACCCTTGTCGATATGGGACTGGAGAGACTCTACCATGTGCGGGGTGTCGGCATGCCGCACCCGCAGAAATCCTACTCCCTCACCGGCATAGTCGTACCGGTCCGGCATCTTTTTCGTCAATGCAATGACACGGCCTCCCGCCACCACCACCATGCACTCTTCGCCGGTCTGCCTGACTGTCTCATCCATCAGCAGGGCGTTCTCATGGGATGACTCAACAAGCCGCCGTAAGATGTCGCGGTGAAACAGCACGTCGGCATCCATCACGATCACATCGTCGTCGAGGGCTGTGCGGGCGATCCAAAGCGAAGAGATGCTGCCACGATGGAATTGATCATTGACCAGAAAGTCGACCGTCACGCCGCAGGCATTGCGTTCGACTGCCGCACGAATCATCTCCTGCCGATAGCCGACGACGATCGTCGTCCGCCTGATCCCCAGGCCGACGAGGATCTCCAAATATCGGTGCAACAGCGACCGTCCGCCGATCTCGATCAGACACTTAGGCCGATGTTGGGTCACTTCCCAAAGGCGCTTGCCGACGCCGGCTGCAAGGATGACCGCTTTCATACCGGCTTGCAGGCCTGCTCGAAAGCGTCGAGAAATCCCGCGAATTGTGCTGCGGTCAATGCGCCCATATTGGCAACCCTGAATATTTTGTTTTCCAGGTTGCCCTGGCCTGCATAGATGACGTAGCCCTGCGTCTTCAGTCGATCATGCAGCGACTGGTAGGAAACACCCTCCGGCAAGTAATAGGCCGTGATGGTATTCGACTGACGATCCGGCGGCAACAGCGCCTTCACGCCCAGCTTGGCCATACGGTCTCGAATGAGCGCCGCTATCTGCTTATACC
Organism: Nitrospira sp. SG-bin2; assembly: GCA_002083405.1. GTDB lineage: Bacteria > Nitrospirota > Nitrospiria > Nitrospirales > Nitrospiraceae > Nitrospira_D. The sequence goes on along the minus strand of LVWT01000060.1, from coordinate 19,306 downwards.
GCTGGATGCGATTGGCGACGCCTTCTTCCAACAGCTCGCTCAAGGCCTCGTCGAATGCATAATAGACTTGGACGGCGGGAGTAAAGGGAATCGTGCCACGGCCTTCGTCATCGATGTAGTGCGTAAGATGGAGATACCAGGATCGTTTGGGATAGGCGCGCATCTTCTCGACGAAACCCTTTCGCACGAGTACGAACGAAACACCGGGAAATCCCTGGATGCACTTCCCCGCAGTACCGGTCACCATATAAATGTGCGACCGTGCGATGTCGATCGTCTCGCCCGCCAGCGCGCTCACTGCATCAAGCACGAAGACGCGATTCTGGCTGTCGACGATCTCCGCGATCTCCTGCACGGGATTGAGCAACCCGGTCGTTGTTTCATGGTGCACCATCGCAACGGCATGCACTTCTTGATGCTGCCGCAGCGCAAGCAGCAATTTGTCAGGGTCCGGCCTGGCCGTCCAGTCAGATTTGAGCTCACTGACACCCAATCGGTGAAGGCCGATAATCTGGGACATCCGCTCGCCATACACTCCGTTATTCAAAATGAGCATGCGCCGGCCATGGGGCAGCGACGACATCAGCGCGGCTTCGACCGTGGCCGTTCCGGACCCGGTCATAACCACGGCCACGTACTCCGATTCCGCTCCAGGCACAAAGGCTTTGAGCAACTTGCTCTGTATGCGATGGAGCAGTTCTGTAAACTCGCTCTCTCTGTGACAAATATCGGGACGCAGCAGCGCCTGGCGCACACGCTCGCTGACGTTCACCGGCCCTGGATTCAGAAGCACCATATTTCTCCCCTTCCTCTATTGCAGAGACGTGACCGGCTTCCCTTGACTGCACGCATTGAGCGGGCACAAGGCAAGCTTGTCGCGACCCTATCCCTCAATCGCCTTCATAAACCGCTTCGTGATGTCCGGCGGGTCGAGGAGAATCCGTTCCGCTTCTTCCTGAAATTCGTTGACCTTGACCAACAACATGCTGGGTCCGTCTTTTTTGAGCAGATCTTTAAATTCGTAAATAAGATCGTCGCGGTCGAGCACCCGAACAGTGTTCACATACCCCGCCGCCTTCGCCACTTTCTCCAGCGGCACGACATTCGAGATCGTCGGCTGATTCCCGGTGGTTCCGTAGACTTCGTTATCAAACACCACATGAATGAAATTTTTCGGCTTCAATGCGCCTACGGTCGCCAGGGTTCCCATCCCCATCAACACGTTGCCGTCGCCGTCGAAGGTCACGACCTGCTTGTTCGGCTTCGCCAGCGCCACACCCAGCGCGATGGCCGACGCGTTGCCCATCGAGCCGATCATGTAAAAATGCGTCGGCCGGTCGGCAATCTTCTGGGCCTCGCGCGAAGGGAATCCGTTGCAGACGACGACCGGTTGATCGGTCAGCAGTTCAAGCAGTGCCGCCATAGCCTGCGCCCGGCTGATCAGTGTTCCTTCTTCGGGTCTCATACGTTGCATCTCGCAGTTCGCATCTTGTCGTTCGCAATCAATGCCATGCCTCTCTTTTCCCTCCGCGAGATACGCTTCACATAGGACGTTTCACGTATTGTCACGGATGCAGCCCTTTCACGACGCCCTTTGTAATGAACAGCGCCACCGGAATCTGTTGTTTTTTGAAGGTCTCCGCCACCCATTTAAAATCGTCTCCCGCCGTTTTCTCGGTCAGTGTGCGATGCGGAATTTTCATTGTATCGAGAAACTGCGGCATGACTTCGCCCATCACAAGATGCTCCGGCGCATCCTTCCCTCCTTGCCCTCTCCATGACACTATGAGGATGCAGGGCTGCCGATAAATCACATTCAGTGAGATCAGCGCGTTGAGCGAGGTTCCCAGTCCTGAGTTCTGCATCAACACTGCCGGCATTTTGCCGGCCATATACGCGCCCGCTGCCATGCCCACCGCTTCATCTTCACGAACCGCGGGCGTATACAACCGGCGGTCCATCAACTCGGCGATGATCCCGCCAAGGATCGAATCGGGCACGCCGGTAAAAAAATTCACCCCGATATCTTGTAGAGATTGTACAAAGACGTCGCTTTCAATCATACCCTACATGCCCCTCTCGCATTCCCGTGGATACTCCGCATACATCACGGCGGAAAAACCGGCGCATTATAAGACTAGAAGGCTGTGATTCTCAAGGAACCTCGGCAGGTTGCGTTCACCACTCCCGCGTGGTAGCGTTCGGAGCGAACCTCGATTCTTCCCTCGGCGAATATCATGAACCACCTCAACTCGCCGCCGTCTTATCCCGGCCTTTCTCTGCTCATCATGATGGGATTGTTGATCACCGTCACGCCTGTGTGGGCCGTTCCGATGGTCAATGACCCGAAGGGATTCCACGAGATCGCCTGGGGAACGTCCCTGACCGCGCGCCAAGATCTGGAAACCATCCATTCAGGAACTCATGTCACGGAGTACCGGCCCAAGACTAATCGATCGACATTTGCCGGCGCCGAAATGACCAGCATTCTCTATGTATCGGTCGACGACCAGTTTGCCCGGGTGACGATTCGGTACGAAGGCGAGCAGGTCCACAAACAGGTGCTGAATTTTCTCGAAGCTCAGTTTGGGTCTCTGCAACGCGTGCCAGGACAGATGGCGCGCGGCCTCAACCAACAATATACCTGGCGCGGTCCGGACACCGAGATCAATGTCACCTATCAAGCCGGCACAGAACGCGGCTATCTCTTTATCGACAGTCGTACGCTTGCGCCGCGCTTCAATGACTACATGACCGATTCGGCAGAATAGCATGACTCTCACTAGACGACTCACTCAAGCCGGTCTGTGGGGAGGGATTGTTCTCTGCCTGGCTCTACAGACTACGCCCGCCTGGGCGGTTCCCATTGTCGATGACCCCAATGGATTTGAAGGCATTCCCTGGGGCGCAACACTGTCGGACCGGGACCGTTTTGTCCTCATCGAAGAGACCGATCACATACGAACGTACGAACCCAAAGAACAGCCGCCAAGATTAGGGGCCACTCCTGTCGAATCCATACGCTTCACGACTTTTCAGAACCGATTCGGCCGTGTCACCGTTCGCTACAGCAGCACAGTGACGCATGAATCGATTCTCGCCTACCTTCAATCCACATACGGCCCGCTGGACCGAACACCGGGGCAAATCGCGGTCGGCCCGGTGAGGGTCTACGCCTGGCACGGTTTCCATACTGACGTTACCCTACGCTTCGAGTCGAGCCTTGACCGCGGCATTATCTTTTTTGAGGGCCGCACGCTGCGCGAGCGATGGCCGGAAGAAAGCCCCTCCACAGTATTTTGACTCGACCCAGTCCGCAATCAGTCGATCGTTGATCTCTTCGTTCCACTCCTTCTCTCAGTTCCCAGACCTTCCAGAAAACCATTGGGCTAGGGCAGTCCCGATCAGATCCGCCACCTTTCATGACTCTCCACTCGTACCCCCACATGCCCTATCCCCTCACATCCGCACAATCTTACTCGTAACACATTGAATTATTGAGTATGCCATGGTCAGCAAAATGCGGATTCAAGTGGCATTTCTAGCGCCCCCCTTGAGGTGGGTACTTGAGCCCCTCGATAGAGGAATGCGCGGCCGGCGAAATAGCGGTAGCTTCAAACCGTAACGCGAACCTTGTCACCGGTACCGGAAAGGAGCACACCGATCATGAAACAGATGGCGCACGACTCAATGGAGAAACTACTTGCGATGGAACCTGAAGGCGACAAACGGCGGAAACCTCGGCTCGACAGCCATCTCAACCTGACCTTTTCCGGCATGGACGCAACAGATATGTTTTTCGAAGCCGGAACCGTGACTGACCTCTGTCAGGATGGAATCGGAGCCTGTACGGAACGATCGCTCAGGCCCGGGATGGAACTCGCCCTCTTTATCGAGCACTCCGATTCAGAGGATCATTTTTGCATTCCGGCAGCTCGCGTGGTCTGGGTGAGCGGCAACAGCTTCGGCCTCTCTATCCAAAGCATGAAAACAGAGGACCAAGAGGAACTTCACCGTCTATTCCTATCGGCAGGCCGACGGCCGCAGCAGTATCATAACTAAGACAAATCCTTTCACCGCGTCATACGCACACAAGGGGCACAATGGCCATGCACTGGTAGATATGATGGGCACGGTGAGCGATAGAACGATCCTATGTGCTGAAATTTCCAGTAGGGTAGCGCACCGATCGAATGGGGTGCCGTTGAAGATACGTCTATTCGACAAGGAGGTCTCACGATGAAACATCTGAAAGTCGAGAATCAATCGTCAATCCATTATCCACATCGATCTCAGATGTCGGCTGAACTGCGCCGCATTCCTCGAACCCTCGTCTCCTTTGGGCTCATGTATTCCGGCATCAACAGGAATGATGTTCTGATAGGCGACGGCACCGTCATCGATCTCTCGGAAGGCGGGCTGGGCATTCGTGGAGATCAGCCAGTAAGAGTTGGAATGGAACTGACGATGTTTCTGTACCTCCCGGATGGCGATGACCCGTTGTTCGTCCTGGAAACGAGCGTCGCCTGGACTGCCGGAAGTCTCTTCGGCGTCACGTTCAAGAAACTGAGCCTCCGCGAAGGAAACCGGCTTCGGTCATTTCTTCGCGCCCAGGCTGTTCCAAAGATGTAGTTGGCCGGTCACTCACGAGCCACAGGGGGTATCGAGAAAAGGCTGCCCCCTGCTTTAGACGGGGAAAGATCTGTATCTCACCGGCAGACTTTCCCCCTTGCCAACACCCCTGGTATTCCGGCGACACGCATCCCACGCGCCTTAACCATCTTCCTTCTGCTTAATCCATCCGTCGCTTGCCCTCATCGAATGCGCCATGGTAACCTGCTTGGTGAGTGATCACTTACTCACTATGAAACGAGCCAAGATCTCACCACGCAGGCCCTCACGAACTTCGGGGCCCGAACGCCAAGCCAGCTTGATCGGCGCCGCTGCATCACTGTTTGCCGCCAATGGCTTTCAGGGCACCACGACGAAAGCAATCGCAAAGGCTGCCGGCGTGAGCGAAGCGCTGCTCTTCAAGTACTTTCCGACCAAACGTGCGCTGTATGCCGCCATTCTGGCGGAAAAGGCGCAATACTCCGAGTTGCGGGAAGCAGTGGAGGAGGCAGCCAGGAAGCAAGACGATACAGGCCTGTTCACATTGCTGGCCAGTTATCGAATCAAAAAGGGCGCAGACCCGACAATGCTCCGATTGCTCCTCTTCAGCGCCCTGGAAGGGCATGAGCTATCCGATATGTTTTTCCAACGACAATACAGATCCTTCCACGATCTACTGGCGCAATATATCGGCAAGCGGATCGAGAGCGGCGCCTTTCGCCCGGTCGATCCACTGCTCGCCGCCAGAGCGTTCTTCGGCATCATTGTCCATCACCGCCTTTTGCACGACATTCTCGGATTGCCCATGCACCGAAGCTACGAGGACACCATAGACGAATATGTGTCCCTGTTCCTCGGCGGACTCCTCCAACCTTCTCCTGCTTTCAGACCACACACACGCACATGAACCGCATCACCAGACATCCATTCGTCGTCCTCGGCGTGATCATCTTTATTGCGGTGACGGCTCTGGTCATCTTCCGGCTGAGTACCGGGGCCAAAGCCGACCCGCAGAAAACACGCCTCATTACAGTGGGGACCGTTTCCCCTCTGAAAAAAGACCTCGACATCCGTCTCAGTTATACGGCCGACATTTCACCCAATCAGGTCGTCAACCTCTTCTCGCGCGTGGACGGCTATGTCGCCAAGCTGCATGTGGATAAAGGCGACTTCGTCAAGGCCGGACAGTTGCTGATGGAAATTGACCACACGGACTATCTACATGCCGTCAATCAGGCCAAAGCCAACCTTGCCGCCGGCCACGCCAAGGTTGCACAACAGAAGGCGGCCCTGCGCAATGCACGACTCACGCTGGACCGTATGCAGGCCTTGATCAAAGATCAATTCGTCTCTCAGCAGGATCTGGATAATGCGCAGGTGAACTTCGATGCCGCCGTGGCAGCGCTGGAATCACTAGACGCTCAGGTCAAACAGATGGAAGTGGCTCTGGCACAGGCAGACACCAATCTGACCTACTCCTATATTCGCGCCCCTTTTGCCGGGTACATCGCCGAGCGCAATCTTGATACCGGAGCCTATGTCACCGGCGCAGCCAGCAGTACATCCACCATGTCGCGTAGCATGTTGAGCCTGCATGACATCGACAGGGTTCGTGTCCTCATCGAAGTCGTCGAGAAAGATATCCCGACGATACAGATCGGGCAGAAAGCCGGACTGCGGGCCGAAGCCTACCCCGATCGCGTGTTCGAGGGACAGGTCACTCGTATTGTCCAAGCGCTAAATCGCGAGACGCGCACGATGACCGTGGAAATCGACTTGCCCAACAAGGATCGCCGATTGAAAGGCGGGATGTTCGCCCGGGTTGAAGTGATGGTGGGAACCCATCCGCAGGCTGTGCAGATTCCGATCGATGCTGTCAGCCGGCTGGAAGACACGCAATACGTGTTCGTCGTGCGGGATGGGAAAGCTCAGCGGGTGAATGTCGAGATCGGAGTGCGCGACGACAACCGCGTCGAGATCACCAAAGGGCTCATCGGAGACGAAACAGTCATCGTCTCAGGCAAAGACCTCGTGCATGACGGCACCCCTGTTCAGGCACAACCGCTTGAACCGGTACAGGGTAACGAATGAGGGAGCAGGGTTTGAATACGCCATATTTCCGAGGGACTCTCGATCGAGCTGTTATCTCCCACCCCTTACACTTCACCCCTCACCCCTCACCCATTTCGCTATGTGGCTGACACTCTTCGCACTCCGCAATCGCATCGGTATCTTGATGCTGTCGCTCGCGATGGTGGTGCTCGGCATCACATCCCTCCAGCGGTTGCCCATCGATCTCTTTCCTCACATCCAAATTCCTGTCGCGTTCGTCGGAGTCATCTATAAGGGCGCCCCCCCGCTCGATATCGAGCAAAGCGTCGTCTATCCGATCGAAAAAGCCGTCAGTTCCGCCTCCAACGTGGAGCATGTCGAATCCTTCTCCAAGCAGGGACTCGGCGCAGTACAGATCTGGTTCAACTGGGGCGCCGATATCAATACCGGCCAGATGGAGGTGATGCAGCGCATCACACAGATTCTGAACAGTCTCCCGCCCGGCATTCTGCAGCCGTTCATCGTGAAATTCGACGTGTCCCAGATCCCGGTCTCGTTCGTCACGGTATCAAGCGAGAACATGGACGAACGTGCGCTCTACGATCTGGCATACAACACTATCGCCCCACAGATCGAACAGATCGCCAACGTCGCCGCAGCCACCGTGGAGGGCGGGAAAATCCGTCAGATCAATATCAACCTCGACCCGGCGCTCCTGAGCGCCCGCGGGCTCTCCATTCTCGACGTGGTGAACAGCGTCAAGGCGGCCAACGTGATTCTGCCGTCCGGCAACATCCGAGCCGGCAATCTCGACTACAACGTGTTCACGAACAATCAGTTCAAAACCGTCGAGCCGATCCAAGACGTCATCGTGAAGGTCAACCCGCAAGGCAGCCCGGTCCGAGTGCGCGACGTGGGGACGGTCACCGACTCATCCGACATCCAGACGAACATCGTGCGCACCGACGGGGCCAGAGCGGTCTTCCTCCGTGTGAACAAGCAGCCGATCGCCAACACCGTCGAGGTCGTTGATGCCCTGAAGGCAATGATCCCCAAGATGATCGGTATTCCACCGGGCGTGACCCTCGGCATTTCGTTCGACCAATCCGTCTACATCCGTCAGTCCATCCGTAACCTGATCGAACAGGCGCTGCACGGTTCGCTCTTAGCTGCCGCCGTGATTTTGATTTTTCTCCGCAACCTGACCAGCACCATGATCATTTCCGTCTCTATTCCCCTTTCTATTCTGGTGACCTTCATCGCGCTCCATCTGTCCGGCCAAACGCTCAACGTCTTTACGCTAGGCGGCCTCGCGCTCGGCATCGGCCGCCTCGTTGATGACTCCATCGTGGAGCTGGAAAACATCCAGCGCCACCTGAACACCGGGGCTCGGCGCTGGGACGCCATTGTGGAAGCCGCCCGCGAAGTGGCCATGCCGATTTTTGCGTCGACCGTCACGACCGTCGTGGTCTTTCTCCCGATGTTTTTTATCGTCGGGATCACACGCCTCCTGCTGATTCCCTTGACCGTCACCATCGCCATCGCCCTCTTTACGTCATTCTTTATCTCCCGTACCGTCACGCCGGCGCTCTGTTACAAGTTTCTCAAACCCGAGCACGAAGCCCACCAGGCGATGCCGGAATGGTGGGTCAGAGTGATGACATGGAGCCGTGATCGCTACGAGTCTCTCGACAGCAGCTACGAGGGCGCGTTGCGCTGGATGTTGCAACATCGCCGAATGTTCATCGCAGCCGTGCTGCTCATCTTTGCCGGATCGCTCGCGCTGGCCCCCCGGATCGGCACAGAATTCTTGCCGGTCTCTGACGAAAGCCAGTTCCGCATCGCCCTACGCGCACCCGTCGGCCAACGTGTCGAAAAAACTGAACAACAGGTCGCCGAAGTGGAACGAGTGCTTCGCGAGGCGATTCCTGTTCATGAGTTGGAGACGATCGTCTCCAGCACGGGCGTGCTGTCCCAAGGCCGGTCATCGCTCTTCAACCCCAACACCGGCCCCCACACGTCATCGATCCAGGTGTATCTGGCCCCGGTGGATACACGCCGCAGAAGCCAAGTGCAGATCATGAACGAGGTGCGCCCGAAAATTCTCACGCTCTTCCCCGGTGTGGCCATGTCATTCGATCCGGGCGGCCTGGTCAAACGCGTCACCAGCTTCGGCTCGCAAAAAGCCGTCGATGTGGAAATCTACGGCTACGACTTTGAAAAAGCCCGAGAAGTCATCACCCGCGTCAAAGAGATTATGGAGCGCACTCCGGGTCTGGCCGATGTCGAGTCGAGCCGAGAGGAAAATTACCCGGAGATCAACGTCACGGTGGACCGTGAAAAGGCGGCATTGCTCGGTATCAGCGAAGCCGACGTGGCGAACACTGTGCTGTACTCCCTCAATGGCAACGGGCAAACCGATCCCATCATCTACACCGACCCGCACAATGGAAACGAGTACTTCATCAGCGCCTGGCTGGCCGAAGAACACCGGACGAATCTCACCGACCTGGAGAATATTTTATTAACCTCAAAAACCGGACAGCCGGTGTTGCTCAAAAACGTCGCCTCGCTCAAATTGAATGCCGGGCCGGTCAAGATCGACCGCAAGTACTTTCAGCGCGTGGTGCATGTGACGGCCAATCCAACGACGCGCCCGCTGGGGGACATTGCCGCCGACCTTGAGTCAGCGTTCGCCTCGCTTCAACTCCCGACTGGTTTTAGCCTCAAACTGGCCGGCCAGATTCAACAACAGCGCGAAACTTTTCAAGGCCTGCTGTTCGCCACCGTCCTTGCGCTCGTGCTCGTGTACATGGTGATGGCCGCACAGTTCAAATCGCTCATCGACCCGTTTATCATCATGTTCTCGGTGCCGATGGGATTTCCCGGAGTGATCCTGATTCTGTTCCTGACCGACACGACCCTGTCCACGACATCGATGATGGGCATCATCATGATGTTCGGCATCGTCGTCTCAAACGGCGTCCTGCTGGTCGACTATACGAACGTGCTGCGCCGAAAGGGCCGGCCGCTGCTCGACGCCGTGATTACCGCATCGAGAACCCGCCTCCGACCGATTCTCATGACCTCACTCGCGACAGTCTTCGGTCTGCTCCCGATGGCCATCGGCCTCGGAACCGGGGGAGAAACCAACGCGCCGCTCGCGCGGGCGGTCGTCGGAGGCTTGAGCGTCTCCACACTTCTAACGCTGTTCCTGATCCCGACGGTATATGTGATGTTGGAAGAACGGATTCGAAGAAAACAGGAAGACGAGCGAGAGGCGATCCCCTCCTGATACACAGCCGGCTGACGGTCGGGATTGTTTAGCGGCCGATGGTCGGAAACAAAGACTTGAGCTGCATGGCGAGGCTGATATCTCCCGCGATCTGCAAGCGGCCCGACATGGCAATCGAAAATCCGCTGAGCTGGCCGTTGAGCAGCCTGATGCAGTCGTCTCCACTCAGCGAGAGCGTCACCTGCGGATCGGCATGGAGGCCTTCTTTCACGGCACAGACGCTATCTTTCACAATCACATGATACTGGCCGCTCTGTGCGCCCGTTAAATTGAACTGATACACGGCATCCAGACCCTCGGCGGCGTCCTTGTCGAACTTCGAAGTAAGCGAATTGAACAATTCTTTGGCTGTCGTGGGATTCATCTCGGTGCAAACTCGTCAGCAGCGGGTCGATCCAGGCGGGGACCGCGTAACCGCGGCCCCCGCGCACGGTGTATCAGATACAGGGGCACCCCTTAGTACCGAAGCGTCATCGTAGCCAAACTTCGTCGGGCGCCGAAAAATTCCTTTGAGAATGATTCGACCACCGCAGGGTCATACCCCTTGCAGCTAAAAATGTCGAGGTACGCGTTATTGGTGTCATTAGCGAAATGGCCGCTGATCAACGATGTCGAGATCAGCTGCACCATAGAGTAACCGGCCACGCGGCCTTCGCCGAAATCGACGACCTGGCATTCGCCGAAGCGCTTCATGCCGATGAGTTCGCAGAGTTCGACGACGTAGCGCTTGATATGGGCGGCATCACGGATAAGATCGGGATTGCAATCTTGGAGGTCAACTGCGGTGCAAAGTCCCCAGGCTTTGCCTTCTCCCACCATGTCTTGGGCAGGACGGGAAGCGGCCACAGGGGCATTGGTTGGAAAGATAGCGGACTCGGAACTAGCCGAGATGCTCATAGGTGGTAGTACCTTTCTGTAAGAGTGTGAGAAACATGTGCACTCAACGAGTGCCTCGCGGAATATACCACGAATTTCAAAAAACGCACGGCCGTCGACGAGAATAATTTCATGGCAGCGTTGTCAACCCGCTCGGTTGACAACATTTACGACCCTCGGAGACAATACTGTCCATGGCTACACCACTGGATGCTTCCCTGACAGACCTTCCCGATCGCCTGTGCACCTGGTGCCGGGTCCCGATGAAGAAACGCCTGGTCGGCGGGAGACAGTTCGTCCACTACACCTGCCCGAAGTGCGTCTTTCAACACACCACGAGGTTGGGTCCAAAACCGGCACCCTCCAAACACTGAAGATATATCCTTGTGAGATCGACCTGTGGACCGGTCATACACAGTAATCGTGTACGCTACCGGCGAGAGAAATTTTCCAGAACTCGATGGTCTAGGAATTGTGCCAATCGTTCCTTGTCGTCTGGACTGATCGAAACGATCTTTGCTCCCAGCCTTGGAGTCCGCACGTAGACAACTTGCAACTCGCAGGTCACCACTTTCTCCGGTGCCACTTCAAGGACGAGCTGGATGGTCTCACCAACCTTCACAAGCATACGGCTGTCAAGCCGAACACCAGCCTCGCTGACATCCACAACTCTACAGGGAACCGATTGCCTACCGCGTTCTAACCGACCGGCGCAGTTGACCGCGGCGCGCCAGCCCTTTCGTTTGAATCCCATCAGTCCAGCCTCCAATTTCTGGAAGCATATCAAGGAGCCTCGCGTTCTCAAAACAAAATGCCGGAAGGCTCCTCCCCGGCTACAGGCTTGCCGAAATGGCCGATCGGCGAGGGCAGCAGAACCGTTCAGGAGAGATAGAGGTTACAGCTTACGCTCAACCAAGGCACGCAGCTCTTCCATACGCTTGCGGTTGACGCCCAAGTCTCCATAGCCGGTGCGGGAGGCAGAACGAAACTGGATGATGTGCGCGTCGTCGTCAAAGAGAAACTCCACATCGTCCACAAACCGCAGCAAGAGGCTGGTGAATTCGTAATGCAGGTAGGACTCGTCTTCTTCGATGAGCTTGACCCGAGGCAATGTCGCAATCACCGCCTTCAACGCCTCCTTCGCTTCTGCGCGAGGCTTCTTATAGCGCAACGGCGCGATTGCATGCCCCTCATCCGTGGCCTGGGTGGACACGCAATTGGGGCTGGAAGGGCAGGGGGGAAGAGTCCGCAGGCTCATTGAGCCGGAACTTTACGCTTTTTCTATTGTCGTCCGCAACCAGATCTCCACCACCAGCACCGCACCTGGTGGAATCAGACCCGGGATGCCTGTCTCCCGATAGGCCAGATGCGGGCTGATACGCACTTTTCGATAGCCGCCGGCTTTCATCCCTATCAAGGCATGCTCTACGCCGGCGATTGTTTGCCGGCTGCCAAGAACTGTCTTGCGATCCACGAAGCGCTCTCCTTCTACAACTCGAATCATGTCCTGGGAAAGCTGATCGAACTGTTTCGCATTCAGCATCACCTCGTCACCCTTGTTCAAGAAGATTCGACAGTTGTAGATGACCCGGTCACCTTCTTGGGCCGGTTGCCCTTCTCCTTCTCGCTCATCAAGAATCTTGAGTCCGCTCAGGCGCTTCATCATGCCGGTCAATACGTCACCGTCGTCAGTACCGGTCGCGCTTCGTCCAGCTTTTCAACCTCCACTGAAACACGCCCGATGATTCGGCCGTCTTCGGTTTCAACATCCACACGCCAGTCGCCAGGACTGAGCCGCTGTTTGAAGGTATAGGCACGATATCCGCCTTCACGCCCCCCTGAGATTTTGATGGGAATCTTGTCCGCATGGGCAAACGGCCGGCTTCCGTTGGCTCGAAAATACCAGTGATGGTAGACGGTGGTATCCAGGTCGACAGGCGCAAAGACGGCGGTGAAGCAATAGATCGGCTCATCGGCGGGAAATGTGCTGTTCGACCGTTTCCAGACCTGGTACCACTTTTTATCGAACGAGAGCTCAAACCGGTCGCCCGTCTTCTTCACCTCGTGGTAAATCCCGCCGTACTTGAGCGACAGCGGCACGGGCGGAATCCAGTTGAGGAAATAAAACCCGACCAGCAGACCGATGAGCGCAAAGGCGGGAGCGGTGACTCCGATCGCTTCACGCTTGGACCGGCCCGGATTATCCCGATAAATCAGTTGAACCACGCGAAAAGTCACGCCTGCGCTCAGTCCCGCCCCCGCCAAAAATACGACGGCATTCATATGTCCCGTCATGACCGGCAGAAAAAACGTGAAAAACGCGAAACAGACCACGGCATACAAACTGACGAGCAGACGGAGGCTGGAGAGCCGGTTATGCAGAAACTCATTGACGATCAGTAGTACGATCAACAATCCAAAAAAGATGGCCGTGCCGGTGAACGTCGCGCTGCGCGAATAGAAGATGGCATAGGCGCTGAACAGACTCCCCAGTAAAAACTGTATCGCCATCGGATAGTAGGGCTTCGCGTGCAACGCCCAGCGCGTCAGAGGCATCGCCGTGGCAACCCGCTCCTCATCGAGAGACAGATCGACATTCAGCCGCCCGGTCAGCACGATCAGTACGCCTAAGAGAAGCAGATAGACCAAGAGGATGAGATTGTCCTGCAGCCGATCGATCCGGGTCAGGGTAAACGTGTCGTATGCCACGCCGGAGAGAAAACAGAAGACGGGCACAACGGGCTTCGCAAGCAGGGCTTTGGCTGTCCCCATCGGGCTCATAGCCCCACTGTGCAAAATCGGCAGGGATAGATCAACGAAAAGTTCGTTTCACGAAGGCTGAGGTGAACGGGAAAACCACATACGAACTCAACCTCGGCCTATCGTATTTGGCTACACAAACGCAGGCAGCGGCACATAGGCGACCGGATGGCCGATCAATTGTTCCAACCAGCCCGCCATCGCCTCTTCATCAAGCGGAGCCCGATTCAAGCGCACCTCAATCTGGAACCCTCCGCTGCCTCCGACGATGCCGATGATGGCCGAGGCCTCCTCACCTTCCGGCAGCAGATCCCGGGTTTGAAATTCACAGAGCGTGGCATAGAGCCGGCCATCCGGGCGAATCGCGTCCAGAATATCGGGCAACTCGTCGAGCGGGCAATGCACTGAACATCGATAGGCGACGCGGGCGGCGGGCTCGATGGCCTGAAACTCCGCCAACGCGGCTTCCGAAAACCCGGTCAGATACGCACGAACCCCGGCCGGTTCCGGGGTATACGTCGCGGCAAGCTTACTGGCCGGCACCAAGAACTCATACGCGTCCGTCGTATTGTATTCAAACTGGCACGGACCGAACGCGTCCGGCCATGAACAGAAAAAAGGAATGGCGGAGTCATGCGGCCTGAGCACCACGGCATCTTTTTCGATCGCAGTCTCGACCGGCAATTCCAGTACTGCGATCGCATCAAGAAACGCCGCGCGCCGTTCATCCAGCCATTGCGCCCGCTGCCCGTCCCCCCGTGTCTCCCCCGGCGTGATGACCATACGAGCCTGGAGGCGGATACGGATGAAGGAATGCGCATGCCTGAATCCGATCCAGAACATGCCCTTCGGCTCATGCAGCGTGAGACGTTCCCGAATGCGCCAGGGATGGCTGATCGAACAGTAGGTGCCAACGTCCTGATGCCGAAGATAACTCGTGTGATAGGCTCCGGAGAGCAGAAAGAAATCGCCGCGCCACTGTTCCCGCACATGGATCAGCGTGACATCCTCTGTCGCCCACGGATCAAGCTGATCAAAGTCGTCGACGGACTTCACCGTCCACTCTTCGACATAACAAATGACGTCATTGGCCGGCGCAGCCGGCTTCAAACCAAGCCCCCGCATCCGGTCGCCCACAGCCAGAGCCTGGCTGAACGTCAGCGAACCCGTCGTTTCCCACCGCCGTTCAAGCACTGTGGCACATCCCTTCAAAGCGAGCCACAGCGAGGGAACTGCGGAGACGGAGGAAGAAGACCCCGCCCGGCTGCCCCCTGGATCGTCTCAGCCGCAGCCTGCTCAACCGTCCGATTCGTTACCGTGCCGGCCGCACAGCCTTCTGCACGAGCATCGTATCAGCGATCAACCGTTCGATCCCGTCATCCAATGTCGCCGCCAGCAACTCCTGCACATCCTGTTCGCCAAACCAGAATACCGTCCGGCTCCGGGCGCCCTCGATACTGCGCGTCGTCGTACTCTTGTCGTCCGCATTCTTAGCCTGAATCGTGAGCCGGCTCTTGGCGTCGATCACGGTGGAAAACGCACGGCTCTTCGCACCGGCTGAAAATTCCTGCACCTGGCCGCTGATCACGATATCGGCGTCGGTCGCCGATCCAGTCTGCCCCAAACGGACATTCCACCCCCGGTTTCCCCATCCACGCGTTTTCAGGCGGTTCATCAGTGTCTGGCTGATCATGTCGGCCGGCCGACCACCCACGACATCGAAATGCGTGACGCCGCCCCATAAGTGGGTGCGGGTCCCGATACGGGCTTTGTCCGCGCGCCGGTCTTCAAACGGCTCAATCACGATCGTCACCGGCTCCATATCGGCAGACTGTGCTGCCGGCGGCTTCGTCTGAAAATCGAGATACCGGAGTTCGCTCTTCCCCGCGCAACCGCCCGAGGCCGACACCATAAGCGCCACTCCGCACACCAACACCATGCGCATGATCATTCGTTTCACAGGCTCCTCCTTACCTAAAACTGTTACAGAATGACGGTCCCTCAGTCTACTCAAGTTGCGGGTCGGAGACAATCGGGCCGGGAAGAAAGTTTAGGCTGTGATGATGGGAAGCATGGCACGAAACGTCTCACAACTCAATTGCGGCAGTTGTCCGGCCTGAATACGAGGATCGCTCAACGGCACACACCGCATGATCTTCATCAACGACCGCTCCGCCAGCACAGCGGCAAGTCTGGCTTTGCGATCGTGTGTGATGGGCAGCGTATAGCCCTCGCCGTGTTTCCACTCCCACAGTGTCGGCGCCAGGGAGAACTCCAGATCGTGTCCCGCCAGCTGGTGGAAACGGTCGACGAAGCGCTTCTTGTATTGCTTGAGGTCCGCCCCTTCGAGCAAGAGCGCGAACGCGGCATGATGCCCCCACCAAAACAAGATGCGAAAGGTAAATGTGTTCCGCCCCTCGAAGTGCTTGGGGCAATCCAGGTATTGATAGGGAAAGTCCTCGAGATGCTCGCCCTTCACCAACTGATGGGCTTGCGGATTGAAACCCGGCGGCGTAGTCAGCGACACCCCGGCAACCTCCGTGGTCAACGCACGATGCGCCGCCTCCAGTTGCGCCCGCACCTTGGCCGTAATCACAGCCTTCTTTTGAAAGAAACGGGCATCGGCCAACAGGGAGGTTTCTTCGTCAGTGAACGTCATAGGGTGGGACATGATCACATAGGGGACTGCAGACCGATTCGCATGCGCCCGTCATCGGCAGCCGCAAGCTATTTCTGATGCGTCTCGAACGCCGACACCTGCACCGTATAGTGCCGGCGGCAGTCGCCGCAACGCAACAACACCAGATCCTGAAACACGTCCATCTCACGCAACGTGATGGCCGAGCGATGGGTCATAATGCAAGCGCTCAGCAACTCTTCACCTGTGACTTCTTGGCCGATCTGCCCGGCTGCAACGAGCTCCGACGCCGTAGAGTCCTTCGGCGTCACGAGGCCCATCGTCAGATAATGGCCGGACTTGCAGGAGCTGCACGACAACACAAGCCGACGATCATCCCCCATTCGTTTGACCGTCACACAGAGAGGATGAACCGACCAGCACTGCTGAAGAAAGGCTCCGCTACGGACAATCTCTGTCATCGCCGCTCCCTATGGCTGACAACTGTAGTGAGTCACAGGACCTTGTCCCAATCGCAGGCTAATAGGCCTGCAGGATGTTCAAACAGTCCACTGTTCTCACCCACCCAACCCCGGCGCGCCAAGACGCGCCACGCCGCGGGTAAGGCCGCAGCGAGCGAAGAGGCCGAGGCGTACGCTTCGGTACGTTGAGCCTCTGCGCGATGCGAGAACGCCGCTGGCGGGCTTTTTCAACATCCTGCTAGAACTTCCACCATACCAGCAACACTATCCAGCCGAATACATATGGGATGAGACAGGAGCGGAGGATCGCAATCTTCGCCCGGTGCGATGACCCATGCTGCGCGAGCTGTTCTTTGTAGACAAATTCATAGGAGAGCACGAGCACCGTGAGTGTCAGCACAAACACCCGGCTTGTCAGCGGCCAAGAATACTGGCCGCTGATAGCAAAGTTCGCCGTGAAGAATCCGCTGCACAATAAGACCAACGGAGCCAGCGCCAATCGAACGGTTTCTGCGAACACTACCGGCCGGCCTGGACGCACCGGCAACGGACTCGATTGTGAGCCAGGATTCATGACCCGACAGCTGTCGGTATCGTGTGCGTACCAGTCGGAGAAGAAGGAGCGGTCCCGTCCTGCGCCGCCCGGCAGGCTTTGCACACGCGCGGACGCGCTTTGAGAAAGGAAACTTTTCCGCTGGCCAGACACCCGTAGTGGACAAACTCATCGCACACTGTGCAACGAGACCACCCGCCACGGAGCATCGTCGTGTCCCGGTAGAGACCGTCTTTACAGACTGCGCACTGCCGCCCCTCGACCGGGAGCAACAGCGGCATCCACTCGCCGCCACCTTTTCGAATACTCATAGAGCCGGAGTATAGCGGGACGCTCAGCAGTAACACAAGCGAGTATATGCGCGTATAAGAGAGGCGAAGGTGATGAGATTTCAGGATACGGGGATGTCGCTGATTTGAATGAGAACCGTTATGCAGCCGTGCGCTTTCGTCGTGCAGGTCCTCGTCGAGGCCGCCCTGCTGTCACACCAGCGGCATCCCGCAACGCACGCAAGGCCCGATTCACAGACGCTGAATCAGGAAATATTTTCGCCAACTCCGGATCGACCAGAACGAGGTTCGTTCCTGCCATAGCCCGTTCATAATACTTCCCCCTGACGCCCCTCTTTAACTTGGTCAGGTCGTATTCAGGCCGAAGATCGTCTGTTGCTGTTTTAGAGGACGCCTTCCGCATACTGTTTCCTTTCATTCAAGGTTGCCCTTCTGGCACTGATGATTCGAACCCGCCCTCCACGATCGCAATGCGAGACAAACAACACACGGTCCTGCCTCGACATGCCAATAGTCATTTCTCGTGGTTCTTCGTCCGAATGGTCTGGATCCTCAAACGTGAGTGCGCCTGCGTCCTGGAAAACCGAGGCCGCTTCCTCAAAAGAGACACCGTGCTTTCGTCGGTTTCTCTGAGCCTTCCCTGGATCCCACTCATAGGTCACACGTCAGGATAGCATGTCTCCATACCAGTAGAAATAGTCACCACCACGGCCTACGGTGGGATGTCGGGCCAGAAGCCACAAGGATACCCCCAGCCCCCCTATACTTATCCCTTTTGCCGAAGTCGCTCGGTCAGCTCCTCATACATATGCCGGCGGTGGCCGACGGCCATCAGGCGAATGACTCGTGTTTTCTGATCGACGGCATAGACGATACCAAAACGGCGAACGCGATACTTTCGTAGCCCATCAAGTTCGCGCTTGAGCGGCTCTCCACATGCGGGATCGGCGGCAATGGCCCGAACGGCCGACTTGATCGATCGTTTCAGGTCGAGATGGAGCGAGCGGATCACCTCCACGACATGCGGAGGGATGTCCGGACGGAACGGGATCACACAGTGCGCCGCTTCTTCATGGGCGCAAGAGGTTCGCCGAACACATCCTCAAACGACAGCCCTTTGCGTTTGCTCCTATAAAACGCCCGGCTCTCGGCAATCTGACTCATGAGCGCCGGATCGCTGAGGACATCCACAGTCTCTTTGAGACGAGTGTACTCATCGACATTGATCAGAATGGCAGCCGGACGGCCGTTCTTCGTCACGACCACTTCCTCCTCGCGCTCTTGCACACCCGCCACAAGTTCAGGCAGGCGGGTTTTCACTTCCGACAACGACAACGTTTTGGCCATACCTCACCTCGCTCTCAATGATGACCACAATTCTGGTCATCAGCATACAGGGACAGATGAAATGGCGTCAATCGATAGGACAATGGCGGCGGCGAGTTAAATACCAAATATCTCATGCGCCCGATTCTCAAGCTTGTACCTTTCGAACTCATGCGAATGCGCAAGCCGCCCAGCTTTCCTTGGACGAGTCGTCGGATCGATGTACATGTAAAGATGGAAGCGACCATTTGATTTCTGCTGCGACAGATTGCTGAGTTCATTCTTCGAAAGTATCCAAACGTGCTGCGATGAAAGATCAACAAGGGCAATGTACTCGACGGGGGTGTTTTCGTCGATCCACCAATCAAGAGCCAACTTTCCTTTCCCGCCACCTGGTTTCGCCTTTAGATAGAGGTGGCTCCGGTTAGTTGGACAGTATAGCCC
>LVWT01000059.1:75794-81859 GCA_002083405.1 Nitrospira sp. SG-bin2 | reverse complement strand
AGGCCATGCCGCCGCCGATGATGACCTTGTCGACTTTCTTGCCCAGGTTTTCGATCACGCCGATTTTTCCGGACACCTTCGCGCCGCCAAGCACCGCCACGAACGGCCGGACCGGATTGGCGATGGCCCCTTCGAGATATTCGATTTCTTTCTTGAGTAGCGCGCCGGCCGCCGAGTCTTTGATGAATTTGGTAATGCCGACGGTAGAGGCGTGGGCGCGGTGCGCGGCGCCGAAGGCGTCGTTGATGAAGACGTCGCCGAGCGAGGCCAGGGCTTTGGAAAAAGCCTCGTCGTTTTTCTCTTCGCCGGTATGGAAGCGGAGGTTTTCGAGCAGCAACACATCCCCGGCATTCATCTTGGATGCCAATTTTTCGACGGCCGACCCGATGCAATCCGGCGCAAAAATCACTTCTTTTCCCAGAAGGCGGCCCAATCGTTTTGCGACAGGAGCCAGACTATATTTGGGATCGAAGGCGCCCTTCGGCCGTCCGAGGTGAGAGCACAGAATGACCTTTGCGCCTTCATCTACTACGCGATTGATAGTCGGCAGCGTGGACCGAATGCGGGTGTCGTCGGTAATTTGAAGCGCTTCATCGAGCGGCACGTTGAAGTCTGCTCGAATGATCACCCGTTTGCCGTGAAGCGGGACGTCATCGATCGTTTTCTTATGCAGATTCATGGACGCTCCTTTGAGTGGCGCACCGGCATACGAGAGTCCTGAGCCAGGAGAATGCGGACCGACTCGATCTCTCTTCAGCTGTGACTTAGCGGGCGGTTGCCTTTCCGGCCAGCACCTTGATCAAGTCGCGGACGCGGCATGAATAGCCCCACTCGTTGTCGTACCACGCAGTGATTTTGACCATGCGCTTGTCGACGACGTTGGTCAGCGGGGCATCGACGGTGGCGGAGTGATCGTCGCCTTTCTGGTCGATCGAGACGATGGGATCTTCCGAGTACTTGAGGATTCCCTTGAGCGGACCGTCCGCTGCCTTTTTGAAGGCCGCATTGACTCCTGCGATGTCGCAATCCTTTTCCGTCTCTACCGTGAGATCGACCAACGACACGTTCGGGGTCGGGACGCGGATGGCAAGGCCATCCAGTTTTCCCTTGAGTTCGGGAATGACCAGGTGCAGGGCCTTGGCCGCTCCCGTGCTCGTCGGAATCATCGACATGCCGGCGGCACGCGCGCGGCGGAGATCTTTGTGGGGGAGATCCAACAACTGCTGATCGTTGGTATAGGAATGGATGGTCGTCATTGTCCCGTGCTTAATGCCGAAATTTTCCAGCAGGACCTTGGCGACGGGCGCCAGGCAGTTCGTCGTGCAGGAAGCGTTGGAGACGATGTGGTGCAGTTTGGCGTCGAATTTCTCGTCGTTCACGCCGAGCACGATCGTAACATCGGGGTCATTGGCCGGCGCTGAAATGATGACCTGCTTCGCCCCTGCTGAGAGGTGCTTGCCCGCGCTTTCCCGGTCGGTAAACCGGCCGGTGGATTCGATGACGATATCGACATTCAATGACTTCCACGGCAATTCCTTAGGATCTTTCATCGCCAGCACTTTGATGGGTTTCCCATCGACGACAATCTGATCATCCTTGGCCTCGACAGTGGACTTGAGTGTTCCATGCACGGAGTCGTATTTGAGCAGGTAGGCGAGGGTTTTGGCGTCCGTTAAGTCGTTGATGGCGACGATGTCGATGTCGGGATCGCCCAGGGAAGCACGAAATACATTGCGCCCGATCCGTCCAAATCCGTTGATGCCGATCCGAATAGCCATAATATGTGGTCCTCTACATAGGTAAAATCATGAATTCTACACGAAACCAACAGTTTAGACCGCGATAGTAGCCAGGCGGTTTCACCCTTGTCAAGATCTCCGAAAGAGGTACTCCTGTTTTGATCGTCGGTAGTCATGGCTGCTATGCCGAGGGAAATAGGGTACATGATACGAATCGGATCTCCTTGCTTGTCAGTCAGGCACTTGGCTACAGTTCAGCAGGATGCTGAAAAAGTCCGCCAGCGGCGTTCTCGTCTCGCTCTGAAGCTCAACGTACCGAAGCGTACGCCTCGCCTCCTCGCTCGCTGCGGCCTTGCCCGTGGAACGGTGCGTCTCGGCGCACCGGGGCGGGCGGGTGAGAACAGAGGCCTTTTTGAGCATCCTGCGATAGTGTGACCTACATTCCATCTGCTAATTTCAATGACACATGATGGATACATCGAGTTTTTTCGCAGTCTGTTAGAGCCGGTTGGACGTTACGAGGAGCCTCTGTGATGGATGACACCACCGCAAAAGCCGCGCAGGCATTGGAATGGCCGCGCTTGCTCGAATTGCTGGCGCAGCACGCGCAGTCGGCGATGGGGATTGCGCGGTGCCGGTCCTTGCCGCTTTCGGACGAGTTGGCCGAGGCGTGCCTTCGCCAGCAGGAAACGACCGAGATGGCGAGGATGTTGGAAAGCGGCGAACCCATGCCGACCTTGGCGTTCCCTGACATCCGCGAAGCACTGACTCGCGCCGGAAAGGGAGGCGATCTTGAGACGCATGAGTTGAGGGACTGCGCTCTCGTCTTGGCGCTCATGGAAGACGTCGAACGGTTGATGAATGGATGCCGGGCGGGGGCGCTGGCGCAGGTCGTGGAGCCGCTTCAGGGTACGAAGGGACTGCGATCGATCAGATCGGCCATAGAGGCTGCGATTCAGCCGGACGGCGCAATCAAGGAGTCGGCCACGCCGGAATTGCGGCGGCTCACTCATCATGCCCAGGGTTTGAAACAGGAGATGCGGGAACAGCTCGATCGAGTTCTCCACTCACGGAAGTACGAGGAGATTCTGCAAGAGTCCTATTTTGCGCAACGTGAGGGGCGCTACGTCCTGCCGGTGAAGGCCGATATGCGGGGGAGGATGCCCGGCATCGTCCATGACGTATCGGCCAGCGGGGCGACCGTGTTCCTCGAGCCGCGCGAGCTGGTCGAACTGAACAATGCTATCAAAGTGGCCGATTTGGACATTGAGCGGGAAGTGCGCCGTATCTTGCGTGAACTCACGACGTTGGTCGCGGCTAAGTCCGATCAGATTGGTTATGGGATGGAGGCGCTGGCCGAATTCGACTGTATCGAAGCGAAGGCCGAATTGAGCCGCCGGATGAAATCCAACCCGGTCGCGTTGAACGAGCAGGGCCGCGTGGTCTTGAAACAGGCGCGGCATCCGCTGCTCATGGCGGCCAAAGAGCAGGTCGTGCCGAACGACATTATGATGGATGAGACAAGCCGTGTCCTTGTCATTTCCGGGCCCAATACGGGAGGGAAAACGGTCACCCTCAAAATCGTCGGCCTCTATGCGCTCATGGTGCGGGCCGGGTTGCATCTGCCCTGCGCGCCGGAATCCGAGATGGCCCTCTTCACCCATTGCTACGCCGATATCGGCGATGCGCAGGACTTAAGCCGGGACCTCTCCAGCTTTTCCGCCCACATGATGCAAATGGTTCAGCTGCTTTCGGACGCGGGTGCCCGGGCAGGCGCGGGCGAACCGGTCGCGTCCCGATCGCTGGTATTGCTCGATGAGCCGGTCACCTCGACCGATCCCCAAGAAGGTGCGGCGCTGGCGGAGGCACTGCTCTGCCGGTTGGCCGCGCTCAATATGAAAGTGGTGGTGACGACCCATTATGGTCCGCTCAAGGAATTGGCGCAGACTACATCCGGTTTCGCCAATGCCAGCGTGGAATTCGATGTCGAGCGGTTGGCGCCGACCTACCGATTGTTCATGGGGATTCCCGGCGGATCCTCCGCCCTGGAGATTGCCGGACGGCTGGGTATGGACGAGGCGATCTTGCGCGATGCGCGGCAACGGTTGCGGCGCGAAGATCGGCGGCTGGACGATCTGATGACGGATTTGCAGCGCAAGCAGCGGCAGTTGACAGAGGACACTGAGCGGGCGAGACAGGCCAGGAACGAGGCCGAGCAGGCGGCGGGTGAGGCCAAAGCATTGCAAGCGCGTTTGGAAGAAGCCGAGCAGGAGGCTCGCAAGGGGCTGAAGAAAAAGCTCGGCGAGCAATTTCAACGGGCGAGGGCCGAGGTTCAGGCGACGGTCGATGCCGTCAAACGCGAGCAGAAGCTCATCAAGGCGAAAGAGGCTAAGCAACAGCTCCGTGAGATGGAGGCGCGTACTCGGCAGGAGTTGGCTCCCGCCGGCGAACCCATTCCGGTTGAGCAACTCGGCATCGGCGATACTGTGGAGATTGCGGGATTGGGCATGACGGGGACTTTGCTGGAATTGCCTCAGGAAAAAAAACGGGTCCGTGTCAAAGTCGGTGAAGGGGAAGTGATGGCGACCGTTTCGAATCTCATTGGTGTGGCTCGCGGGTCGGATGTATCGATTTCTCCTGCCGCGCCGTCAACCAACCCTCGCCGGTTTTCGACGGGAGGCGGGTTGGGACTCGATGAACAGACCGTGGTGGATGTGCGGGGCCAGGCAGCCGACGACGCGCTCGATCAGGTCGTGGCCGCGTTAGATCGAGCGGTGCTCGACGGTGCGCCGTTCCTGCGGATCATCCACGGGCACGGAACGGGGAAGCTGAAAGCCGCATTGCGTGAGTATTTGAAAGGTTCTCCCTATGTAGAAAACTTTCGCCCCGGCGACCGGGCCGAAGGAGGCGACGGGGTGACGGTGGCGAAGTTGCGGTAGCATTCGGTATCATCGCTCTTGATGCGTAACCACAGAGGATGTACCGTGAGGAAGCTAAAGCCAAAACCAAGGTTCAAGAGTGACGTGCAGGAAGCCACCTTCTGGGCACCACATGACTCCACGGAGTATATCGATTACTCGAAAAGCCTCAGGATGGTGTTCACGAAGCTGAAACCCTCGACGGAGACGATTTCCCTGCGGCTGCCGAAGTCGCTCTTGGAACAACTCAAAACATTGGCGAACAAGCGCGACGTGCCCTATCAAACGCTGCTGAAGCTGTTTCTGCTCGAGCGGGTGCAAGCGAAGCTGCATCTGAAGACTGCCAAGGCTTCGTAGCCGCATGATTCGTGAGGACTCGTTGCGAGATCCCCTGGAAGCCTGTTCCGCGTGAAGCGCGGTGTGAGCTTGTTAAGAAAAGACTCCATGTTGCTATGTCGTGATAAATAGCCGATAGGGTGTAGGTCATTGAAATGACAATGATAATGCTGGTATTTTCAGAAAACTCGCTAGCATGTTATACGGATCAGCCTAAACATAGTTAGGCGGCCAGAGGAAGCGCATCATGTCACAGCAAGAGATGTTGGCAAACGTCTTGCCGCAGTTCTTTCCTGCGCATTGGCTGGACTCGAGCGACATCGTGTCCAGTGACTTCCCTTCCCGGATACGCATCGGCTACGTCATCCGCTCTCTGCATGGCTACGGCTACGTCAACCGCGAGGAGCTTCGTGCGCTGAACGTGGACCTCGCAGGTCTGCACGCCGCTGCCCTGACGAACCTTCAAGCGCTTCCTTCGGGCAACATCCGTATCGCGCAGCATCCGGAAGGTCCGGAAGGCTACATCACCGCCGAGGATAACTTCGCAGCCGTAAGGATTCTACTGCCTACCGCTCGACGCCTCCTGCTCAGCAAGCTCGGTCCAGAGTTTTACGCCGTTATTCCACACCGTGACGACTGCTTCTGCTGGAGTCCGAAGCAATCAACCCTGCGCCAAGCAAAACACGCACAAGCCGCGCTGGAAGATTTCAGGTCGGATGAGTATCAGCTCACACCTGACATCCTCCGCGTCACCGAAGACGGGGTCAGCCTGTATCGCGAGCAGGATGCCGCCTAACAACTGGAGATCCGGAGTCGAGGAGGAAGAAATAGGGACATTCTGATTTTCTTGATGCGAGATTTAAACGTCTGCTCGCAACAATACAGAATATCCCCAATCCCGTACTCCCATCGTACTGCACACTCACTCAAGCAAGAGTAAAGTTGTATATATCATGGTCAACGCCATCGTTTTTCTTAACAGGGAGAGATCAAAACGTCATCAGCACTCCTAACGCCCCACAGAATCAGCCAGCTTTCCCTAAGGAAGGTCTGATTAATTCAAAATTTCAGA
>LVWT01000059.1:0-75749 GCA_002083405.1 Nitrospira sp. SG-bin2 | reverse complement strand
GATCGAAAACGGGAATTAATCAGACCTTCCCTAGTGGAGTGGTCCAGAGCTTGAATCGGAAGGGAACTAGACACAATATGTTTCTTGCCAATCATAGGTTAAGGAAGTTCATCCCCGATCTTTATTGGGCGACTATTTTGAAGAAGGAATCGGGACATTCTGATTTTTTTGATGCGGGAGATATGGGAAAAGGGGTCGGGAATGTTTATTCGTTGGGACAGATGACCTCTCGGGTGCCCGCTGGTGTGCCATGCGGTGCTTTCATTGACGGTGTACGGAGGTCTGACGTACTTTCATTCTGTGGGAGTAGCGCGGGAGGGACTATGCCGACCACTGCGAGGAAAAAGTCGCGGAAAAGTAGCGCGAGACTTGATGTGCGCTTGCGCTCTGACAAGAAGGCCTTGATCGAGGAGGCCGCCACGCTTTCCGGGAAAACGATCAGTGAGTACGTGGTCTCAACGCTTGTGCAGCAATCGACGGAAGTTCTCCAGCGGCATCGGCATATCCAGCTTTCCGATCGCGATCGCGATCAATTCCTAGCCTTGTTGGATGCGTCGGATGAACCGAACGCCACACTTACCGAAGCGGCGCGGAAGTATAAGCGGATTGTCGGAGCACACCGGTGATCGTTGTGCCATTGAGCGATCGTCACGATCGCTCACAGTTCGATTGTGGAGAGCCTCCCCTCAATCTCTACTTGCAACAGTATGCCGGTCAGCACGACCGCCGAGGGTTCGGCCGGACCTATGTTGCGGTCTCTGAGGCCTCGGCCTCCGTCAGCGGGTACTACACCATTTCCAGTGGCTCTGTTGGGTTTGAAACGGTTCCCGAGAATCTTCCTCATCATCCAGTGCCGATTGTTCTCTTGGGGCGGCTTGCCGTTGATCGGCGCTCTCAAGGACAGGGAGTGGGCGAGTTGCTGTTGGTAGATGCCTTGCGGCGCGCACAACGTGCGGCCGGTGAGCTGGGAATTTATGCGGTTGCCGTCGAAGCGCTTTCGGATCGGGCGAAGTCAATTTTATATGAGGTTCGGCTTTCGCGCTCTCACCGATGATCGCATGCATCTCTATCTGCCATCAAGGTTGTGCGCCAACTTCATCTATGATCGGGTGATATGGAGTCGTTGGGGGATGGTGAATAGAGTCGGGTTTTGACGTCGTGATTTCCTGAATATCTACCACTATTCGATCTTCATCGTCAGATTTCAGCGTGTGAAGACTTCTCTACCCTCTGCGTGTTCGAGATTTCGACCGCTTCCGGTAGTAGTCGAGGAATTCGCGCGGCGAGAGGACGGTCATTCCCTGGCGTTGCCTCGACGGGAAGTGCCTTGTGTTTCCTGTGATCAAGTAGTCGGCATCGCCTGCCACGGCGGATTCTAAGAATGGCTCGTCGCTCGGATCCGGAAGCCTGACCGGCAAGGGGTTACCCGCCACGCTGAATCCTTCCGCTTGGATATGGTCCATCAACGCTTGAGTCTGTTCAGCATTGAATCGAAACTTCGGTCTGGCAAGGACCTCTTCATATTCGGTGAGGATTCTGGCATCGAAGCACAGCCGCACCGCGCCCGATGCAATCATGCGAAGGATTTCACCTGGAGGGCCAAACGGAGAGAGGAGTCCCGCGACCAGGACGCTCGTGTCCACTACCACGTTCACCGGCGGCGAGCCTTCCGTACCGCCTTAATTTCAGAGATGATCTCTGCGGGGGAAAGGACATTCGTGCCTGCTTGGATCGACTGCCGTTGCAGCTTTTCCACCGCCGCCACGGCTCTCGCGCGTCTGACGGCTGCCAGCGATTCTTCCAGCGTCTCTTCAGACACCGAAGACAGAATGGCGATCGGTTTGCCGTTCGAGGTGAGGATGACTTCTCGTTCCCGCGCGAGCTTGGTCCAGACTTGCCCGGAACGTCCGCGTAAATCCTGCACCGTAATGAACTTCATGGAGACTCCTTTTGTGGGTGACGATAGGGTATACGATCGAGAGCCGATCGTCAAACATTGAGAATCTCATAGGGGCGACCAGCCGTGCGAAGCGTGGGCGAGCGAAGTTCGATCAGCCGTCAGCTTTCTCTATCCCGAATTTCAGCGCGATAGCCTGTTGTGGCGAGTACTCGGATGAGTAGGTTTGTTGAGATCCCGTGGGTATTGCCGTTCGCAATCGCTGTCACTCTGGTTCTCCGCGTGCCGGCATTCTTGGTCGAAGCCGATGGGGGCACCCACCTCGACCAAGTCTGAGATCTGGATATCTTGGGAGAAGGCTAGGGCGCTGTGACTTTGAGACCTGGGATCTTCCTGGCGATGCGGCGGAACTCCAACACGTTACTGGTGATCACAGTGGCCCCGATTTCTCTCGCAGTCAGGGCAATGAGCACATCATTCATCGGCCCGAGGCGGTCGCTCAACCCGGAAGCGTTTCCATACATCGCTCGAAAGAGTCGTCCGGCATGGTCGAGAGTCGAGGGTGTGAGGCCGAGGGTGCGTCCGGCTCGAAAGGCTTGTTGAATTTGGTCAACGGCTTTCTTGCGTTTGGGCGTGTCGGCACCGAGTCTGAGTTCCAGCAGGGCGATAGCCGAGATGAACCGCACGACGGTCCCATGGCCACCCAAGACCCATTCTGTGTGCATGCCTGCGCGCAAGAAATCGATCAGGACATTGGTGTCGAGTACAACCTTTCCGCCTATTGGTAGGGCCATGGTTTCTCATCACCCCGCAAGATGCCCTTCAGCGGTCGCAATGCTTTGCTAAGCCGCTGTTCCTCGACCAGCAGCGATAGGGCCTTGTCTATGGCTTCCTGCTCGGAATCAACTCCGAAGTAGCGCTTCGCTGCGTCGATCTTCCGCTGATCCAGCACGAGATGTTTATGCTTCAGCGCGGCACCCATGATACCTCCATGTGTACATAGTATGTACATGAACTATAAACGGATGGCTGCAGGAATGGCAAGGGTTGCGCTTAGTTGTGGTGAGGTCAGAGAGTAGAGAAAAGGTGGACGCAAATTCCTAGGAGTGGGCGCACTCTCTCATCTGAGGCGCCTCCAGCACCAAGCATGCGGACATGGAGCGGGTCAGGGTACAGATCGGTTAGCGCGGGAAGGACGGATTCAGAAAGGTTTTCGTCCAGCCGCAACCGCACAGACCCTCAAGCGGCAGGGATTGAAAGCGTGCGACGCTCTCGTTCCGCGGCGTAAGCAAGACAGGCCAACACATCTTCGTGTGTGAGCTGAGGAAAACTGACCAGGACTTCCGCTTCAGATTATATGTTCCAGCACGTTGCCGACTGTGAGTCGTGTGCCACGGACGCAGGCTTTGCCGAAGCGAACTGTCGGATCGATACTGATGCGATCAAGAGATGCCATGGCGTCATGATAGCCAAGTCCTGACTGTGTCGCAAGACGGAATCACCTTATTGCGAGCAAAGCGGTGTGGCGTGATGGAGTGGAGATGCCGCTTCCGGGATCGTGCTGAGGACTTGGTCAGCTCAGCCAAACGCTTGGGGTGGGAATCGATATCCGCCATTGAATATGGTGCCTCGCCATCCGATAGCGCAGCGTGTTGCGTGTCGCCTTGTCGCCTATTGGGGGCGTTGCTGACTTCCCGCTAGCAACATGGTGCTCGCTCGGAATGTGGAGCGCCTGGCTCCGATCAAGCCGCAGCTTTCTTGACCCTGATTTCAGCACGATGGCCTGTTGGGCGAGCACTCGGATGAGTACGTCGGTTGAGACGCCGTGGGTGTTGCCGTTTGCAATCGCCGTCACTCTGGTTCTCGATGTGCCGGCCTGCTTGGCAATCTCCGCATGGGTGAGGCGGCCTGCTTGGATGATCTTCGCCAGGGCGACGGTGAGGACTGAACGAAACTCCATTTCGGCCGTATCGGCTGCCGACAATCCAAGAGCATGTCCGAGATCCTGGGCTGTCCGAACAGTCGTGGGCGTGTGAGTGCTAGGCATCAGAGGCACCAGACAAAGGCAGAGGGGATTCAGCTCTTCAGCTAGGAGTGGCTTGCTCAAGGCGGTCCATGCGGGATTTGAGCATTGAAATATCCGATTCGAGAGTAACAATTCGTTAGTCGAGTTGAGAAAAGGACAGCCGCAGTAACGCCCGCATCTCCTTAAATTCGTCTTTGAACTTGCTCCGCAGGTCTTGCAGTTCGTGCCGAATCGTGGCGTGTCCCTCTGCGATCTCTCGAATGTCGCTTCGGAGGGATTCAGCGACGACACCGAAGTGCCGTTTGATTTCTTCCATTTCCTCGCTGTTCATAGATGCCGCTTATGGAGCGATCGATCCGAAAATGCAAGAGCGATTTAGCCGAAAATCTAGAAAGCGCGCTTTACGCTTAGACTGTCGTGAAAGTATCACGGATAGAGCGAAGGCCGCATTCAGCTCAGGATGTTCAAACGGGCCATCCGACGCGGGCGCAGGCGATGGCCGAACCGGAGGCGTAGCCGCAGGGCTACGTTGAGGATTCGGTCTGGTCGAGAGCAAAGTGGGGGGTCTGTTTCTGCATCCTACTGGAGGTGGTGTTTCGCCATGCGATACCGCAGCGTATTGCGGGTCATCTTCAAGAGGCGGCTGGCTTCGGAGACGTTGCCTGATGCTTTGTAGAGCGCTTCTTCCAGCAGCTTTTTCTCCATCTCTTGAAACGACAGGCCGAAGGTCAAGAGCGAGGGATTGGGCTCATAGCTTGATGGGCTCGAGTGGTTCGTCGCTGAGATGGTCCGGACCGATGCCGGCAGATGGTGCGGCTGGATCGTCTCCTCTTTACAGGTGATGGTCAGCCATTCCACGACATTGTGTAATTCACGGACATTGCCAGGCCAGTCGTGGTGTTGGAGCACGGCAAGCGCCGGTGGTGAAATCGTCTTAATGCGGCACCCGCGTTCCTGCCTGGCGCGCTCCAGAAAGACCCTCAGAATTGGTTCGATGTCGTCCGGCCGTTCACGCAGGGGCGGGATGCGCAGCTGGTAGACGTTGAGCCGATAGTAGAGATCGAGCCGGAAGCGACCGGCCTTGATATGGGCGAGCAGATCCTCATTTGTGGCGGCGATGACGCGGATGTTGACCTTGTGGCTGCGCGTGTCGCCGAGCGGATCGATCATGTGATCTTCCAGTACTCGTAACAGCTTGGCTTGAGCAGCTGAACTCATCTCTCCGATTTCGTCCAGAAACAACGTGCCACCTTCAGCCAATTGAAATCGGCCCGGCTTCGCCTGCTTGGCGTCTGTAAAGGCCCCTTGCTGATACCCGAATAATTCCGCCTCTAATAGATTCTCAGGAATCCCGGCGCAGTTCAGAGCGATCAGCGGCCCGTTGGCTCGCGGGCTGGTTGCATGGATTGCGTGGGCGAACAGTTCCTTTCCCGTGCCGCTTTCCCCGGTGATGAGAACGGTTGCATCGGTCAGGGCGACCTCTTTGGCCAGGTGTTTGATGAGATGCATCTGCGGTGAGACGCTGATGATGGGCGCAAATCGATCGCGCAGCTGATCGGAGGTGCCCGCCGATGCGGGCTGCCGGGTCAGTCGAGTGACCGTCGCCCGAAGTTCCTGAAGCAGAATCGGTTTGGTCAAATAATCCGATGCGCCGGCCCGCATGATTTCGACGGCGTCTTTCACGGAATGGCGTTCCCCGATCGCGAGGACCGGGGTTGGCATCGAGGTTTGCCTGGCGTACTCGAACAGAGGTGCGAGTCCGTAGAGATTACCTTCGCAGATGACCAGGGTGGGGGAGGTTTCCTGCCAGAGGCGGAGCCCCTCGGAAACAGTGGGCGCCGTGTGAATCGTCGTGTGCGAAGGTGCAACGGTTTCGAGGAGTCGTGTGGTATCGGGGTCTTTCGAGATGAGCAGAAAGTTCTGGAGGTTCATCGGAGAACTCCTTGTTCAGGACTCCTGTCGAACCATCTGAGAACTTTGTATAGCCTACTCCTCCCAAGATGGGAAGGGAAGGGCTTCTTAGGAGGTCAGGGGTGAGTGGTAAGTAGTGAGTAGCGAGTGGTGAGCTATTCTGAACGAATGACGGGTCGTTTGGAATGCGCGAGGAAGTAGTGGATGGGAGATGGCTAATG
Source organism: Nitrospira sp. SG-bin2 (assembly GCA_002083405.1). Lineage (GTDB taxonomy): Bacteria > Nitrospirota > Nitrospiria > Nitrospirales > Nitrospiraceae > Nitrospira_D. Next base: position 69,694 of record LVWT01000059.1, on the reverse strand, counting down.
GGTGATGGGAAAGAGCGAGAACGATGAAAGCTACTGATTTCGTTTGGCAATTGAGACGTTGCGCAGGAGGCCGGAGTGTTTGGCGCGTTTGATCGGGCTGCCTTGAAACAGCGCCGCAAAGGCCGGTTCGTCGAGCTTCGCCAAGTCGTCTAATCGTGGGGCGAGGGTCACAGCCCTCGGTTGGAAGGCCGGTTCCTGGCTCGGCTCGGCTCGCAGATTGAATGGACAGACATCGAGACAATCGTCGCATCCAAAGAGTTTGTTGCCCATACGCGCCTGTAGCTCGTCCGGGATGGCACTCTGGTCACCGCGCAACTCGATTGTCAGATAAGAAATACAGCGGGTAGCATCGACCACATAGGGTTCGACGATAGCGTTGGTCGGACAGGCTTGAATACAGAGGGTGCAGCTCCCGCAGAGATCCGTTGCCGGTTCGTCCGGTTCTAAATCTAACGTCGTGAGGATTTCTCCCAGCAAGAGCCAGGAGCCGTGTTCGGCGGACACCAGGTTGGAGTGTTTGCCGATCCAACCCAGTCCAGCCTGTTCCGCCCAGGCTTTTTCCATGACAGGACCGGTATCCACATAGACCAGGGTCTTGGCGTCCGGCGCTAAGGTGTGAAGCCGCTGTTCGAGTTGCTTCAGTCGATCGCTGAGCACCTTGTGGTAGTCCCTTCCCCAGGCGTACCGGGCGATGCGGCCGTGGCCGGGCCGTTCATCGGGACGATGGTTGGTCAGGTAGTTAACTCCGACCGAAATGATCGATCGGCACCCCGGAAGGACGAGTCCGGGATCAGCTCGTTTCTCCGGCGTCCGCTCCATCCACGCCATTGCGCCGTGGAAGCCGCGGGTGAGCCAGTGGGTCAGGGGGGCCAAGAGCCGGTGTTGGACGGGCGCGGCAGGGGCGTCGACGCGGGCGATACCCACGGCGTCGAATCCCAACGCGCGGGCTTCTCGTGTGATCGTTTGTGAAAGGGACATGGGCGGCATAGTTGAGTCTCAACGTAGCATAGTCTCTTTTCTTGCGGCCACCAGGTGGTCCGCGTAGAATCTGCCATTATCGGGAAGGCACGGCACGGAGGCTCTATGCTGGCGACGCGGATCAGGCAAAAAGAAGGCACGTTCTATTTCATCGCCTACAAGGCGGCTGATTTGTTGGACAAGGTTCGGTTTACCAGCCGCTACTATTTTGAGGGCGAGGAACTTGCGCAAGGCAAGATCTCCGATCACGACGAAGTGGCGCAGTTCATCGCCGGCATCGAACGGAGCGAGAAGGGCTTTCAGCGCCTGTTGAACCGGCAGAAAATCAAACAGATCGTCAATTTTTACGAAACCGTCGTCGCGCAACCGATGATTCCCGGCACGGTGCTGCTCTTTACCGATGAAACGCTGCGGTTTCAACAGGCCGGCGATTCCGAATCGATCGGCCGCCTGAGCGAGCCGAAAGGGAAGTATCTGGTGATCGACGGGCAACACCGGCTGGCCGGGCTCCACTTTTTCCAGTCGAAACATCCGGAGCAGATCCCACAGGTCGAAGTGCCCTGTCTGCTGTTCGACGGGCGGAGCGGCGATTTTGCGACGGAGATGTTCGTCATCATCAATTCCACCCATACGCGGATCAACCGGTCGCATTTGGTGGATCTCTACGAGAAGGTGTCGTGGGAAAGTCCCGAGAAGAAATTCACGGCCAAGGTGGTCAATCTCTTGTATAGCGAGGCGGACTCGCCGCTGCAGTACAAAATCAATCGCCTCGGCGGGCGGAGCAAACAGGAAAAATGGATTCTTCAGTCTGAAGTGTTCAACGAACTGCTCAAGGTCGTCACGGCCCATCAGCGCTGGATCGAGTCGCATCTGGGGATGAAGGCCGATCGGTGTTACGCGTTGGTGCGCGACTATCTGAAGGGTGTGAAAGAGGTGATGGAGGAGATTTGGGGGCAGAATGAGCGCTATATGTTCACGCGCGATGTGACGTTGAAGGCCTTGATCCGTGTGCTGGACGACCTGATCGTGGATCGCAAACTGATCAGCGACTGGGATCAGCAGCGGACGCATCAGCCGTTTGCCGAGATTGTGAAGCCCTGGGCGCCGCTTGCCAAAGAGTTTCGGGCCGATGGATTTTACGAGCGGTTTCCGGCAAAAGGGCAGCTTGAACGGGTGCGGAAAATCCATCAGCGGTTGCTGGATGCGATCGTCGGATAGCCCGGTGGCCAGGATACCTATCCTGCCGCTGCTTGTCTTCATCGGGTCGCTGTGCGCGGCGTGGTGGCCTTGGGGCACCTTCGCGGCTTCGGATGCCGATATCCTGGACGTCAAAGTGGAGTCGGGCGGGGGCGTTCGTGCAACGGCGCGTGTTCTGTTTCCGGCGAAACCGGAAGTCATTCAGTCCCTGTTGGCGGACTATCTGCGTTGGCCGGAGCTTTTTGAAGTACGCATGCGAGTGGCCGATCTCAACATCCATGAAGGGGTTGCCACGATCGATCTTCGTATCACGCATGCGCTGATGCCCGGTGAGCATCGGCTGGTTACGGATTCTCGGGTGTTGCCGGATGGCGGCCTCGTGACGGATCTCAAAGGCGGCGACTTCAAGCGCTATCATCGCGTCTGGAAGCTTCGGCCAGCCGGGGAGGGCCATCAGACCAGCGCCGATTTCGACCTGACCGTTGAACTCGATTCCCTGACACCCGATTGGTTGATCGCCGTCGTTATGCGGCAGGAGCTGGAAGCCCATTTTCGAATCGTGAAACAAAAGGCGCTGGAACGGTCCAGGAGATAGTGTGCGGACGTGAAGTGGTTCCGCTGAGAAACAATGTTCTGTCCATGCCTATAACGCCGGGTCCAAAGAACATGTCACTGTCCGGTCTCTACGTGATTCTCGATCCATCGGTCCGGCCTGACCGGCCGCTCACCGATCTGCTGAGGGCCTCTGCTGACGCCGGGGCCAAAGTTTTTCAATACCGCAACAAAACGGCTTCCATGAAAGACGCCTATGCCGATGCGTCGGCATTGCGGAAAGTTGCGTCCGAGATGGGCGTCACATTTATCGTGAATGATCGCTGTGACCTGGCTCTGGCGGTCGATGCGGACGGCGTGCATCTCGGGCAGGGAGATTTGCCCTATGGCTATGCCCGAATGATCATGGGGAAGTCGAAATTGATCGGGCTCTCGACTCACAATAGAGACCAGGTCAAAGAGGCCGAGACACTCAAGCCGGATTACATCGGTTTCGGGCCGGTCTTCAAGCCCGGTTCCAAACAGGATCATGACCCGGTTGTCGGGATCGAAGGACTGCGCGCAATCCGTTCGCTCACGGCGTTGCCGGTCTTTGCCATCGGAGGAGTCACACTCGAGAATGTCGGAAAGGTGATGCAGGCGGGAGCCAACGGCGTGGCGGTGATCTCCGCAATCCTCGACGCATCCGATGTCAGACGGGCCGTCAGCGGTTTCGTCGGCCGAATGAAAGTATCAACTTCACCAGCTTCGTAACCGCTGCGGATCGGGAGAGGTGAATGACGCACGGTCGAAATCGTTTCGATAACCCTGACCGATAAGGGAGTGGACCGAGCACCGGCACACCTGCCTGTTTCAGCAGCAGGCCGATGGTGGTGCGCTCTTGGATGCGCATGATCTTCGACCTGGTCGGACTTGTTTGGTTCAGGACCAGCGCGATGACCGGAATCTTTCTTCGCCGCAAGGCCTCGATTGTCAACAGCGCATGGTTGATCCCGCCAAGTCCGGATCGCCCGACAATCACCGCCGGCAGTTTCAGCAGGGCCATCAGGTCCATGACATCGCTGTCCGGCGTGATCGGCACTGATACCCCGCCGACGCCTTCGACGACCATATAGTCATACCGGTCGGAGAGCAGGCGATAGATCTTTCTGATGACCTCCGGATTGATCGCCTGGCGTTCGGCCTGCGCGGCAGCCAGCGGCGCCACCGGCAAGGCAAACGGGTAGGGGCAGATCGCCCCAAGCTGGTCTTCACCGTCGATGATCGCGCGAAGTCTTGCGGCATCAGGAAGTCTTGCGGCATCAGATTGACCGGTTTTGGAAGGCGGAACGCCGGTTTCGACGGGCTTCATCACACCCACCGCGCAGCCCTGTTTCTTCAACGCCAGGGCGACGGCAGCGGCAACTAAGGTTTTGCCGACGCCGGTATCGGTGCCGGTTATGAAGATGCCGTGGCTCATAGAAAGATAAGAGCTGATAGCGGATGGTTGATAGCAGATGGTTGATGGTCTGACAAAAACCGATAAGCGATAGCCTGAGAAGAAGAATGTTTCATGTCAGCTCCTAATTGTTTGTACCATTTGGCATTCGCCATCAGCCATATGTTCTTGTTAGAGGTTCCGGCTGTCGCAGTTCCAGACTTGCCCTGAGATGCCGGTGAGCTGCGTCAGATGTACGACGGTCTGCGCCGATTCGTCCAGCGAAGGGGGCCGGCGCAACGCATGGTCGAGCCATCCGCTGCCTTCAGGAAAGATGCCTTCAGTCAGGTTCGTTTTCTGCCATCCGGGCAGCAGGAGATTCACTCGGATGTTGTAGGGGCCCCACTCCAGCGCAGCAGTTTTGACCAATCCGATCAATCCGGCTTTGGATGTTGCATAGGCTGCCTGGCCGGTGGCGCCATGAAATCCCGTGTGAGAACCGATCACCACGATGGACCCGCCTCGATGTGAGATCAGCACGGGAGCCATGGCCCGGAGGCAATGAAAGGTTCCCGTCAGGTTCGTCGCCATCACGTCGTCCCAGACTCGTTCCCGATGACGCGCCAGCAAACCGCTCGACCCGATCCCCGCGTTGCAGACCAATGCCGATGGATTCGATACGCGGCAGCGCCAGGCATCGACCATCTGCTGCACCGACTCGGACTCGCGGATGTTTGCTTGATAGAGATCTCCTGAGCCACCCGCAGCGAGGACTTCACGGAGCGTCGTGTTTGCGGCGCGTTTATTCTGACCATAGTGGACGCCGACATACCATCCGATCCTGCCGAAGGCGAGGCTGATGGCCCGGCCGATGCCGCCGGATGCGCCGGTGATCAAGACGGCCGGACTGGTGTTGGATCGATCGGGTCTGCTCGTAGCAGTCCGTGTCTTCGAGGCTGAGCGTGTCATGCGAGTCTGGATTATGAGAGGACCGGCGGGCGAAGGCAAGGGTATCGCGTCGTTGGTGGCGTCGTTCGTATCTCGTGAAGTGTGAAGCGCAGGCAGGAAAGAGAGCGTGCTCATCTGTGTTTGCGAGATACGAGATCCGCTTCACGAGATACGTGCCTCGGGCTGGTTTCGTCACGTATTCACGGAGGGAACAGCCGTTTGCTTGCCGCCTTCGAGATTCCTGTGGTACGGTCTGTTGCCCATCTGCTCATCGAATGAGGGAACGACATGATGTTCGAACAAAGACTGATACGGCTGGTGCCTTTCGCGGGAGTGCTAGGCCTTCTGCTTGGGGTGGGGCTCCATCCCGCGCTCCTCGGTGCCGAAGAGCCGGCCACCATTTCCCAATCCGCCGACTACTTTCCCGATTCCATCGGGAGCCGGTGGACCTATAAAGGACAGATCACTGAGGGTCCGCTTCAGACCGTCGAGAACAAATTCTTTACCAATGTTTCGAAGGTGACAGGAACCAAGACGATCAAGGGCGTGTCGGTCACCGTGTTTCATGATACCAATCCCGGCAATCATGGCCCCTCGGAGAGTTATTACCGGCGAGACGTTGCCGGCATTGTGTATTACGGGGCTGATCCCGGGACGCCCCTCGAAAAGCAAATTATTCCTTACCAGATTTTTCGCTTTCCGCTTGTCATCCCGTCATCGTTCCAGCAGTTCGATCGGACCGGCCTCGACTTCGGCACGGATATGGACCGTGACGGCACCGACGAGAAGGTCGATGTGCGTGGATGGAGCGGCCTCATCAGTCGGGAGACGATCACGGTGCCGGCCGGGACGTTCCAAGACGCCATCAAGGTCGAAGCCAAAATGACCATGCGGATACATCTCTCGGCCAGCCGGCGTACGATCGCCGGATTGGATGTCATGACGGCCTGGTTCGCGAAGGGTGTTGGACTGATCAAGTACTCGGAGCGGCAGGAGCTGTCGGCCGTGAAAGAGGATCGCGGTGTCGTGACGGAAATCTCCGAGGAACTTGAAAGCTACGATGTGAAGCCTGCCAAGGGCTCACTCAGCCGATTCGAATCCACGCCGGAGGGTATTTTCGCTGATCACGCGGGCGACCATGAATTGCGCGAGGTAGTCTTCCCCGCCGGCTTTCGCGCCTACCCCTGAGTATCGATGTCCGCCGAACGGCTGGCGGCTCACCAGCGCGCCGGTAATCGGCCGGTTCAAGTACAGGTTCCCTACATCGAATTGGTCGCGGGCCAGCGCAAGGTTGGCCGGGCTTCTGGAATAGACGCCTCCTGTGAGGGCGTAGGACGTTCCGTTCGCCATTCGAAGGGCATCGGCAAAACTTTCTGCCTTCATGACTGCCAATACCGGACCAAATATTTCTTCTTGTGCCAGACGGTGATGAGGCTCGACATCGACAAACACCGCCGGGCCGACGAAGTATCCGGCTTGCTCGACTGACCGCTCAACCAGGAGCCGGCCTTCCTGACGGCCCTCGGCAATGAACTGCTGAATCGATACGTGCGCGCGCGCATCGATCACCGGACCCACTCGAGTGCCGGGCTCGGCCGGATCACCGATCTCCAGACTCAACACAGCATCCCGCAATCTGGCGGTCAGCTGGCCATAGACCGCGCGATGCACGATGACCCGTGAACAGGCCGAGCATTTCTGTCCCGCGTAGCCTGTAAACGATGTCACGATTCCAGCGATCGCCTCATCGAGATCCGCCGTCTCATCGACGATGATGGCGTTCTTTCCACCCATCTCGGCGATCACCCGTTTAACCATCGGCTGGCCCGGATGTACGTGAGCGGCATCGGTCAGAATGCGGAGCCCCACGGTTTTTGATCCGGTAAATGCGATTGTCGTAATCTGTGGATGTGCAACGAGCGCCTGGCCGATGTCCGGTCCGCCGGGTAGGCAACTCGCCACGCCGGGCGGCACCCCGGCTGCAACTAAAATCTGCGTGAGCAGGAGCCCCAGCCGGGAGGACCGTTCCGACGGCTTGAAGAGCACGGTGTTGCCCGCCGCCAGCGCCGCCGCAATCATCCCGGCCGGGATGGCGAGCGGAAAGTTCCACGGCGCGATGACGGCCGTCACTCCGCGCGGGCTATAGACGCGATGGTTCAGTTCTCCCGGCCGGTTTCCGAGCCTCGCAGGCCGGGAGAGGCGGCACATCTCGTCTCCATAATAGCGAAGAAAGTCGATGGCCTCGGCGACGTCGGCGTCCGCTTCCCGCCAGGGCTTTCCTACCTCAAACACTTCCCATGCGGCGAGTTCGAATCGGCGGCGGCTCATGTCGGCGGCGGCTTGCCGCAAGATCGCCGCGCGCTCCTCGGCGGACCGGCGACGCCAACTGTCGGCATGGCTTTGTGCCTGTTGGACGGCCCGATCGAGATCCGATAGCGCTGCGCCTCGAACTGAGGCGACGATCTGATCGGGGTAACATGGATTATGCGAGGCCAGCCAGGGACCTGTGAGCGGTGGCAACGAGGAGTCGATGTCCCATTGCTGTCCCAATTGAGATCGAACCGAGGAAATTTCTTCCTGCATGGTACGGCGGACTATCTCCTGGGAGAAATCGCTGTGCGGCTCGTTCATGAAACTGTACGCGCCGTTGGACGGTTTGGCAGCGGCGGACGGTGCCGGGGCGGCAGGAGGAGCGAGGAGCCGCGCCAGCGGCTGAGACTCGACGTACTCTTTCCTGAGAAACGATTCATTCGAGGTATTTTCCAGCAGGCGCCTTACCAGGTAGGCCATGCCGGGCAACAGGAGACCGACGGGGGTGTACAGCCGGACGCGGCGGCCAAGCTTCACCATGGCCTGCTGAAAAGGCTCGGCCATGCCGTAGATCATTTGGTACTCCCGCGCATTCGGGGGCAATCCACAGGCATCCGCTACGGCCTCGATCACGGCGAGAGTGCGCAAATTGTGTGTGCCGAAGGCAGGGCGGATGAGATCGGCATGGTCGAACAGGGTGCGGATCAATCGTTCGTAGTTGGCGTCCGTGTCCGATTTCTGCTCGAACAGCGGAATCGGCCACCCGGCCTGGCGATAGCGGACCGTGTCGGAATCCCAGTAGGCCCCTTTCACCAGTCGAATAGTGATGGGCGCGCCGCGCAGCCGGGACCAGGCGAGCAGGTCCGCAACGTCTCCTCCGGTGTCCCGATGGTAGGCTTGCAGCGCGAGGCCGGCGTATGGATAGGCGCGATAGGGCGGCTCGGCAAACAGCCGTTTGAAAATATCCAAGAGAAGCGGTTTCGTCTCCGCCTGCTCCATATCGAAAATCAATCCGGCAGGCAGCGACAGGGCCTGATCGACCAATGGCCGCAGACGCGCCGCCACTGATCGATAACTCCCGTCGGGATCAATTGGATCCAGCCGCGAGGAGAGCGCCGAAATCTTGAGCGAAAGTTGCACGCGAGGCAGGGGACCGAGGTGATCTTCTTCCAGCAGCGCGGCGGGAGACCAGGCGGACGAGGCACGTCCTAACTCCGCCAATGCTTCCAGGCAATGGTTGCGGTAGAGGTCGGCTTCCTGTTCGCTGATCGTCGCTTCTCCCAACAGGTCGACGGACCAAGCCCGGCCCTCTGTCCACAAACGCGACAACACCGGAGCCGCATCCGCAACCGAAGCTCCCGCGATGAAAGTCCTGGCCATCTGCTCAACCTGGTTTCTAATCGACTTGCCGGTCAATCGCGCGCCCAGGCTCGTGGCGGCCATCGCCTTCAAGCCCCACTGGAGCCCGAAGAGCTCGCGGCTCAATCCGCCGAAATACTCCTCAGCCAGCGAGACGACCCGCTCATCGTCGGCGATTACGGGCAGGACGTCGATGAAACGAAACAACTGCGCCTTAAAAGCGTCGTCCTTCATGGCCAGATTGATCGCTGATTGCGACCACCAGCGCCCCTCGAAGATCGTCGGGGAATGGCCGGCGGAGAGTTGCGCGAGATATTCGCCGATGCGACGGATAGCCGGTTCGAGCGAATCGGGTGAGATTGTCATGGGCGCTCCCGAAAAGAACGAACGATTCGAATACCGTCAGTATACATGGAGCATCGTCATCGGTCATCGATTACGAGTGTGCAGTGTTGCGTGGTCGAGTTCGCAAGGACCGTCATGAACCATGGGGGCTCAGGATGTCCCGGTCGGGCCATCGTCTGTATGGTCCGACCGGCCCATTTCCTTTCTCTTCCTGCATCGCTTATGATGACATGGTTGATACAGTCAGACTGGTCTCTAGGAGTGTCACGGCCTGGTGCGTGACGCGGGAGTGAGGGAGGAATAGGTCATGGCAGAGGAACATACCCACGGTGGACAAGCGCCGCAGGGAACCGCCAATTTGATTCCGGGCGTCAAGCATGTGATCGCGGTCAGCAGCGGCAAAGGCGGTGTCGGCAAATCAACCGTCGCGTCGAATCTCGCCTGTGCGATGGCGCTGGCCGGTGCGAGAGTCGGACTGCTGGATGCCGATCTGTACGGGCCCAATATTCCGATGATGATGGGGAGCACCAAGGGGCCGGAACAACAGGACGGCAAGATCGTGCCGGTTGAAAATTACGGGGTCAAGCTCATCTCCATGGCATTTCTGGTGCCGGAAGATGCACCGTTGGTCTGGCGCGGTCCGATGGTCCATCAATATCTCCAGGCATTCTTCCGGGATGTCTTGTGGGGCGATCTGGATTATCTGCTGATCGATTTGCCGCCCGGCACCGGCGATGTGCAGTTGTCGCTCTCTCAAATGGTGCCGCTGGCCGGCGCGATCACGGTGACGACGCCGCAAGAAGTGGCGCTCTACGATGTGCGCAAGGGCATGGCCATGTTTCAGAAGGTGAATGTGCCGCTGCTGGGCATCATCGAGAATATGAGTTTCTTCCTGTGCGGCCATTGCGGCGAACGAACGGAGATTTTTTCGCACGGGGGCGGGGAGCGGGCGGCTGAAAAGCTGGGCGTGCCCTTTCTCGGGCGAATTCCGATTGATCCGGCCATCCGCGACGGCGGCGACAGCGGGCATCCGATCGTCACCGCCGATCCGGCGTCGCCTCAGGCTGCGGCCTTCAGGGAGATCGCCAGGAAGATCATGGCCGAAGTCGGGGGGACTGAAAAGAGCGGCCCGTCTATCGACAGTTTGCTCAAGAAAATCAAGCAACCGTTTACGACGAACTGATTCACGCGAGGGGGAGGACGGTCATGGCGGAGTTTGTGCGGGTGGCGGGAACAGCCGATGTGCAACCGGGCCACGGGATGGTTGCCGAAGTCAACGGCAAGACCGTGGCTGTCTTCAATGTAGACGGCGCCTTTCATGTGGTCGACAATACCTGTCTCCATCGCGGCGGGCCGCTTGGGGAAGGAGAGGTCGAAGGTAGCGTGGTCACCTGTCCTTGGCATGGATGGCAGTTCAATGTGGCGACCGGCACCTGTGTGAACAATCCGTCGGGCAAAGTTCAGGTCTATCAGGTGAAGGTCGAGGGCAGCGATGTGAAAGCGCTGCTGTAGATCGTGATGCGTCGCAAGTCTATCTGGTCTGTTTCGTCTGTCTTGTTCATGCCAGATAGACCAGAGAGACCGGGCGACAACGAGACAGACAACAATGCTGCTTCATGAGAGCGAGGCCCTTCATGGCGACAACCACCAAAGATCAGATCGACTTAGCCGCTGCGCTTGTGCGCCTCTACGTGTTTTTAACCCAGTATCTCGATCGCTGTTTCGATGAAGCCGCCCGCGCTGGTTATCCGGAGGAGGATCTGCAAGCGCATCTTGCCGACACCAGGCGCCAACTCATGGACATTCTTGCCGTGAATCCTGTCGTCAAGAAGAAACTCACCGACGAGTGCGAGCGTATTCTGGCGCTAGGCGCCTCCTGTATGAAGTCGGGTTCGGCGGACAAGACGTTACGCGATGCCATTCAGGCGGAGCGATCCGTGCTCCGCAATAAGACCATCGCGTTGAGCGATCTTGTGGCGGTGTTTCGCGCGCTGGCATGACGTATGAGCGGAGCGGGCTGTGATAAGCATCAGTTGGCCGGACTTGACGATCGGGTGAGGGGATTCAGCCGGCCGGTCGAGTTCGAACGAGTGGGGGAGAGCTACCGGGGGCTGCTGCGCTATGAAGCGGTCCGTGTCGCGACAGAGCTGTTCCCGACTCAGGATGCCGCGCTGCTGGCCATGATCCAGCTCTTGCAGAGCCGGGGCTATCGGCAACTCAAGACGCAGAAGAGCTTCAGCAACGGCCTGTATCTTGGCTCGCAGGAACTCTGGGTCGAGTATCCTGATCCACCGGAAGCGGAGCCGGAGCGAGCCGGCTTCTTGTCAAGGCTCTTGAGCTGGTGCCGTCAGGGTTCGCATAGGAACAGCCTCTCATGAGCTTTATCCCTCTTGATCATCTTCGACCCTCTTCATCTCCCATCGGCCGTCCGCGCCTCCCATCCTGGTTCAAAGTTGAGGCCACAACCGGTCCGGACTATCTGGATATCAAACAGACGATGGAACGGCTCAATCTGCATACCATCTGCGAAGAAGCGCGTTGTCCGAATCGCTGGGAATGTTGGAATGCCCGTACCGCCACGTTTTTGATCCTGGGCGATATCTGCACCAGACGGTGCCATTATTGTTCGGTGGAAACGGGCCGCCCGCTCGCGGTGGATCATGAAGAGCCGCGGCGTGTGGCAGAGGCCGTACAGGCCCTGGGGTTGCGCCATGCCGTCATCACGTCGGTGAATCGGGATGAACTGGCCGACGGCGGGGCGGCCGTCTTTGTCGAAACGATCCGGCAGACGAGACGGCTCAGTCCAAACTGCACGATTGAAGTCTTGATACCTGATTTTGAAGGCAGCGAGGACGCGCTGGCGATGGTGTGCGCGGAGAAACCCGAGATACTCAATCACAACATCGAAACCGTCCGGCGGCTGTTCCCGTCGATCAGGCCGCAGGGAAAGTATCAACGGTCGATCGAATTGCTCGGTCAGGCCAAGCAATGCGGCATGACGACTAAGTCAGGATTGATTCTGGGCATGGGAGAGACGCTGGATGAAGCGCGGGAAGTCATGCGCGACTTGCGCACCGTCAAGTGCGATATCATCACGATCGGTCAGTATCTTCAGCCGACAAGGGAGCATTTGCCCGTCGCGCGGTTCTACGATCCGGTTGAGTTTGAGACGCTGAAAGAGGAAGGCTTCGTGATGGGCTTTACCCATGTCGAATCAGGTCCACTCGTCCGCAGCTCCTATCACGCCGAACAGCAGGTCGGTTCTGAACCGTAGAGCAGGATGATGAAGCACCATGTCGTCATCGTCAGCGCCCACCCGGATGATATGGAAATCGGGATGGGTGGCACCGCAGCCAAGCTGGTCGAGTCTCAGAAAACGATTACCTCAGTCGTCATCACGAACGGAGGCCGGGCGTCGAATCCGTTTGGCTGGACCGAACAGCGGATGGCGGAGACAAGACGGGAAGAGGCGCTCCGTGCCGCCAAGGTGTTGGGCGTGAAGGAAGTCATCTTTCTCGACCAGCCGGACGCTGTGGAGGAGATCAACGTTCGCGTTGTGAAACAGCAACTGGTCGAGCTGCTCAGCCGTATGCAGCTGGCGGAGGTCTATACACTGGATGAGGAGCTCGACCGGCATCCGGCGCATCGGCTGGCCGGCAAGTTGGCGAGGGAATGCGTGCTTGAATCAGGCATGATCCCGACCGCCGGCCTCTGGGCCTATGAAATATGGGGGCCGCTCGCAACCTGGAATCGGCTGGAATATATCGACGACTACGTGGCGAAAAAGATGCTGGCGATTGCCGAGCACCGCAGCCAGGTGGCGACGATCCCCTATGGAGAAGGCGTGTTGGGATTGAACCGCTGGCGCGCCGTGTTCGCCGACCCCAAAGCCAGCGCCCCCGCCGGTGCCTATGCGGAAGTCTTCCGCCGGATTGCGATCTCGCCTCGTTCGAACTGAGTGCCACTTCTGTGCGTAGACGGTAATAACCACAATAGGCCCCCATAGGCGCACCTGCTTCAAGCGTACCTTGTTTGATGCGTGATTTCGTTGCGGCCCTGATGGCTGCAATCCTGGACTGCAAGCCACGCCCACGTCATGCCTGTTGTCTCGCCTCACGGTTCTACGCGGCGCCTGTCAAACAGATTCAGCCATTCAGCTGTTTCTCCCGCTGAGGTCACGATCAGACTGCCTCTTATGCCGGAAGACGAGTCTGCCGATAAAGGTAGGCAACCGGTACCAAGGGGAGCGAGTCATGAACAGTCGGGCAATCAGTTGGAGCCGAGTCCGCCGATGTTCTCGCTATGGGATTGATTCTGTATCGATAGGGTGCGTGGTTTTGCTGCTGAGTGTGTTGTGCCTGGCGGGCGTTGCAGATGCAGCCGGCCCTGATGCCGATCCGCGCGAACAGTATATTCCGCTCTTGTGTGTTCTGATGGAGGAATCTCCCACGGGAAAGGTCACGTATAGCGGGAAGGTCATCTATGTCATGGTGGTCTTTGCGACGCGGAAGGACGCCGAGGGGCTCGAAGTTCATTTTACGGTGGGGCCTGGCCGGTTTTCGATGATGACGCAAACCGCTGCGAAACAGGCGATTGTGAACACAGCGCGCGCGCTCGGCCTCTCCAGTGACTCCTGGAGTGTGGGACTGGGGGCACTCGAACCGGGCCTCATCATCGATGGTCCCAGTCTTTCGGCTATGGTCGGCCTCGCAGTCGCGGCCATGGCAAAAGGGGAATCGATTCCCCGGAATCGTGTGATCACCGGTACGATCACCTCAGACGGTCATATCGGGGCGGTCGGTGGGGTCGGATTAAAAGTATCGGCAGCCCGGCAGGCCGGTCTTCAGATGGTCCTTGTGCCGTCAGTGGATAGCAGCAAGGAGGGAGCCCCGGATGCGACGCAGGTCTTTACAGTTGATTCGGTCAGACAGGCCTATGAGGCGTTAACAGCGCCCACCGTACTATGGTCTGGTGTTCGCAAAGGTCTGGCGATGCAACCGATCCTTTTGGCCAACAATCATCCCGCACAATGACGTTATTCCCTCGTTCGTGCACGTCGCGTCACCAGCGCACGAAATACGGAATAGCGGCCAAGACACAACCGACGGCGACAAGCACATAGACGTTGGCAATGAAATAGGGGACGACACAGAGGGCAACCCCTACGCAGAGCGGAACGATCGCCTTTTGCCGTTTTCCATAGATCGCGAATCCCGCGCCGAGAGACCCAAAGATGAGTCCCCAGATCAGGACCGCTGTGCTGCCGATCTCAAACATGCATGCAATTATGCGCGCCGAACATGGCAGCGGGTGTCGTTACGAGTGTGCTGCCAAGGCCTTTGCCACAATGTCCTGCGCCTCTGCCTGAATCTTCGTGAGATGGTCTTTCCCCCGGAAGCTTTCTGCGTAGAGCTTGTACACATCCTCGGTCCCCGACGGCCTGGCGGCGAACCAGCCCTGGTCAGTCACCACCTTGAGCCCCCCAACCGCCGCGCCGTTACCCGGTGCAGTCGTCAGCATCGCGACAATTTTCTCTCCGGCTAATTCGGTGGCTTTCACCTGGTCGGGGGAGAGCTTCGACAGAATGGCTTTCTGCTCCGTTGTGGCCGGTGCGTCGATGCGTTCATAGACCGGCTCGCCCAATTCCTTCGTCAGGTCGCGATAGAGCTGCGCCGGATCCTTGCCGGTTTTGGCCATCATCTCTGCGGCCAACAGATTCATGATGATGCCATCCTTGTCGGTGGACCAGACGGTGCCGTCCCGCCGCAAGAATGACGCGCCTGCGCTTTCTTCTCCGCCGAAACCGAGGGAGCCGTCCAGCAAGCCGTTGACGAACCATTTGAAGCCCACTGGAACTTCGACCAATTTCCGCTTGAGTGTTGCGGCAACGCGATCGATGAGGCTGCTGCTGACCAGCGTCTTGCCGATACCGGCGGCGGGGCTCCATCCATGGCGATGGGAAAACAGATAGAAGATCGAGACGGCAAGGTAGTGATTCGGGTTCATCAATCCGGCGGAGGGCGTGACGATACCATGCCGGTCATTGTCGGCGTCGTTGCCGAAGGCCACATCGAACCGGTCTTTGAGCGCGATCAGGTTCGCCATGGCAAAGGGAGAGGAACAGTCCATGCGGATCTTCCCGTCCCAATCCAGCGGCATGAAGCGAAAGGTGGGATCGACAGTCGGATTCACGACCTCAATGTTCAACCCGTAGCGGTCAGCAATCGGTTGCCAGTAGGCGATCCCGGAACCACCGAGGGGGTCGATCCCGAGCCGTAGCTTGGCCGTCTTAATCGTTTCCATATCAATCACGTTGCCAAGATCGCTGACGTAGGCGTCGATATAGTCATGCCGATGCGTGGTCGGGGTGCGCCTGGCTTGATCGAGGGGAAGCCGCTTGACGCCTTGGAGGCCGGCGGCCAGGAGCGCGTTTGCACGGTCTTCAATCCACTTGGTGACCTGCGTATCGGCCGGTCCACCCTGGGGCGGGTTGTATTTGATGCCGCCGTCTTCCGGTGGATTGTGGGATGGGGTAATGACGATGCCGTCGGCCAATCCCGATGTTCGGCCATGGTTATAGGTGAGGATGGCATGTGAGATGACGGGTGTCGGCGTGTAGCCGCCGTCCCTATCGATCATCACCTCCACGCCGTTGGCGGCCAGGACTTCCAGAGCCGAGTCGCAGGCCGGTTGCGACAGCGCATGGGTGTCGATGCCGAGATACAGTGGTCCGGTCGTGGCCTGGCCGAGGCGGTAGTCGCAGATCGCTTGGGTGACGGCGAGAATATGCCGCTCATTGAAACTTCGCTTCAGGGACGAGCCGCGATGCCCGGATGTGCCGAACGAGACTCGTTGCGCACGAATGGCCGGGTCCGGTCTCTCGTCCAGATAGGCGGTCAGCAGTGTGTGAGGATCGATGAGACTGGAAGGCGGCGCCGGTTGTCCTGCCAGGGGATGCGTGGGCATGGAAGAGGTGTAGTCTACAACTGGATTACTGTCAACTCTGCCAGGCTATTGTGGTGAAGTAACAATCGGTCAGGGTGAGGGGATTGTCTACGCCTGCGCACATGATGGCTGCAGGCCCATTATAGACAGACCGTACGTGAGGTGTCCGTTAAAGCCTGGGAAGTCCAAACCTGACCCTTATAGGCTGTAGGTTCTGATTTGTGCCCTTTGATTGGTGCATCAGTGCTTGGAATATTCCACTTTTGGAAAGGGGAGTCTGCCGACAACTTTGCCCATTGCACAATCCACCAGGTCGCCCTCAGAGGAGAGTATGTACTTCCCTCCCTCGCAGAAAGTGAATTCGGCGGATTCGCCTAGATTATAGATAACGTCGGCCTCTATCGAGTTCAGGCGAAAACGCAGAAGTGACTTCGGCCCACCGCATTGATAATTCCACTGAACACCATAAACCACAGACTCATGCCCGATAGATGATATTTGCAGAACATGATGGTTCTTAGCAGGCTGTTGACAAACCCTCTCCTCCTCCCGTCACAGATGTGATAAGAGGACGCTTCATCAGGAGGAGTCTTCCTATGATGGGTACAGCCGATCCCCAGCCATCGATGTTTTACCACATCAATTTGGAGCAGTACGTGACCGCCGATCATCCGATGCGGAAGATTCGGCCGTTGATCGACACGGCGCGGGGGTCACAGAAAGGGGTCAGGTCTTGCAATCATATATTGCCCTGCTCCGCCTGCTTCAACCGTCGACTGACCGTGGCCGCATGCACGCCCAGATGGGCCGCGATCTCCGCGAGCCGATAGCCGTAGCGCCGATAGGCCGTGTGGATGTGGCGTGCCGGGGCGTCGCGTCGCTGAAACAGCACCCGCAAGGGCGGCCGCTGTGCCTGGGTCTGCCGACGAGGAATATCACGAATCACCCGATCTGGCTGGTGCTGGGCAATGAACGACTCGGACCCCAGATAGATCTGGCCGGTCAGCTGCTCCCACGGCCGCGGCCCGCCCCGTCCCTCGGCCACAAAGGTCCGATACTGCTCTTGAGCTGGGCCCACCCGTTGGCCAAAGTGGCCGAGAATCCAGTCGGTAGTCAAGAAGGGCGGGGCCGTTGTCTCGCCCACCGTCGCGCGATAGCTGCTCCAGGCCCAGTGCCGTGGATGGGCGACCAGATGCGCTCGTACCGGATTCAGCACCACATAGCGGCAGAGTTCGAGCAGATGCGTCTCTTTCTCCACCAGGATGGCCGCGAACCGTCCCTGGAAAAGATGGCCGACTCGTTTATGCCGGCGATTGTAGGTTTGCGTATAGCGACCATTCAGCTGGCGCATACCGAGGGACAGATTGGGTTGCGGCGTCTCGATGAGGAGATGATAGTGATTGTCCATCACACAGTAGGCATGACAGCGCCAGCCGTAGCGATCCACGACGTGGGCGAGCAGGGTGAGGAACTGCAGGCGATCGCGGTCGTCCGCGACAATAGGCTGCCGGGCGTTGCCACGATTGGTCACATGGTAGACGGCACCGGGAAATTGGAGTCGCAGGGGACGAGCCATGGAGCGGGAGTCTACACCCGACGCTGTGTGATTGCAAGACCTGACCCCTAATTACTCTAATTATACAATTATACTAATTATAGGTCACCTTTCTTCTGGATCGGGATGAAGATCACTCCCATGCATGCAGGCTATCGCCGAGAAAACCCTTGTAGAATGCAGAGTTTCTAGATTTCACTCCGTGCTTCCGGTAAGATGCCTGCAGATTTGTACGTATTTTCTAGCAGGATGCTGAAAAAGTCCGCCAGCGGTGTTCTCGCATCACTCAGAGGCTCAACGTACCGAGCCAACGGAGGCAAGGAACCTATCCGCTCGCATGTGATCGAAGCGAGCGGTTCAAGCGAAGCGTGGTATGTACCTCCTCGCGCTTCGCTCGCTGCGGCGTTGCCTGTGGAATGGTGCGTCTTGGCGCACCGGGGTGGGGGGATGAGAACAGGGGCCATTTTGAGCATCCTTGATGAGACAATTGGCGTCGTCTTGACCTTCGAGGCCTATAATGATCACAGAGGCTAAAACGAATTTTTCCGCAACCTGCTAGGGGGTGCTGTGTCTCGTCTTCGGCTTGGTCTCCTCGTTCTTCTTGCCTTGGTCGTCTGTGCTGCCACTTTTCTATTGTTTTCCAAGCAACTGACCGGTGTGGACTATCTCAAGGAATTCGTCCTGCAACAGCTGGAGGAAAGCCTCGGGCGAAAAATCGATGTGTATCGTGTCAAATTCGTGGTCCTTCCCAGTCTGCGCGTTGAACTCTCCCAGGTGACGATTCACGATCCCGATTCGGATCAGGTGTTCTTATCCGCCAAGCGGGTTGATCTCGTCGTGCGGCTGTTGCCACTCTTTCGCAAGCAACTCGTGGGCAAGCGGTTGTTGATTGAAGAGCCGATCCTCACGCTTCGACGCAATGAGGCGGGTTCGTGGAACCTCCCGGAAGGGTTAAAGGCGTACGAGAACACCGGACAGCAGACACTGGAAGCGATGGCTCGAATTTTTATGATTCGGGAGGTAACGCTTGTCAATGGCACTGTCACGGTGATTGATGCCTCCAGAACGGATGGCGTACGTTCGCTCCCCCTTGAGCGAGTCGATGCAAAATTGCTGGTTCGGCCGAATCGTGGGACAGCTGAACTCCATCTCTCGGCTGTTCATCCGAGTGCTGCCGGTGTGTCGGCGGTTTCCCTGGACGGTGTGATCAAACACGCGGAGAAGCCGGTGTCGCTCACCGGTAACGCGCCCCGCGAGCCGGCCCCGTTGTTTCAGTTCGATGGCCGTCTCGACGCGTCCAATTTGGACCTGCGTGCCGCGGCGGATTTTATCGGTGCTCGCCCGATTCCGGATCGTCTGCAGGGTCTGGTGAATCTCCAAGGCGTGGTACGTGTGATGCCTGGGGTGGCCGGGTATGACCTGGTGCTGTCCGATCTCTCGGCACGGCTGAACGAGATGACCTTGACTGGAAAAGCCAGCCTGGCCGGCCTCATGACGCCGCAACCCACGTTTGCGATCACACTCAGCAGTTCGCTGGTGTCATTGGCGCAATTGCTCAATACCGTGCCGACTGCGTGGATCGACCCGCAGATGTCTGCGTGGTTGGCCGATCGGCAGGTCGACGGCAAGGTACAGGTGATGAATGCGACGCTGACCGGGACCGCTTCGGCCGAGGCCGCGCTTTCGGTGACGGGAGAGTTCCGTATCCAGGGGGCGCAGGGCCTGATCGGCCAGGACCGTGTTGCGGCCAGCGATCTGGCGGCGGCGGTGTTTGTGGAGCCCGGACGCATGCGCATTACCGGTGTGACGGGGAGCTATGGCACGATCCGGTTGACGGATGGAAAGGCGGTCGTCTCGTTCCTTGAGGCAGGTCCCTGGCTCGAACTGGAAGTGACGGGCGAGATGACGGCCTCGCACCTGGTGGATTTTCTGGCCCAGACGATGAAGGTTGAACGATTGACGCAGGTGATGGCCGGAGTTCGGGATGTGGAAGGCACGGCCCGGCCCACTTTCCGCCTCGTCGGCGCGTTGACCCAGCCGGGAGGTATTACCTTTGCCGGAGGAGAGATTACGGTTCAATCCGTGAGTTTGACGCATTCGTCGCTGCCGGATCGGCTGACGGGGCTGCAAGGGCGATTCATCCTGGCCGAGGGAGCGACACAATTCGAGGACGTGACCGGCCACCTCGGAGATGTGGCGGTGCAGGTTCACGGGACGATCACCGGTGGAAGCGCGAGCGTATTTCAAGATGTGTCTGTTCAAGCGCGAGGGGATGCCGCACATCTGATGAGCCTGGTGTCCGGAGGCGCCGCGGCGCCTGGTTCATTCGAAGGCATTATCGGAGCGGCCGTCACACTGTCCGGCTCAACGGCGGCGCCTCGCCTTCGTGGCACGGTCGTGTTTGATGAGTCGATGTTCATTCTTCCGGTTTTGGGCGAAAAGCCCATCGGCGCGCCGGCAACCATCGCATTCGAGGGCGACGTGACCAAGGCCGACGCCCTGACGGTGAACCGGGTGGAGCTGATTCTGCCGTCGATCCGGATTCCGGCCAAGGGAAGTATGCGGTTCGGCGATCCATTCAGTATCGATGCTTCAGTGACGACCGGGGCCTTGTCCCTGTCTCGAGTGCCGGAGTGGATTTCAAAAAGCGGTTTTGAGGCCGGAAATATAGAAGTCTCTCTTGACGTCAAAGGAAAGGGCAAGGATTGGCAAGCCTGGCGGATTACCGGGTGGATCGCATTGACAAACGGCTTGATGGCCGGAGGCGCGGAGGGCCCCATTCAGGATCTCTATGCCCGTGTCAAGCTGGTGCGTAACGGCGCCGAGATCAAACGATTGTCGTTCAAGATCCATGACAGCGATGTGGCCTTGGAGGCCACGGTCAAAAACTGGATGGCCAAGCCGGTGATCACCGGCAAGATCGAGTCGAATCAGCTGGATCTGGATCTGTTGATTCCCAAGGGGGACCGGTCGATTGTGCGGGAATTTCTTGAAAACCTGGCGGCAACGAGCCGGGTGACGATGGCTGCGGCAATCGCGCGCGGTCATTACAAGCACATGAAATTCGGCGGGCTGTCGGCGCGCGTGAACATTCAGGACGGGGTGCTCGATGTCGATCGTATTTCCGGCGAATCGGCTCACGGACAAGTCGCCGGGCGGCTCGTGGCCCAGCTGTCCAGAAAGACGCCGGTGGAAATGGACGTCTCGTTCCGCGCCACCGGTGTGCCGGTCAACGATCTGTTGCAATTCACGGATGGCCATGTGACCGGTGTGACGGGGAATATGCGGCTGAGCGGCTCTATTCGAGGGCATGGCCGCAATCCCCATGGGGTCTATCCGTCGCTCAACGGGAAGGCCGAGGTGTTATTGGAAAAAGGGCACATTCTCAAATCAAGCGAGCGGGCGGTATGGAAAATCATCCGTCTCCTGAACCTTCCGGTCGTCTTGCAGGGAAAAATGGATCTTGAAAAGGAGGGGCTGCCGTACAACAAAATTTCCGGGACGGTTGTGATCCAGGACGGCGTGTTTCAGACCGAAAACATGATTATGGACAGTCCGATTCTGAAGTTCACGGCGGCGGGCCAGTACGATTTGCCGACTGATCAGCTGGATTTCGTCATGGCGGTGAGTCCATTTGGGGCCTACTCGCAATTCATCAAGACCATTCCTCTCTTCGGTCGGATTCTTGCCGGTGAACGGAAAGGATTGGCGACGGCGATATTTTCCGTCAAGGGGGCGGTTGAAGATCCCGATGTCACCTACATGCCGGTGAAGTCCTTTACCTCGGGTCTGTCCGGGCTGGCCCAGCTTGCCGTCGATGTGCTGACGAATACGCTGACGCTTCCGATGGATCTCGCGACGTCCGATGAAGAGGGCAAGACTCCTGCGCCGGACGCTGCACTGCCGTCTGAATCATCTCCCCCCACTCCGTGACGGAGCCTTATTCTTGACCGACTCCCGCCCCCATGCTAGCATCCGATTCACAATATTGAGGACTCAGACACACATGCCCGTATCAGGCCGCATGGTTATCTCTCACCATCCGTTCTTTTGTTCATGAAACGCGCTGCCGTTTCTCAACCTGAAATTGCGACGCTCTTTATTGCTGCGAGCGAGCAGGACTCGAACCTTTATTACGCCACAAAATTTATCGCGCCGGACTCCTTCATCTATATGGAGATCAAGGGGGAACGCCTGCTGGTAATGAGCGATCTTGAAATGGATCGTGCCAGGGCCCAGGCCTCGGTCGACCGCGTCTTGTCCTATTCCGAGCTCGAACAGAAAGCAAAAGCGCAGGGCATCAAAGATCCGACAACGGTCGATATTGTGCATGTGGTGTTAAAAGAATTCAAAATTCGCCGGCTCTTGGTGCCGGCGAATTTCCCATTCATCCATGCCACCAGGCTCCAGGAGCTCGGCTATAGCCTGAAACCCAAGCGGGATCCGTTTTATGAGCAACGGGTGGTGAAGACCGCCGACGAAATTTGCCACATCGAAACAGCGCAGCGCGCTACGGAAGACGCCGTTGCGGCGGCGTTTGACACTGTCCGACGGGCGACGATCGAGGGGGGGTGGCTCCATCTCGACGGAGAGGTGTTGACGTCTGAGCGGATTAAGAAGCTGATCAACGTGAAGCTGATGGAGAGGGACTGTGTCGCTCAGCACACGATCGTGGCCGGAGGGGAACAGGCCTGCGATCCTCACAATGAAGGCAGCGGCCCGTTGCCCGCAGGGCGCAGCATCATTTTCGATGTGTTTCCCAGGTCGGCCACCAGCCGGTATTTTGCCGATATGTCCCGCACGATTGTTCGGGGGGCGCCGACTCCGGACCTGAAGCGGCTGTACCAAACCGTCAAGGATGCCCAAGAAGAAGCCATTGAGAAGGTCAAGGACGGCGCCGATGGAATGAAGATTCATCAAGGCATCTGCGCGCGATTCGACAAGGCGGGATACAAGACCGGATTGGTGAACGGGCGCATGCAAGGGTATTTTCATGGAACCGGCCACGGCGTGGGGTTGGATATTCATGAAGCGCCGCGCATCAGTCGAACCGGTTCTCTTCTGCAAGAAGGCCATGTTGTCACGGTTGAACCGGGACTCTATTACCCGGGTTTAGGCGCGGTGAGAATCGAGGACATGGTCTTAGTGACCAAGGATGGCTGCCACAATCTCACCGACTTTCCTAAGTCGTTCGAACTTCAAGAGCCTTGATTCCGATACGCAGGCGTAGCAGCATCTCACCGACCACGTGCGATATGCGGCGTATGGATGGCCCATACCTTTCGATTCCTCGATGACATTGCTATCGCCGATCTCGCGTTTGAGGCTGGCGGCGACTCGCTCCAGGATGTCTTCCAAGGGGCGACCGACGCATTAATCCATGCGATGGCTGACCCAGAGACCGTTGGAACGGTCTGGCAGCAGGTGATCGAGCGCGAGGAGGAAGATCCCGCTTCCCTCTTGTTCGATTGGTTATCCGACCTGGTGTATTGGAAGGATGCCGCAGGCGTCGTCTTTCACCGGTCGGAGGTCCGGCTCGCTCAACGGAACGATGGCAGGTGGACTCTCCAAGGCGCGGTCTATGGCGAGCCGGTGAAGGCCACGAAGCAGGAGCTTCGAGCGGATATCAAAGGCGTCACGAAACATCTGTACCGCCTTGCGCGTGAGGGGCAAGGATGGACGGTTCGAGTGGTGCTGGATGTGTAAGCCAGGCGAGATGTGCGCGAAAATCCTGACTTGGCCAAAGACGAAGCATCCTGGAATTCAACTCGTCGCGTTTGTTCCGCAGGCTTCACCTACGGTGTAGTTGTTATGAAACTCAATACTGACATGCAGGTGACACGCATTTCCGGGGAGGTCTGGGAGATCGCGCCGTCGGAAAAAGCCGGGATGCTCGTTCCGGCACGGATCTATGCGGTGCCGGAGATTTTGGAATCGATGGACGCCGGCGTGTTCGAACAGGTGACGAACGTGGCCTGCCTCCCTGGGATCAGGCGGTACGCGCTCTGTATGCCGGATGGCCATTGGGGGTACGGCTTTCCCATCGGCGGTGTGGCTGCCTTCGACGTCCGGTCGGGCGTTATTTCTCCGGGCGGCGTCGGTTATGACGTGAACTGCGGCATGCGTCTGATTCGGACCGATCTCACGCTTGAGGAGGTCCGCCCGCAACTTGGGCGGCTAATGACCGAGTTGTTCCGCAGGGTTCCGGCCGGGGTCGGAGCGAGCGGCTTCGTAAAGTTAGACCGCGCCGCGTTGGAACAGGTCATGACCGGCGGCGCGCGCTGGTGCATCGAACAGGGGTTTGGCTGGCATCGTGATTTGGAGTGCCTTGAAGAACAAGGCTGTCTGATGGGTGCTGATCCCTCGAAAGTGAGCGACCGCGCGGTGAGCCGCGGCATCAATCAATTGGGCACGCTCGGTTCCGGCAATCATTATCTCGAGGTACAGGTGGCGTCCTACGATCGGGTGTTTGATCGGGATCGTGCGGCTGCGTGGGGCATTCATGGTCGGGACCAGGTGGTGGTGATGGTCCATTGCGGGTCGCGCGGATTCGGGCATCAGGTCGCGAGCGATTATCTCACGGTGTTCGAGAAGGCGATGAGGCGGTATGGAATTTCTGTGAAGGACCAACAGTTGGCCTGTGCCCCTTTTCAGTCGGTCGAAGGACAAGACTATTTTGCGGCGATGAATTGCGCGGCCAATACGGCCTTTGCCAATCGTCAGGTGATTACCCATCAGATTCGAGCGTCGTTTGCCGCGGTGTTCGGGAAGCCGGCGGAGGCCTTGGGGATGGAGGTCGTCTATGACGTGGCGCATAATATCGCCAAAGTCGAGCGGTACCCGGAGGGGGAACTGGTGGTGCATCGCAAGGGTGCCACCAGAGCGTTAGGGCCTGGCAGTGCTGATCTGCCGCTCCGCTATCGTGCGACGGGCCAGCCGGTCATTTGCGGCGGGTCGATGCAAACCGGGTCTTATTTGCTCGCAGGGACTGAGGGTGCGGTGCGCGACACGTTCGCCTCGACGATGCATGGGGCCGGACGTACGATGTCGCGTACGCAGGCGAAGCGGGCGATTCGCGGAGAGCAGCTTCAGCAGCAGATGCAGCACCAGGGCATTATGGTGAAGGCGGTCTCCATGTCGGGCCTTGCCGAAGAGGCAGGCTTTGCCTACAAGAATATCTCGGACGTCGTCGCATCAGTCGATCGGGCGGGAATCACAAAAGTAGTGGCGGAATTACGGCCCATCGGCAATATAAAGGGGTAACCCGACATCCTTGCACGAGGTTTGGCGTATGGAGAATAGAAAAGACGCTCGGTTTCCCGTTCAATTCCGGAGTTCCTTCAGTTCCACCAATATCGTTTCCGGTGTGGGTGTGCTTGGAGATCTGTCTATTCGAGGCTGCAGGGTTTTCAGCACAACCCACATCCATTCGGGAACGGAAATCGAAATGCGCATTGAAGTGTCGGACGAAGAGCCGCCGCTTCAGGTCAAAAAAGCCATCGTTCGCTGGTGCCGTGACGATTTCTTTGGATTGGAGTTCGTCGATCTTACCCCGGACGGGTGGGCCAGGCTTCAGCATGTGGTGAAGGAGCTGGAAGCGCAACCCTACGAACGCGAGAGTGAGGCCGGCGAGGCGTTGTAACAATCTGTTGTATTGATCCTGGTCGATGCTGATGCGTCTGATTGCGAGGGCCTGTCGTCGGCAAGAGGCAAGGGGCAAGGAGCAAAGGGCAAAGGGCAAAGGGATGGAGCCGGCTATGCGGCATCAGCGGTCTTGCGTTTGGCCGCTTGCCCGAGGATGTCCAAGGCGGCGATACGATAAGTCTCGGCATAGGTGGGAAAGTTGAAAATATTGTCGATAAACGATTCTATGGTTGCGCCCTGCTGAAGTGCGGATTGTCCGACATGCACCAATTCTGTCGCTGAATCGCCTACAATCTGCACACCGAGCAGCTGTTCGCCTGAGGGGTCTGCCACCATTTTGAGGAGGCCTTGGCCGGCCCCCGATATCTGCGCTCTGGCGACTTCTTCAAACTTTGCCCGCCCGATGAGAGGATTTCGATAGCGTTCACGGGCAGCCTCTTCATCGAGACCGATGCTGGCCATTTCAGGAATGGTGTAGATTCCAAGGGGGATGGTCGACGCGGCATCGCCGACCGGCAGGTTCAGGGCATGCCTGACAGCTCTGCGCCCTTGTTCCATCGCTTTTGAGGCGAGTGCCGGAGCTCCGACCATGTCGCCGACGGCGTAGATGTGCGGGACATCCGTCTGGCAGAACTGATTGACTGAGACCGTGCCTTTCTCCGTAGCCGTGAGCCCTGCCGCCACCAAATTGAGATCTTCGATGTTGGCTTGCCGGCCCAGCGCGACCAGAAGTTTCTCGCTCTTGACCGGAGGGTTATCTTTCAACGTCGTGACGACATGAGCGGCGCCGTCCCACCGAACTTCCAGGATCTGCTGCCCTCCCAGATAGCGCCCGCCTTGCTGTTCGAAAAGTTTCACGAAATGAGTCACGAGTTCATGGTCCATGAATTGGAGCGGGGAGGGGGCGCGGTCGATCAGCGTGACCTGCGTCCCCAGCAGCGCAAAAATCGAGGCATACTCGCATCCGATGACGCCGCCGCCGATGATCGTCAACGAGCGAGGCAGGTAGATCATCGACAGGAGTGAGTCGCTGTCGAGAATGTGTTCGTGATCGACGGGAATGTTTTCCGGATTCCGGGGACGCGAGCCAGTGGCCAGAATAATGGCGTCGGCGGTCAATGGTTGGCGGCCTCCGTCGACCGTCAGCATCTCGATGGTGTGCGCGTCCAGAAAGCCGGCGCGTCCGTGAAGCAACGAAATGCCGTTGCGCCTGAGCTGCCGGCTCATGAAGGTGTCATGAGCCGAGATGACATCTTCCAGGCGGCTGAGTAATGTTGCGATTTGGATGTCCGGTTTCAGGCTGAAGTCGAAGGCCGCACCGGCGGATTTGAGCCGATCGAGTTGGAGTGCGCTTTCCCTCAACGTTTTGCTGGGGATCGTTCCGCGGTAGACACAGCTGCCTCCGATGCCCCGTTCACGTTCGATGAGCGCCACGCGCTTCCCGGCTTTAGCACCTTGGATGGCCGCTTTCTGGCCGGCGGGGCCGGCTCCAATCACAATGATGTCGAAGGCGGTGGATGTGCTCATAAGTTCAACGCGTTCACTATGGCCAGCACCTTGTCTTTACCAGCCAGGAGTTGGTCGACATCGTTGGGGTAGAGGTTCAACTCTGCAAATACCGGATGATCGCGGAGACTATCTTCGGGCATTTCTTCAGGCGTCAGGAGGTGGCTTGCCAACCGATCCGCAACAAAGGTGAGCATGCATTCCTGGCGGAATGCGGTGGCATGCTCGAAATCTCCGTAATATTGGATCACCTCCGCTACTTGTTTGGGCAGGCTCCATTTATCGGCGATGAGAACGCCCACGCGGGTATGGTAGCCCTCAACCAATGTCGCGAAATGAGATTCGTTATCCAGTATCGTGCCCAGCGCTTTGACCCAATCGATCTTTAGCTCGCGAGCAATCGTCGTGACTGTTCGCAAGACAACGGGTTTCCCGATTCCATGCAATAGTCCACAGAGAAAGGCGCTTTCTACATTCACGCGTCTGGTTCGGGCAACTTCTTTTGCAAAGGCGCCACTGGCGATAGAGTGCCGCCATAGCTGCTTGACCGTGTCTTCATGGCCGGGTACCTGGAAGGCACCGGCTTTCAACGACGTTGTAAGCGCTATTTCAGACAGCAAATTGATTCCCAGCATGGCGACGGCATGCTGGAGGGAGGCGACGGGACTTCTGGGCATATAAGCAGGAGAATTGGCGATGCGGAGCACGTGTGCGGCTAAGGCCTGGTCTTGATGGATGAGGGCAGACAGTTTGGCCGCGTCGGCGGACGGATCAGAGGTCAGGGCCATCACCTGGCTGGCCACCTGAGGCAACAACGGCAGTTCGATCTCGCCGCGCTCCAGCCTCTTGATCAGCGCTTGCTCCAGTTGTTCGATCGGTGTTGACGCTGTCGGAGACTCAGGGGGCACGGTCACTGCTCCTTCTCGCTTTGTCACAGGTATGCTCTGATATGTTCCTTTCTCGGTTGTTACGGTCGAAAGTTTAGCGGGGCGGGCAGGGAATCTATTCGCCAAGTCCGGATGACTTTACCAATTCGGTTGACTATACTTTCCGCGTAGATCGGCAGAAGGTTAGAGTAGAGGAGGGGAGAAGGAATGATGACTCGACTTCCGTGGTTGTTGCGGGCCCTCTGGATCGTGTGTCTCTGGGTTGTACTGGATCTTGGAATGGCGCCCGAGTCACTAGCTGGCGCAGAAGCGATAGCCAAGGAGGCTCGAGAGACGGTCGAGGCGGCGAAAGAGTATACGGCACAGCAGAAAGACGCGTTTCAACGGAAGGCTCAGGAGGAGTTATCTGCCATTCAACGTCAAATCGAGACCTTGCGAGGCAAAGCGCGGAACGTCTCGGCATCGACCAGGGCGGAACTTCAGAAGTCCATCGATGAGTTGGATAAGAAAAAAGAAGCGGTCAAGGGTAAGTTGGATGCCTTACGGGATGCGACAGATGCAAAATGGCATACCATAAAAACCACAGTGGATACTGCGTTCGACGACATTAAGGGCTCCTATCAGAAAGCCTTGTCGCGGTTGCCTTAATCGGTAGTAGGCAGGATATGCCTCCTACGGCGTACTGTCGGTGCAAGCTGAGAAGCAGCGTAGAAAGGTCTGTGGCGATGAAGGTAATGAACCTTGCGGATTGTCAGCGATTCAGCAGTGAGAAGATGAAGAAGAATAATCTGTTTCAGACGGAGCGATTTTTCTGTGATGTGTATTGTTTCGAGCCGGGACAGGAACAACAGGGGCATGTACATAGCGATCAAGACAAAGTCTACCTGGTTCTTGAAGGGCAGGGGACCTTTCAGGTCGGAGTAGAGAAACAGGTGTTAGGAGCAGGAGAAGCGACACTGGCCCCAGCGGGCGAAAAACATGGGGTGAAGAACCATACGGGTGAGCGGCTTCGGGTCTTGGTATTTGTCTCGCCGAATCCGAGCTAGCGGGCGTGGCTTGGAGGCATTGGGTCAGCTGAGATGCAGGATTCCATGACTTCGGCGCGGCATTGAGCATCCGATGGGAGGATGCCATTGACGATGGTCCGGAAGTCCTCTGCGGTTCGCTGATCCTGAACCCTGTCGATCAAGACATGGCCGTCAATGAGCGTCATATCGACGCGTGTGACTCCGGAAACCTGATACAGCGTCTTGGCAATGGTCTGACGGTGCAGTGAGCAATTCTGTCCGGAAAGAGCCAAGGCGATACGTTCATTGGCGCGCGGCTCCGCATGGAGTATGCCTGTGCTTGCAAGGGCAAGTGTCAGAATTATTGCCGTTATCCCTTGTTGCGAATTCGTCACCATAGTCAACAACGAATCCTTGCTTTCTACGTGTTGAAAAGGGCGGCAGACAACAGTCTGCCGCCCTTGTGCGTTACTCTAGAAATGTGATCCGCTCTGCAGATCGGCGTGGCTGGTTCATATGCGAACCGCCACGCGTTCTGCGATTCTACGGGACCTCGACGATATCTTTATTCATCGGTCCCAAGACGCTGAGTAACTCACTCTTCTCTTGCTCCGGTACGTTGAAGGTATCGAGCGCTGCCACGAGATCCTCAACCAACGCGTTGAACGCCGCTGTTGTAATCTTCATCCCTTTGTGCGTGGTCTTCATATCCTTGCCCGTGTAGGTGCAAGGACCGCCGCTGGCTTGGCACACCTGATCGACCAGCTGCCGTTTGAGGTTGGGGATGTCGGCCTTCGCGAAGTAGCCGTTGATCCGCTTGTCGGCCGCTACGTTGGCGACGAATTTTCCCACGACGGCCGTGATGGGACCGGTCCCTCCGAGCCGTTCATAGAGCGAGGGCTTTGTGTCTGCAGCCATGCTGAGTACCGGCGTGCTGACAACGGTCGCAAACAGCGCGACCGCCAGCATTGTCGAAGTACGAGTCATTGTTGGTCTCCTCTTCATTAGTTAATGTGCTGAACGACGGATCATATTCACTGCAAGAGGCAGTTCTTGCCTACGGATTCCATGGGGTCAACGGCATCAACGGCGCATCTTTGGCGACCGGGGTGATCGTCAAGGCTGCAATGGCGCCACGAAGCGCCGCGGTCAGCGAGTGAGTCACGATCGGATAGACCCCCGGTGATTCCGAAATCAGGTCAAACGTGGCGGCGCTGCCCGGTCCCACCACATAGGTCTGGACGCCTACAAACTTGTTGGCCGGATTACCGCTCTCATAGACGGCGTCCCAGATCTCGCCGATGGGATGCAATGAAGAGAATTCGTTCGGGCCTGCGTTCACGAAGTAGAACCGCACCCGCTCGTTCGGCTTGGCTTCCAACGGAGCCGCGCCGATGAAGAACGGATGGTACTTCCAGATGCCGCCGTTGAAGACCACGTTGTCGAACTTGCGATCGAACATCGCGCCGACATCGTCAGGATTCTTCCAGAATTCCGATTGGACCAGGAGATACTCCCGATCGGCCTTCGGCCAGACCTTCGCATCCTTCGGGTCCACGATGATGGCGCCGAACATGCCGCGGGCGATATGCTGAATCATCGGCGGCGCGCCGCAGTGATAGAAGAACACCCCCGGCTTCTTGGCCACAAAAGTGTATTGAATGGTTTGGCCCGGCTTGATCTCGCGGTAGTTCTTTAAGAAGTCGATTTCCGCGGCGTGAAAGTCCATCGAGTGTCCGAAGAAGTTCGTCTTCGGATTGTCGAGCGTGAAGTTGACCGTGTCGCCTTCTGTCACGCGGACCACGGGCCCCGGCATTTGTCCGTTGAAGGTCCAGGCCTTGTACTTTTCCCCGGTGCCTTCGACGACAATCTCGGTTTCCATCGCGGTGAATTTCACATCATGCGTCTTCGCCTGTAGTGTGGTCGAAAGCCCCAGCATGACTGTCAATGCCATGGCTGTGATGCCTGCCATCGCAGCGGTCTGGGGTAGCTGTAATCTCCTCATCCGCGTCCTCCTCCCTGAATGGTTGTGAATGAGCCCGCGCCTCACGTGATCACTGATGAGCGCGAACGTCTTTGTTGGCTAAAAACCTGGTGAGTATAGTACGGGGTGCAGATGATGTCAAAAGTAACTTTCGTTATTCATGCGAGATGAGGGGTGTTGGAACGTGGGCCACGTGCAGGCTCTCGTGAAGCCTGCCGTGCCCGCTCAGCGAGACGAGTGTGTGACGGAAAGGAGGGCCGTCTCACAGTGCGTGGCTTCTAAGCCGGGAAATGTATGCGCCTCGTTGAGCCGCTGTATCCACGACGCGAAGCGTGCGGGTACAGCGGGCCTCATAGAGCTTGAGCGGGGAGAACGACGGCGGACGGGCAGCTACTTGGCGATCTGTTTCACTGCTTCGACGATCGAGCGTGTGCCGATGCCGAAGTGATCGACAAGTTCTTCCGGCTTTCCGCTGTGCGGAATCACGCGCACCGCGAGCTTGTGGACCTTGATTCCTTCCGGTCCGACCGCGCTGAGCACGGCATCCCCCAGGCCTCCGTGGGCATAATGGTCTTCGACCGTGAGCATGCGGCCATGGGTGGATCTGGCGCTGTCCAGCAATGTGGTGCGGTCGATCGGGACAATGCTGTAGAGATCGATCACGCGCACATGGATGCCGGACGCCTTTAACTGGTCGTGGGCCTTCAATGCTTCGAACAGGGTCACCCCAGCGGCAACGATGGTAAGCACGTCCGATGCGCTCTGGCGGAGTACTTTGCTGCCGCCGATCGAGAACCGCTCCTCCGGTCCATAAAGAACGGGACTCTTTGGTCTGCCGGCGCGCAGGTAGACCATCCCTTTGTGATTGGCCGCTGCTTCGACCAGGCGATAGGTGCAGGTGGCGTCGGAAGGGTAGAGCACTGTGACGCCCGGCTGCGCCGCCATCATGGCTATATCTTCGAGACCCATCTGCGACGGGCCGTCTTCCCCGATGCTCACGCCCACGTGGGTGCCGACGAGCTTGAGGTTCGATCCGCTGATAGCAGCCATACGGATGAAGTCGTATGCGCGGGTAAAGAATGCGGCAAAGGTGGCGACGAAAGGAATTTTTCCGCAGGCTGCAAGTCCGGCCGCAGCGCCCAGCATATTTTGCTCGGCGATAAAGTTTTCAAAGAACCGGGTGGGAAACTTTTTGCCGAACTTGTCGGTATAGGTAGAGTTCTTAACGTCTGCATCGAGGGCAACGACCGAGGGGTTTGCCGAGCCGAGTGCTTCCAGCGCGACGCCGAAGGCTTCGCGCGTTGCGACAGCCTCGCCTGTTTTGTAGGGCGATACCGGGAGCGGGTTGACCGGAGAGGTTGTCGCTGCCCTAGATGCCGGCTTCTTAATTGCCACGGAGACACTGCTCTGCTTGAGCTGCTGATTCAGTTCAGCAATGGCTTTTTGGGTTTCCTCCCCTTTGGGAATAGGCTTCCCATGCCAGCTCGGATGGTTCTCCATGAAAGAGATCCCCTTGCCCTTGAAGGTCTTGGCAAGGAGGACGGTCGGCTTCCCTTTTGTATTTGCCGCGGTGTCGAAGGCTGCGAGCAGAGCTGAAAGATCGTGTCCGTCCACAATCAATGCCTGCCAGCCGAAGCCGGTCCACCGTGCGCGGTAGGCTTCCATATCATGTTGGAGCATGGTGGGATCACTTTGGCCGAGCCGATTGATATCGATGATTGCGCAGAGGCTGTCTAATCCGTGATGGCGCGCGAGCTCAGCGGATTCCCACACCGATCCCTCGACAGATTCTCCATCTCCCATTAAGACATAGGTTCGGTGATCCAGTTTGTCGACGAACTGTGCGTTCAGCGCGATGCCGATACCAACCGGGAGGCCTTGTCCCAATGAGCCGGTCGCCATATCCACAAACGGCAGGCGGGGAGTCGGATGTCCCTCCAGATCTGACGCCAAGGTGCGCAGTTTCAACAGGTCACTGGCCGGGAACAGTCCTGCTTCTGCCCAGGCGGCGTAGAGAAGGGGCGCGGCATGGCCTTTGGACAGCACAAACCGATCGCTGTTGGGTGCTTTCGGATTCTTCGGGTCGTATCGCATGACGGAAAAGAAGAGTGTCGCCACAATGTCGGCGGCGGAACAACAACTGGACGGATGGCCGCTTCCCGCTTCGGTGGTGGCCAACACACTCCCGATACGGAGTTGGGTTGCTTTGTTCTGAAGCGCTGTCAGTAATTCCGGTGAAGCCAATGAGCCGGCCATGAGAGCTCCTTTCGGGATATCGATGCCTAAGGGTGGCGTCGAGCGTGTTTGTTCTTTCTTGTTGATAACAACGCAGCGGAGCTTGAGGCTAACAAATCAGTTGGAGTGAGTCAATGAAGAGTAATGGGAAATTGCGAGGAAATGACTGAAGGAAATCTCTGAGGCGGCGGCTTGTTACGTATCGGTGAAGACCTCGTTTGAGCAGGCACCTTCAACACCGTTATAGGCACTCACCGCAAAGTAATAGCGGCTGCCGGTTTCCAGCCCTGTTACTGTTCCGGTTGAGGTCATCACGAAGATGGAGTCTTCATAGGAACAGGAGCCAGGTTGACCCGTGGATTGTCTTCCGTAGCGGATGTAATAACCAAGGATCGATGGTTCCCCTGGTTGGGGCTGCACCGGATTCCAGACCAAGGTTGCCGTGGCTCCAGTTGCTGTGGAGGTTGTAGAAATCGTTGGCTCCCCAGCGCCTCCTGATCCACAACCTGAGAGGGAGAGGAATAGGACACTCAAGGTGATCGAACAGGCCAGGCCAATAATCGATTTCTGAAAATTAATGTCAGTCGAGTTGCTCATTCTGAGGGGTGTATGAGCAAGGGCTATGCCTGATAGAGATGATTGGAAAGTGCTTAAGAATAGCGGAGTTTAAATTCGACCTGGTGAGTGCAGGTGTACAGTGTGAAGGGTGCAGGATTCATCGTTGAGAGAGGGACATGAAACGCGTAGAAAATCCAACAATTCCTAGTGTAGGGTTTTCCCAGCAGGTACTACAGAAAGTAGTTTCTTGCGAGGTTGTCAAGCATGGTGAAGGGAAAAAAGTGCCGGACTCAAATCCATTTGGAGCCCTGGTGGCGAATAGATCTATGGCGGCGGCCGGTCTCTGAAGAAACGAAACAAGAGATATCCATCGATGGCCATAGTAAGGGCGAGAATGCTATATGCCTCAGGGCTCGGTGCGAGCTTGAGTTCGACGATGACCCTCGACATTCCAAATGCGACGACGATCGCGTCGAAACTCATGCACCATCGGCGGAAGGTTTCATGGTTCATTTGGCTGATGAGATACGTGCCGAGCGGAATTCCGACAAGCACGCTTGGCGCAATGTAGGGAATGAGTTGCGCGCTCTCGAGGGTATAGAGGCCCAGGAAATAATAGGCGACTGCCGTGAGAGTGGATTCTGTGATTCGAATGACACCGAGTGCCGCTCGAAAGTCTTGCTTGGCGTAACCTTGGTTATTGAACAGCAGTGCCAGCGGTGGTCCGGATATTGTGGTCACGGAATAGAGCGTGCCGATTCCGATGCCGAAAGGTACACCGATCGACCGCTCAGACTTGATCGGCCTTCTCACGCCGGCTGCTTGAAGCAGAATCAATGGCAATAAGAGACAATACGTGGAAAACTTAAGCCATCCGGGATGCACCGAAGAAAGAATGTAGCTGCCGATAACGACACCGAGAAATACACCGAACAGCATGGGGACAATTCGCTTCCAGACTTGAGGGACACTTTGACGATTCATCAGTAGCACATAGCTATTGATGACGATCTCGACCCAGACGAGCGCCGGGTTCAGAATGCGGTTTGTATAGAACAACAGAGCAACTGGAACGGTGAGCGACGAGAAACCATAGCCGAGCGCGCCGTTGACCGTCGCGGCAAACAACGTGATAAGGGCAAGAACAATGTGATCCATGTGATCCATCGCTATTTGTTGCGAAAACCGGAGACGAAGTCCTTGAGCGTATAGTTATCCAATATCCCGGCAATCGCGTCCCGTACGGCGCCCATGACATGCTGCACG
The DNA here is from genome assembly GCA_002083405.1 of Nitrospira sp. SG-bin2. Taxonomy (GTDB): domain Bacteria; phylum Nitrospirota; class Nitrospiria; order Nitrospirales; family Nitrospiraceae; genus Nitrospira_D. The sequence goes on along the minus strand of LVWT01000059.1, from coordinate 35,001 downwards.
GGGCACTGCGTCTTATTGGCGTAAGGGCAATCACTGCATTTTTGGTACGCGGTCTTGCTGACGCAGCCGATCGGCGCAAGAGGGCCGTCAAGAATACGAATCACATGGCCGAGCGAAATATCTTTCGGTTGCTTGATCAGGGTGTAGCCACCTTTGGCACCTCGCCGGCTTGAGAGGAGTCCGGCTCGCTTCAGCGCAAGCAGGATTTGCTCTAGGAATTCAATCGGGATGTGCTGGCGAGCGGCAATGTCCTGGCGTTGTAATGTGGCCGTTCCATGGGCCAGCGTCAATTCAAGAAGGGCTCGGAGTCCGTACTCGCTTTTCTTCGACAGTTTCATGGGAACAGAGGGCTATTTATGAGTTAGTTTGTCAACAAGCATAACAATAGATCAAGTCGTCCTCTTCTGTCAAGCCCTGATGCATTCCAGAAGGTGATGGGCTGCCATTTATATCGTGCACTCCAAGTGCGTAACCATATGAGATGGGTACATTTGCAAACTATTGATCACAGAGGGAATGTTGCTTGACAGGGGAAAAGCATTCTTGTTAGCTTGCCCCTCGCTTTGCGCAACCGAATAAACAGTCGTTTATTTCTCCCGTCTAGGCTGGACCTGCCGTGAATTATCAAGATTTGATTCTTACGCTGCACCGCTTTTGGGCCGATCGGGGCTGTGTCATTCATCAGCCCTACGATATGGAGATGGGTGCCGGCACATTCCATCCGGCGACCTTTCTCCGGTCGCTGGGACCGGAACCCTGGCGCGCCGCTTATGCCCAACCCTGCCGTCGTCCCACTGATGGGCGCTACGGTGAAAATCCAAACCGTATGCAGCACTACTATCAGTATCAGGTGGTGTTGAAGCCCGCTCCGCACAATATCCAGGAGTTGTATCTTGAAAGTTTGTCGTGCTTGGGGATCAATCCGAAACAGCACGACATCCGTTTCATTCAGGACGACTGGGAGTCGCCGACGTTGGGCGCCTGGGGGCTGGGATGGGAAGTGCGGCTGGATGGCATGGAAATCACGCAGTTCACGTACTTTCAAGAAATCGGCGGCATTGAATTGAGTCCCATCACGGGCGAGATTACCTACGGAACCGAGCGCATTGCCATGTACCTGCAAGAAGTGAACAACGTTTTCGATCTCGCTTGGACCGACGCCATCACCTACGGCGATATCCACCATGAAACCGAAGTACAAGGCTCCCGGTACAATTTCGAAGAGGGCGATGTGCCGATGCTGATGCAGATGTTTCAGTCGTATGAAGGAGAGTGCAAGCGATTGCTGAGCCGGAACGATAAGCGTCTGACGCTGCCGGCCTACGACTACTGCATCAAGTCCTCCCACGCGTTCAATCTCCTGGATGCACGCGGCGCCATCAGTGTGGCCGAGCGGACCGGGTACATTGCCAGAGTGCGGGCTCTGGCCCGGCAATGCGCTGAGCGTTATATCGAAGAGCGCGCGGCCATGGGCCATCCGTTGCTGAGTGGTACAGGGTCGCATGGTGCCGTCAAATCGGGCAGGCCTGGCTCGACAACCCGAGCAGGCCGAAAGTAGCAGACGATGGCTATGCGTAAGCAGGCAGGACGTCCGGGCATTAAGCTGAAAAAGACCGTCAGAGCTTCTGCCCCGGCTGTGGCAGAACTGCTGCTGGAAATCGGTGTTGAAGAACTGCCGTATCACTTTATCGTTCCTGCTCTGGCATCGCTCAAGGAATCCGCCGAGCGGCTATTTCGCGATCAACGGCTGGCCTTTCAATCCATTCGCACGCTGGGTACGCCGCGCCGGCTGACAGTGGTGGTCGAGGGCCTGGCAACCGGGCAAACCTCCATCGTCAAAGAAGCGATGGGACCATCGAAGACTGTGGCGTTTGACCAGGCCGGCCAACCGACCAGAGCGGCGATGGGATTTGCTGCGGGTCAGGGCGTTGCTGTTCAGGATCTACAGGTACGACAGACGCCGAAGGGCGAGTACCTTTTCGCGGTGAAACATGAAAAAGGGCAGTCGGCCACATCCGTGCTGGCCGATGTGCTGCCGCGGCTGGTGTCGGCGCTGACATTTCCTAAAGCGATGAAATGGAATGAGACCGGTGTACGCTTTGCCCGTCCTGTCCGATGGGTGCTCGCGCTATATGGAGGCGTAGTGCTACCCATTGAAGCGGCCGGGATCAAGGCATCCGATCGAACCAGGGGCCATCGGGTTGTAGGCGGAGGGAAGTGGTTGTCGGTGCGGGATGCAGCTTCTTATGTGAAAATCCTGGAGCGCCAGGGCGTCATCGTCGATCCACAACGACGCCGTCAATTGATTCAAGAGCAAATTGCCACAGTTTGCAGCAAGACGGGATTTCGTCTGAATGAAGACGAGGCCCTGCTCGACCAAGCCGTGTATACGACAGAATTACCCTCGTCCATCATTGGATCGTTCAAGGAGGCCTACCTGGATGTGCCGGAGGAAATTCTGATCACCTCGATGAAGGAACATCAGGGCTTCTTTTCCTTGCGTCACAAGCAGACCGGCAAGCTGGTCGCGCATTTCATCGCCGTGGCCAACAACCGCGTCAAGGACATGTCCCTCATTCGCGAAGGCAATGAGCGGGTGCTGGCGGCGCGGTTGGCTGACGCGAAATTCTTTTTCGATGAAGACAGGAAGGTGAAACTGGCAGATCGGGGCAAGAAGCTCGCCGGTGTGACGTTTCATCAGAAGCTCGGCACTATGGAACAGAAGCAGGAGCGGGTGAGAAAACTAGCTGGCTTCATTGCCGCGCATCTGTATCCCGGGCAAGATGAATTGCGGCAGGCGTGCGATCGAGCCGCCTCCTTGTCCAAGGCTGATCTTCTGAGCGGGATTGTGGGAGAGTTTCCTGAGTTGCAAGGCATCATGGGGGGCGAGTACGCCCTACATGATGGAGAGTCGGCTGCGGTAGCCCAAGCCATTCGAGAGCAGTATCTTCCCAAGGCGATTGAAGGTGAATTGCCCAAGACGATCGAGGGACAGATTCTGTCCCTGGCCGATCGACTGGATTCCATCGCCGCATTTTTCCATGTCGGCATCGTGCCAACCGGATCGGAAGATCCTTTTGCGCTCCGGCGGCATGCGACAGCAATTGTTCGGATCATGCTTGAATGCAATCTTCGAACCGACGTGGGGCCATGGATCGAGCACGCGAGAACCCTCGTGTCTGATCATGGGTTCAAGGGAACGCCTGACACAGGAGATCAAGGCCGGCGGAGAATCGTGGAATTTCTCTTCGAGCGGGTCAGGCATTACGGAAGGGTCGTGCATCTGTTGCGGGACGATGTCATCGAGGCGGTGTTGAAACCGGCTTATGACAAGCCGCTGGATCTCGTTGATCTGGGGCAGAAAATGAAGGCACTCGAAGCGGTCACGAGGAAGCCGGAGTTCGATCCCTTGATTGTCGGCTTTAAACGGGCGCACCGGTTGGTCGAGAAAGAACAATGGACCCGGGATCCGGTGGATCCCGCGAAGTTTCAGCATGCCGTTGAGTCCGTTCTCCAGCAGGTCGTCACCGATGAACGAGGCCGGATGGCAGCTGCCATGAGCGCCGGTGATTACCATCAGGCCCTGGAGGCACTTGTCCGGCTCAAACCGGCGATCGACGCATTTTTTACGGCGGTGATGGTCAATGCTGACGACAAAGTTGTCCGCAATAATAGGCTATCCCTGCTCAAGGAAGTGGATGATCTGTTCATGGCGTTCGCGGACTTTTCACAGATTGTGGTACAAGGGAGTTAGCCTGAACGGAGCATGATGCCGCCGTTTGTCTTCCCGGAAGGTGAGATAAGGCGGTGCCTGCAGCTCGCATCAGTCATGCGCTGAACGACTTGCAAAGGAGATACAGACGTGGGCAAGAAATACGTCTACTACTTTGGTGATGGGAAGGCCGAAGGCACTTCCAACATGAAGGAATTGCTTGGCGGCAAGGGCGCCGGACTGGCGGAGATGACCAATCTCGGCATCTCGGTTCCTCCAGGCTTTACGATTTCAACGGAGGCGTGCGTCGAATATTACAAGGTCGGCAAGAAGTATCCTCCGGGCATGTGGGAAGCGGCGTTGCAGGCACTCAAGCGCGTGGAACGTTCAATGGGCATGGGCTTCGGCGATCCCGCAAGGCCGCTGCTCGTATCCGTGCGATCCGGCGCGCGCGCGTCGATGCCGGGCATGATGGACACAGTTCTGAATGTCGGACTCACGACCAAGACGGTGGAAGGGCTCGCGGAGAAAACACGCAACGACCGGTTTGCGCAGGACAGCTATCGGCGGTTCGTCTCCATGTTCGGCAGCATCGTCATGGGTGTCCAGCGCGAACATTTCGAAGCCATCCTCAAACACAAGAAAGCCGAAGTCGGCGCGGCCCATGAGACGCATCTCGATGCCCGGCACCTTCGTGAATTGGTGGCGAGTTTCAAGGCGCTGATCAAGGAAGAAACAAAAAAAGATTTTCCGGACGACCCGCAGGAACAATTGCGCATGGCGATCGACGCCGTCTTTTCCTCCTGGTTCGGCGCGCGGGCCATTACGTATCGGCGGCTCTACGGGATTCCGGATTCCTGGGGGACCGCCGTCAACGTTGTGGCCATGGTGTTCGGCAATATGGGCGAGACGAGCGGTACGGGTGTGGCCTTCACACGCAGTCCCAGCTCGGGCGATCATGCCTTCTTCGGGGAATGTTTGATGAATGCGCAGGGTGAGGACGTGGTCGCAGGCATTAGAACTCCGCTGCCGGTCACCGAGCTCGCGAAGAAGGCGCCGGAGGCGTACAAGGAACTGGCGCATACCTATAAGAAACTCGAAAAACACTATCGCGACATGCTCGACCTGGAGTTTACCATCCAGGAGGGCAAGCTCTACATGCTGCAAACCCGCGTCGGAAAACGCACCGGAATCGCCGCGGTCAAGATTGCCGTCGATATGGTGAGAGAAGGGCTGATTTCCAAGCAGGAAGCCGTGCAGCGCATCGGCCCGGATCAACTCGCGCAGTATCTCTATCCGATTTTCGATACGAACGAAGAGTCGAAGTCGAATCCCCTCGGCAAGGGTTTGCCGGCCGGCCCCGGCGCGGCGGCGGGAAAAATCGCGCTGACGCCCGATCGCGCGGTGGAGATGAAGGCTGCCGGCACTCGCGTCGTGCTGGTCCGGCAGGAGACCAGTCCGGACGATATTCATGGCATGAACGCGGCGGCAGGATTTTTGACGGCCCGCGGAGGTATGACCTCGCATGCCGCGGTTGTGGCGCGGCAAATGGGCAAGGTCTGTGTGGCGGGGTGCGACGCGGTGGAAGTGCTTGATGCCCAACGGGTCAAGATCGGCGCCAAGACGTTCAAAGAGGGCGACTATCTCTCGATCAATGGGTCAACCGGCAACGTGTACGAAGGGGATATCCCGGTCGTCGAGTCTGAAATCATTCAGGTGATTCAAGGTAAGCTGGATGCCAAAAAGTCGGACAAATATCAGCGGTTCGCGACGATTCTCTCGTGGGCGGACAATGTGCGCAAACTGAGGGTGCGGGCCAATGCCGATGTGCCGGAGCAGGCGAAGATCGCCCGAGGATTCGGCGCGGAAGGCATCGGGCTCTGCCGCACCGAGCACATGTTCTTCGCGGAAGACCGTATTCCGGTCATGCAGAAGATGATTTTGGCCAGAACGAAGGAAGAGCGCGAAAAGTATCTTGATCAGCTGCTGCCGCTCCAAAAACAAGATTTCATCGGGCTCTACCGTGAAATGTCGGGCTATCCGGTGACGATCCGGCTGCTGGATCCGCCGCTCCACGAGTTTCTTCCCAAGCGGGAAGAGTTGATGGTCGAGATCGCGCAGCTCGAATTGACGGGCAAAGACGGCGCGGCGCTCGACGAAAAGCGGCGGCTGCTGGTCCGTGTCGAAGAGCTGCATGAATTCAATCCGATGCTGGGGCTGCGCGGATGCCGGCTCGGAATCACGATGCCGGAGATCACTCGCATGCAGGCGCGGGCGGTCATGGAAGCGGCCTGTGAATTGGCTAAGGAAGGCAAGAAGATCGTGCCGGAGATCATGATTCCCTTGGTCGGCATGGTCTCGGAAATGAAGTCGCAAAAGGACTTGGTCCGCGAAGTCGCGCAGGAGACGATGAAGCGCTATAACGTCAAGCTCTCCTATCTGATCGGGACCATGATCGAGTTGCCGCGCGCGGCGGTGACCGCTGATCGGATTGCGGAAGAGGCGGAGTTTTTCTCGTTCGGCACGAATGATCTGACGCAAACCACGTTCGGGTTTTCCCGAGACGATGCGGCAAAGTTCATCGACTACTATAAGACCGTAGGCATCATGGAATCCGATCCCTTTGCCGTCCTCGACCGGGAAGGCGTCGGAACGTTGATGAAGCAGGCCATCAGCGGAGGCCGCAAGACCAGGCCCGGCATCAAACTTGGCATTTGCGGCGAACATGGCGGCGATCCCAGTTCGGTGGAGTTCTGCCACCAGCTTGGATTGGATTATGTCAGCTGTTCGCCCTATCGGGTGGCGATCGCTCGGCTTGCCGCCGCACATGCCGCGCTGGCTGAAGCTGATGCCAAGAAAACCGCCGGGCCTGCTGCAGTATCGCGAACAAAGTCCGCGAAGCCGGCACGCACGGGCCGCCGATCTTCCGCCGGCCGCGCGAAGCGGTGATTGGTCGCGCACAAGATCTCCACTACATGACCCTGGCCCTTCGCCTTGCGGCGAAGGGACGGAAGACAACCAGTCCGAATCCGATGGTTGGCGCTGTGGTCGTCAGCCAGGGCCGTATCGTCGGTCAGGGTTTTCATTTTCGCCCCGGCCTTCTTCATGCGGAAATTCTGGCCCTCCGTCGAGCAGGCAGCCGCGCGCATGGCGCGACACTCTATGTGACTCTGGAGCCCTGTTCCCATCGAAATAAACGAACTCCTCCCTGCGTGCCTGACGTCATTCGTTCTGGTGTCCGCCGTGTGGTCATTGCGATGAACGATCCTAATCCATCAGTGAAGGGAAGGGGAGCTGCAGCTATCCGGCGGGCGGGACTCTCGGTCACCGTCGGCGTGGCCCGCCGTGAGGCTGAAGGATTGAACAAAGCCTATTCATATTGGATCAAGACGAAGCGCCCCTATGTGATTTGTAAAGCCGGGATGACGCTCGATGGACAGATCGCGACGGCTTCCGGCGCGGCCAAGTGGATCACAGGCAAGCAATCTCGCCAGGAAGTTCATCGGCTTCGTTCGTGTGTGGATGCGGTATTGGTCGGAATCGGTACCGTGCTGACCGACGATTCTGCTCTTACCGCACGGGTCGGTCCGCGTCTCAACAAGTTGGCATCCAGGCAACCGCTTCGCATCGTGGTCGATAGCGCGTTGCGCATTCCGATGAACGCGGCGATTCTCTCCAATCAGAAGAGAGCCAAGACGGTTGTGGCGACGACCGGTTCGGCTTCGGCGTCCAGGAAACGGGCGTTGCTGAGGCGCGGCATCGAGGTGCTGACGTTTCCCAATGTGCGAGGGAAAGTGTCTCTGCAGGCGTTGATGCGAGAACTCGGCAGGCGTGGCGTGACGTCCTTGTTGGTTGAGGGCGGCGGGGAAATCAATGCAGCCATGCTCAAGGCTAAGCTCGTGCAACATGTGCGTTTGTACATGGCGCCGGCCTTGCTCGGCGGTGTAGACGCAAAAGGCTTCATCGGAGGCAAGAGTCCGGCGCGCCTCACGTCGGCATTCAGGCTGCGCAACGTCACCACGCGCTCTGTCGGGGGCGACCTCCTCGTGGAAGGTGATCTGTGAAGGGGTGGATGCTAGGGGTCATCGTGCTTGCCCTGGTCGGTTTGAATTCGGTGCCGTGCCTTGCCGATGGCCCAGTGGGTGAGCCGGGAAGTCTTGCGTTGCAGGTTTTTCAATATCTCGATTCGACGGATGTTGAAGAAGGCGACCGGTTGCTGCATGACATCCTGGCGCATCCCGAGGTTTCCGTCGAGCGGGTGATGCAGATTATCGAGACCGGACGGATCTACGAGGCCGGCCCTGCAGGGACATTTCCAGATGAACATGTCGTTGTTCGGGGGCGGGCCTACCCATTATCCATGTCGATTCCGGCGTCCTATGACTCCTCAAAGAGCTTTGGGTTGGTGGTGTGCCTGCATGGAGCCGGTTTTAGCGGCGACGCGTATCTCGAACGGTGGCGAGCGCGGTTGGGTGGCGACTATATTCTAGCCTGTCCAACATATCCGTCCGGCGCCTGGTTCACAAGGCCGGCTGAAGAGCTCGTGTTGACGACGATTCGGGATCTCCGCCGGCGCTACCATGTCGATCCGGATCGCATATTTCTGACCGGTATGTCGAACGGGGGCATCGGAGCGTGGATCATCGGGATGCATCATGCGCCGCTTTTTGCCGGTATCGCACCGATGGCCGGTGGTCTGGATGGGACGCTGATGCCGTTTCTGGCAAATCTCCGCAATACGTCGATCTATATCATCCATGGCGCGAAGGACCAGGTGATGCCGGTGGAGTTGAGCCGGTCGATCTCGCGCGAACTCCATGCGCTTGGCTATGCGCATGTGTATCGTGAGCACGAGCGGGAGCATCCTATGGCGGGCGGCCATTATTTTCCCAAAGAAGAACTGCCGGACCTTGTGGCCTGGTTGAACGGTCGGCGTCGCGATCCCTTCCCGGCCAGGCTGACGCTGGTGCGCGATGCCAGCCACTTTCAGGCATTCAACTGGCTGCGCATGGACTCCACCGATCCCATTGCGGCATTTTCCGATGATCTGGTTGATAAAAGTGACGAACTGATTAAGCGCCGAGAGTATGCCACGCTCGATGCAGTCATCGTGTCGCCGAATCGCATCGAGGTCAGAGCGGAGCGGGTTCGACGGTATAGCCTATTCTTGAACAGCCGCCTCATCGACCTAGCCAAGCCGTTGACGGTGTTGACCAATGGGCAGTCATCGTTTGAGGGCATGGTAAGACCGTCTCTGGAACTTTTGCTTCGGCAGGCCCGGATCCGACAAGACCCATCGGGACTCTTTCCCGTCCACCTCACGGTCGTGGTTCAGAACCAAGGCTCATGAGTGCTGAATCACGGTTCCCGTGGATGACTATGGTCGGGGTGTTGGTGGTCGCAACCGGGCTGGAACTGTTCCCGCCGCTGAAGCTGGTGCGATCGGAAACTTGCGCCCTATCCCCTCACCATGCAGGAATGGTGTTTCCTGTCGAACGGATCGATCCCGAGTGGATCTGTCTGCTGCAGCCGATCATCGACAATTATACGACCGTCACTACGGTAGGGCCGGTCCGGGCAGCCATGTCCGAATCGATGTATCACTATTTGTTGGATCATCCTCCGGTCGCGACTCTCTTGATCGGCCGCCTCGAGCTTGGGCTGTACAAGTCAGAAGAACGGGGCCCTGACCGATTCTGGGGTAGTGATGGAGAAGGGACGCAGGGGATCGTACAGCTCGTCTATAAGGACCGCACAGCTCGACTCTATTATCTCGAAGGATCACACAACAGCCGGGTGCTTCCTGATGTTACGGGGAAGGCTGTCGTGTTATTTAGAATGAAGCCGGTAGTGGAACCGAACGGGGCTGAAGCGATGGACAGTACAGTAGTTTCCTACACCAAGCTGGACAATCGCATCCTCTCCGGGTTGGTGTCGTTGATGCGGCCGCTGATCGGGGGAGTCGTGACGGGGAAATTGCGGAAAGGGGCGGAAACGGTCAACCGGTTAGGCCTGGTCATGCGGCAGCATCCTGAGCGGGTCTTGTCTCAAGCAATGGATCTGCCCGCCCTTTCTGATCGTGATGTCGATTTCTTGAAGCAGTCGCTTGGAGGAGCAGATGATTTCAGTCGCACAGGCCGCCCGAACGGACCAACCCCATGACCACATCGCGCAGTTTCCGATTGGTTTGTGCAGTCGGTATTTTCAGCTTCATCAGCTACAACATGGTTCGGATGCCCGTGCTCTCGCTTTTTGCAGAGTCGCTCGGTGCAAGCCCAGAACGGATTGGTCTGATCGTGTCGGTCTCGACGTTGACCGGAGTCTTTCTCAAGCTGCCGTCCGGAGCCCTCTCCGATATTTATGGGAGACGGTTGTTGTTGCGGATCGGCGTGGTGGCGTTCGGGCTGCCGCCGTTTCTTTATCCCTTCATTACTGACTTAGATGCACTCACCGCGCTGCGGTTTGCCCACGGGCTTGCTACGGCGATCTTCGCGCCGAGCGCCCTGGCTACTGTGGCGGAACTCTATCGGGAGCGGCGTGGAGCGGCGCTCGGCACCTATACGGCCTGCACCCAGTCCGGTGCGCTGTTGGGGCCTTTCATCGGAGGCTATCTGGTCTATGCGGCAGGATTTCAGACGGCGTTTGTCACGGCCGGCATCTTCGGCTGCGTTGGAATGGTGTTGTTTTATAGCCTTCATCTGGACGTTGCCACACCTCAATTGGAGACAAAGGGATTGAGGGTTGTGCTCTCTGAAATGTGGAAGGGATTTGCTGTCATTGCAAGAAATAAGGTCGTACTGATCACCAGCATGACTGATGCCGCCAAGATGATCGCGAACGGCGCCTTGATGGCGTTTTTACCGCTGTACGGAATCTCCGTTGGATTGAACCCCGGCGAAGTCGGTCTGCTGTTTAGTGTGCAATCCTGTACCTCGTTTTTTTCTAAACCAATTATGGGCCGGGTGTCTGATCGGGTAGGGCGCCAGCCGTTGATTCTCATCGGCCTGCTGATCTGCGCCGGGACGTTTGTCTGTATCCCACAGTCATCGGTGTTTGGAATATTGTTGGCGCTCTCGGCTGGATTCGGCTTCGGCGAAGCGGTGGTCTCCTCGTCCTCCTCAGCCCTTGTGGCAGACAGCTCCGAGTTTAAGACACTAGGGGCTGGCATGGGAATGCAGGGCACGATCATGGATATCGGCCACGCCAGCGGGCCGCTGCTCGCAGGGCTGCTGATTGCAACGTTGAGCTATGGACAAGCCTTTGCCATTATCGCCGGTATTCAGCTGGCGGCTGGTGGAGTGTTTTGGCTGGTCATGAGGGGACGATCGGCCGGTCCCGTGATGGTATAATGGCGGTTAACCGAAGGGATGTCATCCATGTTCACCGGCATCGTTGAAGAAATTGGAGCCATTACCACACTGGACAAAACACTGGCTGGCACGAGAGTGACCATTCTGGCTTCGACCGTGATGGGCGACCTCAAGATCGGGGATAGCGTGAGTGTCAATGGAACTTGTCTCACCGTAGTGTCACGAAGTGAACGTGATTTCTCTGTGGAGATGTCGCCTGAAACGCTTTCAGTGACCACACTGGGCAGCATGGCTGTAGGAACGCCGGTGAATCTCGAACGGGCCATGAAGTTGAACGAGCGTATCGGCGGGCATCTGGTGGCAGGCCATGTAGACGGGGTCGGAGTCATCCGCAGCCGGCGTCAAGAAGGCAATATGATTATCTTCGTGATCGAGGCAGCTCCCGCCATCCTGCGCTACTGTGTGGGGAAAGGTTCGATCACAGTCGACGGCATCAGTCTTACAATCAATGAAGTCGGAGACCATTCCTTCAGTATTGCGATCATCCCGCACACGGCCAAAGTGACCACCCTCGGCCTCAAACAGGTTAACGATTCTGTCAATCTTGAATCCGACCTCATCGGCAAGTATGTCGAGCGCCTCCTCCAAGATCGCAGCCAAGTTCCAAAGGCCTCACCCATTATTGACAAGGACTACTTGCAGAAGCGGGGATTGATCTGACTCCCCGGTCGGAGGCGACTTGGTATACGCCCATCCGTGCCTATGTGTTGTGCGGCGTGAGAAGTGCGGATCTGCTCAAGGAGAGGAGCCGGGCCCCCTGTCGGAGCCCGGCTGCTGAGGTGATTATTTAGAAGCCTCCGCCACCGGTACTGCCGCCACCGCTCTGTGGCATCGGCGTGATTTCGTAATTCGAGTCACTGACATTCTGCATGCTGCCAATTACAGTCGAGTACGGTGCAATCGCCCTGTTCTGTCCACCGCCAAGGACTGTGGCAAACTGGCCGGAGATGACGTTGTCAGTGCCGAAAACAAGCCCGCCGAACGATCGGAATGAGTTCCCCTGGCCGCTCACGAGGTTATGTGAGCCGTCTCGAGCAACGCCCTGAGCGGTTTCATTATAGCCGAGAACCAGATTCCCAAGGCTGTTCGTGGTAGTTGTCGCATTCGCTCCATTTCGGACATGCACGTTTGCCCCGGTGAAAATGATATGGGGGCCAAGCATGCCATTGACCGCAGTGGTTTCCACCCTCAGATAGTCTTTCAGCGACAACACGGGATTGCTCTTCACTTCCGTCAGGCTGGTAGTATGTTGTCCCAACATGGTTTCCGCATCGGCTACACGCGTCTTAAGTGCGTTGAAATCCGTCAGGCTTGGCCCGGTGCTAGTGCCGGTACCGGCTGGCCTCGCGGCGATTTCTTTCTTGAGGTTTTCGACTTCCCGTTGGAGTTGCATCACCATGTAGCGCAAATTGTGATCGCTATAGGGACGCATCACCAGGCTGTGCTTTTTGTCATTATCATCATCTCTATCGTGCTTCCTGTCCCCTGCATTGGCAGGGCCGGCCATCAGCGAGACACTGAACGCTCCCGCGAGCATGACGGAGAGGCAAAGGGTTGAGACCCGGCCTCTCCGGTGCAAAAGAGTCTCTGCAGATTCCTGTATTGATTGTGAACTCATTTCGAGGTCCTCCTTGGTTACTCCAAGCCGGATTCGAGATCGATGATCGAAGCTCGACAGGCTTGCGAGGTAAAACAACTTCCTTGCCCGCTCAGCATCGCAAGCAGCATGCCGGTATTGAATTTCAAGGGGTTTTGCTGGTGCGGTTCCTGCTCATAGGGGTGAAGATTAGAGGAAATAGAGCCAAAAATTGCGCGTCGTTGAGCCAAGAAATGGAACGGGATTGAAAGCCCCCGGTCATATACTACGGCTGGTTTTTTGCCGAGGAACGGTAGGTGAGATAGAGTACTGCTCCAGCAAATACGGAGGTGATGACAATGACCAGAAGCTGTGTGCCGAAGTCGATGGGGCCGATGTAGATCTTGTAGAGCTGTAACAGGACCAGTGGAAGACCCACGGCCAGCGCAAGACTGATCACGTGGCGCCTCAAATAGATCGGCTCGCCCGGTTTGCGCTGGCCCCGTGCCAAAGCGGTCACTCCTCGATCGTTGAAATATCCCCCGGGTCTTGTCCGAGTTCTTTCGCTTTCAGGACGCGGCGCATGATTTTGCCAGACCTGGTCTTTGGAAGAGACGAGACGATGTCGATTTCGGACGGGACGCCGATCTTGCCCAGCTCTTTCAGCACCTGATCCTTGATCGACTTGATCAGCGCCGGGGTGTCCTGCTCGCCCTGCTTCAGAATAACGAAGGCCTTGATGGATTCGCCGACGGTCTTGTGCGGCTTGCCGATGACGGCAGCTTCCGCAACCGCCGGATGGCTGACCAACGCGCTCTCGACCTCAGCTGTGCCCAGTCGATTCCCGGCGACCTTGATGACATCGTCGGCCCGGCCCATGAACCACATATAGCCATCTGCGTCTTTGTGGCACACGTCACCTGCAGCATAACAATTGGGGATTGTGTTCCAGTAGGTTTTGTATCGTTCCGGATCTTTATAGATGGCGCGCATCATCGAGGGCCAGGGTTTCTTGATGACGGCAAATCCTCCCGCATTGGCAGGCAAGCTCTTGCCCTCACGGTCTACCACATCCGCTTCGATTCCTAAAAATGGTCTTGTCGCAGAGCCTGGTTTGAGCGGCACTGTGGGAAGGGGAGTGATCAGAATGGAGCCAGTCTCTGTCTGCCACCAGGTATCCATAATGGGCTTGTCTCCGCCTGTCGCACGGTGAAACCATTCCCAGGCTTCCGGATTGATCGGTTCTCCGACGCTGCCCAAGATGCGGAGTGACGAGAGGTCGGACTTCTTGGGCCAGTCTTCGCCGTATCGCATAAGCAGGCGGATCGCGGTCGGGGTCGTGTAAAAAATCGAGACACCGTATCGTTCGATCAAGTCCCACCAACGGCCCGGGGTCGGATAGTCGGGCTTCCCTTCTGCGGTCAAGATTGTCGCACCGTTGAGGAGCGGGCCATAGACGATGTAGCTGTGGCCTGTGACCCAGCCGGGATCGGCCACACAGAAATACACGTCGTCGTCTTTCAGGTCGAACACATACTTAGTTGTGATATAGGTTCCGACCATGTAGCCGCCGTGAACATGGACGACGCCTTTCGGTTTTCCGGTTGTGCCTGACGTGTAGAGAATGTATAGCGGGGCTTCAGCATCCAACGGTTCTGCGGCACAGATCGCGCGCTCACCTTTCACCCAGTCGCTCCAATCGAGTTCCTTCGGTGCCGATAAGGCCTGGCCCTGACTCTGGCGGCGTACGACAATCACATGCTCCACCGTCGAGCATGTCTTCAGTGCATCGTCTACGACTGGCTTCAAGTGGATAGTTTTGCCTCGATCGAAGCCGACGTCGGCAGTGATCACAAGCTTCGACTCGGCATCGTTGATACGGCTGGCGAGGGCCGGGGCGCTGAAACCCGAATAGACCACGCTGTGAATGGCGCCGATCCTGGCGCAGGCCAGCATCGCGATGACCTGCTCCGGAACTTTCGGGAGATAGATGGTGACTCGATCGCCTTTGGTGATGCCCAGCCTTTTCAGACCGTTGGCGCAGCGATTCACCTGCCGGTAGAGTTCTCCATAAGTGAATACGCGCTCCTGATCCTGTTCCCCCACCCAAATCAGCGCGACCTTGTTTTTGCGCCATGTTTTGACGTGGCGGTCCAGGCAGTTGTAGGCGATGTTACAGGTGGCGCCGACAAACCACTTGGCCCAGGGATAATTCCATTCCAGGACTTTGTTCCAGGGAGAGAACCATTCCAGCTCTTTTGCCGCAGTGTTCCAAAACGCTTCAGGGTCGGCAATGGACTTTTTGTACTCGGCCTCATAGTCCTTGATATAGGCAGCCTCGATTGTCTTGGCGGTCGGCTGGTACGTGCGGCTTTCTTTCAGGAGCGTCTCGATCTGATCACTCATAGTCTGTATGCCTCCTCGATCCACTAAAGTCTGATCTCAAGAAGGTGTGATTATGGAGAAAGGTGGCAGCTCCTGCAACCATACATTTGTACAGAATGAGGAAGCTCCGGCGGCTCTGTCGAAATCATGGGAAGCTGCTGAATTCTATAGTGGATTTCTTGACAGCCGTCAAAGCCTGGCAGTAGGCTGACGAAATCTATGAAACGATTCCTTTCCATTGTCGGGATTGCCGTTCTGATATTGAGCCATTCTTCAGGCGTCACGCCGTATGGTATTCCCTCAATTGCTCACGCCCAACTGGGGAAGCCGGAAGGTCTCTATTACAAGTCCTGGGCGATCGTGATCGGGATTGAAGGCTATGTCGTAGCGCCGCCTATTCGGGGGGCCGTCAATGACGCGAAGCAAGTGGCCCAGGCGTTTCGAAATTTGGGGTTCGATGAGGTCGTAGAGATATACGAAAAAGATGCTGTCTTTCGCCGATTGCAGCAGGTGCTGAACGATATGTTGCCGAGGAAGGTCGGGCGTATGGACCGGTTGGTGATCTTCTACGCAGGACATGCGGGATCGGCACAAGATGCCGATGGGGAAGACCGAAGCTATCTTGTGCCGGCGGATGCACAGGTGAATAATCCGGCAAAAGCTGTGACCGTGGAGCACTTGAAAGAATTTACCAGGCGGTCAGCTTCTAAACACACACTTCTCATTCTGGATGCTCCTGTATTTGGATGGGAGCTGACGTCGCCACCGCCGGTGTCACTTGAGGGTCGGCTTGTTCCGGAGGCCGATACGGACCGGCGTGCGGTGCAGGTGATCAGCGCAGCCCGCAAGGGAGAACTCTCATCTCGTTCCGATGGAAAAAGCCTTTTTGTCCAGGCGTTGTTGGCCGGACTCGCAGGCGCGGCTGACGTGGATAAAAATGGGTGGCTCATGGCGTCAGAGCTGGGGGACTATCTTACACGACGGGTACAAGCGGACTCCCAGGGCTTACAGCATCCGACCAGCTTGAGGATCGACGGGGATGGGGATACGGTGTTGGTTGAAGGGCGGAAGGCCGCGCTTCAGTCGGACAGTGGACCCAACAATTCTGCGGAGCGTCAACGGATAGCCAGAACTCACTACGAACAAGCGTATGCCATGCTTCAGGAAGGGAAATCAGCGGCGGCGTTGGAGCATCTCAATCTCGCGATCGAGCACGATCCGGCCTATGGCGATGTGTACGTGCTCAAAAGTTACATCCACTTGGAAGCAGTTCCGAATCTCGACGAGGCGCTCGCCTCAGGGCAGCTTGCCGTGCAGCATGCCTCGGGCAATCCCGATTCGTTTTACATGCTGGGGCTTGTCCATGAGAAACAGGGAAAGTTTGTGGAGGCCGAAACGGCGCTGCTTCAGGCGTTGAAGATCAATAGCGGCTATCAGGACGTCTATTTCTCATTGGGGACGCTGTACGCCGATCATCTCAACGATCGGCCGAAATCCATTGAGGCTTTCCGCCGGTATCTGGAATTGGGTGGCGCGCATGTCCGCGCGCGAGCGGCTGTCGCAGAAGCTGATCAAGCCGCAAAGCAACCCCCGTAGTTTTACCCCTGCTCCCCTCCCTTGAGATAGCCCAGCCCGATTTTGACCGCTCGTCGCGTGATTTCCGCCCAGCGCGCTTGGGGGTAGGCAGCCAACACAGCGGCAGCTTTGGGATCCTGGATGTCGAGATTGATGATTTTAACTATTCCGTCTTCAATCTGAATGTCCGCCATAAGGTTTCCTCAAGGAATGATTGGGTTCATGAATCGCTTCATCGGGAGCGTGTTCCGTTGACGGAACCAGGAACGCATGTTAGCATAATTTCACTTTTTCTCGCAGCGCGTTCCCGGACGATAGCGGAACAGTTTTACGGCGAAGGAGGATCTTATGATACGGTCTCAAGCGATGGGTGCAAGACTGGCCGGCATGGGTCTCGGTGTTGTTCTTCTCATGGGACTTGTGGCGTGCGGCGGTCCTCCGAAGTGGGTGGAGAAGGGGTCCGGGGTGATGAACGAGAAAGATAGTAAGGCATTTTATGGCGTGGGGTCGGTGGTCGGTGTGCGCAATGAGCCGCTTGCCTGGGACACCGCGGAAAATCGCGGGCGGGCTGAGATCGCCAAGACCTTTGAAACGTATACCGGTTATCTGATGAGGGATTACGCCGCGTCCACGACGGCCGGCGATTTTACGCGCAATACCGAAGAGCAGAATGTCGAACGTGCTATCAAGACTGTGACCACGGCGACGTTGAGTGGTGTCCGTCCCATTGATCGATACAAAGATGAGAAAACGAACACGTATTATGTCCTGACCAAGCTGAGTCTTGAAGATATGAAGAACAACTTGGAGCAGGCGAAGGAATTGAATGCGCAGGTCCGTGATTTCGTGCGGAAAAACGCGGATAAGTTGTTCGATCGTCTTGAGAAAGAAGAAGAGAAGCGGGCGGTCAGATAGTGTCCAAACGGTACGGGAATCAGCCATCAACCTCTGACGGAGCGTCAACGTGATCCAGTGGTATCGCCGGTCCTATTTGATCGTCCTCTGTGCGGTATTTGCCTTGGCCGGGTGCGGGCATGAGACGAAAGTGACTCGTGTCGACGCCGGCGTCGTGACGGATTTGAGCGGCCGGTGGAACGATACCGATTCCCGGATGGTGGCCGAGGCGATGGTGAAGGAAGCGTTGCAGTATCCGTGGCTCGGCAATTTCACTCAGGCGAACCGGCGGCAGCCGGTGGTTGTGGTCGGAACCGTGCTGAATAGCAGTCATGAACATATCAGCGTGCAGACCTTCATCACGGATTTGGAGCGTGAACTCACGAATTCGCAGAAAGTCACGTTCGTCGCCGGGAAGGGCGAGAGGGACGAGATTCGGACCGAACGAAAAGAGCAGGCGGTGCATGCCCGAGAAGAAACGCAGAAGGCTCCGGGAAAAGAGACGGGGGCTGATTACATGATGAAGGGCACCATCGCAACGATCCTTGACGAAGCCGACGGGACCAAGGCGGTGTTTTACCAAGTCGATCTTCAGATGATCGACCTCGAAAGCAACGCGAAGGTCTGGTATGGACAGAAGAAGATCAAGAAAGTCGTCGAAAAAAAGCGGACAGTCTTTTAGGCTCAACGGACCCAGTTGAACGCCTTCCTCTCACGCTTTGCCCACGGTGGTTGTGTGCGGTGGAGCGGTTCCACTTCAGTTTCCTACGCCTGCGTCCTTGCCGGACTGATTCTCCTGACCGGCTGCAGTCCTTCCGTTAATCGCTATCTGCTCATCGAACAAAGTTTGCTTGCAGGCGATCCTGCGATGGCGGCTTCTATCGTCGAGCAGAAGGAGGCGGAGTATGGAGAGAAGAGCCGCCTGTTGTATGGAATGGATCGTGGTCTGACCCTCCAACTGGCCGGAGACTATCGGCAAAGCAACATGGTGCTGGAACAGGCTGAAGAGGCTGTCGAGCGGCTGTATACCAGAACCATCCGTTCCGAAACCGCCGCATTTCTGACCAACGACAATGCCTTGCCGTACGAAGGCGAGGCCTACGAACATGTCATGATCAATGTGGTCAAGGCATTGAATTACGCAGTTCAGGGCAATTTGACGGAAGCTCTTGTAGAGGCGCGGCGCATCGACCATCGCCTGAACGTGCTTGGCGACCGGGTGAAGGAGCCGAACGGCTATCGAAACGACGGATTTGCCCGCTATGTAAGCGGCATCTTGTACGAGGCAACCGGCGACCTCAACAATGCGTTCATCGCCTACCGCAATGCATTCGAAGCCTATGAGGCGATGCATGGATGGTTGAGAATCCCGTCCCCTTCGTCCTTGCGGGCCGATGTGCTGTGCATGGCTGAAGCACTCGGTCTGACGGCTGAATTCGAGAACTATCGGAATACATTTCCCGACGTCGAGTGGGAGCCGGCTTCGGCCCGCCGAGATCTCGCTCAAGTCGTCGTGATCAGCTATAATGGCCGCGCTCCACGGAAAGAGGATCGCTATCTCGACATTCCGATCAGTCTGGATGCATTGCAGCTGGTGTTGCTCAATCGGGGATTGTCCCAATCGTCTCGTCAGCGGGATAGAGCCGTGGTGGACAGTGTGTTGTACGGGCTCAGCGGGCGCGTGGTGCGTGTCGCGCTTCCACGTCTCGTGCCGCAAAAGACGCGGGTGCCGTTCGAGACCGTGGTACTGAAGGACGAGCAAGAGCGTGCGCTCACTGTTCGATCGGAACCGGTGTATAACGTGACGGCGTTGGCGGAGAAGACTCTTGCGGATCGGATGCCGGCCATAACGGCTAAAGCGCTCGCGCGGGCAGCTTCAAAGTTTGCGATGGCTGAAGCGGCATCCATCGGGGCCCATCAGGCTGCAGGAAAAGATGCCGGTCCCTGGGTTGGGCTTCTTGTGGGACTGCTGACGAAGGGATTAGCCGTGATGTCAGAAGAAGCGGACAAGCGCAGTTGGGAGACATTGCCGGATGAAATTCATGTGGCGCGCGCCTGGGTCGTTCCTGGTCGCTATGACGTGGAGATTCAACCGTCCGGCCAAGGACCTGCCGTGGGGCGAGCAGAGCGGTCTCTCAACCTTGCGCCAGGCCAAACAGCTTTTATCATTCAGCGTGTGATGCAATGATCGACGATGGCCGAACCGTTCTCCGGCGCGCTCTTCTGACCATGGGCTGTCTCTGCCTTATTGGAACGGCATTATCGGGGTGCGCCTGGTTTGGTGGAAATCAAAAGCCGGGATGGATTGACGGAGTCGACTCCGACTATCCTCCGGCGCACTACGTGATCGGAGTGGGGCAGGCAGATAACCGGAATAGTGCGTCGGACCAGGCGTACGCGGCTATCGCGCGAGTTTTTAAAGCCGAAGTGACGGCTCAGTCCAAAGACTGGGAGTCGTATCTCCTGATCGAAAATCGAGGCTCGACGAACGCAGAGCGGCGGCTCACGCTGGATTCTGTGACAAGCGTCTCGACCGACAAAGTCATCGAGAACGTCAGAATCGCCGATGCCTGGCATGATGAGAACAGAGGGCTGTACTATGCGCTGGCTGTGATGAGCCGCTCCCAAGCCGAGGCCTCGTTGATGGATCGGATGGCCGCGCTGGACCGGGCAGTCGATTCGGATATCGCCGAGGCACGGGGGATGACCGACAAACTCGGGAAGATCCGTAATCTTCGTCGCGCTGCCAGGAATCTTGTGCTGCGAGAAGCCTACAACGCTGATCTGCGCGTGATCCGTACGAGCGGACGAGGCACCGCAGCCGCCTATGACGTGAACGAGTTGTCCAATGAGCTTGAACGGTTTCTGGCGACGAATCTTGTGCTGACCGTACAGGTGTCCGGCGATCATGCCGAACCGATTCAGCGTGCTCTGACGGAAGGGCTTATCCGAGAAGGGCTCACGGTAAAAACCGATGCGGCGGGCGGCGGAGGTGTAGCGCCGGAACTGCTTGTTCGAGGCACGGTGCGGCTGTTTCCCATCCAAGTCAAGGACCCGAATTTCAAATACGTCCGGTGGTGCAGTGACTTTGACATCGTGGAAGCGGCTACCAAACGCGTGGTTGGGGCGGTCGCGCGCGGCGGCAAGGAAGGCCATCTGACGGAGCGTGAAGCTACGGCGAAGACACTGCGCGTCGCGCAGCGCGAATTGTCATCGGAGGCGGCGACGGCGATTGCCGCGCATATTTTTGGAGAGGCTACGTTGCCGGCACCGGCGGCCATGCCGGCGGGCTGTCCACGGGAGGATGCATCGGCGCAGCGGGATAGTCAGGGAGCAGTTTATCTTAAGAAGAAGGAGGAGTAACGATTGTGAGCAAGACAGCAGGCAATTCGATTCGCGCTCCACGCAGCCGTGGACGCGGTTTGACGAAATCAGGACAGAAAATATCAAGCCGTCTGGCGAAGCGGCGGTTGAATGACCGTCTGAAGGAGGATACGGCTTCTTTCAATCAGGGCAATCTCGCCGATACGTTGCGGAAAGAAGGCTATGAAGAAGTCCCGCTCGATGAGCTGCAAGACCGTCTCTCCAAGCTCCCGGGGCCGTTGGCGGAAATTATTCTGAAGGGGAGGATGTAACGGGATGCCATACTATTATTTCGACTCGACGGCGCTGGTCAAGCGGTACAGCATGGAGCGGGGGACCCGCATTGTAAATAAATTGTTGGTGAAGCGCGGGAAGGTAGCGATTCTGCCGACGTGGTCGGTTACGGACTTCTACTCCATTATGTCGACGCGTGCCCAGGGGGGGCTCATGACGCGGGACGATTGCTATTCGGTGCTCTATAAGTTCGAGATCGAATCGAAACAGGGACTTTTCGACTTCATCGTCCCCACGATTAAGACGTACCTGGCGACGAAGGAACTTGTCTTGGAATATCCGTTTCTGCGGTCTCCGCAAGTGATGCATCTGGCCATGGCGTTGGAATTGAAGCCGTTGCGATTGACGGTCGTCAGTGCAGACACGCAGTTGTTAGCCGCATCAAAAACGGCAGGGCTGCATATTATCAATCCGGAGGAAGATTGAGACGCTGCCGGAACGCCGGCTAGGGCTTGTCCGTTGAAAGTTTCTTGCCGAGACGCCGGGCGAGCCGCACCATGCCGGGTGAACGGTCGCTCGGACTGAGCAGGACATTGAGGAGATGAGGCCGGCGCTGGTCCGCAAAGGCGGCTGCGAGGCGCTCTTCGAACTCGCGTTGTGTATTCACGCGCGATCCGATGCCTCCGCCGACCAGCGCGAATATGTTTTCGTACTGCCATTCATGCACGTCATTGAAGGGACCTTCCAAGATTTCCCGTTCAGTCGAATAGCCGCGGTTATTCAGCAGCACGATGATGGGGGCCTGTCCGTAGCGGACGCAACTGGCCAGTTCGGTTCCGGTCATCTGGAAGGCTCCATCCCCCACCAGCACGATAGGCCGCAGGCCGGGATCGGCAAACGATGCGCCGAGGGCGGCAGGCACGGCAAATCCCATTGATGTGTAGTAGGCCGGTGACAGGAATTCAAATCGATGGCGGACATGAAGATCGGCGGCGGCGAACAGGGATTCGCCGACATCGGCGATGACCAGGGTCTTGTCCGTCAAGACAGTGTCGAGATGCCGGAACAGTCCTTCCAACGTCACCGGCGAGTCAGGATGAGGCTGTGCCGAGGCAGCCACAGTTCGAGCCGGCGGTTTCCGCAATGGAAAGGCAGGGAGCGGGGCCTGCACGAGTGCATGGACAAAGTCTTGGAACTTGATGGACTCGAAGCGGTGATGTTTGATGGCCACGCGGTCGGCGGTTGCGTGAATCGTTCTGCCTTCGGAGAGCAACGGCGAGCGGGCGTCCAAGTCTTCTACGTCTGAGAGGATTGAGCCGAGGATCAAGAGGCAGTCGGAATCGTTGATGAACTGCTGGACGTCTTCCCGTCCAATGAGTCCGCCATAGACACCGACATAGAGCGGATGATCTTCCCGAATGATGGATTTCCCAAGCAGTGTCGAGGCGATCGGGATGTTCATTCGCTCGACCAATCGCGCGAGATCGTCCTGGAGGCCGAATCGTCCGACCTCTGCTCCGACCAACATGGCCGGCCGTTTTGCCGAGGCGAGCATGGCGCGGACTTCCCCGACCGCTTCTTCCAGCGCGGCCGGATCGCTCGGTTCATCTTCGATACAGATGGGTTTCACAGCGCCGGTGAGCGGTGTATGCACCATGTCACGCGGGATTTCCAAATAGATGGGGCGCCGATAGCGCAGGAGCGCGGCGAAGGCCCGGTCCATTTCCCGTTCGGCGGTCAGAGGGTCGTCGAGCGTCACCGCGGCGACCGTCATGCGCTCGAACACTTCCCGTTGAGTCGAAAAATCCCTGACCATGTGATGCAGATAGGGTGTGCGCGTCCGCTCCGAAAGGCCCGGTGAGCCGGTCAATAAGACGACCGGCGATCGTTCGGCATAGGCGCAGGCAATGGCATTGACGGTGTTCAATCCTCCGACGCAATAGGTGACGCAGACGGCGCCGATTCCGTTGATGCGCGCATACGCGTCCGCGGCAAATCCGGCGCAGTCTTCGCGGGTCGTCGCGATGTGTCTGATCGGCGAGGCTTCGATTAGCTGAAAGAGCGAGAGGACATAGTCGCCGGGAATGCCGAAAATATGGCGAACCCCGAGGCGATGCAGTCGATCCAGCACCGCGGAACCGATGGTAGCTTTGCCGCCCATGTGTACTCGTCCGATATCCGATCAGGTCGTGTCAATAATGCTGTCGCCGTCAGGAAATCATACCGGCGTCACTCCGTCAAGCGAGTTTTATGAGCGCGCGGCAGGTATGATGTGGTTGCAAGGCACTTGATCTTTCCTCCTTCGGCATTGGATAAGACACATATGGGATTAGATGAACCTCGTCAAATACCGAAAGTCATGCTGGCCGCGCACCGGATTCTGGACGGGCCGGGGCATGTATGGATCTATGCCGGCCATCTTCACTCCGTGGTCGGAGAGCCGCTGGCCGGTGATCTGGTCGATGTTGTAAACCCGAACGGCCGGTTTTACGGCCGAGGCTTCTTCAACTCCAACTCGAAGATCAGAGTCCGCCTGGTGACGTTTGAGGATGAACCGGTTGACGAAGCGTTCTGGAAGAAGAGGGTTCAGCAAGCGATTCGTCTGCGTGAACGCATCGTCACTCGGACCAACGCCTATCGGCTGATTTATGGAGAAGGGGATCGATTGCCTGGTTTGATCGTGGATCGATACGATCGCATGCTGGTCATGCAGACCCTGTCCTATGGCATGGACCGCCGCAAGGATCTGTTGGCGGATATACTGATGAAGGAGTTGAATGCTGAGGCGGTCTATCTAAGAAACGACACGAAAAGCCGCGCGCTCGAAGGACTGCCCCTCGAACGTAGATTTCTTCGCGGTGGGGGCCCGACACAGGTGGAGATTCACGAAGGGGCCGCGAAGTTTCTCGTCGATGTGGAACAGGGGCAAAAAACCGGCTGGTTTTGCGACCAACGGGACAATCGGCTGGCCGCGGCCAAACTCGCGGCTGGAGCGGAGGTGCTGGAAGTCTTCTGCCATACCGGCGCCTTCGGCATTCATGCCGCGCTCGCCGGAGCCGTATCAGTGGAGGGCCTCGATGTCAGTCTCGATACACTGGCCATGGCCCGAACGCATGCCACGATGAACAAGGTGGAGGATCGCTGCCTCTATCGCCAAGCCGATGCGTTCGAGGAGATGCGCAAGCTGGTCAAGGCCGGGCGGCGCTATGACCTGGTGATCCTCGATCCGCCGGCGTTTGCGCGGAGTGTGCAGGCGCTGCCCCGTGCGTTGACCGGGTATAAGGACGTTAATCTTCTGGGCTTAAAGCTGCTCAAGCCGGAAGGGTTTCTGGTGACGAGCTCCTGCTCCCATCCTGTCACGGAGGAAGATCTGTGGAAGGGCATCCGTCTCGCGGCACGTGACGCCAGGCGCGAGATCCGGTTGATCGAACAACGGGGCCAAAGCGCCGACCATCCCATCCTCGCCAGCATGCCTGAGACACGTTATTTAAAGTGCTTCATCGTGCAGGTGTTGTAGCACTTGAGCGTGTACTCAGAGCAGTTCAGTTCCGGGATTGAGACATCGGCATCAGTTGGCGTGGTCACGTAGACGGCCACCGTGTTCAGTCTTCCACGCCCACGCCGATTACGATAAGTACCGCATAGTCCTGCTTCGTGCAGCCATCGACCGGTGGCATCGCTCCCCCTGGCGCAACGGGAAATGCTGTCTGCTTCGCGTTGGCCGGTGAGCACGAACCGCCCACTGTCGCCGGTGTATAGCGCGCGGAACGGCAGGCCAGGTGGGTCACATCGTAGAGCGTCGCGCCTCGATCGAGATCCCAGCGTCTCTCGCCATGGCTATCGGCGGGATGAATGGTCAGCACGGCCGTCACCTTGCGGGCGCCCGTGACCACATATTTGCCGGGCGGGAGTGGAACGGTCGGTTGCTCCATGATCAAGCCGTGTTCCTCCAGCCACCAGTCGGTCTCGTCGAACTTCCAGCGTGCCGGGGCGACGCCACCGGCATCCTTCAATGATAGATAGCGGGTTAGCTTCACGCCTCGAGGGCCTGGGTCCAGCGGCCATAAGCCCCACGATTGCGCGCCGATCCCAGAGGTTGCAGCTGGATTACCCAAAGCCGCGATGTACTGTGTCGAGATACGCTTGAACTTCGTCTGGCCCCCGCCTGCGGCGTACACCGGCTGAGCCACGACGGCGATAGTCACGAGCAATGTCGTCGCTAGGCGCGCGCGGCAAATCAGGCACTGCATGCTCCTCGTGCGCTCCGACGTGGTACCCCGCGGTATATGGGTGCGCATCCCGATGGTTCTCAGAAGTGATATCATCGCGCGGTAGTCCTTTCAGGATTAGTCAGCAACAACCAGATCACCGCTATCTTTTACCAGGCCGGTCCTAGGGATATCCAGGAAGACATCAACTTCGCGCTGTGGGACTGGTACTTCAGAGAGGGTTTCTTGGAGAGAAGTGATGTGTACTGGAGTACGGACGTTGGGTCATCAACGCTCATCTTGGCTCTGTAGCCAGCTGAGGATTTCATGGGTGACCCGCTGGTGATCGTCCTGATGTACAAAATGTCCTGAGTTCTCCAGCCTCACGATCGTGAGGTCGGTCACGAATTTCTCCAGGCCGTCGAGGTTTTCGCTCGCGAGGGCCTGGTCTTGCAGGCCCCAGATAATGAGTGTCGGGATATCGATGACTGGATATCCCAGCGTGCGCTGGCGGGCTGCTCCGCCTCCCCGCAGGGCAGCGCGGTAGTAATTCAGCATGGCGGTGAGCGCACCCGGTGCGCAAGCCTGTTGCCGGTACAGGCGTATGATATCGTCCGGAAGATGTTCGGGCTGAACCCGCATGTGTTCGAAGATCGCACCGATGACGCGTGCACGGCCGGCCGCCAGCACGGTTTCGGGAAACCAGGGGATTTGAAACAGTGCCGCGTACCAGGATCGGTGGAACTGCCGCCAGTGACACAACTCATGCTCGAAGCGGGCGGGATGCGGGGCGTTCAATAGAACCAGCGATTCCAGATAAGCCGGATGCCGCATCGCGTATAACCAGGCGATGATTCCACCCCAGTCGTGCCCGACCAGGACGACACGGGATGCCTTCGCAGCCTCAATAAGTGCCGTCACATCTTCCAGCAATGTTTCGATGCGATAGGCATCAAGACCTACCGGTCTGGTCGTGCCGGCGTAGCCCCGCAAGTCCGGGGCCCAGACACGATACCCCGCGTGTGCTAGGGGTGTGATCTGATGACGCCAGGAAACGGCCGATTCCGGGAATCCGTGCAAACACAGCAGCAGTCGATCGCCGGATCCGGCAACGGCTACTCGAAACGACAGGTGGTTGGCAGAGACCTGCTGAAATCCATATAGGTCTTCACCGGCTGAGCTTTCCAGCATCCTGTTACTCTGCTTTACTCATGAGGCGGCTGCAGTTCTGTTCCTTGTCGTTGTTGTTTGCGGGATACGGTTCGACTGGCTCACCCTCCTGAGCATAGTCGAAGGACGAGATGCGCTTCAGGAGCGACGTGTCGTGGCTGTAGTAGGCGCGTCATGAAACATGCGGGCTCAGTCGCTTGGAGGCTCAAAGTGTCCGGACGGGCGTTGGAGCCAGGGGACTGAGGCTTGGCGGGCTTGTTTTGCCAGACTCCGCAGACTCATCTCAGCTGCGCGCAATAGTTTTGGATCACCGGCTTGCATGAGTGCCGTGAGGAGAACGTAGAGTGATCGGTCCATTCGCGAGCCGGCTAGAATTCGATCTGTGACTGGATCGATGCGAGAGGGGGGCGGCTCGTCCGGATCCTCTGCATCTTGAAACAGATAATCAAATGAGCGGGGATCATCGAATAACCAGGCCGGTGGAATGCGAAGGGCTCCCGCCAATGCTTGGACTGTTGCGGTGGAGGGATCCGCTTGTTCTGATTCGATCTGTTCAAGAAGCGCGGATGAAATGTGGGCCAGGTCCGACAACGACTCAAGGGAGTGTTTTTTCGAGAGTCTCCAGGCTTGAATCAGGGGGCCGATAGACATGGCGCGATGATACAGACAAGGGGTGATCGGTTCAACGGTCTTGCGAAGAATGATAATTATTTTGATGATTCAATGGCTTATGGGATATTTCGCGAACTGGAAGATGAGGGGTGAAATCGGTTAAAATGCAGCTCGGCTTGGTCAGATTATCTAGTAGTGTATTAAGGAGGTGGTGGGACCATGTTGGGAACCGATATTCGCGGCATTATGGCTGAAGAAGAAGAAGTGCAGCGTCGGCAACAGGCCCTGAAGTCACTGATGACGATGCGGTCGCGGCAGCTTCGGGAGTCACTGGATCAGCGGATCAAGCGCGCAAGGAGCACCGGGGATTGGACGATGCTGTCCAAGGCCGAATGCGCAGACCTGCACAAGCGAGAGAAAGCGCATTTGAAATCCCAGCTGGAGCAGTTGCAGTTTGAGCAGACCCGGACCAGGGGAAAGCTGACTGCGTTGAAGCGGGCGAAGGCCAGGGCCCAGCGTATCCGTGCGGCAGAAGCAGCGGCTGAGCGGAGACGACGGTAAGTCGTTTCCGGTGCGTGGTGCGAAGGAGGCTACGGGCATTGGCGGAGTACAGGTGGATGTAGCGCCCCCTCTTCAAACCCTGACGCAGCGGCAGCGTGCGCTGATCCGGCTTCTTCTTCGCGATAAGAACACCAGGATAGAGGAAGGCGCCTTCGTTCTGGAAGGCGCCAAATCCTGCCTCGATGTCATTCGTCGGCGCCCTCAAGCCATCATCAGTCTGACGATGGCGCCGCGTTATCTCCAATCGGAAAGTGACGAAGGACGGCAAGCCAGATCCACGCTCGCAGTCCGCCAGTATACCTGCTCAGATGCCGTTTTCGACCAGCTGTCCGATGTTGGGGCGCCGCAGGGATTGTTGGCCGTCGTCAGACAGCCGCAATGGGATGAACGCCGTCTGTTGGGGCAAGCCAGGGTATTGGGAATTTATGGAGATCGGCTGCGGGACCCGGCGAACGTGGGGGCGATCATTCGGACCGCCGCCGCGTTGAACCTTACGGGCGTCTGGTTAAGTTCCGATTCCGCAGATCCCTTCGGCCCCAAAGTCGTCCGCGCTGCGGCCGGTACTGTTGTCACCCTTCCAATTTTCAGGGGATCGGACGCCGGAGTGTTCGAAAAACATCAGTGCGTGATATATTCCGCTCTGGCGCCTTCACCGGGCGCGATTCCCTTGAGGAACATTCAATCTATTCCCCACCGGCTTATGATTGCAGTCGGTAATGAGGGAGAGGGATTGGCGGAGCACATCGTACAATGCTCTGCGGTCAGGTTCACGATCCCGATGACCAGGACGGTCGAGTCGTTAAACGTTGCTGCGACTGTAGCGATTTGCGCGTTCTATCTGAGTGCGCTCCCGACAGTACCCTAACCCGCAGTCTGTATGACCGCTTCTACTGCAACCGGCGATATACTGTGTCGGAGAACGGAGTTTCGAGTTTCTGGTTTCATGTTTCGTGTTGTCAGATTAAGGATACTCCGGAAGCTCAAAACCAGAAACATTTCCCGGACAAAAGTGTCATGTAATGAGCGCGTATGTCCATTGAAAAGGTATGGCGGTCTGCCCTATAGTCAAATTCTATATCAATCGCGTGAGAATAAAGATTAAAATCTCCAGATGGTAACTGTATCGGACAAAAGTCTTGGCCGGACTGATACGTGGATGAGCATGCGGTCGGTTTTCTCACTTGCATGTGTACTAAGCGTACTGCAATTCGGCCTTCTGTGGACCATCCCCAGTGCATCGGCAGAATCCGGGGTCCAGAACTATACGCTGGATGCCATTGTCGATCTGGCCCTGGCCAAAAACCCCCTGGTATTTTCCGCAGAAGGCCAGATCGAGCAGCAGCGCGGGCAGCAGACTACAGCCGGGGCATATCCGAACCCGACCGTCATGGGATACACAGGGCACGGTGAGCTGCGTGATGCGGGACGGGCGGGCAGCGGGGCATCCCCGGACCGTCAATCGCTCATGGAATATAATATGTCGGTAGGACAGCCGGTCGAATGGCCGGGGATGCGGTCAGCGCGGCAGCAGGTAGCGGATTTGGGGCTGGCGACTGCGAATGTCGGCATGTTGGAGACGAGGCTGAATCTCACGTCGCAGGTCAAAGTGGCATTTTACGGCTTGTTGTTGACGCAGCAATCCGCCGCACTGGCCAAACAAAATCTTGATACCGTCGAGGGGGTCGCGCGAATCGTCAGGGCCAGGGTGAAATCGGGAGAAGCGCCACAATTTGAATCAATCAAAGCCGAGGTCGAAGTCCTGAAAGCCAGACAGCAGGTCGCCCGGGCGGATAACGCGGTCCGGGTCAATCGCGTCGTGCTGGACACGCTGACCGGCGGGACATTGGGATCGGCCTATGTGGTGCAAGGCGACTTCACAGGGATTCCGAGAGAGTTGCACATCGAAGGATTAATGTCACGTATGATGGATCAGCATCCAACCATTCAGCGCTTGCTGAAGTCGGTGGAACAGTCAGACTGGAAAATCGAGTTCGAGCGGCAATCGCGGATGCCGACCGTTACGGTCAACGGAGGGGTGTGGCGTGAGATGGGGCGGGAGGCCTTTGCCGGGGGACTCTCGGTTCCCTTGCCGCTCTGGTATCGCCG
The DNA here is from genome assembly GCA_002083405.1 of Nitrospira sp. SG-bin2. Classification (GTDB taxonomy): domain Bacteria; phylum Nitrospirota; class Nitrospiria; order Nitrospirales; family Nitrospiraceae; genus Nitrospira_D. The sequence goes on along the minus strand of LVWT01000059.1, from coordinate 5,235 downwards.
CCAGGGAGAAATTACTTCGTCCCTGGGCGCAAAGCGCCGTGAAGAAGCGGAATTGCTGCGGACGCGCAATGAATTAGCCAGAGCGGTCCATCAACATTACCAGGACGCGCGGACCACGGCCGAACTGATCGATGTCTTTGATAAGGGACTGTTGAAGCAAGCCCAGGAAGCGCTCCGGTTGGCACAGTTCAGCTTCCAGCAAGGGGCCTCCAGCCTCCTGGAAGTCCTTGACGCGCAGCGTGTGCAGCGGCAAATCCTCTTGGACTATGCAGAGGCGCGGCATGATCTTTCGGTGTCGCTGGCTCGGCTTGAGCAGGCAGTGGGGGGGACATTGTGATCGTTCTCTTGTGCGGCCCATCCAGACGAACGGCATGGGAGCAGGTCCAGTGAAGCGATCTTTTCCATATATCCGCGAGGTGCTGTTCAGCGTGGGGCTCGGCGTTGCAGCGGTGGAGTCAGGTTGTGACGGAGCTCCCAACGATGTGAGCGCCAGTAAGACTCCTGCTGCTGCCCCATCCTCCGGGCTGGTGACGCTGTCTGCGGAAGAGTCGTCCCGTGCCGGGCTCGTGGTCCAATCTGTGATACGAAGCGATTTTAGGACGTATCGTGACTTTCCAGGCATCGTGCAGCCGGATCAACACAACATGGCTGAGATCACGACGCTTGTGCGAGGCCGTGTCGTTGATGTGTATGCGGATCTCGGGCAGGAGGTCAAAGCAAACACGCCTCTCGCCATCTTATACAGCAGCGAACTGGGATTGGCCCAGTCGGCGTATCTGAAGGCGCGAGCCAGGCTCCATGTTGCCGAACAGTCCTATGCGAGAGCCAAGTTCCTGCTGGAAGAAAAGGTAATCGGCGAGGCGGAGGCGCAGCGGCGGCAGGCGGAGTTGCTCAGTAACCAGGCCGAGTCCAATGAAGCGCATGATCGGCTAAAATTGCTTGGCATGAACGACGAAGAATTCCGCCGGCTTGAGCGAACCCGTGAAATCCGTTCTGTCGTGCCGATCGTGGCCCCTTTTGCCGGACGGGTGATCGGCCGTAAGTTGACACGAGGGGAAGTCGTTGAAACGACGGAAAACCTATTTGTCATCGCGGATCTCTCAGAAGTCTGGGTCAAGGCCAACATCGCGGAGAAGGACATTCCCTTCGTCCACGCCGTCCATGCGTCGGGCGGTATGCAGGCAGAGGTGCGGATCAATGCCTATCAAGGGGAGGTCTTCAAAGGCACGATCACCTATGTGGGGGATGTGCTGGATCCTGTGACCCGCACGATGCAGCTTCGACTGGAGCTTCCGAATACAGACGGCAGGCTCAAACCTGAAATGTTTGCTACGGTCCGTCTGTATTCCGAGGCGCAGCCGGACCGGTTGGCCGTGCCGGAGGCTGCGCTGCAGCGGGATCAGGGCAGGACGTTCGTCTTTGTGCAACGCAGTGCGAGTGAATATGAAGTCCGTGACGTCCAAATCGGAGAGTCCAATGGAACGTCCACCTCGATTCTCACCGGTCTCACTGAGGGAGAGTTGATTGTGACTCACGGCGCCTTCGTCTTGAAGTCCGAACTTCTGAAGAAACAGGCCTGATGGTCTCGCGTCTCCTCGACTTTTCTCTCCGCCAGCGCCTTCTCGTTGTGATCGTCTCCGTCATTGTCGGCGCCGGCGGCTTCTACTCGTTCAGAACTATCCCTATCGACGCGTTCCCGGACGTGACCAGCGTACTGGTGCAAGTGGTCACCAAAGCGCCGGGTCTGTCGCCGGCCGAAGTCGAACGCGTGGTGACGTATCCGATCGAGCTTCAACTGACGGGCGTTCCCGCGCTGACTGAAATGCGCTCGCTCACCAAGGTCGGTCTCTCCCTCGTCACGATTGTGTTCGACGATTCGATGGACATCAATCTGGCGCGTCAGCTGGTTCTCGAACGGCTTCTCGAAGTGAAAGAACTTCTGCCTCCCGGCGCGGAGTCGATGCTGGTTCCGAACAGCACGGGTCTTGGCGAAGTGTTTCAGTATTACCTTGAGAGCCCGCCGGGATTGCCCGAGGCTGCGACAGCGGACAATCAGCGATTGATCCGTGAACGCACCATCCAGGATTGGGTCATTCGACCGTTGTTGAAGAGTACTCCCGAGGTGATCGATGTCAATTCAATGGGGGGCTATGTCAAGCAATACCAGGTCTTGGTTGAGCCGGCCATGCTGCGAAAGTACAACATCACGCTGCATGAGGTGTTCGAGGCGGTGGCCAGCAACAACGCCAACGCGGGCGGGAATATTCTGGAGAAGCATGACGAGAAGTACATCGTGCGGGGTGTGGGGCTGATCCGCTCGCTACAGGACATCGAACGGATCGTCGTAAAGGAAACCGGCGGTACGCCCGTCTTTGTGGGAGATGTTGCGCAGGTGCTCATCGACCATGCCGTTCGGCATGGTGCCACACTCTTGAACGGTGATCGCGAGGTGGTGAGCGGCATCGTCCTCATGCTGCGAGGCGGCAACGCGCGCGACGTCGTCGAGGGCATCAAAACCCGCATCGACGAGATCCATGCGAAACGGCTGCTGCCGGACGGGCTGCGGATTGTGCCGTTCTACGACCGGATCGAGTTGATTACCGCCGCGTTGAATACGGTCTACAAGTCGCTGGCTGAGGGCGTGGTATTGGTCATTGTGGTGCTGTTTCTCTTTCTGGGCAATGTTCGCAGCGCCGTGATCGTTGTCGGCACGCTGCTGTTGGGGCCGTTGGCCACCTTTATCATCATGGGGCAAATCGGGTTGACGATAAATCTCATGTCGCTGGGCGGACTGGCCATCGCGATCGGCATGATCGTAGACGGCTCGGTTGTGGTGGTGGAGAATGTCTATCGATATCTCTCGGACCATTCGACAGCGACAACACCACGGCTGCGGGTGATCACGGACGCCGTCAAGGAAGTGGGCCAGCCCGTGGTGTTTGGAATTCTCATCATCATCTTGGTATTTCTCCCGTTGCTCTCGCTTCAAGGGATGGAAGGCAAGATGTTCAAGCCGCTGGCCTACACCATCATGATCGCGCTGTTGGTGTCGCTCGTCTTGTCGCTGACACTGTCGCCTGTCCTCTGTTCTTTGATGCTGAAGCGGGGGCCGGAGCATGATCCCTGGATCGTCCGCCAATTGAAAGGGATCTATGCGCCGGCGCTTCGATGGGCGCTTGGGCATAGAAATGTGGTGGTGGCGCTGGCAATCGGGGCCCTGCTTGCCAGTCTCAGCTTGATGCCGTTTCTCGGAAGTGAATTTATCCCGACGCTCAACGAGGGAACGGCCGCTCCGCAAACGATCCGGCTCCCGAGCGTGTCGCTCCAGGCCTCGATCGAGATCGAGAAACGGATGCAGCAGGCGATCATGGAATTTCCGGAAGTAGAGATGGTGGTGTCCAAGATCGGACGGACCGAACTGGGGAACGATCCCCAGGAGCCGAATGAAAGCGACCCCGTCGTCCGGTTGCGGCCGCTGGATCAATGGACGACGGCGAAAACCATGCCTCAGCTGATGCAGAAGTTCCGCGAGCGGCTGTCGCAGGTGTCCGGCGCGACCTTCCTGATCAGCCAGCCCATTCAACAACGGGTCGACGAATTGATTTCCGGTGTGCGGACGGAAGCGACGGTCAAACTGTTCGGCGAGGATCTGGAGGTGCTCAAGAACAAGGCGGAGGAGATCGCCGGTGTGCTCGGCAAGGTCTCCGGTGTCCGTGACATCAAGGTGGAGCAGTTGTTCGGACAGCCCTATCTCACGATCGACATCGACCGGGCCAGGATTGCCCGGCACGGCATCAACGTGGCCGACGTGCGGCAGCTTATTACCACGGCGATCGGCGGCCAAGAAGCAACCCGGGTGTATGAGGGACAGCAGCGGTTCGATCTGGTGGTCCGTTTTCCTGAGCAATACCGGGACAGCATTGAGACGATCAGCAACATTTTGATGAGCGATGGCTCCGGCGCGCTGATTCCGCTGTCAGATCTTGCCACCGTGAAGCTGGAAGAAGGGCCTGGCCGGATCAGCCGCGAACGGCTCCAGCGGTATGCGTCGATCGGTTTCAACACGATGGGGCGGGATATCGGCAGCCTGGTCGCGGAAGCGCAGCAGAAGATCACCGAACGTGTCCATCTCCCGCCCGGCTATACCGTGGTCTGGGGCGGTTCATTTGAGAACATGGAGCGGGCGATGGCCAAGCTGCGTGTCATCGTTCCCATCACCATCGGTTTGATCTTCTTCTTGTTGTATTCGACCTTCAACTCACTCCGCCAGGCAACGCTCATCATTTTGAACCTGCCGTTTGCCTTGATCGGCGGGATTGTCGCCCTGTGGCTGACGGGTGAGTATCTCAGCGTCCCGGCTTCTGTCGGATTTATCAATCTGTTCGGTGTCGCGGTGCTGAACGGCATCGTGCTCGTCTCCTACATGAACAAACTCCGTGATGACGGATATGGCCTGGATGAAGCGGTCACCTCCGGTGCGCTCTTGCGGTTACGTCCGGTGTTGATGACGGCGCTGGTAGCGTTGCTCGGGCTGGTGCCGCTCGCCTTTGCGACCGGCATCGGATCGGAGGTCCAACGGCCGTTGGCGATCGTCGTGATCGGAGGACTGGTCTCATCGACATTCCTGACGCTGATCCTGCTGCCGGTCTTGTATCGGTGGATGGAAGGCCGGTCGGCCGGGTCCTCACCCGAGGCAGATGAGCAACAATCAGGGGCGGAGTCCGACGGGTTCGGCGAAGACCCAGCGGGCGGGTCGGACCCGGAACAAGCGAGGGTGACATCATGAATGCGACGCAAATCGGGCTAGGACTGATTCTTATAGCGGCAGTGGGGGCCGGGCAGCCGCCGGTCTATGGGCAAGTAGCGGCCGAATCGGAGCAGGCTGAAATGGCCAAAGGAAAGAAAGTGTACGCCAAATATTGCGCAGGCTGTCATGGAGCCGCAGGCGACGGGGGAGGCTACAAACTGCTGGGCTCCGATCCGGCCAATTTCACGTCGCGATCGATCAAAAAGAAGTCCGACTCCGCCTTGCTTAAGACCATCCATGAAGGCAATCCGAATATGCCGTCCTGGAAAGGTCGGCTCTCCGAACAAGACAGCAAGGCCGTACTCGCCTACATCCGAACCCTGGCCAAGTAGCATCCTGCCGTCAGATCAGGAACCGTTTCCAACTGTCAGAGAAGTATCCGGCGCATGTGGTGAGTGGTGCCGAGGGACAGAATCGAACTGTCGACA
>LVWT01000058.1 GCA_002083405.1 Nitrospira sp. SG-bin2 | reverse complement strand
TAACTCGGTGTCTTTGAAACCAGCAGCAGCTCAATGCGACATCTCTCGCCGCCCAACTGTATGCGCAATTCTATGACTTTGAACATGCTGAACACTTGATTGAGCTTGCGTTGGCTCATAACGATACGGCGTGGACATGGCATGACCGAGCACTGATCTATGAACTCGAAGATCGCTATCAGGATGCGCTGACCGCTGCCCGCCGTGCTTTCGACCTTAATCCACAGTCCCCGGCAACTTCTATTTGTGTGGCACACCTATTAGCCTTGATTGAACGAGACAACGAAGCCATCGATACATTACGTACGCTGTTGACTACAATCGAGAGTCCACGCATGGCTGCTTACCTTGCCGACCTTGAGATTGAGCACGGGCAGCATGGTCGTGCCCTAGAGACACTGGACCTTTTCGATCGCCTGACAGTTATTAAGGATAAAGGGACAATTTCTTGGCTCGCTGGCAGGCGGAGCGATGTCTATAGCTTGTTAGGCGACGTTCCATCTGCACTGGCCCATGCGCGCGTGGCAAAAACCCCTTTCTATAAGGAGATCGCCAGCAACTTGGAGCAGGCCGGAGCTGAAAGTCACCGTGTCATGCTCCCGGTTGGGTTTGTGCGTCAACATCACATGACCTGCGCGCCAGCCACACTCTCTGCTGTAAGTCGGTATTGGAATATGGCTGCTGATCATCTTGATCTAGCTGAAGCAATCTGCTACGACGGCACTCCGCACCATAGTGAACGCCAGTGGGCAACAACTCACGGATGGCACACTCGAGAATTTACCGTCACCTGGGAGTCAGCCCGTGCGCTCATTGATACAGGGACCCCCTTTACGCTAACCACAGCAGACCCAGGCGGATCGCACTTACAAGCAGTCATCGGTTATGACGCAAGCCGCAGGGTCCTCCTGATTCGCGATCCGTACGCGCGCGTTTATGGTGAGTTCGCAGCCGCGTCATTCTTTGAATCCTATGCTTCAACCGGTCCGCGTGGAATGGTGTTCATCCCCAATGACCTTCGTGATCGCTTAGAAACTATCATCCTGCCTGACGCAGCACTCTACGATCTTCTCCATGACATCCAGCATGCTCTTTCTGTCCATGATCGAGACCGCGCTGCTGCTCGATGCGATGAGTTGGTTCATAGCGCACCAGGACATAGGATTACCCTCAACGCCCAACGGACACTTGCTAATTACGATGGGGATCAGGAAGAACTCCTACGCATCATTGAACAATTGATCGCGTTGTATCCCAGAGATGTGATGTTGCGCCTCGTGAAAGTGAATCTCTTACGAGAACTGGCCGACCAGTCCACCTACTTCAAGTATTTGGAGGATCAGGCAACTGCACCTTCGGCTCACGCTTATTTCAAATTGCGCTATGCGCAGGCTTTACTTGATGACGGGCGACGTCACCATGAAGCCTTCCAGATCCTGAAGAAAACGTCTCGCATATGGAACACCCCAGAAACCCTCAGTGCCCTGGCCGATGCCAATTGGTATGCCGGCCAGCATCGGCAAGCTGTCGATTTATACCGACTGGCGGCGACACTGGCAAATACGGATGAAGGACACGCCTATGCCTATTTCCGAGCTTCACGGCTCGTTCGTGCAGAGGAAGAAGCCATTGGCTACCTACGGCATCGTGCCGCTCGCTATGAGAGACGCTCTTCTCGACCTGCCATAACGCTGTACGACTGTCTATCGGAATTGAATAGAACTGATGAAGCTTGCGAAACTCGTGACCATGCACTCGCACTGCGACCAGAAGATGGAGAGTTATTGTTGTTCGCGGCTCGTTCTGCCTCCGAGCTTGGTCAACAAGAAGAGGCGACGTCCCTCCTTCAGCGTGCGCGCGATCGTTGTAAATGGACTGACTGGCTCCGAACGGCGGCACATATACAGGAACGGGAAGGACACCTTGAAGAAGCTCGACGGCTGTGGCAAGACGTCGCCGAACTGGAGCCGCTTAACCTCGATGCCCATCGTGCCATAGTGCGACTCACCACAGAAATCAACGAGCGGTCAGATGCCATACAGTACTTACGCCAGCTTGCCAGGCGATTCCCGCACCATCAAGGCATCAATGAACTCTTCGCTGAATGGCTGAATGAAGCAGCACTTGAAGAGCAAGACAGGGCGGTTCGACAACTCCTCCTGATCAGTCCAACGAACGCCTGGGCTCACCGTCAACTTGCGGTGATACTCGCCAAGCAGGGACGCTTTGATGAAGCCCGTGCTGAAAGCACTCTGGCACAAGAACTGGTTCCACATGCAGTCTCTTGTTACACCACACACGGATTCATCGAATTGCGCGCTGGTCGACTGATGGAAGCTCGCGCCGCATTTCGCGCTGCGCTACGCTGTTCCGTCGACTCAGACTATGCGCTGACAAACCTGTTGGACGCCTGCCAAACCCTAGACGAACGTCGAGAAGCACTCACATTTATCCTGGATGAGATGAAACGGCAGGTGATTATCGGAGACTCTCTGCTCAGCTTCCAACGCTCGGCCTGTGGCACGTTAGAGGCGAATGAGCTGAAGAGCATCCTCGACGAGGCTCGTCAAATCCGCCCCGACATTTGGCAAACCTGGGCAGCCTGTGCAAGGCAATGCATCGAGATGCAACAGTATGAAACCGCCCGAATGGTCTGCGTTCAAGCAATCGCTAAATTTCCCTTGATTCCTCGCCTACATATCGAACTCGCAGAAACGGCGAGGTTGTTGGGTGATCGTCAGGCAGAGCGCGCTGCTTTACAGGAGGCCCTTCGGATCAATCCGACCTGGGGCTATGCCGCGCGGCAACTCGCGGAATCGTGGGAAGCAGCGGGTGATTTTCAGATGTCACGGGCTGTGCTTGAAGAGGCCATTCGGCGGTCGCCGTCCGATGCACTTCTGCATGGCTATTTAGGCGCCACGCTCTGGCAACTCGACGAGTGCACAGATGCGATGCGACACCTGGAGCAAGCGGTTCGGTTAGACGTCTGGTATGAGTGGGCGTGGAACCGATTGAAAGAACATGGACCAAGCCTTACCCAGCCAGAAGCGGCAGTGGCACTCGCTCGGACGCTCGCCATACAACGACCGGGCGAACCCGGCACCTGGCTGGCGGTGGCCCGTATGGCAGACCATGCAGAGGAGAAACTTGCCGCGGTTGAACGCACATTGGCTTTGGCGCCTTTGACGATAGACGCCCATCATTTGAAGCTTGATCTCCTAATTCAAGCACATCGTTTCGATGAGGCCCTAATTGCGTTGCGGACCACTGCTTGGGGGGCGACTCCGCCTACGGCACTGCGTATTAAGAAGTCCAAGATTCTGGCCGAGCAGGGCCAAAAGGAAGAGGCCATTATCCAGTTGCAAGCTCTCCTGACAGAAGACCCGCAGTATGTGCCAGGGTGGAGACAACTGGCTGACTGGCAGGATCAGCAGGACAATTATGCCGGCTACCTGACGGCAGTCCGTCAGTGGCATAGCCTGGAACCTGACAACGCCTATGCGTTGGGCTATCTCGCAGATGCCCTCGCCAAAGCCGAAGACGAGACGGATGTACGGCCCCATTTAAGGCGCGCTTTGGAACTTCAACCGGATTACGTGTTTGCGGGACACTGGCTTTTTGATCTTGAAATGCACACCGGAGCGCTAGATGCAGCGGAGCGAGTGCTTGGCGTTCTGAAGGTACATGCCAATACCATGGCCACACGGCTTCGGGAAGTCCGGCTCACAATTCAGCGAAAGTCACGCACCCTGGCAGTCAATCTCGTACGCGATATGCTCATCGAGAAAGGAAATGAGGATATCGAGACTGTGCGCGAAGCAGTGACAGCTCTTGATGAAGCAGGATGGGGTCGGGATCTGACAAAGATGATCAATGCCCTGGCTATCGATTCCCGCGCCAACCCTTTGGTAGGAACACTGTGGGTAGAACGGCGCGCGGAGCCCTGGCTTGCGTGGAACCGATTTCGAGGGTACGAGGATGTCCTCGCTAACAGTCCTGTGAAAGACTATGCGGCTCAGGCCTTGATTAAAGAATACGGGAAACCAGACCGTGTCAAGGCACTCCATCACTTAAGGAATCAGTACGGTTCCGAGTGGGCCACTCACGAAAACCTCTTCCCTGCTCTTGCATCGGCGTTTATGGGAGCGATGGATCCCTGGGCCGCCATCAAATGGATTGGGAAGAACTGGGAGGAGCGGTCCGAGTTGTCCGCACAAGTCTTACTCACTCTCGCATGCGCCCTGCGCTATGATGGGCGGCCACAGGATGCCCATGACATTCATGAAGCAGCACTAGCACGTCTCGAGGATTACTCCTTCCCCATGCACCGCATCTGGCTGAAGCTCGATGGCGCTTGCCACGGAGACTATACCAAAGTGGATCTAGCGCGAGAGAAGACCTGGCACTCGCCCATTCAGTATGTGTACGGCAATGGAGAGTACCAGAGCATGATTGACCGGTATTTGCCGGCGGCCCAACAGGGCGATGAGGAAGCACGGAAGTTTATCGTCTCCATGTATCAGTACGGTTATGGGCCAGACTCTGCTGCGGCCCAAGTGCTGCCTTGGTATGCGGCCTCCATTGAGGGGGATCGCGCATACAATGAGAAACGCTACAATGACGCACTGAGATCGTTTGAACAAGCTGCACTGAACGGCAATGTAACGGCTCTGCAACGACTGGGGAACATGTACTGGAAGGGAAGAGGGGTTGCTTCAGATTGGATCACAGCCTATCTGCTATGCCTAGAAGCCATGCGCTATGGCCACATCATCGCGAAGGGACAAGTTGCTTGGATGCTTCTGGGTGGTCTTCAAGCCAAAGAAGGAATGAAAACCGGACTGGCACTCAAGAAAGAACATCGGCTCGAATGCAAGAAGATCAAGACAGTTTTTCTTAACTTGTGACTTTTACTAAGAGAACAAAGTCAAAAGGCATAAATTCTACTTGGTCGGCTTCAGTGCCTTTGAGCAATTAAGAACACAATCCTGTCATGGCACTCTATAAAAAACCTCGGATCGTTCCCTCACATTCAGGGTACCGATCCGAGGCCTTTTTCTAAACACATACGGTGTGCGGGATCGCCGCACACCGTATGAGGTACTATAGCTTCAGCGTAAACCAGGTGGAGAGTGACTTCATCCCGTTCCGTTCAATATTTGCCCCATCCCACACCGCAAATGCGATAGGGATAGACAGCCCGGACTTGAATTGCGTGTCGTTGGCATCGCCGGTTTCCAGCGACCGCTTCACAACCACGCGCCACGTCGGACCAGAATAGGCCCCGCCTTTGACGGCCCCGGACGGCTCCCACACCCCGTTCCCGATGACATCTTGATGTGCTTGGGTGGTCAAGGTGCTGAACCCGTTCGCACTCAGGTCTTCGACCGAGCTCACACGCAGCGTCGGGTCGGACATGATGTTCCCGGACCAGATACCGGGATTGAACGGGCCAAGGCTCCGGCCGATCCGATCCGGATAGGTCACCCCCCCGGCCGGCTCTTCAAAGTAGAAGTCCCAGAAGATCCCGGGATATTGATCGTCAACATCCCAAATACCGGCACTGTCCTTACCGAGGTCCTTCTGCCATTCCGCATTCCAGCGCCAGATATTCGTCGTTCCGCCGGATTGCCCCATACACTGGAACGGCGGCGCACCGGAAGTATTGACCGGGAACATGACGGCGACCTGATCCCGGAAATCCTGCGGGCCGATCGTCGTATCGTTCTTGGTCTGGTCGATCCACTCTAAACGCATCGCGATTTCCTTGCCGTTCGTCATCGCCTTCACGAACACCGACTTCACCGAGATGTTCGGGTGCATCGGTGTGGTGACCAGCTGACCGCTCAGCGGAACCACAACCCCAGGCACACCTTCCCATACCGGGTTGGCGCCATCCATGGGGATCGGCCCCTTGATGGACTTCGCCGGGATTGTGACCGGCTGGCTGACCGCCAGCGGCACCTGCCCGATCGTCAGCATCGCGCCAACGGCGAGGGCAGAGAGAAGAATGGCAAACACCAAACTTTTGTTGGCCGTCTGCACTACGCGCATATGACTAATCCCTCCTCTCAACGAATAAAGATTACAACACCCCTGGAAGAGACCGCTGCCATGAAGCTCGGCTTCGTGTCGAACCGCCTACGCGGTCCCGACCGGCCCCTTCTCGTCCTTCTCCTTGTCCTTGTCCTTGCCATCCATGAACGACTGCGCGCCCACTTCATTAAGCAACAGACTCAGTTCATTGCCCTGGTCCTGCGCTCCACATTCATACGTTTGGCCTTCGGGAGAATTGAAGGTCGCCGGGCGATAATCGGTCTCCGTGTAGGGCTGAGGCGCCACTCCCAAAAACGCCGTTTCAAACTCCATCCAATCGGCCGTCATGTCCGCGACCAATCTGAAGAGACCGGAATCCGCCTTCTTGGACAGCATGCGGCAAAAGAGCGGCACCCACCGGCCGATATGGTTTTTGACGAATTTCTTCTGAGCTTCAACGACAATCTGCGTTTTCTCGGCGCCATCGTGACAGCGCGAGTACGACTCTTTGTAGGCAAGGAAATGCATGAACTCGAATTCGACACTCAGATGGTCCAGCCGTTCGTGAATGTCCTTGGAGAGCTCCACGCCGAACGCCTTGTAGAACCCCGAAATATCGCCCATCACATGCGACTGTGCAAACACGTGATCGTTTCCAAACAACGTTTCGTACGGCGGGCAATCGAGCGTGATGACGTTACTGAATACCCTACGATGCTCCGATTGCAAATCGCTGAGCTGCCAATTGGCGCATTCGGAAGCAATCAGCGTTTCCGCCAGATCGAATTGTTTCTTGAGCGCATGGATCTTCTGCACGGCGCGCTCGCCGCCCCCACCATCCAGCATGGCCTGCAAGGTATCCAGCGCGGCGCGGCCATCCTCCACAAATTCGCCGCAGCGGAGATAATCGAGAAACTCCTCGTCTTCCGGATAGAGCAGGCTCCAGGAAATCAGCAGATACAATTTGCTGCGATTCAAAGCGCGTTCGACTGCAGGAGAATCCTTGATCGGCGAGGGAGCCGGAATAACGGCAGCAGCGGAAGGAGAGGCACCCGACACAGGCTGTTTACTTGGCATCAATTTGTCCTCCGGGCTGTCGAGTCATGTCAGGAGACACCCGCCCCTCTCACAACGAACTCGCCCACCCGCGCAACAACCGGATTCTGAGACCGGAGACTTTGTATGTATATGAAATGGCCGAGTGTATGTCAAGGGCGAACTACTCCGGTAACCGGTCACCGATCGATCCCTGCAAGCCGGCCGGCCGGCGTGACGCGGATCGCCACATGGTCATTGACGGTCTTACACACCATCTCGCACATGCCGCACCCGACGCATGCTCCGGCCGTCACGGTGAGCTGGAGCGACGCTACATCCACGGCAAGCGCGCTGGTCGGACATTTTGACACACAGGCATAACAACCTTGCCCGGCCGTACACAACCGATGGGAAACCACCGCCATCCCCATTCGGACGTCGGCAATACCGCTGACCGGCAGCAACGCTCCGGTTGCGCAGGCTGCGATGCAGGGGAAATCGTCGCACAACAGGCAGGGCGACCGGTCGACGAATAAGACCGGCGTCGCATCGTGGCTGTGCGCGACAATCGCGCCGGGCGGACAAGCCTTGATACAATCCCCGCATTTGGTGCAACGATCGAGAAAAAGCCCCTCCCCTACAGCGCCCGGTGGACGGAGCCAATCCGTACGAATCGGCATCGGCCCTTTCGCCGGAGCGGCATCGGCCTCCCTGGAAAATTCCTGTGCGGCCTTCGCCACCGAGCGAACAGAATCCTTGATAAAGTCGCGCCGGCCGTATGAGGGGTCCGTTGCCATAGAGAAACTGCAACCTTCACGGCCAGATGGTCAAAATGGCCGTCCAGCGCGGCCGCAACGAGCGAAAGGCCGAATCGTACGCTTTCGGTACGTTGAGGCCTTGAGCGATGTGAGAACAAAGCTGGCGGCCCTTTTCACCATCTGGCCTACATGACGCCGTCGGCACGCAGCTTATACACCTCCACGCAGCGATCACAGGCGCCGAATTCCACGTCCCATCCCGGATGGTTCTCCCGGATAAAGTCGAGGACATACGACTCGATCTTGCTCCCCATATCCTCCACCCAGGAATAGGTGGGAAATCGGCACAGCGGACAGGGAAATCCCGGCATGAGCATAACCTTATTTTCGCTCTCCGGCACCTCGCCGCCCTCTACATCGACCGCGCGATCCATCACGCGAAGTGTGTCGGTGGCCATCTCGATCAATTCAGAATGCGTGAAATACGAGGTCTGCCACAGACCTTCGAACACCGACTTTAATTGAAGCGGCGCAATCTTCCGATACCAGGACCGGAACTCCTTGAACCGATCCTCCTTGCTCAGCATCGGCTCTTTCCCCGCAGCAACCAGCCGGCTGTCCACACTCAAGCTCCACAGCACACGATAGCGCTGCAAGATCAGCGTTTCTTCGCCTGGATTCTGTCCCACTTTTGTGTCCGGGTCGTACCCGAAGACCGGATCGATCATGTCGGAGATATGCATCAGCTCGTGGCGGCAGTACCGCGTGAGAGCCGGATCATAGAATCGTCGGGGGATCAGCTTGATTCCGACGCCTTTGAGGCCCTTCTCCTCGAACTCCCTCGCCAATTCCTTTTCCACCGAACCCCACTTTCGCAGAATATCGACACCCTCCTGATCTTCTTTCAGGACACCTTTCACCAGCACAATCCCTACCTTGTTCTTCAATAATGGATACTCGTTAAACGAGTCGCGTACGATATCGGAAAATCCCCAGGTCCCGAAGAGATACTGATAGAGTTTCTTAAACTCCCCTTCCCGGTCTTCGAGCATGAATTTCTCGTAGATCGGATCGGCATGTTCATGAAACTCTTTGTAATAGGTAGGATCGCCTTCCCGCTCCGTCTTTTCGACGAAGGAGTCGATCACTTCTTGCAGCAGCGCGGGCTGAAACCTGATTTCCATGATGGGACCTCGGACCGTAAAGACAGCAATTTATAGGCAGTTCGGTGGTCGCCACGAACCGGCGATCTGAGGAACTCCGTGACCGGCTTGACTTGCCCGCAGAGCATCTCTTACGATCTCGCAGGCTTGGCGAAAATTATACCGGCCTGATCGAACGGCAATCAAGGACCTGCCAGAGAAACTTTTACCATCACGATGACACTGAACACACGATGACGCCTTCTCTACCGGGCTCACTTCCAGGATCTGTACCGGACGCAGCACAGACATCCTCGACCGACTTTCTGGACTATTGGAAGCTCGATTGCCGCGAGGTCAGAACCTTCCGCGGCCATTCGCACGGCATCTGGGCCGTCGCGTTCTCCCCCGACGGACTCACGCTGGCCAGCGGCGGCGCAGAGCGCCTTGTCCGCATGTGGGACATCGAGACCGGCCGGCTTCTGCGCTCACTGCGCGGCCACACCAACGATGTCCGGGCCGTCGTCTTTACGCCGGACGGGCTGACGCTCGCCACCGGCAGCGAAGACCGCACGATTCGCCTGTGGAACGGCAAGACCGGCGAGCCGACGAAAATTCTGTTTACCCGGTACGACCACAACGTGTGCAGCCTCTCGCTGTCGCCCGATGGCCTCATGCTCGCGCGCGGCAGCCACAACAAGGACATTAAAATCTGGGAAGTCACCACCGGCACCGAGTTGATGACACTGCTGGGCAAAGACGAATACGACCATCACTGGTCCGTCTGCGTCGCCTTCTCTCCCGACGGCATTCACCTTGCCCACGGCACCGATATCGGGAAGATCAAGATCTGGGAAGTCCTGCCGAGCGGCGAGGAGAAGGTGCTGCACGACGGGCATTGGCGGCGGGGCGTCGAAGACTCCACCGAGACGCGCGGCTACTACATCGAAGACGACGGCGGTTTTCAGAAACCGATGGATTACTGGATCGGCGCCATGACCTTCACGCCTGACGCGAAGATGCTGATCACCGGCAGCCGGGACCGCACGATCAAGCTGTTCGAGATGCCCCAGGTCATTGAGAAGAAAATCCTCACCGGCCACACAGGCTGGATCCGCAGCCTGGCCGTCTCGCCGGACGGAAAAGTCCTGGTCAGCGCAAGCGACGACCAGACCATCAAATTCTGGGACCTGGCCACAGGCCGCAACTTCAGAACGCTCAAGGACCACACCGGCGCCGTCCGCTGCGTGACCTTTTCACCCGACGGCAAACGCCTCGCCAGCGCCTCCTGGGACCGCACGATCAAGCTCTGGGAAGGCGGAGTGAAGACGGAAGAGTAGACAGAGGGAGCCTGCAAACATCAGACTATCCCTTCCCTTGTGATCTATAGCGTCAGACGAGGCAGTGAGAAGGTAAGACTCGGCGAATCACCTGACGGATCGTTTTTGCAGCCTCAACCGCACGAAGCGCTTCCCCTTGTTCAACCGGCTCCCACACTCCAGGATATCGTCCTTCTATCGAGTAGGGATTCAGTTCTTCGAGTAAACGCGCGTTGAAATCCGTCAGCAGACCGTCCGGCAACAGCGCATAGAGTTCGGTCAGATCATGAATCTTCGGAGGGTCGATGTGCCGAGACACCAGAAGAGCTTTGAGGTATTTCTCTCCACATTGCTGCGCGTGGAAACAAACGGTATCCCATGGAATCTCCCGTGCAGCGAGATTGTTCTCAATGTTGAGCAGGTCATGGTCGGCCTTTAGAACCCAGGCCCGAACAAGATCCTCGTCCTTAGGCCGCACGGTCATGCAGAATCTTTCCCTCCTGCCAAGCCGTTCTTATTACAGTACCTGGGGCGTCTCGGTACGCTTCAAATTCTTCAGGAGTCACGACGATCACATCTTTGGGAACACCCATGCCGGCCAGCAATCCATGAATCTCAACCGCGCACCTGCGCTTAGAACCTTGCGCCTGCATCACGACAAGCAAATCGACATCGCTATGAGGACCGGCTGTCCCTCGGGCATGTGATCCAAAGAGAACGATTCGCTCAGGGTGGAACCGCTCGACAATACGCCGTACCATTTCGACGATCGTAATCTGAACTGCGCTTGTGCTCATCGCTGGTTCCACCATCCTATTTTGAACTCCCGATCGGAAGGATACCCTTTTAGGCCGCGGAAATCATCTGCGAGGAGGCTTTTCACCTCTGACTCTGGTAAAGGCCACAGGTCGCAACTTCAGAACACTCAAGGATCACACCGGCGCCGTCCGCTGCATGACCTTCACCCGACGGTAAACGGCTCGCCAGCGCCTCCTGGGACCGCACGATCAAGCTCTGGGAAGGCGGAGTGAAAACGGAAGAGTAAGACGCTGCTTACTGAAGCAGGCCGGGAACGTCTGACACTTTCTTTGCGACACCGTACTGCCACTGCCCATAAGCTCCATCGGCATTCACCGCCGCGACCCATCGTTCAGCCGCCGCGCGCTTTACTTCCTCTGCTGGGTCATATCCCTTGATCTCAAGAATAAAGTGGTGCGGTTGCTTTGACTTCAGTCGAATAATGAAATCCGGCACATAGTCATGCATCTGGCCGTTGTGAAGATAAGGAATGGCAAAGCCAAGGCCAGAATTCTTCACGAAAGCTTCAACCGTAGGGTGCTTGTCCAGATAGTATGCGGCTGACTGCTCCCACTGACTCGTATCCGCAACGACGTAGTTCAAATGGCTCTTCGTCACTTCTCGAACATCACGGCTCGTCCAAAAATCAACGTCAGCCGTAGAGCCTGGCCCGCGGCTCGTTTCATAGCGTGGAACTTCCGGGCTTTCCCCTTGAGAGGTATCTGGGCGAATGGCTTCGATCAGACGCTCCACAATCCATCCGTAGTAGGGCGCCAGAAATAGATCTTTGATGTTGGCAGGAGAGCGAACTTCGACCTTCTTATCAAGATACTGGTGAATAATTACTGCGACCTGTGGAAAAAGGACATGCGCGGATACGCCACAATCCTTTTGAGACACATAGCTGCGGGTCAGAGTTCTTGCAAGATCGAACACCAATTCCTGCAATCGCCTCCGCGCCCTAAACTCATCCAGATTCACTTCATCAATTCGACCAGGGCCACTAAGAGACAGCTTCCCCTTCGTGTTGACGTGCAGCCCTTTAACATCGACCTCTGGCGGAATACGTCCCGGCTCTAATACCAAAGAGGGAATCGTAGCCCAATTTACAGTGACGCGATTGCGGATTGCCTGGGTATAGCCCTCAACTCGCGGGAACGTAATTTCATACTGTGCTTTCCCTGGAGCCGCATGAACGTGGAACCGCTTGACCTTCGGCTTGGGCTGGCCCTGCGGAGAGGATTTGAAGGGGATCACTTCGAAAGGCACACCAAAGACCTTGGCCACTTCCTCTGTCAACTTATCATCAGGGCCAAGTTCGTAGCTCGCTCGACGCAGCCCTCGACCAACCACTTGCTCACAGAGAAGCTGGGACATGAACGGCCGAAGTCCGATAATGTGGGTGACCGTGTTGCAGTCCCATCCCTCTGTCAACATACCCACACTGACGATGCACCGTACATCTCGACCCGGGGGGTGATCGGGACGATCAAGCTTTTCAGCCAACTCCTTGAACCCATCCGGATAAATCGGTCGCCCAACACGGTCTGTCGGCCATGTAAGCTTCCCCACCGTATCAAGCGTCAATCTCATCCAGCGAACTTCATCGTTCTTGGACTCGCCTGAATCTGACTCATGAACCACCTTCGAATCCACACGGATCGTATGTTGCCGACCATTGTTCTTAAAACTCTCGATCTTAACTGGTGGAATTCCGGTTGGCGCTTTGTCTTCAGCCAGCCACTCATACAGCACCTTGGCGATCTGCGTGTTCTTGCACACAAGAATAAAGACCGGTGGCCGAGGGTCTTCTCGATTCGCAACCCAGTCCTCCCGTTCTTTTTCCCAGAGCCCACCGAGCATGGCGATCGGGTGATGGGCGTACTTTAAAATCGCCTCAGGCTTGGGACTCGCCTTCTTGCCGCCTCGTTCTGCAGGCGTCAGCTGTGGCAGAATCCAATGCCAAATGTTGAAGTAGCCGGGAATCTCCTTGCCAGTCGTGTCACGCACAGCAAGCTGTGGGATTTTCACCAAGCCTGATTCGATTGCGTCGATAAGACTGAAATCGCTCACCACCCAGGGAAACGGCCGGTTGGTATCCTGGCCGACACGCCCAAGAAAATAGGGTGTCGCAGACAAGTCGAGGCAGAAGTTAATGCCACGTAGTTTCTGAATCCGATCCAGCCCATCAACCCAGACCGTCGCTTCCTTGAAGAAATCTTCCGCCTCTTCGTCCTCTCCAAACAGATCCTCTTCCTCTTCATCTCGCTCTTCGCGCACGATGCGATAGGCATGGTGTGCTTCGTCGTTCATGACGAGGATGTTCTGCTTGCCCCCCACTTCGCGGCCAAGAATGCGATTCACGAGAGCCGTATCGCTTTCGACATACCGCCTCGATTCGACCGTCACCTTCTTCAGTGTGCCGTCACTCTCACGTTCTTCTCCCAAGACCGTGAGTATTCCAGCTGCAACCTGCCGTTCCAGATCTTCCAGAGTCAGATACCGTTTTCCTCTGGCTGTCGTAGTCTTGGCACTGATGGTAATGGTCTCTTTAGTTCGAATCTCCACGCCAGCCTTGTTCACTCGTGCGCCAACACCACCTGTTTGGATGGCTTGCGGTTCAAACACATGCCAGTTCGTGACCAATACTCGACCTTGCGTCAGAAGAGGCATCAAGTGAGAAGGAACCAGGTCCCGCGTACGGTAGAGGCTGGCTTCTCCTATTTCTGGATGCAACTCACGAAGCCGACTCTTAATTGTCACATTAGGACAGACAACTAACACCACATCGGAGAACCTTGCATCACTTCGATCATTGACCTTATTCAGAATGCTCCACGCAGCTAGCATACCCATCACGGTTGTCTTGCCAGACCCCGTCGCCATCTTGGAGGCATATCGCCGAAACCCCACGAACCCCTGTGTACGCTTGTCCCCACTGAGTTCTTCTTGCGGGATTTCTATGCCCTGTCGGAAATCCGTCCGGGCCTCACACAGAAAGATGATCGTTTCGACAGCATCGAGTTGCGCGAAAAACAGCCGTTGCTCCCGCCCATCCCGCCGCCACCATTGCAACAGCTCAAGAGTGGTTCTGGTCACACCAGGGTAGCTTTCCGACCTCCATCGCCTGACCTGCTCCCGAATGCGATTGACGAGTTTAAGCTCAATGGCAGTCCCGGCGACCGTCCCATATTCCTTTTCAGGCTTCACTTTGGGGTCGCGATAGAAATACATCGCGGGACGACGGCCAGGACGTTGCTCGGGCTCTTCCCCTTCAACAATATGCCAATGCTCTTTAGGCTCTTCGAAAGGAGAATTCAGAATGGGTTGAGGGACTTCGTAGGCACTCATAGACCAAACGCGCGTTGGATGGCGTCGAGTTTTTCTTTGACTTCAGGATGAATCTCTTCCGGGAGCATGACAGAGGCGATCTCATTGAACCGAGTATAGGGGAAGGCGTGTAATCCGGCAGCAGCAAGGATAGGAGGAAGCACCTCGGTCCTCGCTTTCCGTTGCTGCAAGTACGCATCAACTAGAGGATTCGGCTTCAGCGGATCCTGGAGAAACGCTGGAGTGAATGTTTCCTCTAGATGGGTTTTCATATCCTTCCTTGCCTCAACAGATTGCGCCCCAGCCCCAACTTCCTTTTCCACAAACCGCTCTAACGTTGCGGGATGAATAAGATAGCTTTCAATCTCGTACCGCTTCCAGCGGAGCCGTTGCAGTCCTTGCCCAGTGATCGGAGTCTCCGGAACCCTAGAGTTGTCATCTCCATCGAGCAATATCAATCCCCGCAGTCCAGGACGAACAAGCTGCATAGCTTGATAATGGTCCTCTGCTTTCACGCCGTGGGCACCTGGACGAGGTTCCCAGACCGAAGGCCGCCAGAATAGTCTGGCCGTCAGCGTCTGATACGCCGGGTGGCCGAGGATCTTGGCCCATTCAATGAGAAGATTCACATCCGTGTATCCCTCAACATAAAGAATGCCCGGGGCATCCTGAGCAAGCATGATGTCGGTGTGGGTCAGAATGCCGAGAGAATCTGTCAGCCGGCTTCGCTCAACCGCGCTTTCAAGCAATCGCGGATGATTGAGCAACATGCACAGTTCACGTGGATCCACAGAGTTAATGATCACCTCCGAATGCGTAGAGATGATTAACTGCGAGCTTGTTTTGGCAGCCACCGATCGAAGTTCGCCATAGATGGCGTCTTGGAGAATCACATGCAAATGCGCATCGGGTTCATCGAGCAACAGGGTGGCCCCCGGTCGGGCATGAAGAAATGTCAGCAGCATCAACACCTGCTGAAATCCACTGCCAGCACTGGCGATGTCAAGCCGAGGCCCATCGGGCTGAAATCGATATTCCGCAATGATATCGGCCCCGGTCGAATCAGGAGGAAGAATTTCATAATTGAAGAGACGGCGAATGGAATCTTCCAGCTTGGTCCAGGCTGAAGACTGATACGCCTCGGCAAGTAGGTTACGAATCACCTCACCGGGCTTGCCCTGTCCAAGGAGTTGATCCACCTTCGGACGCTGGTAGACAGGCTCGGCGGTGCTCAGACCCGTCATGGGAGGTACAAAGACCGTCTTCAGTTCAGCCAGTCGCACCATTTCAGGATCAGCATCGGGCTTGGGCCTGACGTAGACTTGCTCCGTACTGTCAGCCATCAACTCCATCGTGACCCACCACCCCTTGGAGTGGCGGATTTCGACCTCAATGGAGCCCGAATAGGACCGGTTGTTCCATAGTAGGTCAAAGGCTCTGAGCGGAACAGCGGTGAAGGCCTGCCTGGCGATTGGGGCTTTGGTATAGAAACCGCGATGACGCTGAAAATCATGGAGTTGTTTCCAGCGAGTCAAGGCCAAGTCCCAGGCGGCAATCGCCTGAAGCATCGTGGTCTTGCCGCAATTGTTCGGCCCTGCCAGCACAATGTGCCCAGGGAGATCAAACCTCACATCCTCAAATCGTTTGAATCGCCGGATGGTGACCCGTTCAATCATCGGCTATTCTCATTGAGCTTCTTCACGACCAGCAGTTCATTCCCGCGATCGTCGATCACTTTGACGGCAATCTGCTTGTGCTCGCCTGCCTCGAATGGGGCACTGGTAGTTCCGGACAAGTGATCCCACACGCTTTCTTCATACTCACCCTTGAGCGCCTTCTTCAGATTGTCCCAGGCGCTGGTGCGAGGGAAGAAGGCTTGCGAGACATGGAAGCAAAGATTGTTGTAGTCCGTATCCAGAAGCCAGGCAGGCACATCGTCGCCGCTGCGATGCGTCACTTCCATCGTAATAGGGTCAAACACATCTAAACCGAGTAGCTCGACTTGGTACTGCTTCTCTTTATTTCGCGAGACCTTAATCTCTGGCTGTCCACACACGCTAAAGATCTGGCTCGACCGCATGTTCTTGAGTAAATCGCCCATCATCAAGTCTGGCGTGGCTTGGACATAGGTGGCGGGCACGCCCATCACCTCGGCACACTTCTCCACGAGCGTCCGCGCGTTGGGTTGGATGGCAAAGCCGATCACGTAGAGATGGGTATAGCTCTTACCATTCGCCTCCTTCGCTGCTTCATAGACCAGCTTCTCGCTCACTGCGCCATTTTCAGGACCAAAGACCAATGCCACGGCTTTCTCTTGACCATTGACGACTAAAGCTTCGGCGGAGAGTGAAAGAGACTTCGCAGGAGGCCGGACATTCTTGAAAGTGACAGCCTTGTTCCCTTCGAGTCGTAAGACCGGACTCTTGCGAAGGACTTCGAGCATACGATCGACAAAGGAACCGTAGGCTTCAGCTGAAACCGTACCGGAATCCTTGACACCATCGCCCTCCCAATCCACAGGCGTGGGGATCGTCGCTTCGACACAGAAGGGACCTGTCACGCGCGTGATGCCGTTCTCAACCTCAGGCCGGTCCACTAACACTTCTTCCGCAGGCGGCTCGTTGTTGGCGATGGACTTGAGCGTGACATGCGGAACAATTCCACCGACTTCTTCGCCCTTCTTGTTCTGCTTGCGCTTGTAGGCAAACCCACCGGCTGGGCCGCGATGCTGGTCTTTCAACTCGTACCAAGGGAAGGTGGCGGTCAGAAGTCGTTGCCGCGCGAGCGCCAAAGGGACTCGGCTTGTATCTGCCGTAATCCAACGCCGCCCCCACTGCTCAGCAACATAGGCCGTCGTGCCGCTCCCACAAGTCGGATCGAGCACCAGATCACCGGGATCGGTGGTCATGAGGAGGCAGCGTTCAACAACATTTTTGTCAGTTTGGACAACGTAAAGACGATCTAATGCACCCCTGACATCCATCCAGACGTTACTCAGCGCCCGAAATGGGAAATCAGCAAAGTATCGCTTATAGATTCGAAATCCCTGCTTCGGGAGAATTCGTCCCAATTCACAAAGGCGTAGCATCCCTTCAATACTCGTCTTCCAATTCTTGGTTCTGCCGGGATCAAACGTTATCCCTTTCCAAGAGAACGGGACAGACGTGTTCGTTCGAAAGCCCTCGGATACCGCTGAGTCAGTTGCAAAAATCCGCGCATGTTCAGGGAGAGACTGACGGCCCAAAATCTCATCTTCACTCGCACTCCGTATTGTCCCATCACTGAGTTCGACGTTCGTATACTCGGTAGCGCCTTCTTCACCAAGTACCTTCGGAACGAAAAGAGGGCGATACTTTATAACCGTGCGGTCTTTTGCATACCAGAGGAGATAGTCAACGACTGTAGGCACCGTTTCGCTAGTTGCTCCTCCGGTTTTCCGAACAGAAATAAGGCTGACGAAATTCTCAGCCCCAAAGACCTCATCCATCACTTCCCGGACGTGATGCAAGTTCTCGTCGCTGATCTGGACGAAGATGCTGCCACTGGGCGTCAGCAGGTCGCGGGCAAGGAGCAGCCGATCACGCAGGTAGGTCAAGTATGA
The DNA here is from genome assembly GCA_002083405.1 of Nitrospira sp. SG-bin2. Taxonomy (GTDB): domain Bacteria; phylum Nitrospirota; class Nitrospiria; order Nitrospirales; family Nitrospiraceae; genus Nitrospira_D. The sequence goes on along the minus strand of LVWT01000058.1, from coordinate 39,103 downwards.
GTGCAGACCAAGTTCCCACGTATCCCGATAGGCCTGGACCATTTCGGGCTCGCGAGTCATATCCTCGTCGTCGTTGTGGCTCACGTCTCGCTTGCGGACAAAGGGCTGAAAGTTGCTGCCAAACTTCACACCATAGGGCGGGTCCATATAGATCATCTGGACTTGTCCGCCCAATCCTTCGTAACGCAGCAGCGAGTTCATCACGACGAGCGAATCACCCAGGACCATCCGGTTGGTCCAGTTGTCCTGATATTCGTATGATTTCAGCACCTGATCGGTAATCGAATGTTGCGGATCGCCGAAGAGGGCGAACATATCCTCCTGCTTGTCGGTCTTATGCCCGGCCAGCGTTTCGATGATGGCTTTGGTGGAGAGCCGCTCATGGATGAAGAGCGGCAAGGTTGGCACATCAAATGAGAGTCGTTCCGCCTTGCCAGCCCAATTCAAGAACGGCTTGCTCAGGCTCTTGAGCTTGGATGCGGCGGCCTTCGCCTCTTCAAGGCTCTTCGCGTCGAGGACTTGCTTGATGAGCGTCTCCCCTTGCTCGCGGGCTGGGTTCTTGGCATCCCAATCGAGCGCGGGTGAAAGCGATGAATCATAGCGGTAGGTCTTCGGGGATTTCTTCTTCTTAAACTGCGCTTGCGTCCCCACCTCCGGCCGCATGAGGCTCTTGGCCTCCAGATGTTTGTATGGAGCCGTTTGATTCGACTTTGCCGCAGACTTGGCTTTCTTGGCCATGCAGATGATCCCTGGAGATGGTCCCGGACAATTGCGACGAAGGATACCCTGTTAGCCCAAAGAAATCATCTGGCTAGATGGATATGGCTGAAGCGCATAGAAGCAGGCCCCCTCACTTTTGCAGTCATCCGTCTTACCTCTTGGCCATTTCTAGGTACGGTAATGTGTTGCTATTCACCAACTATCAGGCCAGGCTGTAGCGTCCGGACTTCTTCGTCCCGCTTCGTTGCACCAGCCCGGCTTCCAAGAGCGGATGCAAGAGATCCATTGCGCCTTGTTTGGACACACGCAACCCCTCGCGAAGCTCTTTCGGCGTCATTGCTCCCCGATCTTTGAGCAGCCGAAGCAGTTGTTCTTGTCGCGGGCGCAACAGCACCTTTTTTGCTCCCGAACTTGCCTGAAGATGCTGAATACGGGTCCAGACCCGCTCTAATGTGATCCGCAACGCCTTGGCACAATACTCAACCCACGCCGTCAGATCACTCCCCTGCTTCCGGACATTGGCAAGTGCCTCGTAGTATGCGGACGTGTCTTCCCAATACACTTCATCGACTGAAAAGATATGGTGCGTATCGAACCCCCGACGGTAGAGATCCCACAGCGCCAATGCTCTGCCGGTGCGCCCGTTACCGTCGGCAAACGGATGGATATCCTCGAACTGGTAATGGAGGATAGCCGATGAAACAACCGGTGACCATTCGCGTGCACGGTCATTCCACCATTCCAGAAGCTCGCTCATTAATCCACTCACCAGATCCGGAACAGGCGGCGTGTATCGCCCCACATAGACCTGGATATCCCGATATCGGCCTGCATCACCTTGATCCATTACTTCTGTGGCAAGCAGCTTATGTAACTTGAAGATGTCTGTGTGACTGATGCGTTTTTTCTTGCTATGGCGTTCGATAAACCGAAGGCCCGCCAAGTAGTTTAAGATCTCCCGTTGCGACCGAAGCGGTTCGGCTGGCAGACCATGCCCCTCTTCAATAAGGCGAACCTGTTCCAGCGTGAGCGGATTGCCTTCAATGGCCGTGGAGCTGTGGATATTCCGCGCTCGTGCATCGCGTTGCAGTTTTGGAATCCACGGGACCTGGATAGTAGCGGCCAGGATACGCTCGCGCATACCCGCGATGGCTTCCAGTTCCCTTACCGTAGCTGGAGTAATACTGAACTTTGGCTGAAACCCCATGCAGCCAGGATAGTAAATGAGTCAAGTATGAGTCAAGTTATGAGTCAAGTTGGACACAAGCAGGTGAAGAGGCCCGCTGAACCGATGGGTGCCGGCACGGATGTACCCCATGCGCAGGGCTACAGAACCGGGCCAGATCAATCCCGAGCCGCGATCAGTTCGGTGCGATCTCGTAGACCAGCGTGACGGTTGCTTCGATCTTCATTTCGCCCGGGGAGATCGGCGGCGCCCCTTCCCCCGCATCCATCGCCATCATCGACCGCGCCATATGGGAAGCCGGTCGAACCACGTGACCGCCTTCGTTAACTGAGAGCACCCGAACAAGTTTCACGCCCAACGTCTCGCTCATCGCAACTGCTTTTTCATGGGCCCTGGCCGCGGCGCTCTTCAATGCTTTCATTCTCGCCGGCTGCTCGTCGCGAAGAGCCCAATGCAGCCCCTGAAAATGGTTGACACCCGCAGCCAGGACGTCCTCAATCACCCTGCCGATCTTCTCCAAGTTCCGTACGTCCACCGTCACAGTATTACTCATCAGATACCCGATGATCTCCGGCGGAGCAGGCGGGACGTCGCTGGGGCGCTTGGGCGGCGGTTTGTACTGAGGAGAAACCGTGAAAGAAGAAGTCTGGATGCGTTCTTTCTCGATATTCTGATCCCGAAGTCGCTCCATGACCTTGGTCATCACGGCGTTATTCTGTCGTTGCGCATCGGCCAGCGAGCGGGCCGCTGTGTCCATACCAAACGTGATAAACACCTGGTCCGGTGCGAACGTCAGGCTGCCGGTAGCCGACACCGTGATCGTCGGCAGCTCCGGCCTGAGCTCATCATGAGCCTGTACGACACCCGTCCACGCGGCAAGCAGCGCGAGTACTGCGACAACAACCATGGGTCCCCCCCTGTTATGGAAGCCAACCGTCTCTGCAGCGATCTTCATGCGTCGTCAGCGTACCCCGCGGCTGAGTTCAGTGCAACCGGCTCGGACCGACCCCTCTCCCTTATACTGAATGAGAAATATTATTGCCCCCATCTTCTGTGGATAATCCTGTGAATACGTTCCTGCGACAGCGCGGAATAGCCTGAATTGACCGTGTGTCGCTTCACAATGCCTACTTTTTAGGCGTCTGCCACGCCATGGGCATACCCCTACTAATTGTGGATGGAAGCGCAATTTTTTATTTTTTTCCACATCCCTAGGCCCAGACGGCTTGACATGATGAAATCCACGCTCCTGGAGCGTCTCATACGTTTGTCAGCCGCTTTCTTATCCACAGCCTCAACGCTTTTCTGGGGATCAGAACCCAATAAGCAAGACTGGAGCGGCGTTCCAAATCTGTCAAGAGACACGCTCAAAAATAATCAAAGAGGGGATGATCTGAGAAGATCAAGAGAATCATTCGCTTGTGAAAAATCGAGATGCAGCGCGTTCGGCAGGATTATTTTTTTCGATACACGTTCAGCCCCACCTTCTCCTGGCGATCTGGGATGGTGACATTTCCCTCCGTCGAGGCAATGATGATCGTCTTGCCCGATGCCGACGGCCCAAACTCCTTCGAAAGATCAACTTTGATCGTCAACCATGTGCCATCAACAGTCATCTCCACATTCTTCATATTGCAGTCCTTTCCCTCATACCATGACAGAATGAATCGTCGACAGACCCTTCCGACTCCATCGGATTTTACTCATTGGGAAATCTCCGGCTTCACTTGTAGTAGCAGCTGATTCAATCGTTCTTGCTGCGGCTGTGCCATCGACACAAAACTCAATCCGACTTGGCGCCCGCGATTCCAGCGTACCGCCGCCCGCTCAATAAGAAGCGGCGCAGCCTCCGACGGCACCTCGATACGGATCGCGACCGACATGCCGGCATACACTTGAGCGTCGCATTCAATGAGGCAGCCGGTTTTCGACAGATTCATAACCACCCCGGCCCATTCCTTGCGCGGGGCTCCGATCATGATGCTCTGAAGTTTTACAGCGAAGCGCTTCTGACGACGAAGGTCCATAACCGAACCTCCTGAGAAAGTACCGGATGCCGCTCCACGCACAATCCAGTCTCTCGGCTTTCCAGGCAGACCACAAACCGGATAGCCTGGCTATCCTGGAACCCTAACTCAAACCGCACGCTTGGATTAATAGCCCCGCCCTGTACTACCCCCTCGGCCCATTCGATCCAACGGCAGCGCCTCGTACCGCTTTTTTAAGTCTGGATGCCCGTTGAGAAAACCCTTCACCGCCGTATCGTCGGCGAAGATCTCCGGACTGCGTTTACGATAGTCCGCGACGGTCAAGTTATGCTTGGCAAGCAGCGTGGTGAGTTTCGCATTAATATCGGCTCCCATTTCCTTCATCTGTTCCGGAGAAGGCCGCTGCCCCTCGGCAAACTGCGCTCCGCCCTGAAAGTAATTCATCATCATCTCGCCGATTTCAATGCGGGCCTTCACGAACGTTTCTATTTCGACCGGTTCCGCCGCCAAACCGACAACCGCGGAGAGCATAATACCCGTTAAAATGGCGAGCCCGTATCTGGTTTGATTCATGATCATGATTTCCTATTCATCGCATACATAGAACAACAGTCCCCACACCGGGAGGATCATAACATCCTGAATCAACAACTGAAAGGCCCGGCGTTTGGACGCGCACGCTCATCATGCATCCCGTATGGCTGACCCGGCCCTGCCGACCGGCGCTAATGAAATCCCCAGGATTGCCACAACGCAAAAGATAGCGCCCGCATAAAAAGTAGCCGAAGCCCCCAGGCCATCCCAAAGGAATCCAGCCAACGTACTGGCCACAAGTATCGAGCACCCGGCGGCAAGGCTGAACAACCCATAGGCGGTCCCGCGCAAATCGGACGGCGCCGTATCGGCCACCATGGCGGCCAGCAGACCCTGCGTCATGCCCATGTGCAACCCCCAGAACCCCACGCCCAACAGGACGGCGCTCCAATGCTCGGCTGCGGCCAGTACCAGATCAGCCGCAATGAGGGCCAGAAGACCACCTACGAGCAACTTGTTGTGACTCACCGTATCTGCGAATTTACCGAAGGGGTAGGCCGTGATCGCATAGACGAGGTTCATCGCGACCATGACAAGCGGCACAAACGCCACGAGCATCCCACTCTGCTGGGCGCGGAGCACAAGAAACGCTTCACTGAACCGGGCCAACGTAAATACCGATCCGATGCCCACCACCCACCAATAGGATCGTCCCAGACGGATGAGGTTGTCCCGTCTGATTGGATTGGCCCAGGTTCGAATCGGGCACGGCGCAGGCTCCTGAACGCCGAACAGCAGCAGTGCTACCGCCATCAGCCCCGGAATGACCGCGACCCAAAAGACCGCCCGGAAATCGCCGGCCCAGAGCAGCATCAACCCTACCGCCAGCAACGGACCGAGGAAGGCTCCGACCGTATCGAGCGACTGCCGCAATCCAAAGGCGGCGCCTCGCAGGTGCGGTGGCGTGATGTCTGCAACCAGCGCATCCCTTGGCGCTCCGCGCAGCCCTTTCCCCACTCGATCCACCAAGCGGGCAATGATGACGAGGCCAAGACCGGAGGCCACCGCAAAGAGCGGCTTACTGAGCGCACCCAACGCGTACCCGAACAGGGCCAACGGTTTTCGCCTGCCCAGATAGTCGCTCAGCGTCCCCGAAAACACTTTGACTACCAGCGCAAGCGACTCCGCGAGACCCTCCACGATCCCGACGGCGACCGTGCCGGTCCCCAGCACCGTGACCATGAACAACGGCAGCAGGCTATGGATCATTTCTGACGAAACGTCCATGAAAAGGCTGACGAATCCAAGCGCCCAGACACCGGAAGGAATCCGGCCAAGAGAACGGTCGGACGGCGATGTGGTGAAGAGAGGCGTCACCGCCGGTCCTATTCGACCAATCGTCCCTGGAGAAAAATGGTCTGTTCCAACGTGCGAAAGAATTGCTGATACGGCGCGGGATCTTCGACTGCGCGCAGATAATACTGGGCGCTGGTTCGCACAATAAGTTGCGCGTCATTACGCTTGCGGACTGTGGCGGTTACACGCACGAGGTTGCTCCGGTGATTGAAGGGTCCCCATGTCCGGTAATTGCGGTTCAGCACGAGCAGCGCATCCGGTTGGTACAGCAAATAGCTCAGGTCGATGCCGTAGATCCGCTCGTTCTCGACGAATTTTCTTGCTGACACGACACCCAGTTCTTCATCCAGCACCTCTAACTTGAAATCCAAGTCTTGCAAGGTGGAGACGATCGCCGCGAGCATCCGCATCCGGTCCGTGGTGTCAAATACACGCGATTGGGCGGCCCGGAGCTTGACCTGGCTTTCTTCGGAGAGCCAGATTTGCTCGTGCGAATCCCACTGGTTGTCGTGCCGCAATTCGTAGGGCATCGGGCAACCCTGCAACAGCAGGCAGAGTACGCCGCCGAGCATGAGGCTCAGAACCTTGAATCCCACAGTATGCCGGTTGTGCCTCTCTCGGTTTATCACGGCGGAACACACCCCGGTTAGTGCTTGATGGCGAACAACGACCGTTCCAATGTGGCGAAGAAATTCTGATAGACCTTGGGGTCTTCGATAGGCTTGTTGTTGTAGATGGCGTTGGCGCGAATCATCATCCGGCCTTCGGCCTCCTGGCGTACGGTCACAGTGACGCCCACGACATCATAGAAATTCGGCTCGGCGAACCGTGCGGCGGTGACCAGCCCCAGAGGCTCATTGGCCCGCTCGATGATGAAGCCCAAGTCCTGCAGGGCGGAGATCACGCCGCGCATGGCCGCCTGGCGGTCTTTCATATCGAAAGATCGGGTCTGTACACTCCGGATCTTCATCTGCGCCTCGGTCGGCGCGAGCAAGTCCACACTCGGCTGGGGGGCGGTGCAGCCCTGCACGATGACGAGTACGGCGATCGCAACGATTCCCCTGATCCTGTGCTGCTTCATCATGACATCATCTCCCACGCTTCGTCGGATACTGAACAAATCCGCCACATAAGTCTTTCCGCAGCCTGTTAGAATGCGAACGCTTCCAGAAACACGGCTTTTGACAGTTTGGCAAAGAAGGTTTGGTACATGACAGGATCACGCAGCATTTCCATCCGTTGCTGGCCCGGTGGAATCGCCTGTTGGCCGGACGAACCATCCCCTTTCCAGACGACTCGGTAAAACATGACCCTGACTTCCTGGCGCGTGGCATCGGAATTCACGGGCCTGGTGACCAGCGCGGCGGCGATTTTTTGATGCAGATCCACGGGAATGACGATCGGAGGCTGCTGAACCAACACCAGCGCGGTACTCAGGAGAAAGACGAAGAAGCGGCTGATGTCCTGACCGTGTTCGCGGGCACTGCGCTCTTTCGTCGCCCGCAGAAAGCCCACGTCGCGCACGCTTTCTTCGACCTGAAAGCCAAGATCCTGCAACACGGCCGCCGAGGCGGACAATAACTCTGTCTCATCCTTGGTCTCGAACATGCGGGTTTGCATGGCCCGGTGTGCGGCACTCTCGGGCATCAGCTGGAAGAGTTCTTCCGGCTGTGAGTGCGTGACACATCCGGCGAGTTGGCCCACAAGAACCAGGCTACCAGCAACTAGGTACAATCGCCGCAGCACGGCGCTTGTAGCCCAATTAGAACTGCGTCGCATTGTAGGCAAAATCTCGGACCTTCTTGTCTTCATCATACTTGATGATGATGGTGAGCGTCCGCTGCCGCTGCGAACTGGAGCTGTTCCGCGAGTTGGCGCCGAGAATGATGAGGCCCGCGAAGGTGGAGCTGGCCGTATCGACCCGATCGGTAGACACCTTGTCGTAGATCCAGACCTCCCGGCGTTTCTCGTCTGTCGTGACGATATTGGGGCTGCCGAGCAATTCCACCACCTGAGAAGCCGGCATCCCGACTTTGACCTCTCCCTGCACCTTCCCGACTGTCAGCCGGTCTTCTTTAATCTCGGCCTTCTCGCCTGCACATCCCGCGACAGCCACCGCCAGACACATACCCAACGCCATCCATGTTCGTTTCATCGGAAATCCCTCCTGAAGTACGACAACTCTGTCTTCAACAGATTCCTCTCCGGAACAGAATACACACTCCGGGGTTAGAAATCATCTTGCGAGCCACACCTACCACTCTCATAACGAGAGCCCCATGGCCGTAATGCCCTATGATAGATTTTATTTCATCGGATACCTTTCCGCTTCCGCCTTTAGTTTTGCTCGAGCACGACCGATAGTGATATCGGAACGCTGATTCGGCTTAAACCGATGTACACAACTGTCACACCGGCGAACATGTGTGCAGTCTACTCGGAAAGGCTCTGATATGACCTCAGCTCAAGAACTGATTCGATCCTGCTCCGCCATGTTTACACTCCCGGAAATCTATACCCGTGTCCGCACGGTCGTCGATAACCCCGAGTCATCGATGGACGACCTGGCAAACGCGATCAAAATCGATCCGGCCATCGCGGCGCGTCTCTTGAAAGTCGTGAACAGCCCGCTGTATGGATTCCCGAAGCAGATTGACAGTATCAGCCGCGCGGTCAACATGATCGGCATGCAATCCGTCAGCGACTTGGTCGCCGCCACTACGATCGGACGAACCTTCTCAGGAATGACGGCAGGCCTCATGGACCTTCCGGCCTTCTGGAGGAAAAGCGTGCTCTGTGCTTTGATGGCAGGGAAAATCGCCAAAGCCAGCGGCATCATGGAAAGCGAACGGTTCTTTATCGAAGGACTCTTACGGGACATCGGGCACTTGGTGCTCTATCAAACTGTGCCGCAACGGGCGCAGTCTGCCCTGATCGAATCCGGACATCTCGGAGCGAGGCTGGCCGAAGTGGAACAATCAAATATCGGATGCGACTTTGCCGAAGTCGGCGCGGAGTTGGTTCGCTTCTGGGGTATGCCGAGTCCCATTGAGCAGGCCATTCGCTACCAGATCCATCCAGAGGAAGCGATTGAGTATCAGATGCACGCGTCGATCGTTCACCTGGCCGGAGTTGCCGCCGATGCCGCTCAATTGGAAACGAATCGGACCGTCGACCCACCTCCGTTTGACCCGTTTGCTCTCTCGTGCACGCAGTTCAACTTAGACAAGCACCAATCTGTACTGGCCGAGGCTCAGCAGGAGCTGCAGGACACGCTGGCCTTTATTTCCCCGTTGGCCACGGCCGCATAGCAGGAACCGTACCGGCTGCGGCTTCACCGTGCGTGGCAACTGACCGCACGGCCTGATGAGGCACGCACACCCTCGTTATTCATCCTCCTCATCGCTCCTGTGCGCCGACGGAATTCCGTAGCGTTTGCATTTCTCCCACAGCGCTTTGCGGGACAAGCCGAGGATCTTCGACGCCGCCGTGCGGCTGCCCTCGGCGCGCTCCAGCACAGACAAAATATACTCCTTCTCGAAACCCTCCCGCGCAGCAGCCAGTGAGGTCAGGGCGGTATCTGCTTTCTTCGGCCCCCCGGTCAGACCCTCGCTGCAAAAGCCACAGGAGTCTTGTGGCGGCCCGCCCAGGTACGGGCAGGATTGGAAACCGCACAGGTCGGCCGGCTGAATCACATCCCGCTCATGCCCCAACGCCACGGCCCGCTCGACCACGTTTTCCAGCTCACGCACGTTCCCCGGATAGGAATAGCGCAGCAGCAGCTCGCGCGCAGGGGGCGAGAATCCCCGTAGCTTCTTGTTCAGCTTGCCTGAGCAGGTGTCCAGCACATGCTCGGCAATCACCATGATATCTTCCTGCCGTTCCCGCAGCGGTGGAACAATCACCTGTACGACGTTGAGCCGGTAAAATAGGTCTTCTCGAAACCGTCCCTGCGCAACTTCCTTGCGCAGATCCTTTTGTGTCGCACACACCAGGCGAACATCCGCATCAATCGTGTCGTTTCCCCCCACCCGTTCGAACGTCCGTTCCTGCAACACCCGCAATAGTTTCACCTGAACCGCCGCAGACAGTTCACCGATCTCGTCGAGGAACAATGTCCCGCGATGGGCCAACTCAAATCGCCCCCGGCGCTGACGCATTGCCCCTGTAAACGCGCCCTTCTCATGGCCGAACAGCTCGGCCTCCAACAGTGTTTCCGGCAGGGCGGCGCAACTCACCTTGATCAGCGGAGCATCCCGCCTGGGACTGTTCTGATGTACCGCATTGGCCACCAGTTCTTTCCCCGTTCCGCTTTCACCAAGAATCAACACCGTCGAGTCGGTCGCCGCCACCAGCTTGATCTTGTCCAGCACCGCGCGCATCCGGCTGTTGACGCCCAGAATGCCGCCGAAGCTGAACTTGTCTTCCAGTACCGCCTTGAGATCCTGATTTTCTCGACGGAGCGCGACCACATGGCTGATCCGCTCAACGATCAGCAGCAACTCATCCATCTGAAACGGCTTCGTCAGATAATCGATCGCGCCCAGCTTCATCGCTCCGACTGCCGTATCCACGGAACCGTGGGCGGTGATCACCACCACCTCCGTCTCCGGCGCCTTGTCTTTGGCTGCCTTGAGCACCGTCAACCCGTCGGCGCCGGGCAACCGCAAATCGGTAATTACAACATCGAATTGCTTTTGCCGGATCGCATCGATCCCTTCGGTCCCGGATGCGGCCGCATGCACGTCGTACCCAATGGCCTCCAGCGCGTCCACCATCGACAAGCGCATCAGCGGTTCGTCATCGACCAGGAGAATCGTCAATCCCTTCATGACGGCTTCTCCACAAGCGACGGTTCCGGCGACACAGGCAGGCACAGGGTGAACGTCGTTCCTTTCCCGACTTCACTCTCCACAAGAATCTTCCCGCCATGACGCTCCACGATGCCGAGATTCACGGAAAGCCCTAACCCCGTTCCCTCCCCCTCGCCTTTGGTCGTAAAGAACGGATCGAATACGCGCGGGAGAATGGAGGGAGGAATGCCCGACCCCGTATCGCCGACTTCAACCAGGCAGATTCCCTCGGCTACGGAGGTCCGAATCGTCAATACCCCGCCGTGTTTCATCGCCTGCACCGCATTCAAGAGCAAATTCATCAAGACCTGTTCAATCATGTGGCGATCTACCATCACGCTGGGCAGACCTTGTCTCAATACAGTCTCCAGTGTAATCCGATTGGGAGCCAATAGGTGGGTCGTCAGCACCAAGACCTGCTCGACGATCCGATTGATGTCGGCCGGACTGAATTCCGGCTCATGCTGCTGAGAAAAATCCAGCAGCTGCCGGACAATCTTCTGCACCCGGCGGACTCCATGTTCCATAGACGCCCAATATTCCTCCTGACGAGCCTGGGATACGCCCCCTTTTCGAAGGTTGTAGAGACAATTGAGGATCCCGCCGAGCGGGTTATTGATTTCGTGCGCCACGCCGGCCGCCAATTTCCCGACAGAAGCCAGTTTCTCTGAATTGAGGATCTGCCGCTCGAGCTTCTTCGTCTCCGTCATATCACGCGCAATACCGAGCACACCGAGGATCTCTCCCTCGACCCCTTGAAGCGGCGACACACTGACCATCACCGTGCGGGTTTCTCCCAGCCTGGTCATGACTTCGACTTCATAGACCTGCTTGGCGCCGATGTCCAAGGTACTCTTGAGCCGCCGGCCACGGTGACGCCGCGAAAGTAAAGACAGATAGGGCCGGCCCAGCAGATCGTCTTTTCGATACCCCCAGACATCGACCTTGCTGTTGACGTAGGTGAACCGCTGATCCGTATCGAGCGTGTAGATGACGTCGTTGGCATTTTCGAGCAGATTTTCCAAATACTGTTTCGTTTCTTCGATTTCTCTGGTCCGCTCACGCACCTTCGACTCGAGGTCTTCCCGGTAGGACTGCAGCTGGCGCTCCAGCCGCTTTCGGTCCGTAATGTCCCGGAGCTGTAGCATGACCAGCACCTGATCGCCGCCTTCCACCCGAATCAGATCCATCTCGACGGGAGTCTCGCGCCCATCGGCACGAAAGACCGTCATTTCCTGGGTGGATACCTGTTGGCGGCCGGTGCTGGTATCGCGCAACCAGCCCATAAACGCGTGGTGATGGCTCACCGGCACGACATCGAGCACATTCCGCCCGATGATGCTTGCTTCCGAATGGCCTAGCGCCTGTTCTTCCCGCTTGTTCACTGCGACGACGGCCCCTTCGGCATTGACCATAAAGACCGAATCGGCGACGAGATCAAAGAGGGCCTTGTACCGAGCTTGCGATGCGACCAGCTGATGCGTACGCTCGGATACTGCCTGTTCCAATCCGGTGGTATAGCGCTGCAGCTCCTGTTCCAATCGACGCCGATCCGTCACATCTCGAACGAATGCGCGTGAATGAATCAGCCCGCCGCGCGTGTGATCCAAGAGCGCCGTGGCATGAATTTCCACATCCACCGCACGGCCATCTTTCGCCAGTAACACCGTGTCCATCGATCCTTGCCCCTGCGCGACCAATCGTTCGAGATACTGCAAGACTCGCGATTCCTGTCCGGGCTGGACCACATCCCACAACTTCAGCGCCAGCATCTCATCGAGCGCATAACCAAGCTTATCGAGGCCTGTTTTATTGACGTGGACAAACTGGCCGCTCCGATCCAACTGGTAAATCATTTCGGGTGAATGTTCGATCAAGTCGCGGTATTTCTCTTCCAGACGCCGGACTTCCTCCATCCGCTGTTCAATCTGGCCGAACGAGCGCTGAAGATTGGACGCCATCCGGTTGAAGGCATCAGCCAACCGTTCGATTTCATCCCCGGTCTTCAGCTCTAGTCGTTGCTCCAAACGCCCGCTTCCAATCTCCTGGACTCCGTCATGTAACAGTCGCAGGGGCCCTGCAATGCGCCGGGCAACCAGCACTCCCGTTCCACACAGCATCCCCACGACCAATAACCCGCCTACCAGAACTTTCGCCATCAGCCCACCGAGCGGAGCGAATGTTTCACTTGGATCCTGGCGGACAACAGTGATCCACTGCTTTCCACCCAGGCTTCCGGGAGCGAGTCCCTCAATAAACCGCACCGGAGCAAAGCCGATCAATGCCTCCTTGCTTCCATGCGAATCGTCTGCGGCGACGGCCCACCCGGGCTTCAGCGCACTCAGCAGGCGGCTCAATTCAGCATTCGCGGTATGCGCTTCAGGCGCCAGGACCGGACAGATCACCACGGCGCCGTCCGAGTTGAAGAGCATCGCATGGCCGGTCGCCCCGACCGACACGTCGGCAAGGGACTGGAACAATGTATCGCGGCGAAGCAGGATCGTCACGACGCCGATCACAGTCCGCTGTTGATCGTCCATAATCGGCGACGCAACGGTTACGACATGGGTCCCGAAGGCCGGATCGAATACGATGTCCCCCACATACGGCTGTTGGCTTGCCGACTTCACCACTGCCTGCCACCAGGAGGTGGCGGCGTAGGCGTACTCGACTTGAGGAATGGAGCTGACGACCAACGCGCCCTGCCCATCGGTCACCAGAATGCCGACATAATCCGTCTTCCTGATTTCATGCCATCGAATGAGGAAATTCGTCACGATCCGGTTGACAAACAGCGGGAACTCACTCCGTTTATCCCGTTGTCCCCACCGCTGCCGCCAATCGTCGATGATGCCGAGAATGGCTTGAGGATCTTTGCCTTCATAGGTGCGATTGGCTTCCCACACAGCGGTGCGCAAGAACGGCATGGTCGCCAGCTGCTGGGCTTCGTTCACGCTACGCGTGACATGCATATCGATGCGGCGGGCTGCCTCGACAGCCGCTTCTTTGAAGTTGGCTCCGGTCGTCTCACGCAACGCGCGGCGCTCTTCGATATAAAGCAGGATAAGAAGAAGGGTCAGAGGCAGGAGGCCGACCATCACGATCGCCGCGATGATCTTGCGCTGGAGGCTGTGAAACCGGCTCCAGAGTGCCATGATTACACCAGAATAACGCCTGAAACCTATGTCGATACCGAACGGCGTTGCACGTGTCTCGTGGGTTCACTCCCAGACCAGACACGCACAACTCAATCGCCCCTATCGACCGGGAGGCCAGCGAAGCGAGCGTCACAAACGACGCAACGCTATTCCACCACCCGCCTAGCTACGATTCAAGAGCCGGCCTGATTTTCCCGGCCACAGCAGCAACAACGGGCTTGCGACGAACACGGACGAGTAGGTCCCAAAGATCACGCCTCCAAGCAACGCCAGAGAAAAATCGTGGAGCACTTCCCCGCCGGCCAGCGTCAAGGGAATGAGCACGAGCACGACCGTCAAGCTGGTCACAATCGTACGGCTCAACACCTGGTTGACCGCCGTATTGATGGTCGCCTCTTCAGACTCACGCCGGCGCGTCTTCAAGTTTTCCCTGATCCGGTCGAACACGACGACGGTATCAGTCAGCGAATACCCGGCCAGCGTCAAGAGCGCCGTCACGATCAACAGCGTGATCTCCTTATCCAGCAGATAGAATGCACCGAGGACGGCCAGGACGTCATGGAAGGTCGCCAACGCCGCCGCAACGCCGAACCGAAGCTCGAACCGGGCCGCGATATACAGGACGATGCCGATGAACGAGATGACGACGGCAATGAGGGCATCCTCCTGGAGTTTTTTGCCGATCGTGGGACCGATCTCCGTGCTGGAGTCAACGACGAACCGGTTCGAAGCGAACTTGGTTCTGAACACATTTACGACGGTCTCGGACGTCTTCTCTTCGATGGTTGTCGCCGTCTTGACGCGGATAAGCAGCTTATTGTCCTGCCCAAATTCTTGCAGCTCGGCGTCCCTAAGCCCGTTCTCTTCTAACACCTTTCTTGCCTCATCAATCCGTATCGGCTGCTCAAACTTCAGCTGGACCGCCGTCCCACCGGCGAAATCGATGCCGAGATTAGCCGCCCCGCGCGCAATTTGTACGACGGCGATCAGCCCCATCAGCACCATGACGCCGGAAAAGGCGAAGGCAATCGTCCGTTTACCCATGAAATCGATATTGGTCTTTCCAAGAATCTCTAACATGCGTACCCCTCAATTAGCAGCTGACAAGTGGGCAAGCTGACAGGGGTCATGATCTTGCTTGCTCGCTTGTCAGCCTGTCTCGTGTCCGCCATCGTCTAAATACTCAACGTCTCCACCTTGGGCCGCTGATTCAGCAGATCGAAAATCACTTTGGTTCCGACCAGCGCCGTAAACAGGTTGATCGCAATGCCCAGACACAATGTCACGGCAAACCCTTTGATCGGTCCTGTTCCAAACAAGAAGAGGGCAACCCCGGTGATCAGCGTCGTCACGTGCGAATCGATGATCGTGAGCAGGGCCTTGTCATACCCGGCGTCGATCGCCGATCGCACGGCCTTCCCGCCTCGCAGCTCTTCGCGGATGCGCTCAAAAATCAGCACATTCGAGTCGACGCCCATCCCGATCGTGAGCACAATCCCGGCGATGCCCGGCAATGTCAGCGTTGCAGTCAACGCGGATAACGCGCCCATCAGACACACGAGGTTGAGTACCAACGCAAAGTTGGCGATGACGCCGGACAAGCGGTAATACACCGCCATGAACAGCACAACCATGGCCCCCGCAATGAGCGTCGCCCTGACACCCTTGTCAATCGAATCCTGTCCGAGCGACGGACCGACCGTAAGGTCCTGGACGATCTTGAGAGGCGCCGGCAGCGCGCCGGCCCTCAGCACGATCGCCAGATCGTTGGCCTCCTGCGTTGAGAACGTTCCTGTAATCTGCGCCCTGCCTCCGGAAATACGCTCTTGAATGACCGGCGCGGAATAGATCGTGTTATCGAGCACCACTGCCATACGCTTTTTGACGTTGTCGGCCGTGATTCGTTCAAATTCCTGCCCGCCCTTGGCATCGAAGGTAATGGAGACATAGGGATCGTTGAATTGCCCGATCGAAACTCGCGCATCGCTGAGCACGTCGCCGGTGAGCATCACCCGTTTCTTCACCAGGTACGGGATACGGTATTCGCGACCGGTCTCCTTCTCGATCGACCTCTCGAAGAGGATCTGGTCGCCTTCAGGCAATTTCCCTTCAAACTGGCTGATGATCTCAGCCTCTTTGTCTCTGGGAATAGCGGCAGGCAACTCCAGCCTCAACTGGCTGTCTTCGTCCAGCATTTTAAATTCCAGCAGTGCGGTTTCCTTGATCAAGTCCTTCGCGCGCTTCGGATCCTTGACGCCGGGCAGCTGCACGACGATCTGTTTCAATCCCTGCCGCTGCACGACCGGTTCCGCCACACCAAACTGGTCGATGCGGTTCCGGATTGTCTCCAAGGCCTGATTGATGGTCGAATCCTTGATGCGCGCGATCTCGGTGTCGCGAAGCTCCCAGACCAGTGAGCCGGCAGTTCCGGCTGCCTCCTTTTCCATGAAGGTCGGATAGTCATCGAGCAGTTTCTGGATCTGCGCTTTGAGATCGGCATTCTGGAATTGAATCGCGATGCGCGCCGGCCCTGTGCGCTTCACCGATTCGACAGGAATCTTTTTGTCGACCAACAGATCCTGGAGCGACATGGTGGATCGATCCACCGCGATCTCCACCGCACGGTCTTCATCGACCTCCATGACCATGTGGATGCCGCCCTGCAAGTCCAGCCCCAGGGTAATCCCCTTGTTCGGCAGAACCGTTTTCGCCCACACAGGCAACGCCTGATATACCGGCTGATAGGTCGGCACAAATGACACCACCGATGCCACCAGAACCAGCGCCAATAACCACAACCGCCCCGCCACCTTCTTCATGTCGTTTCCAACCCCTTTGTCGCGTTTGGATTAGGCATCTTTGTCCTCGTCCTCTCCACGCACCCTCGCGATATTCTCGCGCTGCAGCTTAATCTTGGCATTGTCGGCGATTTGAAGCGTGACCGTCTCTTTCCCCAGATTGACGACCGTTCCCCAGATGCCGGACGTCGTCACGATCTTGTCGCCCTTTTTCAGCGCATCCAATAGCGCCTTCACTTCTTTCTGCTTTTTCTGTTGGGGCCGAATCAGCAGAAAATAGAAAATGACGAAAATCAATATGAACGGCACAAACGTCAGCAGGCTGCTCGAACCTGAGCCGCCCCCGCCCGCCCCTTCAGCCCATGCAATAGAATCCATCAGCATTGAACGGTTCCCCTCTTCGTTAGCAGGATGTTGAAAAAGTCCGCCAGCTTTGTTCTCGCGTCGCTCAAAGGCTCACCGTACAGTGCAGAGTACGATTCGCCTTTTCTCTCGCTGCGGCCTCGCTGGACGGCCTTTTTGACCATCCTGCGAGCATCCGATATTTACCGCGCACTTGACTCCTGTCCAAAGACTGTCACCTACATAGTTGTTCAGCAGTTTGTTAAATATCCTGCGGCATCCGCCGCGTCGTACCGGCCTCGCGATCGCCGGAGGCCTTGGCCTCAGGCGGTTCCTGCGCGTGGCTGCGATAAAATGCGTCTCGAAATTCCGGAAACGAACCTTGTGCGATGGCGGTCCGCAGCCGGCGCATGAAATCTGAAAAATACCAGAGATTGTGAATCGTATTCAGTCTCGATGCCAGCATTTCTTTGACCGTATACAGATGATGCAGATAGGCTCTCGAGTATCGGGCGCAGACCGGACATCCGCAGTCTGGATCGATAGGCCGTTCATCCCGAACGTATTGCGCCTGTTTGATCACCACCCGCCCGCCTGTCGTAAACAAGGAGCCGGTCCGGCCATGCCGGGACGGCACGACACAGTCGAATAAATCGATGCCGCGAGACACGCCCTCGATCAAATCCTCCGGATGCCCGACGCCCATGAGATATCGTGGTTTGTCCTCCGGCAATTCCGGCACCGTCGCATCCAGCATCGCGTGCATCTCGGCCTTGCTTTCGCCCACGGACAAACCGCCGACTGCATATCCCTCGAATCCCAGCGCCGTCAAATCTCTCGCCGACTGCGCGCGTAAATCGTGATCCAGCCCGCCCTGAACGATGCCGAACAGCGCCTGATCCGTTCTTCTCCGGCTCGCCTGACAACGCTCTGCCCACAGCTTGGTTCGGCGTACTCCATCCTGCACCGCCTCCCGGCTCGCGGGAAGCGCCACGCATTGATCGAACGCCATGATGATATCGGCGCCCAGTGATTCTTCGATTTCGATGGCTGTTTCCGGCGTAATGAAATGGGTCGAGCCGTCGATGTGCGATTGAAAGGTGACGCCTTCGTCGGTCACAGTGCACAACCTGGCCAAACTGAAAATCTGAAATCCCCCGCTGTCGGTCAGGATCGCCCCGGACCAGCCGGTAAACGAATGCAGCCCCCCCATGTCGGCGACGATTTTATGGCCTGGCCGCAGATACAAGTGATAGGCATTGTTCAGCATCAGCCGGAATCCGAGGCTGTGAAGATCGTCCGGTTCAAGCCCCTTCACCGGCCCCAAGGAACCCACCGGCATGAAGGCCGGCGTCTCGATCACGGCGCGGGCGGTCCGCAGTTGGCCGAGCCTGGCGTTGGAGCGCCGATCGCGTTGCCGAAGCTGGAATTGCATCATCGCCTGCTCACTGCTCTTCCCTACATCTGCTCAGGGGCTGAAATCCCAAGCACCGACAAACCGTTCCGGATGACCTGCTGAACACCCCGCATCAGCATAAGCCGGGCCGCGGTCTTCTTGGGTGTCAGTTCTTCGACCGGTTCCGCCTCGCCTGCTTCCTGTATGCCCGCCGGAGGCAGAATCCGGTGCTTGTTGTAAAACGTGTGCAACAGCGCCGCCAGTTGCTGCAAATAGTAGGTCATCCGATGCGGCTCGAACGCCGAGGCGCTCGTCTGAAGAATGTCCGGGTAAGCAGAGAGTTTTCGGATGAGTCCCAATTCGTCGGGGTCGGTCAACACCGAAAGATCCGCGTCCGCCGCCGGAGGACAATCAATACCCCTGGCACCCGCGACACGCCAGAGACTGGCAATTCTGGCATGGGCATACTGCACGTAATACACCGGATTATCGGCGGACCGCTGCTTTGCCAGGTCCAGATCGAAATCCAGATGTGTCCGTGAATCGCGCATCAGGAAAAAGAACTTCGCCGCATCCGCCCCGACTTCATCGATGACTTCCCGCATCGTGACGAACGATCCGGTCCGCTTCGACATCTTCACTTCGACGCCGGCCCGCAACAGCTTGACGAGTTGGACTAGCACCACATGCAGCCGCTCTTTCGGATGGCCATACGCCTGCACCACCGCTTGCATACGGGGGATATATCCATGATGATCCGCCCCCCAGACGTCGATGAGCAGATCATAACCCCGCCGGAGCTTGTCCCGATGATAGGCAATGTCCGACGCAAGATAGGTATATTCGCCGTCCTGTTTTTTGACGACCCGGTCCTTTTCATCCCCGAATGCCGAGGAACGGAACCACCAGGCGCCCTCCTGCTCAAAGAGGAGGCCACGGGATTTCAATTCATCCAACACCTGCTCGACGGCCTTGGATTCGAGGAGAGACGCTTCGCTGAACCAGGATTGAAATTCGATGCCGAACGAGTTGAGGTCTTCACGGATCTCCGCTAACATTTCCCGGTAGGCGAACATGCGGCACTGCTCTTCGAGCTCAGCCGGAGCCAGGTCTTTAGCCGTATCGCCAAGCTGCTGCTTGATTCGTTCGGCCACGGCAGTGATGTAGACGCCGTGATAGCCGTCCTCGGGAAATTCGACCGGCTGCCCAGACAGTTCCCGGTAGCGTGCATAAACCGACGAGCCCAGAAGTTTCATCTGCCGGCCCGCATCGTTGACGTAATACTCACCGGCGACCTCGTAACCCACCGCGTCCAACAAACGGGCCACCGCCTGCCCGACCGCTGCGCCACGGCCATGCCCGACATGCAGCGGACCGGTCGGATTCGCGCTCACATATTCGACAAGTACCCGGCGGCCCCGGCCAAGATCGGTCTTGCCGTACGCCGCGCCTTGCGACTCAATTTCCTTCAGAACTTCCTGCCACAGCGCGGGCTTCACGGTGAGATTTAAAAATCCCGGCCGGACGATCTCCACACGCTCAAAGAGCTGTTCCCTGCGAGGAAGATTCTCGACGATGATCTGCGCGATATCATGCGGCGCCCGCTGTTCGGAAGAAGCCAGTGACATCGCAACCGTCGATGCCAAATCACCCCATTCAGGACGCTTAGGCGCATCCAACGTGAGAGCCGGCCAGGCTTCGGTCTTCAACTGCCCCTTTTTCCTGGCCTCATCGAGAGCGCCAAGCAAGGCTGTCGCGACCATCTCTTGGACCACGCCTTGAGACACGGAAAATCTCCTAAGTCGTTACCATTGAAAGAGAAAATGAACGGGGTACTGTAGCACACGAGTCAGGCCGAGACAAGGCATACTGCGAAGGATTTCGATGGGTTGTGTCTATCGATCTCGCAATCTCCTTACCGGCTGCAACGATCGCCTCGGCCGAAATGGCAAAACATGGCTTCCCCGAACAGGCTGCGACACTTCCCCAGGATGAGCAGACACAGAATGCTCCCCGCAACACCGTCACATGGGGGCCTCTCGGCGCCCATCGTTCCGGGTCCGTCGGACCGAACAATGCAATGGCTGGAACAGCGAGCAACGCCGCCAAGTGAGTCATCCCTGAATCATTCCCGATGTAGAGAACGGATCTCGCCAGGAGGCATGCGACGATTGAAAGATCCTCTCCGGCAATCACCGGTACGGCGGGAACCAGGTTGGATAAACCGGTTACGGATTTCCGGTCGGCCGGCCCTTCTAGAATGAGCGGGCACATATCCTCACCTTGGAATTGCTCTATCGCCAAGGCCAGGACTTCGGGATTAACACACTTCCGGAGGCTTCCACTGCCGGGATGTATCAGAACGATGGGCCGGTCGAATGGAATCCCCATACGTTCAAGATGGACCTGTCCTCGCTCCATAAGATGGGAGGGGATCGGCATCTGCCCATCGAGCGAGCCGTTCCCTACCGTGTCGCCGATCGTTTCCAAAAAGCGATCGCCCTGGTGCATAGCCTGCAATTCATGGCTAAAGGGTGATTGAATTATCATCTCCCGAACCCCGCAGCATCGCAGCGCAGCCGCGAGAGTCCCTCCTTCGTCATTGATCCAAGCAACAGTACAATCACACTCGTTGAGCCAACACCCGAGGTCGGTTGAGGCAGGGACAGAGCCGGCAAAGAGGTCCGTACAGGCAGCACCTTGCACGGGTATCCACGCATCGACCATCCGGCACTCCAGCAGGAACCGTCCAATCGGTTCGTTCGCAATGAGAAGACTACGATGCTGTGGAAACCGCGCCAGAAGACGCCTCATCGCCGGCACCGCCAGCACGACATCTCCGAGAGCGCCGGGGTGGAGAATGATAACAGTACGTGCCATGTGATTATGCAGACGAAGCGGGATCCGTTCCACGCGCATGCCGCATGCGCGCGGCATCCAGATCCGCCGGCGTATTGACGTTGATAAACGACAGCCCCTCGTGGTCGATCTTCCGCAATTCCCTCTCGGCCACGAGCCGGACATGAAGCGACCGGTGCGTGGCGAGATCTTGGATCTTCAACTGACGGGCCTGCAGCATCCCCTCGATCACAGGAAGACACCGCCGGCCGTAGAGCGCATGCGTCGGTTGCAGTCCTTGTTCCAATCGAACCATGACGATATCTGTCTTGTCTCTGAGAGAAACCATATAGCGTACCAATATTGGATTGAGAAAGGGCATGTCACAGGCAACGACAAAGACATACTCTGTGTGAGCTTGCTTGAATCCCGTATACAGCCCTCCCAGACTGCCGCAACCGGCTACGAGGTCACGAAAAACCGGAACCTCCGCCTCCAACGGCGGGCTGTCTTGCGCGATCACGACACAGACCGTTTGAAAAACGGATTGGAGTACGGCAAGAGTCCGTTCAAACAGGGTTTGCTCCCCGATAAGGAGAAACCGTTTGTCTTCTCCCATGCGCCTGCTCTTGCCGCCGGCGAGAAGAATTCCTGTCACATCGTCAATCATGGCATCTTCGACAACGCGCCCCCTTGAAAAACAAAGAGGGGGTGAGTTTCCCCACCCCCTCCCTCTGCTTTTCCAATAATCGTCCCGTTCAGATTAGAGCGTCTTGCCCTTCTTCCTATTGGCGCGACGGGTCAAAATCCATCCTTCCAACAGGACAACTCCGAACGCAATCACGACCGGATAGATGTACGTCTCTTGTGGAATCGGAGGATTCATGAACGTGTAATAGAAGGCCGACACGGCCATCTTCCGGCCTGCATCGCCGTTATGACCATCCCATGCGAAGAAAACGGTCGGGATGTATTGCCCGACTTCGAAGAAGGTATCTTCATCGTAGTCCTGATCCTTCTTATTACCCACCGGACGCTGAATCATCACGTACCAGCGGCCGTTCTTCCACTCACCCTTGAGGACTTTCAGATTCTCCTCGTAGGTATCGCGCTCGACAAAGTCCTTATCCCATCCGGTTCCCAGGAATGCCCGGACTGAGCCATCGGCTTCCCACTTCACAATATCGACAGGGAACTGCTCGTTGGTGCCGAACAGGTAGCGCGGCTTAATCGGAGAAGGCAGCTCTTTCCACTTCACCGCTGTTTCGATCGCGATGGCATCGTTATACACCTCGTACTTATTCTGATTGGCTGCGATAGACCCTTCTTCCCCGGTCTTCGGCTCCTGTTCCTTGATATCGATGTTGACCTGCGTCGGAGCCCATGGAAGCTTCCCTTCCGCGACACTCTTCGTTCTATCGTCCCACTCGATGAGATACACGATGTGCTTATCGTTATAGAGTGAACGAACCCAAATATCGTCGATCCGATTGACGAAGTTTCTAGGCTTGTGGGTGATTTGTCCGCCCATTGCGACGTACCGCTTAGGCGCCTTCTGCCAGGCTTCGTGTTCGATGTCGGCAGGGATGTCTCCCTCAACAGGATCGGAGGGAATGACAAAATTGATTTTCGGCTTATCGGACAATGGGTCGATCGGAAGAGGCTTGCCTTCGGCATCTCTTTCACAAAGGGAGTTCACGAAATTGGCAATGTCCCATCGCTCATCCACCGAGGTATTGTCAGCGAACGACGGCATCGGAGTGCCATTGACGCCCGTGGAGAAGGTCCGGAAAATATTGGAGACATTATAGGGGTCCTGACGGCTTCCACGGAAGTTCCAGCACTTGTGCCAGTTGGCGGGCTGGATCGAAAATCCCCAGTCATCCTTTAGATTGAAGGCATTCCCGTCACCACGGCCTTCCATCCCGTGACACTCAACGCACTTTTTTTCGACAATCAATTCTGCACCGCGCTTCTTGCTCTCCTCGCTCGCAGCTTTCGGCTTGAGTTCTGCGAGGTTGAGAATCGTCTGAGATTCAGACTGCTTGTCCGTGAATTTACGATCCTTCACGAGTTGCGTGGTGACGAAAGACAATACCTGAAGCCGCTGCTCTTCGGACAGGATGCCCTCCCATGGCGGCATGGCTGAACCGGGCAATCCGTGCGTCACAGTCTCGAAGAGATCGTTCTGACCGGCAACCGGCTTTTTTGCATCAAACAACGGCAACTCGCCGCTGGCCGTGTGACGAATCTTGAATGTCCCTTGATTAAAATTACGCGGGCGCGGCCAGAGGCGGTCAGCGCCCGGTCCATCACCTGCACCATCGACACCGTGGCACCACACGCACTTGGTAAAATAGACCCGCTTCCCCGCTTCGATCATTTCAGCGGAAGGTTCAGGAGCTAGATCACCCTTTTTAAAACCTTCAGGAAGACCGCCCTGCGCAAGGGCTACTCCCGCATTGCTGGCAATCAGGATAACTCCGAAGGCAGTGACGGCACCGATGCCGGCCTTCCGAGTGACGCTGTTCATCATATTGATCCTCATGTCGTCCGTCCAGGTTAGCAGTAGATGTCGCAACTGATTAATCCCAGGTACGGGGATAGTAGCCCGTATGCCAGTATTCAAACAGAATAACTTTCCAGATTTCGTCCACCGTCAAGTGCTGTTCCCACGGTGGCATGACCGAGGCCCAAGGGAACCCTTCGTTCGGCAAGCCGATACCGCCCTTGGAAACACGCCAGAAAATGAAGGTCTCTTGCAGTTGGGCAATCGTACCCGGGTCAGTAAAGTTTGCCGGAATCGGGTTGAACGCGAAGGCGTGCAAACCGCGTCCATTTAGATTATCTCCGTGGCAGAAATGACAGTTTTGGAAAAAGATTTCCCCGCCTTCCCTGACATACTTCAAATAACCTTGATTCTTGTCGTCCCAAGGATTGGCATTCGGCTTCATCAACCGCCCCATCCCCTGTTCCACGATGTTGGCGTTACTATACTCTTGGTCGTACTTCCCTTCCGGGTTCACACGATAGGGACTTTGCGACGTCTGCAAGACGTATGTTTTCCCATGAACCTTGGTGCTGGCCGGAGGAGCGGGATGGACCGTCCGGAGCTCAACGGGTTCCTCGGACTTCGGGACCATGGCGTTGTAGGAAAACCCCCCGACCAGGATGGGAATCAGAACAAGATAGAGATACCGCATCATCTTGTTCATGCCCGTCTGCGCATCCAACACGTTCATAATCGGCTGCTTGAACTTCTTCCAATCTTCCTCACTGGCTGAAATCCACATAAACACCGCGACCATCGATACCGTCCCATACATCGCACGGACGCTGAAAGGGATCGGTGGATAGACTCTGAACTTCAAATAGAGCATGAAAAACACCCAGAATCCGATCCCCTGCCAAAACCTTGGCATCGGCATTCCCATGGCGCTCAGCATGTAACTCAATCCGGCGAAACCCGCGACATAACAGCCGACCTCGATCAACATTTGCATCGGCATGTAGCCTTCGACTAGACGCACCGTGTTTGAAGGAACGACGTCGAAAATCATCCCTCCGAGCAGAAGGAGCCCCAAGACTCCGACCAGAGCACCGAGTGACATCAATGCTTTCATCGCCTACTCCCTTTCCCTCCGCAACAGCGATATATGACTCAAGACTATGAAATCTTTGGCGGCGGCGCGCCCACTTTCACTTGCGAGAGATAATCCACAATCTTTTTCAACGCGCCCGCGCTCAGTTTTTGCCCAAACACCTTGGGCATCGTGTTGTCCGGGAACGGCTTTACGACGTACGCGCTCGGCTCTACGATCGACTCCATAATATATTCGGTCGTAGACTTGGCCGTGCCCTTGTATCCCGGGTCCTTCAGACGAAGCGGGGCATTTGTCCCCTCCTCCAGCTTAGGACCGATCGTGCCGACCGCACCAGGAATGCCAGGAATCACGTGGCATGACACACACTGTCCCTTGGCGAAAATCTGATCAACCGGCTCAGACCCGTCTGCCAGCAACGAACTTGCAGCACCTGCCGGCTTATCTTCTTGCTGCTTGGGCCGATCAGATTCCGGAATAAACTTCTCATACGACTTGATCATATCTTCATAAGAAGGCGGCTCCTTGCCTTCACGGAGATACATCCAGGTATCCACTGCTGCCAACTCCGGGAGACTCAATGATATCGGAGGCTTATGGATTTTCGGCATTTGACTTTCTCGATCGTTCGAGCCCTTCAGCCCGAACCCAGCCACGACATAACAATTCGGGCAGGCATGCGATTCGGCAATATACTCTTGTCCAGTCGTTCCGGTTCCGCAACCAGGACAGGCTTCTTTTTCCACCGTGTCACGCTTTGCCGGCGCATTCATGCTATAGCGGGGATCAGCCAGCCGTTCTTTCTCCGCCCGCTCAGGCAGTCCATAGAGATTCGGAGCCCGTTCGCTCAAGAAGCCCTTTTGGAAACCGTGACACAGCGGGCATTGGCCTTTGCCGATCTCTCCCTGCACGCTGCTCTTTCCGATACCGCCGAAGATAATCTCTTCGCCTTTATCGGCCAGCTGCTGAGGAGTCATCGAATCCCAAGTTATCTTCTCTTCTTTCGGCGGGAAGCCGCCTTCGACTTGCGGCAGCCAGTTGCCATATCCTGAGAGAAACGCCGCCACAAAGAACATAAATCCGCCGATTTTCAGCAACGCGCCAAGATTGGTGAAATACATCGCCATCACAAAACTTGTGACGGTAATCAATGCAAGGGATGCGGGCAGCATCCGGTTTTCACCGTAGAAATTATTCTTATAGTTGGCGATCGCCATGAACAACAGAAACGTGGCGATAATCCCGATAAAAGTTTTGAACACCGCTCGTTTTTTTGCCGCAGGATCTGCGATGGACACCTGAAAGTAGACGAGCAAACCTGCAAGGATGGCGATAGCCACCCAACCCATCGAGAGGGCTTCGCTAATCAGATTACCCAAGGTATTGACCTCCTCCGGCTCACGCGGGAATGATAATATCTCCCCGCCGACTCATGCCTGCCGAATATCTATAAAAAATATCTATCTGGCTAGTGGCTTGCTGCCGGTTGCGGCACCGCGCCAGGCACGCCTGCCTTTGCCTCAACCGGGGCCTTCTTGGCCGCCAAGCTACCGAGCCAGAACACGAAAAGAATACTGACCCAAAAGAACAAGACGTTGAATGAAATCATATTTGCCGCAAACCCCACCGTGTGGGTATAGGCCCAAGGTGAGTTATCGCGCATAATCTCATTGACATGCCAGAAGAGACGGACGGATGAGCGAATGTACCCCATCAATCCCATCATCCAAGTAAAGGCAGTCGCCAACATGATGAGCGCATATTGCGAACGGGCGGAGATCTTCCCCCACTCGATCGGCCCCATCTGCTTTGCCCCCTTCATCATCACGCCATTAAGGGCAAACATGAAGAAGAGGCAGGAGAGGGTGGTCGCCACCTGGGGAACAGAAAGCCCCACGCGGACGTTCGCGGGAATGTAATATCCGTACACAGCGAGTCCAATAATATTGATATAGGCACACGCAAAGAAGACGCCCATAAAGATATTGCCGAATTTCGCCCACGACACGGTTGAAACCTTGTTGCCCCGCATATACCAGACGAAGCTCAAGACCGTAGTCGTAATAATGACGTTAATGCCGCCATTTTTGGCCGACATCACACCATAGTTACCCAGCACTGGATGCTGCTGGCCTCCCATGGCCTTCAGTTCGGCCGGTGTCATCACCATCGTATGCGGAGTGATGAACACCATGTAGCCGCACGCGAGCAAGAACACCAGATACTTGATATATCGTTGGTACTTTTCAGCTCCGCGCATCCGGCCCATGGCCTGCCACAGATAATAGTTGGTGCTGAGAAAGAGGATGCCGATCATGGTCGCCTGAATAATGAACAGCCAGGCAAGCAACCCGCCCATGAGGGTAATTCCCATTTGCTGACGGTAGGCATAGACCTCGCGCATCAGCCAATAGCCTGCAAACGGCAACGGGATCAAGAACGCCACTCCAAGCGCCATGGCGATATAGCCCATCCAATCGTAGTGCGCACGATCCTCGTCCGTCTTCGATGCCAGGAACTTATAGGCGGCATACGCAGCCACGACGCCTCCGCCGAAGGCCATGTTGCCAAGAATGCGGTGCAAGTTGAGCGGATTCCACAACGCGGTGTGGATCACGTGCCAGATATTTCCGAGAAATCGGCCCTGCTCATCGACACCCGCCGGCGACATCATGAAACCGATCCACGAATTCGCCAGGAACATGAGTAAGGTCCCGATGATATTGAGGACCACCGACATGCTCAGGTGAATCCACTTCAAGAACCCTTCCTTCATCTTGTCCCAACCATAGTAATAGATGTAGAGGGTTCCACTCTCCGCCACAAACATCAGCGCATAAATATGCATGACCGGGCGGAAGATTCCGGATAGATACCCGAAGAATGCCGGATAGAGCGTCAAGAAGGTAAAAATCAAAATGCCGCCCAGAACGGCGGTCAAGGAGTAGGCCGTCAGGCTGATCTTAATGAAGTCGTATGCCAACTGATCATACCGCTTGGCCAATGCCTTATCTTTCGTCACCACCCCCATGAACTCGATGATCATGCAGAAAATCGGAACGGCCAGCACGAAGCTGCCGTAATAGAGATGCTGCTGATTGGCAAACCAGAGCAGGACGCGGCTTTCAAAGTTGTACCGGGGATAATCCCTGGGCCCGTCGACCGTCTTCGGAGCCGGAGCACCCATCACGATACCCTCGGTCTTGTAATAGACGTCGCGCCCCTTCTCGACTTTATCGCCTTCCTTCTTTTCCGCGTCAGCGGCCGGCGCCTCTTCACCGATAGCCGGTGACGGCAACGCCATGACGATCGGAAGCAGAAGAAGGCCCACCATCGCACACAACCCCATGATGGCGAACAGGTTCTTCCGGGTTACAAGACCCATGAAATACCTCCTTGATGCAATGCGAATAAATCCACGTGATGTCCGTATGTCAATCGACTTAGGCCGGTACCGCCATCCGGCTATTACTGGCGGAAGAGATACCAGAAATCCAAGCCCTGCATGTCCATCAGATAATGATCGACCATCGCGAAGTACCCCACCGCAACGATGAGGGAGACGATCACCGCGATGACCGGATTATTCAGCGCGCTCATATCCTCTTCTCCTCTTTTTCGTTCTTCGTACTTTCCATTTCCCGAAACGCAAGACCTGCAGATCGCGCAATCAGCGGCCATCAACAGGGACACTGAATTCCGGCAAACCAATAGAAAAACCATAGCCCAAATGCACAGGTGATGTAGAAAATCATCTTGCCGATTTTGACCTTGATCTCGCTATCTTGAGGCGCTGCCGATGCCATCGCTGACTCCTTATTGCTGATCGATTTGATGGATAGCCATTGAGATTCTGCGTTTCTTGACAGCCAGGGAACCCTATGTTATTCAACTTCCTCGCGACTCGATTGTGAGCGTGATCACGGAAGAAAAATCATGGCACAAAACTCAAAAGCGTTCGACATTATAGTTTTGGCTGGTATGGTTGTCAACATCATCTTGGCCGTGTTTTTAATTCTCTACTATTTTGATTTTCTGTAGCGCCGGACGGTTTCTTCTGCCTCTCTTCTTCCGAGTTTTTTGAGGCCGCGCAGCGAAATCCGATCGTCTCATCGCGAAAATCCGGCATCATTTTGCTGCGACTGGTAATACGGATATCGGCTCCGGTCGTCGTAAAACTTCCGCCTCGCAACACCCGATACGTCCCATGCTCAGGGCCCGGAGGATTCTTCTCCGGCGATTCCTTATAATAGACTTCCTGGTACCAATCAGCCACCCATTCCAGGACATTGCCGGCCCCATCCAGCACCCCATACGGACTCTGGTCAGTGTGGAAACTCCCCACCGATGCGGACACTTCATACCCGTCATCCACTCGGGCCCAGTTGGCGCCATTGGCCCGTTCCTTATTCCCCCATGGCCAGAGTCTCCCGTCGCTGCCGCGCATCGCTTTTTCCCATTCCGACTCCGTCGGAAGCCGCTTCCCCTTCCATCGGCAATATTCCGTCGCATCGTCCCATGATACATAGACGATCGGCTGATTGGTTCCCTTCATCCTTCCGATGCTCTTCACATAGCGCGCGGGCAGCCCGGGCTTCCGGTGGCCGGTGGCAGCGACGAACTGCTGATAGTAATGATTGGTCACTTCATGCCGATCGATCGAAAAACTATCCAAGTAAATAGTCCGTGGCGGCTGCTCATCGAACCCGCCGCTCTCAGTTCCACGAACGAAAGACCCGGCCGGGATCGTCACCATGTCCTCCGGAACCGGCTCTTCGTGCGTCGCGTTGTCCGGCTCCCGCTCAACCACATTCGTCGATTCACCGGATGGTTTTTCGAATGGCGTAAGAGTCGTGCCTTTCATGATCCCCGCGATGGGGAGGGCCGCGCAGGCCAACACAACGAACAGGAAGACAATTTTGAATTTTGATTCGAGCATATCGGCCTAGCCCGCCTTATTCACAAAATCGCGTGGAATCGCGTTGCTCGTGAAGCGTATCTCGTATCTCGCGAACAACAATACCCGATACAGAAACACTCTTTCCGTCCTGCGCTTCACGCTTCGCCGTTCGACAGGCTCACGGTCCTGAGCAGTGTCGAAGGACGAGATACGAGCGCGAAGGACGGAGCAGCAGGTCGGCGAGCAATAGACGTACCCGTGAATCATGCAGCCTAGGAGGCAGGGGTGCCACCCGGAAGATCAGGATCGCCCGCGCAACGAAAACCGATCGTAATATCCGTCCGCCAATGCTTCGCGGCAAATCGTTTGGAGAGCCGCGCATTCTGTTCCGTCTCCCGCCATGACCCTCCTCGCACAACTTTCAGATCCGCATTCTCCGGCCCTTTGGGATCGCGATACGACGATTTTTTATAATAGTGCTCATCGTATGAGTCCGCGACCCACTCCGCGACGTTGCCGGTCATATCGAACAGCCCATAGGGACTCCGTCCCGCTTCAAACGATCCGGGGGGCGCAAGGTACTTGTAGCCGTCTTCACTACCGTCCACATTCGCCGCATTGACGGCAAACTTCTCTCCCCAGGGATATTTCCTCTTGCCCTCACCGCGTCCCGCCTTTTCCCATTCCGCTTCCGTTGGAAGGCGCTTACCGGCCCATTTACAATAGGCTGTCGCATCATCCCAGGACACACTCATCGCGGCAAACTCCTGCTGGAGCAGCTTTGACTGATCGTCTTCGAACACCTCGATTCTCGGCATCGGCCGCCTGGTCATCTTGGCGAACCGCGCGTATTCCGCCTGCGTCACTTCCTTCCGGTCTATAAAGAATCCTTTCAAGAACACTTGATGCTCCGGTGCTTCATCCGGATCGGCATCCGCGCTCCCCATCGTAAAGGGCCCTTCAGGAATCTGGACCATCTCACGCCCCTCATCTCCCATTTTCGTTTTGTACATCGAATAGTCCTGGGCCGTCCCGCTGCTCACGGTCTGTCGATCCTCAGACTTGATGGATGCGGCCAGTTGCTTCATCTGATTGGCCTTGTAGGACTCATGGGCCAGCAGGCCAACCATGAGAAAAAATGACGCGAACACGAAAATAATGGACCCGTACAACACACCCTTATTTTCCACGCAATCCCCTCTTCCCATTCACGGTTGAGACACGGTCGGCTCAGCTTCTTCCGGCGGAGCCTTTCTGGCCGCGCGCATATCGAGAAGCATTGAAATCTGGACGCCAAGGAAGCCGCCCATCGCCGCACCCGCTCCCGCCCCAACCCAAATCCGGTCGATACCAGCCACCAACCAGGCCAACGCCCCGCCCAATACGGTTCCAATCATGATGCTGACGAGAAATCGGCGGCCGCCCAAATATCCGATGACGCAACCCAAAACAAGCCCGACCCCAACAGCCACCGGGAACAATCCCCCACCCATGGTAACTCCGATGAGAGTCCCCACGGTCCCCATCACCACCATGCCCAGGGCTATGTCCAACACTTTCCAGATCGGCATACTATCAACCTGCAACCAGCGCGACACCCGTTTTACCTATGCGCGCGATGGAGGCGTACACACATGTATTGTGACACTGTCCTTACTTCGCCGGCAGAGCCGTCATCGGGCCAAAATCGATCTCGACTCCGGAACTGGCAATAATCGAGATCCCCCAGGCTTTCGCCGCCGGCTCATGCCGATGGATTCGCTTGAAGTCTTCATAGACGTTGACCCGCTCTTCAAACCACTGTCCCAGCGCGTTCGTTCCGCTTTGGACGACGATCTCGGATCCGCTGAACATGCCGCCTTCGGTCAGCGTGCCTTCGGGCTTCGTGGCGCTCCATACATATTTCGTGAAGACCGGAATGAACAACAGATCGGTATCGAGCGACGCATAGATCGCGGCCAGCGGTTCCGTGCCGGTCGGAGCTTTCACCAAACGCCACCGCCACGTCAGCACGGGATAGGCCTTGGGATCCCACTCGATTTTTTTCTTCTTGATCCGCTGCCCCGCATCCTTCGCGGATAAGAAATTCACGCCGTTTTCAGACTGCACCTTATACGCATCACGGCCTTTGGACTGGCTCCGCTGATTCTCATGTTCCCACGCAGAGGGGAATCCGTCGGCCTCTTTCGCCTTGAATTCCTCCAGGATGAGTACCGGGCCCTCCGCACATCCGAAACCGGGCCACGCGAGCGCAGCCACCAGACTGCCGAATACGATCGCAGCACCACACAGCACCCTCTTCATATCCTTTCACACCCTTTCGTTACGTTTCTTGTGACGGGACCGGCGACAGGATCGGCGCCTCCGCATCATGGAACTCCTCGCCCATGACCGGCTGCTGCCCACGCTGGCACATCCAAAACAAGGCCAGCACGGCCCCCCAAAACACCACCATATTCAACGTGACCATTTTGGCGGCAAAGGCCAGGTCCGGCGTAAAGGCCCATGGCGACACATCGGCCATCAGTTCACTGACATGCCAAGACAACCGGCCCGATGATCGAATAAAGCCCATCAATCCCATCACCCACGTAAAGGCAGCTGACAACCCGAACAGCACCACCATGCCGCGGAACGGAATCTTTCCCCACTGAACCGGCCCATGCACAACCGCCCGCGTGAGCATGATGCGGTTGATGATCAGGCCGACTGCAATAACGGTGAACGTCGTAAAGGCCTGCGGCGCCGACAGCCCCACACGGATCTTTGCCGGCAGATAGTAGCCATACACCGACAGCCCGATGACGTTGAGCATACCTATAGCGAAGAGCACAGCGATGACGATGTTGCCGGTTCTGACCCAGGACACTGTCATGGTCCGGCTCGCTCGCCGATAGTACAAAAAGCTGAGAGCCGTGAAGAGCAGAATGACGTTGATCGCGCCGTTCTTGGCCGACATGACGCCGTAGTTCCCGATCACCGGATGCTGCGCGCCGCCCATCGCCTTGACTTCGCTCCCCGACATCATGAGCGTATGCGGCGTCAGCCAGATAAACAGCGCCAGTGTCAGGCCGCCGAGGACGAATTGATAATACGGCTGATAGCGTTCCGCGCCCTTCAGCCGCGCCATCCCCTGCCACATATAATAGTTGATGCCGAGGAACAGAACGCCGATGAGCATAGCCTGAATGACAAACAGCCAGGTCAGCAGCCCTCCCATCATCGTGACGCCCATCGTTTGACGGAACACGAAGACCGACCGCATCAACCAGTAGCCGGCGATCGGCATCGGGAGCAGCGCGCACACCGTCACAAACAAGAAGATATACCCGACCCAGTCGAAATAGGCCCGTTCTTCGTTCGTCTTGGCGGTGAAAAACCGGTAGCAGGCATAGGCCAGGACGACGGCTCCCCCGGACATGATGTCTGCGAGAAACCGGTGGACATTGAGCGGATTCCAGAACGCCGAATGCAACAGGTGCCAGACATTGCCTAAAAACCGCCCCTGGGCATCGACACCGGCCGGCGCCATCATGAAGGCGGACCAGGAGTTCGCCAGCAGCAGCAATGCGGTGCCCACGATGTTCGTGAGGATCCCGATCGCCGCATGAATCCACTTTCTGCCCCGCTCGGCCATCCGATTCCAACTGTAGTAATAGACGATCAGCAGCAGCGACTCTCCGACAAACACGGCGGCATAGACCGGCATAAACGACTTGAAGGTGCCGCCCATGTATTTCATAAAACTGGGATAGAGCGTAATGAATATCGTCAACATCAGACTGCCGATGAACGCTGTGACCGATAAAGCCAGGAGCGCCACCTTCGCCAAATCGCGCGCCAGACCGTCGTAGCGAAGCGCCCACGCCGGCTTCTTCGTGATCAAGCCCAGAAATTCCAGCAATGCGCAAAACAGCGGCAGTGCCAGAACGAAGCCGCCGAAGTAGGTGTGCAGTTGCGTCACAAACCACACGAGCAACCGGCTGTCGGACGAACCGATCCGCGGATAGGCCGTCTCGTGAGGCGCCGGTGCCGCCGGACCCTGCGGCATTCCGGGCGTATTGAAGTAGAGATCCGTCGACTCCTCGGCACAGGCCGGAAGATCCAGCGCCGGACTGAACAGACTACACAAGGCAACCACAGCAACGACCAGCGCAAGGGACGTCAGCTTCTCTGTTGAACGGATGATATTCATCTTACGCTTTCGATCCCGGAGCCGGAGCAGAAGGTGCTATCGACGCGCCCATCGTTGCCGACTTTCCAAGAATGCCCATGACAAACGGACAACGCAGCAGCGCCGGACTCAGGCTCCGCCCCTGTTGCTCTTCCACATTTCGGCGATACCCCAAATAATAGCCGTAGAGCGCCATCAATCCGGTAACAAGCGCGCCGCCGATCGCCGCAAGGACCATCGGGAACTCCGGCTGCTTCATAACAAATACGGCAACGCCGACCGCAACCAGATAGTACGTAGCCGCAAAAGCCAATCCCGGCCACCACCAATACTTCAGCAACTCAGCAGTCTTGGTCCCGGCCAATCCCGCCATCCATGACGCCTGAGGTTTCAACCCGCCGAAGTAAGCGCAGAGCGTGATCGCACCGCCCAGGATCGTCACAGCGGACAATTCGACGAATGCCGCTTGTTGTCCTCCCACGGCCTGCCCGAACGAAGCCGCCGCTGCGCCGATCGCCACTCCGGCGACAACCCAAGGAGCAACTTGTGCGGCATGGCTTCCCAACATCTGACGCAAGGCGGCGCCGTCCGGAAACGTCGGCATCGGCTTTCCCATCAACGCAATCTTTCGCACATGACCGATCTCAAACGCATCGCGCGCCACCGATGTGCAGGAAATGATGATCGCCATCATGGCCGGACCGTCGGGGTGCTGGAGATAGCTGTAACCCGCCATCCACAAAATCGCCAAGACCAATAGTGACAGCTGAATACCATAGACTGCGCCGATCCATCCGGCCACCCAGCCAAGCAGCCGACTCCCATCCTCGCGCAGCATCGCCGGCCACGAAACCGCTCGTCCGACACGATAGGCAAGCAACGCCGTCACCACGGCCACCAGACTGCTCACCGAGAGCAACACAAACGCATCATCGAGCGGCACGACATGCTTGGCCAACCGATAGATGCCGAACGCGACGAATCCAGGCACGAACATCACGATCCGCTTCTGCTTGCGGACAGAGTCCTCCGTCACCATCAGGCTCAAACTCGGCAATACTCGTAGCGCCATCCGATGCAGCATAGTGAACCCGTTAGGCGTGAAACGTGAAGGGTGAGGCGATCACCATGATGCTCTGCCTTCTTCCCCTTACGCCTAACGCCTTACCCCTCACGTCGTCTTACGTTTTCTGAGACGCCATTCCGAAATACTTGGCTTTGATTTCCTCCATCAGCGCCACGGTGATGCGGAACGTTCCGCGATCGGCCGCCGTACGCTCCAATTCGACCCGCGCCATGGCGCGGACCGGAGCCGGCACGTTCTCCAACCGCCGTTCCGCTTCAGGCTCCCATTCGATCCGTTCCCCGGTAGACGGCCGCAACAATGTCTCATACGTGATCACCCGTTCGCCACGGACACGAGCCACGCTTTCCACATCCGCACGATAGAGAGGAGCCAGATAGGGCGGCATCCGCTCCAGGCGGTGCAGGGCCTCGTCCGTCCACATGAGCCGGTCGACCAATCCATGCATCTGCCCCGCCGGGACATCGATCCCCACGTGTAATCCGCACCCGCGACATTCGGATCGGATGAACCATTGCAACGCCCCGTCGTCATAGGCCCGCTCTTCGATCCCCGCCGTATGCATCCAGCGCCCACAGCCGCAGGTCAACATGATGGAGCACCGTGAAACGTAAGGCGTGAGGCGTGAGGCGTTTCGGAATGAATGCGCATCGTCCTAACCGATCTTGCCCGGATACAGGATATACAACATCGTATAGGTGAAGCTGCCGGTGACGAACAGCACACAGTAGATAACCATGGTGAAACGGCCGAGCGCGCGATGGCGTTGCCCGCCGTTCGGCCAAATCCGCTGGATCACCATTTCGATCCCAAAAACGAAAGCCACAATGAGCAAAAAGATCAGGTAAACCTCAAACTTCCGCATGGAAAATCCGGCGGTGAGAACACGCGACCCAAACATGCCGAGCACCACGACCGTGATCCCGCCCAAAATCAACCCCACCTTCTTCCATGTCGTCTGCAACAGCGACTCTCGAAGTGATCGTATGCCGTCCACGAACTGTTGGGAGCGAAAACCCAGCACGATCATGTACACGGCCATGACCAATCCGATCATGACCAGAATGATATGGAGCGTCAGCACAGGGATGAACACATAGTCGTAAAGCGTCTGTGATCCGCCGAACCCTTCCTTGCCTTCGAACGCCAGCACGCCAAGTTGCCGGAACAGGTAATAGGCGATGAAAAAACTGAGCATCGAGATCATACCGCCCAGCATCAACCAATGGTGGGCATCGGCGCGGCGTTTCCGGGCCTGAAACCATCCCAGGACGAATAAGCCGGTAAAGAGCGTCGCCATAAACTGGCTCAGGTCAGCCCCCACCGTGGCATGCGTCCCGAAAAACCCCGGCTCCCGCAACCAATCCATCATCCTGCCAACTCCCACCCCCTCACACCTGACCCCTCACCCCTTACTGTTTTATGCCCTGCACCACGGCTGTTTTCTCCAGTTCCGTGACGGAGGTAAACCCGGCCTTGGTCAACCAGCTCATCGCATCGCCGGTCCGATAACTGCTTCCCTGCTGCGTATTGACCAGGATATGGATGGCAAAAGCAGTCGTCCAAGCCGGACCTGTGCCTGCCTCGTCCAAGAAACGATCCTTGATAACCAGCCGGCCACCCGGCGCCAGATGAGTGAATACCTTTCCAACCAAGGCGGCATTCGATTCGAAGGTTTGATAATGCAGGATGTCGGACATGAGCACCACATCATAGGGACCACCCAAGGCATCCCGGTTGAAATCGCCGGGGCGCAACGCGATCCGCAATTCCAGCCCCGCCTCTTTCACAGTTTTTTCCGTCAACCGGAGCGTCGCGGGAAGATCGAACACCGTGGCAGTTAATTCGGGATAGACCTGGCAGAATGCGATCGCATTCGTTCCTGCGCCACCGCCCAAATCCAGCAGACGTTCACGCTCGGACAGCTTCAGCCGCTTGGCCAAATCGGGGCCGCTTTGCTGACCGATGCGATGCAACACCGCCAACACGTTGCTTCCCAATTCAGGATCGGTTTCAAAGACATGCCGGTCGACCGGCCGATGCCCGGTTCTGATCGTCTCCTCCAACTTCCCCCAGTTGTTCCATTCCGCATCGTGCAGCACGAGTAAGTGCCCGATGTACTGGGAGGACTGGCGGACGAGGTGCTTCTCCGCCGCCGGGGAATTCCCATACGAATCCCCTTCTTTGGTCAGCAACCTTAACGCCACAAGCGCGTTCAATAAAAGGGTAAGGGTCGGCTCATGGGCCCCGATGCGCCCCGCGACCTCCTTCGCCGTTTTCGGCTTGCCATCCAGCGCGGAAAACAGGTCTAGCTTGACCGCCGTCAAGAGAATCTTGGTTTCCCAGTAGTACCCCAGCTGGAAGATCTCTGCGAGCGAGAATTCTCGTGACACACCGATCCCCTTCGGCCCCTCAGGCGCATCATTTTGAAAGCTTGGATCTTACCTAGATCGGAAACGTAAAGGCAAGGCAGGGAAAGGGCAGAATGGGCATTCCGCTGGGGTTCACCCTCGGCCCGACCACCCCAGACTACAAAACAGCGGGATCAAATTGGTGTTGCCAGGGACGAGGAAAATGGGAGAGGAAACAAAAGCGCCCTCTCGATTGCTACTGGGGGCTTGGCTCAATCGGCAGATGACGAAGGCGATACCGGGTTTCTTCAATCGTGATGACCGCGCCGGCGATCAACGCCTCGCTGCATTCCTCAAGAACTTCCAGCACTCCTGGTGTGACAGAACTCGGCGTCTGATCGTGAAGGCGAAGCAAGATCACACTCGGCCCGGCGAGTGCGCCAAGAGCCAGGAGGTCGGTAAAATCCAGGTCGCAGGTGATGATAATTCGATGTTCGCGCGAGGCCTTTTCGAGAATGGACGAGTCCGGCAGCCGTTCCAACCCTTCCTCGCTCAGGTGGCTGGCGTCGTGGCCATGGTGCGAAGGGCTTGCACTGTACTCAGCGCAATGCCCATATCCGCCAAACATCTCACGAAGGATGGCCGGTCAGCGGGTGGATTTCTTCATTAGTCAGGGCGGCGGCGTATTGCAACGCTTGGCGAATATCCTCTGGTTCGAGTGCCGGATACTCCGCCTGAATCTGGCCAGCAGACATCCCATTGGCGACCAGATTGACGATCAAGGAGACACTCATCCGCATCCCTCGAATACAGGCCCGGCCTCCTAGAATCTGAGGATCGAAGGTAATGCGATCATAGCCCGTCATCGGCTTCCCCCCGGTTATGAACCGAGTCTATCTCACAGGATAAGAGAAATCCAGCACCGCGCGCATCGCGAGCAACGGAGGGCTTCATTAGCTCAGCAATCAGCTGACTGCAAACGGCAGGATGGATGACTGCGCAGGTTTCTAGGAATTGATCTTCAAGGCAGGATTGGCCCTCGACATGACGCCGGTCGAGACGCATCTGAAATCAGTTGGCGACAGGCTGGCGTTCGTGACGAAGCCCTTCCGGCCAGATTACTGCTGTTACGCCAACTCCGCAGACCGGCCATCACCAAATCGCACACAGCCACCCCGCCGACCCCCTTCTTCATCGACGCCTTCGCGATGAACTCCCTCTCAAGACCGGGCATCGGTGGGTTGGTGCAAACAAAGAAACCCGATCGCTTATTCTTAGCCTTTCTGGGACCTCTGCCTTGTCACTGCTTCAGGCAAATAACGCTTCGGTTATCTGCTTCGCTAAGTCCGACTCATTCGAGCTTGACCATTGACCCTTCGGACATACATCTCTCAGATCA
Organism: Nitrospira sp. SG-bin2; assembly: GCA_002083405.1. Lineage (GTDB taxonomy): Bacteria > Nitrospirota > Nitrospiria > Nitrospirales > Nitrospiraceae > Nitrospira_D. Next base: position 424 of record LVWT01000058.1, on the reverse strand, counting down.
CCCTGAAAATAGCCGGCCAACCCTCTCCAAAGAACGCCACTTAGTGAGGCCTTTCATTTGACAATCCAAAGGCGTGAAGCTTGAGTTGATGTTCAAATTCGCCCGGGGGAAGGGGGCTTAAGACATAGAGTTCGAGTCCATTTTCATTTACACACCGAGCTAGAACTTCGTTTATGTGGGGGTCACGGAAGCCATACCCGACCATCAACAGCTTTCTGCCTTCTTTGGATAAAACGGACTCAAAGGTTTCAAGATACCACCTCAGTAATGGCTCCTGCATAATTCTTGTTTCTTTACCACGCCCAATCACCATCCCACTCTTTCCGTCACTAGCCCTCCAATTCCATGAGCCATGGAGCTTGATGTATTGGAATCGCCCATAGGTCGATATGAGCTGCTGCCGGTTTCGTTGACACCACCCTAC
>LVWT01000057.1 GCA_002083405.1 Nitrospira sp. SG-bin2 | reverse complement strand
GTAGGGTGGTGTCAACGAAACCGGCAGCAGCTCACATCCCAACGTATGGGGTTGTCTGTTTCGAGGATCTTGCTGCTATAGAGCAAGTCCAAAGCGGCTAGGGGGCCACGTCGATAAGAAATAGTTAGAGCAGCAGAATACACCGCAGCCGGTGCCGAAGGGTCGGTCTTCCATGCGCGAAGTATAATGGCAGAGCTTAAACGATATGCTGATAGTTGAGATGCCAGGCGTCCTGCCAGCAGAAGTGTTTCGGTATTTTGCCAGGCCTGTAATGGACCTAACGGAGCGGCTGCTGTAAACGCCTGGACAAATAAGCCGCGATCATACAGGGATTGAATTTTGGTAATGATGTCTGTATCCCAGACCGGAGAACGTGGAGCTTGAGGGGAGACCGAACCTGCGTTGACACGAATGGGTCGGGATAGCATGAGGGTTGTCTTAAGCTCCGTGCTACTTCAGCTGACTGGTGAGAAACGATCCTCTCATAGTGGCGCATATCCTTAGGGTATACGGACTGACTAGGAGAGGGCCATACCCAAGAAAGTGTAGCAGATGAGGACAGGCCTATAGGTTTTCACAGACAGAATCTGTGTGGTTGCGCTTACTTATGAGACTTAGTAGTCTTGATGACTCAAGAACTGTGGACTCGTGGATGTTTTGCAAGAGGTTCAAGATTGCAAATGGCTCGAAGCTTTATAATCTTCAGTGCCAAGCCAATTTCTGTATTCCCGAAGGTAGTTCGGCTCAACAACGGGGGCAGGATTGCATTTCATTCGGCGCGGAGGGTATAACCCCGTATAGGTTTTAACTCAAAACTCTCTGATATTTCGAAAGAATTGGAGTGCTCGTCGTATGAAAGTTTCACTCCTTTTTCCTCCGACATGGCATCCGTCCCAGCCGTATCTCAGTCTCCCTTCGCTCACGGGATTTCTCCATCAAGGTGGCGTGTCGGATGTCTCGCAACGCGATCTTGGGATCGAGTTGTTGGATCGCATGCTGACCAAGAGCTATGCAGCTCAGGTCTATCAGCAATTGATCGGCAAGCAGCGCGAGCTTGAGCGGTCCCAATCCGGAGAAACGGGCCACGGGAGCCGGGAACATTATTCGAAGGTGGCCGATTCGCTCGCTCGATTCGTCTATCTGGAAGAACGGATCGAACTGGCCAAGGAAACCTTGCGCGGCGAAGGATTTTACGATCTGGATGCCTACCGGGGCAGTCTGTTTATGATCGACAAGTGGCTGGAACTGGTGTCCTCGATCTATTTCCCGACCAGACTGACCGTCGTCGATAATCAGTTCGGCAATTACTCGATCTACTCGTCGAAGGACCTGATGAAGGTCATTCAAGACGACGCGCAGAATCCCTACCGCAGTCTCTTCCGCGACCTGTTCATTCCCTCGATCGTCAAGGATCGTCCGGATTTGATCGGCGTGTCCATCACGGCGACCTCGCAAATTATTCCCGGCCTGACGCTCTGCAAGCTGATTAAGGAGACGGCGCCGGACCTCCACGTTACGATCGGGGGAAGCATCTTCACACGCCTCGTCGATAATGTCCGCCGCTGTCCCAGCCTCTTTGAATTGGCCGACGACATCGTCGTCTTCGAAGGCGAAACGGCGCTGTTGGAATTAGTCAACCAGTTGGCCGGCAAGAAAGACTACAGCAAAGTGCCGAATCTGATTTACCGGAAGGACGGCAAGATCACGGTCAATCAGCCCTTCTATTCCGAAAACGTGAATCAGCTGCCTGCTCCGAATTACGATGGCTTTCCGCTCGACCGATACCTGTCGCCGGAGCCGGTGTTGCCGATTCAGTTCTCCCGCGGATGCTATTACAAGGACTGCGCATTTTGCGCGCTGACACTTGATCACCAGAACTTCAGGCAGAAGGATCCGGGGCGGACAGTCGATGAATTGGAGTGGCTCTCACAGCGGTATGGCGCCAGGAATTTCTTCTTCACCGACGAGTGCTTTGCCCTGGCGCCGACGAAACGGCTCTGCCAGCAGATCAACGAGAAACAGCTCAAGGTGAGATGGACCTGCGAAATGCGGTTCGAGAAGAACCTCACGCGCGACCTGCTTGCCTCGATGCGTGATGCCGGCTGCTTGAAGATCGTGTTTGGCCTGGAGTCCTTCAATCAGCGCGTCATGGATCTGATGAAGAAGGGGATTAAGCAGGAATGGGTCCGCCGCATCGCGAGCGACTGCGTCGATCTGGGGATTGCCGTGCATTGCTACATCATTGTGGGGTTTCCCACGGAAACGGAACCGGAAGCGCTCGATACGATGAACTTCATCGTTGAGAACGCCAAGCTGAATGAGTCCTTCGGGTTTTCCTGCCAGCCCTGCCTGTTCGACCTGGAGAAGGAAGCTCCGATCATGAGCGATCCGGCGGCGTACGGCATCAGGCGCATTATGCGCCCCTCGTCGGAGGATCTCAGCCTGGGATTCTTCTATGAGGTGCAAGGCGGCATGACACCGGATCAAGCGGAGACGCTCTATCAGCATGTCTATGAGCGGATCAGTGAAGTCGTCTGCGAGTTGCCGTTCAACTACTCGATGGCTGATGGACTGCTGTATATCGCGAGAGCCAAGGAGGAGGCAGTACAGGCGCCTCAACCGATCGGGTTATGAGTCGAGAGGTTCGTTTGTGATCAAGGCTGCGGCGATAGGCGACCGGCTGACCGGAAGAATAGGGGACTTCGGTCTTCTCTTCGAATATGCCATCAAGCTGGTCTTACTGGCTTCCTTCTTGGAGCTGGTGCTGTATCGGCTGATGTCTCGCTTGGGCATGCACCTGAGCAAGCTGGCGGGGACCCATCCATGGATTACGCCGACATTCACCACCCTCACGGAGGTGGGCGCGTGGCTGCTGAATATTGTCGCGGTACTGTTGTTCTTGAGCCTCACGTTGACGATGGTCAATCGGGGCATCGGGCAGGATACCGGCCGGCTGGCCAAATCCGGGATCGCCAGTGCCGCCCTCTTGCTGTTGTTGACCATCGCGTTTCTGTTCGTACAGCCGGGGATGCTGGGCGCCATTATCTACAACAGTGTGGCGCTGGTGACGCTCACCTTGTTCGTGGCAGAGTACCTCACTGCGCATCGGGAACCGGCACAGCGCTTTCTAGTGGCAGCTTATTACCTTGGAATATCCGGATGGCTGTATTATCAGATCGTGTCGACGATCTATGGGTTGTCCGGAACAGTGGCGGCTCCTCCGCTGGTGTACGAAGTGCATCGAGCCGGCGAAGCCCTTATGGTACTGGCGAGCATCCTTGTCTTCGCGGCGTACGGACAGGGACTCTCATTGTGGACGAAGAACCGGCGGCAGCGGCATCGAGCGATCTGGTTTTGGACGACGACGGCCACGATTTTCACGGCGCTGATCTTCACCGATTATGTGCTGGACCTGTATAATCCGGCGTTGGCCTCAGCGGTCAGGCAGGCGTCGCAGGGGATCGGTTGGATTTTCCAGTTCGGGATGGGCTATACATTCTATCTCCCTTTTGCGATTTACATCGGAGGCTTGCTCTGTTGGTCGTATACGGTCATCAAGTTGTTGATGATGGGGCGATTGGCCGGGTATGGCCTTGGGCTCATGTTCATCGCCGGATATGCGTTGATGTTTTCCAATTTGACGCTGATGGTGATTCTCGGCGTGATGTTGTTGACCCTCGACCGGGTCAGGCCGCCCGTCGCGGAATCGTTGCAAGCCGCGAACAGCCCTTTGCTGAGATCGCCGGAACGGATGGTCGCCGAAGAGGCGTAAACAGGTATTGAACCACAGGAATCAAGATTCGTATGGACGCACAAACACCGATATCAGAACCGATGCAGCCTGGCGCCGCCGCAGTGGATGCTGGCGATCAGCCGCTCTCGCCGGAAGAAGAAATCTCCGAGATCGAAAAATTGCTCGCGGTCGAACCGGACGATTTCCAGGCCCGCTGCCGCCTCGGTGAGCTGTATTTCAGCCAGGGGCGGCTTGACGATGCGCTGGCGGAGGTGAAGAAGTCGATTGAAATGGCCGAAGGCTTGCGCGCGGAAATGAATCGCTCCCTGGCCATGTATTACTCGAACCTCGGCACTATTTATGCCACGAAGAACATGACGGACGAAGCCGAGGCTGAGTTTCGGCATGCGTTGGACGTGTTTCCTCACGATGTGCTGGCGCTGTTCAATCTCGGGCGTGTCTATGCGGATAAGAAAAAGCACATGGAGGCGAAGGGCTATTATGAGCGCCTCGTCGAAATCACCCCGGACGATCCGATTGCGTGGTACAACCTGGCCGGCGTGTATATTGAGTTGGACAATCCCCAAGTGTCCGATTACAACACGATCGACATGGGGATTCAGTGCTACCTCAGAACGCTCGAACTGGACCCGAAACATTTGGAGTCGAGCTTCAAGCTGATGGAGATTGCCCTCAACCACAAAAAGACCGATCTGGCGGTCACGGTCATGGAGAATGCCGTTGAGCAGAATCCCGATGAGCCGCTGGCCTACTACAATCTCATCAGCGTATACGACAAGTGCAAAATGTTCGAAAAGGCCGAAGCAGCCCGCAAACGGTTGAGAGAGCGATTCGCGAAAAAGTCGAAAGACAGTTCAGGAGCCTGATCCACCCTTTACGAAGGAGCGCGCCATGTTTGGGAGTCTTGGATTTACAGAACTGATCCTGATCCTGGTCATTGTCCTGATTATTTTCGGGGCAGGCAAGTTGCCGCAATTGGGAGAGGGATTGGGCAAGGCGATCAAGGGATTCAAGAAGTCCGTACACGAGGCGGAGGCTATCGAAGCCGAGGCCCAGGCGGCGGCACAGCAGGCGACGGCCCCCCAGGCTGTGGCCGACTCGTCGGCGCAGACCGTCTCAGCCAATCAGACGGCGGCAGCTGCGCAGCCTGCTCCGCGCGTGTAAGCCGATCGTGCGTTGTCAGTTATGGAGAGGCAGGGGATAACTATGGGTACGGCAGTAGAGTTAGCCGGCGGCTTTATCGAAACCTTTGCGGGAAACGGAAAAGCGCGCAGCACCGGTGACGGGAAGATAGCGGTGAAAGCGGGGATTCCGCTCCCGCATGATGTCGCATTGGATGCCGACGAGCAGTGGCTGTATTTTGCGGAGTCCGGTTCGGACCGGATCCGCCGCGTCAATCTTCAAGCCGGCACGCTCCACAATTTTTCCGGGATCGGCGAAACCTGCTACTGCGGAGACGACGGCCCTTGTGGTGAGGCCGGCCTCTATCTGCCGTTGGGTCTGGCGTTCGATTCCCAGAACAATTTGTATATCTGCGATTCCGGAAGCAATCGGATTCGCAAAATCGATCACGAGACCGGCTTTATCACGACGGTGGTCGGCACGGGACAGCATGGGTTTAACGGAGATGGCCCTGCGCTGGAGGTGAATCTTACCTGGCCGGCCGCGATCGCGTTTGATCGGGACGGCGTGTTGTATATCGCCGATACACAAGCCCATAAGGTCAGGCGGTACGATCCTAAGACCGGTATGGTCACGACGATCGCCGGAGCCTGGACGGCCGAGGATGAGGCCCGCGAGCAGCCGCTGGTCGCCCGTAATCTCGTAGTGTTGTCAGGCGATGCGATCGGCATCGATTTCAGCGACGATCAAGGGTGGCTTATGCCGGTCTGTTCGGATGGTTTGGACCTGTCGATGTATCTGGACGACGGGCGGCCCGCCCTGGAGGCGCGTCTGTACGATGTCGTCGGCTTGGCGGTGAGCAACAAGGGTGATGTGCATCTTGTCGATAAAGGCAGTAACCGTGTGCGAAAGATCGACCGGCAGTCGGGCTTGATTTCGACCGTTGCGGGTGTCTGCCGGTATGGTTATGACGGCGACGACAAGCCGGCTGTCAGAGCCATGTTGCATGCGCCGGAGGCAGTCGTCTTCGACCGCGAAGATAATCTGTATGTGTCCGATACCATGAACCACCGGGTACGCAAGGTGGATGCCGGCACCGGCATCATCACGACGGTGGCGGGCAACGGTGACAGCGGGTACGAAGATAAGCATATGGGCGGGTGCGGCGCAGCGCGGTTCGTCGCAAAAGAGTCGGCCGGCACGCTCAAGCATGGCGACGGGTTGCTGGGAATCGAGGCGGTCGTCAATGCCCCGGTCGGCCTGGCGCTGGATTCGCAAGGACATCTCTATATTTGCGAACGCGGAGAAAACAAAATACGCCGGCTCAAGCTCGCGTAGGCCGCATCGCCGCGCGCCCGGTTCACGAAAGCGTTGCATGGTGGGCATGACGAACTTCTGCCGCTCTCGTCCTCTCCTCTTCCTGTCTTTGTCCGGTCTTCTCCTGGCAGCCAGCATTCTCGGTGGATTCGGAATTCCTCTTGTCAGTTCAGAAGGGCTTACGATCCGATCGCATTGGATCGAGGGGGAGCTTCCCCAGGCGCCTGATGACGCCGCGTGGGGCGCGATCCCGCCGATGACGATTCCATTAAGCGGCCAGGTCATTACGCGTCCGGTGTGGCCGGAGCCGACTGCGCGGGCGCTGGTGGTGCGTTCGCTTCATAATGGGAACGACATTGCGTTTCTCCTTGAGTGGCAGGACAACACCAAGAACGATCGGCTGACGCCGGGCACGTTCCGGGACGGGGTCGCGATCGGCCTTCCCCTTGGCGATGCGCCGGCGTTTTTCTGCATGGGACAATTGGACCACTACATCAACATCTGGCATTGGAAAGCGGATTGGCAAAGCGACATCGACCGTCGGGCTTCGCGGAGTTCCGAGAGGAAAGAGGGCGGCGTGCGAACGTTCGAAGTCATTCCGCGCCGGATCTCCTCGGTGGAAGATCTGATCGGCGGCGGCTTCAGCACGTTGACGACGAAAGAGAAGCAGGGCCGGGTGCAGGGAAAGGCCTTGTGGAAGGATGGAGTCTGGCATGTCGTCATGCAGCGTCCCCTCGTGAGCGAGGAACAAGAGAACGAAGCGAAACTCATTCCCGGCCGTGTGCAAACCGTTTCCTTCGCCGTGTGGAACGGGGAGAACAAAGAGCGTAACGGCCAGAAGGCGGTGGCGCCATGGTTTCAGCTGAGCATTGACCCCGCAGTAGGGCGGTGAAACAGGCTGCCAGCTTCGTTCTCAGTCGTCCGTCTCCTTGCGACGTACCCCAGAGGGTACGCCTCAGTCGCCGGACTCCCTGCGGCCTTGCTGAACAGCCTGTTTGACCACCCTGTGAGAGAGAAGAGTTGCATCAGGTTCGGAGGAATATGTGGTGAACGGAGGGGCGCTGGCCGTAGTGTTGTTGGGCTCGGTCCTCTTTGTTTCGGTGGGGGTTGTACAGGCTGCGGCGCAATCCGATGGAATGACGGAGGAAGAAGCGGCCCGGCTCGGTGAAGAATTCGGAATCGTCGTCGGAGCCGTGGACGAAGACATTCAGAAAGAACTGAAGCTCGAGCGTCCGCAGGGTGTCGCCGTATTCGAGGTGATCGGCAATTCACGGGCGGACTATGCCGGCATCAAGGTCCGTTCGGTCATCAAGGAAATCGACAAGCGTGAAGTCCGCACCATGGCGGATTTCGGGTCGGCCATCAAGAAGGCCATGAAGGAATGCAATTTTACCGTCGGAACCTACGAACCGGCCGATCCAGGCGATCCGGTCGGGTGGGGCGTCAATTTCCATTTTGTCGGCTGCAAGCGGGATTAACGATGCGTCGTGAGGGGTGAGGCGTGAGGGGTGAGGCGAAAGGACGCGGTGGTCGATTGCAGTCGGGACGGAGCATCACAGCGATCTGTCTCCTGTCGCTCGTCGGGCTGAGCGGCCTGTTTCCTGATGGGGCGATGGCCCAGCGGCCTGACGATCAGGCGCGTCCCGATTGGGTGGAGGAAATCGAAAACGTGTTCATCCGCTCGGAGGATTGCAAGCAATGCCATGAGCGGCACTATGAAGAGTGGAAGGGCGCCAGGGAGCAAACGCCGGATTTGAAGACATTCGGGCGGGTCGATGCGGCGCTGCTGCACGGCAGTTCGTTGGAATCGCCGATCTTCAAAACCGTGTTGGGTCTCTGGGCGCAGACGAACCCGACTGCGGAGGAGCGAAGCCGCTGTCTGTCGTGCCATGCGCCGGCGATGACGGTCTTTCCCCGGCATGCCGGAACATTGATGCAGCAGATCTTGGCAGGCAAACCTCAAGTGGAAGGGATCGGGTGTGCGTCGTGCCATTTGATCCATGATGTGGAACGTGGACCGGCTGCTCCGCCTACGTTCAAAGTACAGCCGGGGTCTGTCCTCTACGGACCATACGCCGACCCGGAAGAAAATCTGGTGCATCAAGCCAAGCGGGCGAACCTGTTCCGCGAGGCATCTTTTTGCGCCTCGTGTCATTTCGACAAGGTAAAAGACGTGACGCAGAAGGATCTGCCGGGAGAAATCCTCCAGGGCACGATCTGTCAGGATTGCCATATGGAACCGTCGACCGGCAGCTCGACGTCGAGGCGTGGAGCCATGACCAGACCCATCGGCCGCCATTGGTTTCGCGGCGTGGTCGGCGCCGGCACCATGTTGAAAAATCGTAATCTTCAAGCTGAGTGGGCGCCGCGCATCGATCTCGACGTGAAACGAACGGGCGGTACGGTTGAAGGGACTGCGCTCGTGAAGATCGGGAGCCTCCCGCACAGTTTCCCAGACGGCGACCCGGTGCTGAAGCAGTTTTTTCTGACCCTGACGGCGAAAGACGCTCAGGGCCTGGTGCTGGCCGAAGAGACGAAGCGGTTTGGATTGCCCTATGACAAGCTTCTTCGTGGTCCAATTCCTGATCCGTTCATCAAGGGGGGACACACCAGAAAAGTTCCATTTGCCCTGACGCTACCGGCCGGGACGGCGGCGACGGTGGAAGCGGTGCTCACCTATGCCCTGATCCCGACTCCTGCCCCGACATTGATGGACAACTATCTTGCGACATTGAAGAGCGAGAAAGAGCGGGACGAGGCGAAGCAAATCGTTCACGAGTACACGCAGCCGCGCATGCTGACCTATCGTGTCAAATCCTTGTAAGGACAGAATGAAAGACCGGTTGCGATCCGATGACAGGGGGTGGGGGGGTATCGCGGCTGTGATCGTCGGAGTGGCCTGTGTGTTCGGAGGCGGGAGTATCGAGGCGCTGGCCCAGGATGCCAAGGGTCAAACGCTCATTGAAAAGGCTTTTCCTCATTCCAACAAGTGCAAGCGTTGCCACGAGCGGGTCTTTGAAGAATGGGAAACCTCGCCTTTGTCGAAGTCCATCCATTCTCCGGCGTTCCGCGCGTCGCTCGATGCCTATCTCAACTCGCCGGGCGGCAAAGATAAAGCGCTCTGTTTTCGATGCCATGCGCCGCATGTGCGCGAGTTTTCCGATCAGGCGCAGCTGTTCATCGACCAGGCGAAGTCCGGCGATCCCTCTCTGGACGGTGTGGCCTGTGCGCAGTGCCATTTAATCAAGCAGGTGGATCGCGCCAAGCATCCGCCGGACCCAAAATATGAAATCAGCAGCAAGACGCTCTACGGGCCCTACAAAGATTTCGTCCAGAATCTTGCGCACCAATCGATGGAATTGGGGCTCTTTCAAAAGTCCGATCTCTGTCTGAACTGCCACCAATCGATACCGTCGGCGGCCAATCTCGGCAAGGCCAACGATTTACTCGGTAATTGGGACCAGAGCCAGGCGGTCAAGTCCGGCAAGGAATGCCAGCATTGCCACATGCCCGAACAGGTCGGAGAGTCGGCGAACGGGGAGAAGAAGCGCAAAGTCGCCAACCACTCGTTTCCAGGCCGTCTCGGCAAGCTCCGTCAGGAGGCGGCGAAGTTGGATGTACAGACGAAGATTGAGGGCGACAGGACGACTGTGACCGTGAAGGTCCAGAGCCTAGTGCCGCATCATTTGCCTGCGACCCATCCGGCATGGGCCACGGTCGTGTTGGATCTCGATGTGAAAGGGAAAAATCTTAAGACCGTGTTTAGCGACCGTCGAGTCTATGGCCGGACCTATGTGGATGCCAAGGGGCAGAAGACCGTTTTTGATTTTGAAGCGGTGAAGGTCGTGGACGATACGGTGTTAAAGCCGGATGAAATCAGAGTCGAGACGTTTGCATTTCCAACACCGAAAGACACCAAGACTTTCGACGTCGAAGCCACCCTCAATTACGGAGCCATTACAGGCCCGGCACCCTTTCTCCAGCGGGTCGAAGCCGAGTCCTCCCAGGGCTTGCAGGACCCGGTCTTCCAACCCATCGAAATTGTGAAGAAGATAGAGAACGTTCCGGTAAGCAAGTAGCTGGGCAGGCGTGAAAGATAAGACGTGATATCTGATGGGTTTGAATCTGTTCGGCGCTGAGGTATACTGACCGTATGTCTTTTAATCTCCCTCTCAAAGACATGAGCCTCCACGAGAAGCTTGCTGCGATGGAGTCTCTGTGGGAAGACATCGCCCGCACTCCGGAAGCCATCGAGTCCCCCGCCTGGCACAAAGATATCCTTGATGAGCGCCGCCAACGCGTTGCCGAAGGACGATCTCAATTCGTCGATTGGGAGACCGCCAAGGCGGACATTCGAAACAAGGTCTCGTGAAAATCAGGATCCTGGACGAGGCCCAGGATGATCTCATCCAGGGCTTCCGCTTCTATGAAGGCAGGGAAGCCGGTCTTGGGGCCTACTTCTTAGACTGCGTATTCTCAGATATCGATTCGCTTCTCGTATACGGCGGAATCCATCAAGTTGTATATGGTCATCACCGTTGCCTCTCCAAGCGGTTCCCTTTCGCCATTTACTACAACGTGGAGGACAACATCGTGTATGTGCATGCCGTATTGGATTGTCGTAAGAATCCATTGTGGATCAGGAAACGATTAAAGAGAGAGGGCTAATCAGGCGTTCCAGCCAGGAACAGAAATCGTGCTGACACTGAAAAAGTTCCAGGAACCATTGATTGTTCTTCGGACGGGAGACACGGTCCCTGTGTTCCCTAGTTAGGCCACACCGTATGCCGGGCCATCTTCTCACCTTCGAGTTGCCGAACGACGGCGGTGAGCTTCTCATTCACGCCGACCCAGCGGGCGTGCGCTACTTGGCCTCCGCACTCACACGACTCGCTCAGCACGCGGAGGCAGGCCGGAAGGAGCACATCCATCTCATGACCAAGGACTGGTCAGGCCATGAGTTGTCATCGGTCGCGCTGGATTCAGAGCGAGCTTATTACATCAGGTCACGATTCACGGATGGCCCGAGGGAGGGGTGAGAGATGATGTGGCCTAGCCATGCGCTGAAGCGAACAGTGGTGGGCCATCGAAGTTGCACCCAGCGCGTCTCGTGGACGTCGTTACTGAGGTTGAGTTGTTATGCGGTGTTCAACGGGATTGTCCTAATCGCCTTCGTGCTGTTGATGCAGGCGTGTTCGAGTCCCGAGCACTATGCGAACGCGGAGGCATTTAAAACTGCTGTCGCACGCTGGGGTGTTGTCGGTCAGTCGTTAGATGCAGCAAAGGCAGAGCTTTTGCGGCATGAGTTCGTGTGCGACGGCGCAAGGTGCTATCGCGATCTTGATGGCTTCCCTTGTAACCAAAGACTGCGTGTTGATCTTTCCATCGGCGCGAATCACTTGGTAGATAGCTTTGAGATATGGACCATCAGCGGAGAGCTACCGGCGCAATGCCTATAAGCTTTGCGGGAGTTCTGTTCGATATCGCACGTGTAGCATATGGTTGCAGCGAACGGTGATGGATAAACTGCCAAAGCATGAGCGTTGGCGCGTCGCCTCTGAGCTGGGATGTTAGGCGGACATGAGTAGGCCAACTTGGGAAAGCGCGAAGCATCTTTTGGCTGAGTACGATGGTGCTGCCACCGAGATCTTCGTGATCGGTCTTCCGCTGTTGCAGTTGCTCGCAGTGATGGCCGCGCTCGGCGGATTGCCTACCTTGGAGGTCGTCTACTTCGGTGATGAGACGCTCGAGTGCCCTGAGTCGTTCGACGCAAGCTGGCGTTCCCGTTTCCAATCCATGCAGAGCCGCAGCTGCCAGCATTCTTTGCAGTCCGCTGTCGGTACGGCGCGGCATCTTCAGATCTATCTTTGGGTTGACGCGGAGGCGGCGATGCTCGAAGTAGAGTTCGTGTTCTGGAACAACCTGACCTTTCCTGAGAGTCTGGTGACCGAAGAGCGTGATCAACGTCTGAATGCGCTGATATCGTTGGCCGAAGCCTGTCGGGCAGGCGTGGCTGGTGCCCGATGCGTTCTTGCGCCCGAGCACAACGGGCCTACAGAAGAGCTGCTTGAGAAGCATGATGAGTTGGCGGTCGTATGGTAAATCGACTGACAATAGACTGCAGCGGCGCTTTCCGCTTCGCTCCAGGCCCGCTGAGTTCTGATCGGCAAGACAACTCGATCTTGAGCCTGGCGCTATCCCCGGATGATTCCAATGCAGATAGCATGGGCGACGAATCGGCCGTAGGTCGCGTCCTTGCACCCGTTCCAATCCGACTCCACCCAGTAGTTCCGCTTTGAGATCCGCTTGAGAAAGTGTTGTGTGGTGAAGGGGCTCTTGCCGTCGCGGAGCAGCCCGTCGAAAAACTTGTTGTAGCCGACCGGCAGGCTCACCACGATCTGTCCGCCTGGGGCGAGGCAGCGGTCTCGAAGATGCTCGATGGCGCGCAGTAGCTTGGCCGGCTCTCGCGGCTCCTCGTCCCATCCCACATGCTCCAGCGTCGAGATGCTCAGAATCAGGTCATAGCGTTCTACCGGAGCAAACTCGATGACATCCTGGTTGATGACACCGGGCGCGACTTCGTACTTATCGACCACATCATGGTGGATCGGAACATAGTGCGCGAGCACGTTGCCCAGCTCTAGAATGCGTTCGGTCTGATGGCGAAGCAGGATCTCCCGGAAGATCGGGATCTCGACGCCACGCTCGTTTTTCCAGGTCTTGTTACAGAAGTGATAGAGATAGGGATAGGACTGACCGTCGAAGACGAAGGTCTTGGCTCTCGTCCAGCGCGTCAGCGTCATTTTGGCGAAGCGCCAGTAGCGCGCAGAGGCGCTATCGTTGCCGGAGGCGACGCTGGTGTAGTCGTAGGTGTAGGGCATGCGGAACGATCAGTCGAAGACGATACGGGAGCCCGGCGACTTCATTTTGAAAATTTGGAGCGCCGAGTAGATGGCTTTAGCCGGGTGGTTCAGGATCAGGCGTGAATTGGTCACGTGGGTGTCCAGCAGTTCATATTGCCCGCCGCTGTAATAGATGTCGCAGTCGTCGATCTGGCAGTTCTTGTAGACATGATTGTCCAACGCCAGCTTTGCCTTGCTGAAGGTCTGCCCGTCGATCACGATATAGCTCGGTTCAAATTCCATCAGCCGCTCCGTCTGCGCGGACTATAACAAAGTCGGCTTACGGCGTAAACCTGTTCTTTGCCTCTCGGGAGAGGAAGCCCGTCGTGATCGGGCCAGCTCTCTGACAATATGGAGACGTAGCATCTTCTATTTGTCTCACATATAATTCGTGCTGCGGTGGGTGAAGAGCCGGCCTGTCGCTAGTACGGACATCCGGCGCAGTACGGCGAGCATCATCACAGGAGTCTGAAGACTGCCATGAATCCAAACAAAGCCCTTTGGGAAAAAGGCGACTTTACCCGCATTGCAGAGAGTATGAGAGAAAGCGGAGAAGCGCTTGCCAGAAGCTTTGGGATTACGAAAGGGCAGAAGGTGTTAGACCTCGGATGCGGTGATGGGACGACGGCCGTTCCTCAGGCCAGACTTGGAGCAGACGTGTTGGGCGTAGACATCGCGAGGAATCTGGTTGAGGCCGGGAACAAGCGGGTACAGGCGCAGGGCCTTACAAACTGTAGGTTTCAGGAAGGCGATGCGACAAACTTGCATGAGTTGCAGGATCGGACGTTCGATTTGGCCGTGAGCATCTTTGGAGCCATGTTTGCCCCCAAGCCCTTCGATGTCGCCAAGGAAATGGTGCGCGTAACCAGGCCGGGAGGTCGGATTGTGATGGGGAACTGGATTCCCAATGATCCGACAGTGGTTGCGCAGATCTTGAAAATCAGCTCCGCCTATTCGCCGCCACCGCCGGATGGATTTATCAGTCCGATGACGTGGGGGATTGAGCAGAACGTGATTGAGCGATTTGCCGCCGCAGGGATTCCATCTGAGAAGGTTTCGTTCACCAAAGAGACGTTTCGTTTCAACTATCCCGGCCCGCCCTCTGCGCTGCTTGGCATATTCAGGCTCTACTATGGGCCTACCATGAATGCGTTCGACGCGGCCGAAAAAAATGGCCGGGCCGATGATTTGCAACGGGAGTTGGAGGCGCTCTTTCACAGCCAAAACACAAGTCCGAACCAGGAGACTACGTCTATACCTGCGACGTTCTTGCGCGTGACCGTCTTCGTCTAGTTACGCCGGGACCTGTTCTCATGGACAGGATGAACGGGGGCTGCCTTATATTTCATCTTGATCCTCGGAGCTTACCTATATAGAATAGCCCAACTTTTCAGGCAGTTAGCCGCTCGCTGCTCCTGCGCCATTTCACGGTTTCCCCACTCGCCTCACGTACTTTGGATGGGTTGAAGCCACGGGGAGCCGTGTGACATAAGAAATGCGTTTATCCACTAGGAGGGTATCCCGTGAGTGATTCATCGATTGTTACGTTTGCATTGATCGCGGCCGTGGCCGGCATTGCGTATGGCCTCTATTTGGCCATGTGGGTGTTCAAGCTCAACGCGGGTAACGCGAAGATGCAGGAAATTGCGAAGGCCATTCAGGAGGGCGCCAGCGCTTATATGAATCGGCAGTACCGGACGGTGGGGATGGTGGCGGCTGTGCTGTTCGTCCTGCTCTGGGGCGCAGGGGCCGTCTCCGATAAATTCGGCCTGTTGACGGCGATCGGATTTCTGGTCGGCGCTGGCGCTTCGTCAATCGCCGGCTATGTCGGCATGATCATCGCGGTGCGTGCGAATGTGCGGACAGCCCAAGCGGCTCATGACGGTATGAACGCCGCCTTGACCGTCGCGTTTCGAGGGGGTGCGGTGACCGGTTTGTTGCTGATCGGTCTGGGACTGTTGGCCATCACGACCTTCTATATGATCGCGCAATCGGTGGCCGGGCAAGAGAAAGCCATTCACGCGTTGCTCAGTCTCGGGTTCGGCGGCAGTTTGATCTCGGTCTTCGCCCGGGTCGGTGGCGGTATCTATACCAAGGCGGCAGACGTGGGCGCGGATCTCGTCGGAAAAGTGGAAGCCGGTATCCCTGAAGACGATCCTCGCAATCCGGCTGTGATCGCGGACAACGTCGGCGACAACGTCGGCGATTGCGCCGGCATGGCCGCGGACCTGTTTGAAACCTATGCCGTGACGACGGTCGCGGCGATGGTCTTGGCCTTTACCATGTTCAAGGGGGCGAGCGCGCCGATTCTCTATCCGCTCGCACTGGGCGGCGTGACGATCTTCGCGACGATTATCGGGATCTTGTTTGTGAAGGTGAGTGAGGGTGGCGAGATCATGACGGCTCTGTACAAGGGCTTGTTCGTGGCCGGCGGCATCGCGGCTATCGCATTCTATCCCATTACGTCGTCGATCATGAACGGCGTCGGCGGGGTCAGTGGGATGAGCTATTATATGGCGGCGCTGATCGGATTGATCGTGACCTTGGCGCTGGTGTTCATCACCGATTACTACACGTCGAAGAGCTATGAGCCGGTGCAGTACATTTCGAAGGCCAGTGAAACCGGCCATGCGACAAATATCATCGCAGGTCTGGCGGTCGGCATGCAGTCGACGGCGGCGCCGGTGGTGGTGATTGCAGCGGCGATTTTGGGCAGCTTTTGGGTGTGCGGCGGCGCGGAGTCTGGCGGCTTGTATGGTGTGGCTGTGGCGGCGGTGTCGATGCTTTCGATGGCCGGGATCGTCGTGGCGATCGATGCATTCGGTCCGATTACGGATAACGCAGGCGGAATTGCTGAAATGTCGCATTTGGGCAAAGCCGTGCGCGATATCACGGACCCGCTCGATGCGGTCGGCAACACGACCAAGGCCGTGACGAAGGGCTATGCGATCGGCTCAGCCGGGTTGGCGGCGGTGGTGCTGTTTGCGGAATATTCCCGTGAAGTCGCGGCGCACAATCCGGCGCTGGCGGCGTTCGATCTGTCCAATCCCAAGGTGCTGGTCGGATTGTTCTTGGGCGGCATGCTGCCGTTTATCTTTGGCTCGCTCTGTATGAGGGCCGTCGGTGAAGCGGGTGGTTTGATTGTGGAAGAAGTCCGGAGGCAGTTCCGGGAGATCAAGGGTATTATGGAAGGGACCGGCAAGCCGGAGTACGGTACCTGTGTCGATATCGTGACGAAGGCGGCGATTCAAAAAATGATGGTGCCCGGGCTGATTCCGGTAATCTCGCCCGTGATCGTCGGGCTGGTTCTCGGGCCGCAGGCGCTCGGT
Source organism: Nitrospira sp. SG-bin2 (assembly GCA_002083405.1). Lineage (GTDB taxonomy): Bacteria > Nitrospirota > Nitrospiria > Nitrospirales > Nitrospiraceae > Nitrospira_D. Next base: position 55,029 of record LVWT01000057.1, on the reverse strand, counting down.
GGTGTGCTGGTCGGCAGCATTGTGACGGGGTTGTTCGTGGCGATCTCGATGACAAGCGGTGGCGGCGCCTGGGATAATGCGAAGAAGTTTATTGAAGAGCAGGGGTTGAAGGGGACGGACACGCACAAGGCGGCCGTCACCGGCGATACAGTGGGCGATCCGTATAAAGATACGGCCGGACCGGCGGTGAATCCGATGATCAAGGTCATCAACATCGTCGCGCTGCTGATCGTGTCGCTGATCGTCTGATTGCGTCGATCCTCGAAGAGCCGATGGCGTATGGCTGATAGCAGATGGGCGGTGCAGATTTAGAGATTGTGAGTGCTAGGGCTCTCAGATGCATTTCAATATTATCAAGTCGCAACTATCCGGTTCAGTGCCGTGCCATTGGCTATCAGCCATCAGCTCTTGTCCTCAACGAGCGAAGCGAGATTTTGGGCCTTGCCTTGACGGGTTTGCAGGGCCTGGAGTAAGTTGACAGCAGGGGATCACGCGCAGCGTTGATCCACGAGAGGTGCTCCGAATCATATTGGAGGTGCTCGAATGGAAAAACAGGAGCGCAAACAGGAGCCGAAACGCGACCCTCAGGCCAAAGATGAGGTCAAGGCCAATCCCAAAGTCGTCGAGGCCGGCAAGAAGCTGAAGGAAGATATCGATAAGCTTGTTGATGAAATCGACGACGTGCTTGAAAAGAACGCCGAAGAATTCGTGAAGAACTACGTCCAAAAGGGAGGGGAATAGCCAACCACCGGTTCCTATTCCCTCTTTTCCTCTCTCTCTCTCTCTCTCTCTCTCTCTCTCTCTGCGCCATTTTCCTGTCATCCAGCCGGCAGTGCGCTTTTCCAGGCAGACCGGGGAGACCGTGTCGGCACGATCGGTTTGACAACAGGAAGGGGAGCCATTACCATCCCCGTAACTCCGTATGATTCATGTGAATACTGTAAGGTGATTCCCGGCAAACGCATGTCCACATAGACCGACGCCCGTCACGAGGTGAGGATGCACTCGAAACTCTGGATCTTTCGCGATATTGATCCGACTCAACGGGCGGCCCTGGCCCAGGCGCTATCGATTTCTTCAGCCACAGCGTCGCTGTTGATGGCTCGTGGCGTGACCACGCTCGATGAAGCGACAGCCTGGATGTCTTCCGGAAAAACCCACGATCCCTTTTTGATTCCCGATATGGGCAAGGCCGTCGAACGCCTCCACCGGGCGATACTCCGGCAGGAACGGATCTGTTTTTATGGCGACTACGATGTCGACGGTATGTCGGCGACCAGCATTTACCTGTCGTTCTTCCGAGGGATGGGCGCCAATGCCTCTGCGTATGTCCCGCATCGAGTCCGCGAAGGGTATGGATTGAACGAAGGCGCGATCCGGAAGCTGGCAGGCGAGGGTGTCACGCTGCTGGTGACGTCAGATTGCGGGACCACGTCGCATCATGAGATTGCGGTGGCCAATCAATTGGGACTCGACGTGATCGTCACGGACCATCACCAGACCGATGAGGATCTGCCTCCGGCGCTGGCCGTCATGAATCCCCATCGGCGCGATGCGCGCTATCCGTTCCGTGGTTTGTGCTCCGGCGGGCTGGCGTACAAAGTGGCCGGTGCGTATGAGGCGACGTATGGACCTGGATCGGTCACGTTGGAGTCGCTTTTGGATTTGGTCGCGCTCTCCACCATTGCCGATGTCGTGCCGCTGCAAGATGAAAACCGGACCTTTGTTCGCGACGGGCTGGCGCAAATTTCCCGCGGGGCTCGGTGCGGGATCAGGGCGTTGAAACAGGTGTCCGGGGTGACAAAGCCCTGCACGGCAGAGACCATTGCATTCAAACTGGCCCCCCGGCTGAACGCAGCAGGCCGAATGGATGAGGCGATAAAGGGGGTCCAGTTGCTCACGACGGAGTCAGAGTCGGATGCGAAACAGTTGGCCGATGAACTCGACCACTTGAATCGGACTCGGCAACAGCTCGAAGCTGAGATCATGCGGGAGGCGCTTGCCGTGGTGGAGTCTGGTGATCTCCCCGGCGCTCTCGTGGTGGCCTCTCGCCGTTGGCACCTGGGCGTAGTCGGCATTGTGGCGGCGCGTCTCGTCGAACGGTTTCACCGTCCGGCCATTGTGATCGCCGTCAATGAGCAGGGGGTCGGCAAGGGGTCGGCCCGTACCATTCCCGGTTTTGATCTCTACCAAGGCCTGGCATCTTGCCGTGATCTGCTTGTGGCGTTCGGCGGGCATCCCAGCGCCGCAGGGGTAACCGTTCATGAAGACCGCTTGTCTGAATTTTCCGAGCGGTTTGCTGCGGCGGCGAGCCAGTGGGCGCGCTCAACCGGGCATGTTCCCTCGCTGCACGTCGATTCCGAAGTGCGCTTGGACGAAGTCACGCACCGCCTCCTGCATGAAATCGGTTCGCTGCATCCTTTCGGGGCCGGCAATCCGGAACCGATGTTTGCGGGGAGGCGGCTGGAGATTATGAACGCTCGTGTCGTGGGCGAGAAACATCTCAAGATGACGCTTCGCCAGGGGCGATCCCCGGCGTTCGACGGGATCGGATTCGGCATGAAATCGCTCGAAGCGCAGGGCCTCTCGCTCAGGACGCCGGTGGATGTGGCGTTCACGCCTGAATGGAACCATTGGAACGGGGAAGATCGGATTCAGTTACGTATCCGCGACATGCGTCCAACGTCTGGTGAGTAGCGAACGATGGTCTACGAAACCGTTACCGATATCGATCAATTGTTGGCGCGACTCCGGAGTTACCAGCCGGATGCCGATCTTGGCATGATCCGCAAAGCATACGAGTTTTCCGCCAAGGCGCATCATGGGCAAACCAGGCGATCAGGGGAGCCGTATGTCCAGCATCCGGTGGCGGTCGCGGGCGTGTTGGCCCTGCTGAAGACCGATGTCGCGGCAGTTGTGGCCGGCTTGCTCCATGACACGCTGGAAGACACAGTGGCGACAACCGATGAATTGGAGCGGGAATTCGGCAAAGAGGTTCTTCATCTGGTCGATGGTGTCACCAAAATCGGGAAAATTACATTTAGGAGTTCCGAGGAAAAACAGGCGGAGAATTTCCGCAAGATGGTGCTCTCGATGGCGGACGATATCCGCGTCGTGATCATCAAGCTGGCCGATCGGCTGCATAATATGCGCACGCTCGAGCATCTCGGCGAGAGCAAGCGCCAGGAAATTGCGCAGGAGACGCTGGAAATTTATGCGCCGCTGGCCAATCGCATCGGGATCGGCTGGGTCAAGAACGAACTCGAAGATCTCTGTTTGAAGCACTTGAAGCCGGATGTCTATGAAATGCTGCGTGTCAGCGTGGCAAAGCGGGACGAGGACCGGCAGCAGTATATCCAGGAAGTCGGCGCGCTGGTGCAGAAGGCGGTGGAGGAAAACGGACTGGTCGGGGCGATTTATGGCCGGCCCAAGCACCTCTACGGCATCTACCAGAAGATGAACAAACAGTCGATCTCCTTCGATGAAGTCTACGATCTCACCGCGTTACGGATCATCACCGACACGAAGATGAATTGTTATGCGTTGCTCGGCGTGATCCACTCGCTGTGGCGTCCGTTGCCGGGCCGGTTCAAAGACTACATCGCAATTCCAAAATCCAATCTCTACCAGTCGCTCCATACGACCGTCGTGGGACCGAAGGGTGAGCACGTGGAGTTTCAGATTCGGACGGAGGAGATGCACCGTGTGGCCGAATATGGAATTGCGGCCCATTGGAAGTACAAGGAACAGGACCGGATCGACGACAAAGACGGTAAGGCCTTCGGATGGCTGAGGCAGTTTGTCGAATGGCAGAAGGATTTACCGGACAACCGGCAATTCATGGACTCGGTCAAACTCGAACTGTTCCACGACGTGGTCTATGTGTTTACGCCCAAAGGCTCGGTGAAGGAACTGCCCAAGGGATCGACGCCGGTCGATTTCGCCTACGCGATTCACACTGAAGTGGGCGACCACTGTGTCGGCGCAAAAATCAACGGCAAGATTGTCCCGCTGAAGCATGAAGTGGCGAGCGGCGATACCATCGAAATCCTGACGTCGCCCAATCAGACACCGCATAAGGATTGGCTCAAGTTTGTACGGACGTCGCGCGCGAAAACAAAAATCAAACATTGGATCAAATCTGAAGAACAGAATCGGAGCCTGGAAATAGGCCGGCGGCTGCTGGAAGCCGAGTTTCGGCGGCATGATTTGGCGCCTGCCCAGATGTTCAAGTCCAGCCAGTTCCTTGAGGCGGCGAAGCATGAAGGGTATGAGACAGCTGATGAGCTGGTCGCAGCGGTCGGATTCGGGCACGTGTCGACAGCCCAGGTTATCGGACGGTTGGCTGCTCCTGCCTCTGATAGCACGCCGATTGCAGAACCGCCGAGCCATCCGAAACCGTTAGCCGGCAGAGGCGGGGACCAGGGGATTCAAGTCAAGGGTTCGCGGGATCTCTTGATGCAACTGTCCCGCTGCTGCAATCCCGTTCCCGGCGATAAAATTCTAGGATACATTACACGAGGTCGCGGCCTCACCATCCATTCTGTCGATTGCCCCAACCTGGAAGCGCTGGATTACGATCGGGAGCGGTTGGTGGAGGTGGAGTGGGATACGGCGACCCCAGGCCGGCATTCCGTCAAGGTGGCCGTGATTGCCGAGGACAAGACCGGTGTGCTGGCCAACGTTTCGTCAGCCATTGCGGAATGTCAGGCGAATATCAGCCGCGCCGAAATCATCACGCGCGAAGATCGCAAGGCGGAGCTGGATTTCATAGTGGAGATTGCCGACACGGCCCATTTAAGCCGCGTGATGAAAGCCATTGAACGGGTGAAAGGCGTCATTACCGCGCGACGCATCAGGTCCTGGCAGGAGAGGGACTAACAGCTAGCGTGGAAGCTCGTTCCTCGTGAATCGTATCTCGTTGGGAAAAAGAGCTGATAGCTGATGGCGTATAGCACGTGACAGACCGGAGAGTTGTGAATTGTGAGTTTTGAGTTAGTAACTCACAAGTAAGAACTAATAACTCAGCCTCGGGTCTCGGTATTGCTTGTGTTATAAGCCATACGCTATAGGCTTTTAAGACCGATGGCGCTTGACGAGCGGCAAGCGACAAAAACAGCACACTGTATCGGCGGTTGCAGTAGAACCGTCATGAATCATGCGGGCTATGGGGACTTAAACTCCAGCTTCGATCCCTTCTCGATCTTGTAGCTATCCACTGTGCCGCCGGCAATTTCCAGCACGTAGATCGCATCGGAGCTATTCGGGCGATATTGCGGGCAAGAGTCGTCGCTCTTGGTGCAGATGGGAACCTGCCGCTCGATGTGAGTGACCCGTTTGTTTTCGTCCAGCCAGATCAGATCAAGGGCGATCTTCGTGTTCTTCATCCAAATGGTCCAGGGTAACGGTTGGCCGAAGATGAACAACATGCCATGGTCTTTATCCAAACGTTCTCTGTACATGAGGCCGGTGGCGCGTTTCACCGGTGTGTCGGCGATCTCAGCTTGGATGATGATGCCGGAGGGCGTGCGAATCGGCAGCAGTCCGGAATCTGCGGCTAGCGTGGGCGAGGGGGCAGCAGCGAAGCTGAGTGCCATGAGCAGGAGAGGTAGAAAGACGATCAGGGAATTGCTCACACGCATGCGCGCATCGTAGCGGCCGGTCTATGCCGAGTCAAGCGGGTTTCGGCAATGTCTCGACCAGCGCGGCTTCGCGCCATCGTTCTTGCAATCCCGGCGGAGATTGTGCCATCCTCCAGACGAATTTTAGAAAGAGGCTGTTATGCAAGAAAAGCGTCGTGTGCTCTATAAAAAAGGTGTGTTCGTGTGTCCGACCTGCCGGCAGTCGTATGTGCAAGAAAAGTGGATTGAAGAGTGGCGCATTCGGTGTCACCGCTGTACCTACCGAGGCACCTTGACGGAGGTGTCGGTTGAAGAACACATGGAAGAAGAGACGATCAGAAGGTAGCGCGCATGGCGCGTGTTCCTCGTGAAGCGTATCTGCAAATGAGGACGGGAGATACTTTCTTTCCGTCCTGCGCTTCACGTTCCTTGCAGTGTGTCGCTTTCCGGCTATGAATCACCCGCTCGCATCCATATTGGCGCTCCTAATTATCTTCGGCACCGCTTCGTGGTCATGGGCCGAAGAGGCTCCGCCTCCGGTCAAAGTTCTGGTGACCTATCATTCGTTGTCGGGGAATACGGAGCGGATGGCTGACGCAGTTGCCGAAGGGGTCACGTCGGTTCCAGGCACTCTCGCGGTGCTCAAGAGAGTCGGGCAGGTGACGGCGGATGACTTATTTTCCTCTGATGCGGTGATTGTCGGCTCACCAGTCTATTGGTCCAATATGTCGGGGGAGGTCAAGACGTTCTTCGACAACTGGCAGTTCAAGTTCGGCGTGTTTCCCGAATTCAAGATGAAGAACAAGGTCGGTGCGGCCTTTGCCACCGGAGGCCAGATCTCCAGCGGAAAGGAGATCACGATGTTGACGATTCTCGCCGCGATGTTGGGGAATCAGATGATCGTCGTCAGCGGCGGCGGTGCATTCGGGGCGTCCGCGACGACGGAAGGCGACAGTCCAGGGATCGACAAGAAAGAGTTGGCCGATGCCAAGGCTTTGGGCCGTCGTGTCGCAGATGTTGCAAAGCTCATCAGCAGGGCCTCCGCGCAGTAGTTCGTTCCAGCTCACCAGACAGCCTCGCTTGAATCCGCGTATTTCGTGAATCGTATCTCGTTGGAACAATGAGCTGATAGCCTACAGCACGTGGTCCGATCAGACAGTTGTGATTTGAGAATGGTGAGGCGTATCTGAGAACTCTCCATCCAGCACTGCTATCTGCTCCCGCTCTGGATTTCCACCCCTCACGCCCCACGTCTGGATGCCAGAAGCCATACGCTATAGGTTCTTCAGACCGATGGCGCTTCACGCTTCACGAGATACGAGGAGCTTAGGGGCAGTGTCTAGCGGTCCGACATGGTGGGGCAGGGAACCGATGTTCCTTGAACGGCGATTTCGACGAATGTATCGATATTCTTGGCGCAACGGCCGCAGCAGCCACTGCGCTTGAGTCCGAACTTGGACTTGAGCTGGCAGGGCATCACGATGCCCGTTCGTCCGGCTTCGCGGACATCCGACTCGGTAATCCCGTTGCATAAGCAAACGTACATGGCACTCTCCTTGAACGATTATGAGAAGCGTTCTCAGTTTACTGCCAAGCGAAGTGCTTGTCAAGCACGCTTTTCCCGTCACCTATTCTTTCTGCCGCCAAGATCTGCCGCAAGCCTGCTCCAAACGATTGTTATAGATGGAATATTCTGACGGTATTGCTCAGAAACCACCGGGGCTCCGGGGGCCGCAGGATTGTTGGCGCGCAAAGTCAAACAACGTCCAGGCTCTCTTACAGAGGCCGTACAAGAGGGTCGGGCATGTATTGGGTAGCGGCCGGATGGATCTCCAGAACGAGGTATGATTTCCACCGGAAGACTCACATCGTTTCTTCCAACTGCTCGACCATTTGACGGATTGTATCGAATCCGGATTGCCAGAAGGCTTCGGATGTCATGTCCACGCCGACTTTGTTCAGGATTGCTTGCGGGGCTTCTGAGCCTCCGGTAGCGAGGAGGTTCAGGTATTTCGGTACGAACGAGGCGCCCTGTTCCTTGTACATGCGGTACAACGCCAGCACGAGCAAATTCCCAAAGCTGTAGGCGTAACAGTAAAACGGACTGGCGAAAATGTGGGGGATGGTCAGCCATTCCCATCGGAACTCATCCGGCACCTTCACCGCTTTGCCGAATTGCTGGCGCAGCTCATCGAAATAGGCCTTGGCCAGCTGATCGCCTGTCGCGCCGTCTGCGACCATCTGATGGGCCAACTTTTCAAAGCGCACGAAATAGGCCTGCCGCAAGACCGTTGCGTAGATGTCGTCCAGCTGGCTCAATAGCAAGCCTTGCCGAACGGCCTTATTGCGTTCTTGAGACATCAAGGCATCGGAGAGAATCCGCTCACCGAACACCGAGGCGGTTTCCGCCAAGGGGAGGGTGGAATGAAACGTAAAGACTGAATGGTCTTTGGCCATCATGCCGTGGACGGCATGGCCAAGTTCATGCGCCATCGTCGCGATGTCGCGGGCCTCCCCGGTGTAGTTCAGCATCACATAGGGCGTCATCCCCGGGACTGTGCTGTAGCAATAGGCGCCGCCGATTTTTCCGGGCCTGGTCGGGCCGTCGATATGCCGATCGCGAAATACTTGTTCGGCCAGATCGGCGAGGTGTGGTGAGAAGCCACGATACGCGTCAAGGACCATCCGCACGGCGTCGGCGTACTTGTATTTTTTGGCCTCTGTGCGGTGTGGGGCATAGATGTGATACCGGTTCATCGGCTTGATCTTGCAGATTTTGGCCTTCAGCGAAAAATACGCATGAAAGATGTCGGCATTCTTCGCGCAGGACGTCAACAGCACATCGACGGCCTGATCAGGCACATCGTTGCTCAGGTTGCGGGTCGCAATGGGAGAGGCAAAGTGGCGGAGACCGAGGTTTTCAGATTTCCAGTCATTCACGAGCGTCTTGTAGATTTCTCCCAGCAGGTCTTGTTGTGTTGAAAAGACGCGATAGAGCTCTTGATAGGCGGCTTGACGCACTGAGGCCTTCTGGTTCCGCACGTACGCCATCAGTCCTTCGCGATTGACCGACTTCTTCTTGCCGCCGACTGTCAGCGTGAAGGTCAATCCATTCGTGACCACATCGTAAAAGGTATGAACGGCGCTGCGGCCCGTGACGTTCTTGAGATGGACGATCTTTTCTTCCGGTTCGGTCAGCGTATGCGGTTTGAACCGCCGGATCGTCTCCAGGTGATAGCGGAAGTCCCCTGCGTCGGCCATCAGCCGCGCCGCGTTCGTGCCATCGACACTCTGCCACCACAGGTCGAAAAAAAGCAGGCGATTGCTGAGGGCCGTCAAACGTTCTTCGACGCGGGCCTTGAGCGAACGGGCCGCAGCGTCCTTCGTGTTCTCGGAGAATCGAAGGTAGGCATAGGCGCCAAGCTTGGATGACCCCTGCGCAAAGGTCTCGCTGAGTGTCAGCAGGGCCTGGAAGTCTTGACTGGTGATCGATGGCGTCAATGCCGGACGAGCCGCTTCGATGTGAACAACCACGGTCTCAAGTTGTGACAGGATAGAGTCGATCTCCTTCGACGGATCTTTGACCAAATGAGTCAGGTCCCAATGGTCGGGATAGGAGGGGCGTGCGGCCCGCGTGGATGTTGAGGCGCGTCCTAGAGGAAGCTGTGTGGCCATATGATTCTCCTTCAAGCTGGAACCGGCTCTGAGCCGGACCGATCATACCATTGCCTTCTGCATGGCGAGGAGAAAAAATGGGGGACGGTTGTCCTCTAGCACATTGACAGAGTTCCGGAGGGATGCAAAAATCCCGCAGCGTCGACTCGGGTTGTGAATGTGATGATGACAGATCAAGAACTCAATCGAGTAGTTCAATATGTGACGGCCAGTACCTCGTATGCGCGAGACACGGTCGCCGAGATTTTGAAAACAGGATTGGGCGAACTCGCCGCGATGGCCACGCACTCGACCCGACAGTTCGAACGCGAGACTCTGCTGGAGTATGTGTCGCAATGGACGATCAAGAGAACCGGGCAGCCCGAGACGCTGGTACGCGAAGTGCTGGGCTGTGCCGGCCGCTGGCTGGATGAACTCTATGAGGAGATCGCCAAGCAGCAGCCGGATCTCTTGCGACAATCATCGAACGATGAGGATGAGGCGGCATCGGCCTAACGGAGTGTGGGATGGCCCGATGGCGATCGCGACGGTCAGCGAAGGTCTACTCTTCTTTCCAGGATGGATATGGTGTGCCAGCTGTCTCCTGGAAACGCACGACACGAGAAGGGCTCTCTTCCGATCTAGAAGACCGTTTGACCCAGCTTCATCGGCACTGTGCCGATCAGTCGAGCCATCTTCGGCTCGGACGGCTCCTGCATCGCCTCACCCATTCTGATCCCGGTGTGAAAGAATCGGCGTTGGCTGAACTGGAGCTGGCCACGCAGCTGATTCGCGCCCGAGTGTGTGTCACCTTTCTGCCCGAATCGAAGACCCGCAGCGCTGATTTGGAGTGCCATCTGGGCCGGGATCGGTTTCTGGTCGAAGTCACGGCCATGGTGGGATCGGCGGCGCGTCGGCGGATGCCGCTTCGAGGAATCGCGCGAGATGAGGAACAGGGAGAGGAAGAGGATCGCGGCGTCATTCTGCTCCATCGGATTGTGGCACGCATTCAACAGAAGGCGAAACAGCTGGCCGACTATTGCGATCCTGTCGTGCTGCACATTTCGATCCCCCGCGCCGATTTGCAATGCGGAAAGGGTGGACGGCCGGAGGCCATCTGGCTGGATGTGAAGGTGTTGTCAGGCGCCGTCACCGTATTGCTGACCAGCTTGCGGCATCTCAGCGCCGTGCTGATTTCATTATGGGATGTGGAACCGTTGCCGTCGAAGGCGGGAACCAGACTGGCGAATGTCGAGCTCGTTGAGCGTCCAAAATCTCAGCGGACTCATCCGCGCGTGCGGATGTTGATTCACAATCCCGGCGCTGCATCGCCACTCAGCGAACGGCAAGCCGAGGTGTTTTTGCAGTTGCTGGGGTAGAAATCGAGCGACCAAGTTAGCGGACTGAGGGCAATCGCCGGGCTGGGGCGTGGCAGTCGTGTAAGCCAGGGTTCTTGATGGCACTGGGAGAGTTGTTCCTCTCCCAGCCGGAGTGTGGCACGTCACGATCTCTTGCGGGCGCCGTAGATGGCGCCGCCGCCATTTCTATATTCTTGAAGCACGGCGACGGATTCTTTCCGGCACAGGTCACGGGTGACCGTGATACGCCGGTTCTTGAACTCCGCCACCCAGTTCTTCGGTTTCGCCCCCTCATCGAATCCAATTGCTTCTGCATCGCTGGCGCGGGCGCCGCACAGCACGCTGCGTATGCCGGACCAGGGGATGGCGCCATAGCACATGGCGCAAGGCTCACAGCTCGTCACGAGTTCATGTGTCGGGAAGCCTGCCGCGCCAAGATCGAAGCGTCCGACGGTCTGTTGCGCGTTGGCGAGGGCAACCATTTCTGCGTGTGCATGAGAGCAACGAGTGGACTCGACGAGATTGACGCCAACGGCTATCAGTCGCCATCCGGTACGCTCAAACACGGCGGCGCCGAAGGGGCCACCGGTTCCTCTCGCTACATTCGTCGAGGCCAATGCGATGACAAACCGCATGCGGCTTTCTTTTGAGAGAAACGGCGTGGGCCGGCTCCGCGCCAGTCGGATAGCCCACTGTGGCAGCTGGAAGGGGGAGGTGGAAGAGCGGCGCGTGGTCACGACGGCAGTGAACTCTTCATCGCTTCTAAATTCTTCGTCACCATCGCATCGCCGTTCTTCGTCGAGACCTCGATGCCTGTGACGATGACGGTGCGGCATTCGTCGAGCTGGTTCAAGGTGCGAAGCGACTGCGCCAACGCAAAATAGGCGGCAGAATAGGTAGGTTTGACCGCGACACATTGCCGCAGAGCCTTCGCGGCCTCTTCAAAATTTCCATCGTCCATATAGGCTTTGCCGAGTCCGAACCAGGCGACATCATCGTTTGGGTCGATCGCGAGGACTTTCTTGAGCGGTTCAATTCTTGGATTAGGCATCGGATACTCCGTATTGTGAAGACCGACGATAGCAGTGGAGAACGCTCGTTGTCTACGTGCTTTCCTGCGTGCTAATCTCAATCCGTATTTCGTATCTCGTGAAGCGTGAAGCGCCATCGGTCTAAATAGCCTATAGCGTATGGCTATGGCATGGGACCGGAGAGAGGATCGAAGCTTGATCCGATTACGTGCTATACGCCATCAGCTCTCAGCTCTTTGTCACAACGAGATATGCTTCATGAACCACGGTGTTTTGGCACTATGAGCAAAACTGGTCTCGTCTACCATCCGGCCTATCTTGAACACGACATGGGAATGGGCCATCCTGAGTCGCCCAATCGGCTGCGCGCGATCATGCAGCAACTCGAACAGAGCGGGACGCTTGCGAAGGTGACCAGAATCGAGCCTCGCAAGGCTGAAGATGAATGGATTACCCAGGTCCACAGCGCAGCGTATCTTGCGATGCTGAAAGACCAGTCGCCTGCCGGCGGACGAGTGTCCCTTGATCCTGATACCTCGATGTCACCGGGATCGTTGGCTGCTGCGTACTTGGCTGCGGGTGGGGCCTTGGCTGCCGTTGACGCGATCATGGCTGGACAGGTGAATCGTGTTTTCTGTGCCGTGCGTCCGCCCGGCCATCATGCGGAAGCCGGGCGCGCGATGGGATTTTGCCTGTTTAACAATGTGGCGATTGCGGCGCGCTATGTCCAACGCAAGTATGGTGTGGCCAGAGTGCTGATCGTCGATTGGGATGTCCATCATGGGAACGGCACTCAGCACAGCTTCGAGGACGATCCCTCTGTGCTCTTTTTCAGCACGCATCAATACCCCCATTATCCGGGCACAGGCCGGGCGAGTGAACGGGGCACAGGAGCGGGCGACGGATTGACGATCAATGTGCCGATGGAAGCCGGTGAGGGGGATGACGAGTATCGCGCGATCTTCCACAAGGTATTAGTGCCGGCGGCTGATGAGTTCAAGCCGGAGTTCGTCATCATCTCAGCCGGGTTCGATGCGCATAAGGACGATCCGCTGGCCAGCATGGGCCTGACGGAACAGGGATATGCGGAGTTGACCGGCATCGTCTCCGGCCTCGCCGCGCGCCATGCGCAGGGCCGCATCCTTTCTTTGCTCGAAGGCGGCTACAATCTGACGGCACTGGCCGCATCGGTAGATGCTCATATTACGGCGCTCTTAGATTGTTGAAAAGGCGGCTGTACGCTAACGAGCTGACAGGGAAACAGGCTACACGCTGACAGGATATTCAACAGTGCGGACCTGTCAGCCTGCTGTCCTGTCAGCATGTCAGCTGAGCAAGCATTGGAAGTCAGATGCGTAGGTGGCACCAAATTGTTATCGGGGCTGTAGTGGCGGCCGGGTTGGTGTATCTCTACTACACCGAGGTCAAACCGGTCGTGATTTTCGGGCTGCGCGATGACTATGCCCATGCGATTCCGTTTCAAAAAATCCCCGACGGGCTTGCGAGCTTAAAGGCAGAATCCTGCGGACAATGTCACCGCGAGATCTATGAAGAATGGAAGACCAGCATTCATGCGCATGCCTATGAAGATCCCTTCTTTCAGGCCTATTGGAAGAAGGACAAGAACATCTGGGTGTGTCTGAACTGCCATACACCGCTGGAAAATCAGCAGCCGACCTTGATCAAGGAGATTCCACGCGGGCGGGTTGAAAAAGCGGTTCAAGAACCGAATCCCCGGTATGACGCCGAGTTGCGGAACGAATCGGTGACCTGCGCCGCTTGTCATGTGCGGGACGGGGTGATCCTGGGACCGTTCGAGGATTCGATTGCACCGCATCCCACGAAATTCGACCCGAAGTTCCGTAGCGCCGAATTCTGTTCCCGGTGCCACAACGTCGTGTCCGGCCCCGCCCAGTTCTACAACGTGGGGCCTTGCGGGACCTATGCGGAGTATGAAGGCGAGTACTGGATGAAGGAACATGGTTTTATCTGTCAGAGTTGCCACATGCCGGAGATTGAGCGGCCGGTGGCCGTGGGAGGCCCCATTCGCCGGGGCCGGCAACACCTGTGGCGGGGCGGGCACGATCCCAATATGATCAAGCGGGCGGTGGAGATTCAGGTGAAGACCGATACGGATGCTCCCAAGCCGGGTGATCGGGTGGGTGTGACGTTGACCCTGGTCAATGCCGGGGCCGGTCATAAGATTCCCACCGGAGATCCTGATCGGTTCTTTACGGTAGAGTTTACGGTGGAGGATGGGCAAGGGAAGGTTCTGGAGCGGCAATCGTCTACGATGGGCCGATGGATTCTCTGGCAGCCGGCGATTGTGGAGTTGTACGATAACCGGTTGTTGCCCTTGGCGAGCCGCGACTATCGATTCGCCTACCGGCTTCCGTCGGACGCCAAGGGCTTGATTCTGAAAACCAAGGTGCAGTACCACATACTGACCGATGGGCAGCATGAGATGCTGCGGAACAAGTACGGGCTGACGGGAACCGATCCCTATCGGTTTGTCATTGATGAGCGGGAGTTTCCCCTCTCCGGCGAGTTGGCTGCGGCGTTACGCGCGGGAGGCCGATCGGTAGGCGTCAGTGGCGGCCCGGATAGTGTCAGCTGCAAGGCCGATACAGAAGGAAAACCGCTGCCGGCACATCGAGGCACTCTTAAAGGAATATCATGAATCATCCTTTGTTGATCGATACCGACACATTGCAGAACCGATTGGGCCAGCCGGGCTTGGTCGTACTCGATGTGCGCGGCAGGTCCGCGTATGAGTTCGGCGGGCACATTCCCGGCGCCGTGCATACCACCTGGCATGAGTACAGCGATCCGAATGCTGTGCCGAAGGGATTGTTGAATCCGGATCTCGGCGCGATTGAGCAGACGCTTCGGCGGCTTGGAATCAATCAGGAGAGCGACGTCGTCATCTACTCCAATCCGTTTGATAATTGGGGGGATGAAGGCCGGATGTTCTGGATGCTCGAATATCTCGGCCACAGGAATCTGCGCATTCTGGACGGTGGCTGGGTGAAATGGACGGCCGAGAAGCGGCCCTTCGAGCATGGCCTGGCGCCGCCTGCCGCAGGAAACTTCAAGGCTCAGCCGGTAAAGGCTCTCGCGATTGCGAAAGAGGAGCTGAAGCTGATCGTGCGGATGCCGCATGAGCGGACGGCGATTGTGGATGCCCGGAGCCTCGAAGAGTATCTGGGAAAAGAAGTCTCCGGCATCCCGCGGCCAGGCCATATTCCTTCGGCGATTCACATGGCTTGGAATGGATTTCTCAACAAGGATGCGACGATTAAGGATCTCGACGTGATCAGAACGACGCTGGAAGACAAGGGCATTCGCAGCGATCAGGAAGTGATCTGTTATTGCACCGGCGGTGTTCGGTCAGCCTGGCTCTATTTCATCCTCAAGCTGGCGGGATATCAGGCGATCAGAAATTACCCGGGATCATGGTGGGAGTGGAGCCGGGATTTCGCTTGCCCGGTCGAGAAAGACACGCACATGCTTCAAAAGATTCTTGGGTTCGACCAGGCGGCGGGCCCTTCCGGGAGGTCTTCTTGACAGGCTTTGGAACGCTGTGTAAGGTGCATGCACGATCGATTTGTTTCGCAGGAGAGGCGCAATCTAACCAGGGAGGACTCACGATGACAATCAAGATCAGCCACAGTGTCATGGCGTTGGCCGCGGTTGGGGCGCTTGTGGGTATGCCCATGCTGAATGGCGTGGCGTTGGCCGGCAATAAACATGTCGATGAGGCGGTTGAACATGCCAGGGGCGCCGCGTCGCACGGGAAAGAGGGACATGCCGACGCCTGTGTCCAGCATGCGGAAGAGGCGCTCAAACATGCGCAGGGTGCCGGTGTGAAAAACGCGCATTTGGATGAAGGTGTGAAACACCTGCAGGAAGCCGTTAAACATGGCAAGGCCGGACATGCCGATGCGTGTAAGGATCACGCGGAAGGCGGCGCCACGCACTTAGCCGAAGTGAAGTAACGTCAATGCGCCGATAGCTGTCGGCTGACAGCTGAGTCGAAACGGGCAGGGAGTAGTCCCTGCCCGTTCTCATATGGAGTGAAGTACTTCGTGCGAGTCGGGTTTTATCAATACAATCCATCGTTCGGCGAAGTCGCCAGGAATCTTGATGCGGTGGCGGCCGCGTTGGAGCGGGTTGAAGCGGATCTCATCGTGCTGCCTGAATTATTTGCGTCGGGGTATCAATTTGTATCGCAGGAAGAGGCGCACCGGCTGGCTGAGCCAGTGCCTGACGGCCCGACTACGCGCCGTTTGATGGAGATCGCCAAGCGGCGCCGGTTCCACATTGTGGCCGGTCTTCCGGAACGGGCCGGATCGGCGTGCTATAACTCTGCCGTGGTCGTGGGGCCGGCTGGACTCATCGGCTGCTATCGCAAGACGCATCTGTTCTATGAAGAGACACTCTTCTTCACACCGGGCGATTCCGGATTTCAGGTGTGGGATATCGGACCGGCGAAAATCGGGGTGATGATTTGTTTCGATTGGTATTACCCGGAAGCGGCCCGCTCCCTGGCGGTGCAGGGCGCCGACATTATCTGCCATCCGTCCAATCTCGTGTTGCCGAACTGTCCGGATTCTATGCCGGTGCGGTGTCTGGAGAATCGGGTCTTTGCCATTACGTGTAATCGTATCGGCAGTGAAGCTCGTGGAGGGAAGGATCCGTTGACCTACATCGGCCAGAGTGAAGTCGTGACACCCAAGGGTGTCATTCAGTATCGGGCTTCCCGGGATCGGGAAGATCTTGCGATCCTCGATATTGATCCGGCCGAGGCTCGCAACAAGAGCCTGAACCGCTACAACGACCTGCTTCGTGACCGCCGGCCCCCCCTGTACAAGACGTAGTCCGCATGATTCATGAGCCCGCTCTTGTAATCACCGATCCGCTGTTCTGTGTTTCGTTGAGGAACGATCACCCCTTGGGGTTCATGCTTGCGTAAGACCGGCAAGCGCAGTAGGATTTGTGCATGGATCTTACACTTGGTAAAGGCATATTTCTCATTGCCGCGCCCAGCCTCCGCGATCCTAACTTTCGCCAGACCGTGGTGCTGTTGTGCGAGTATGGGCCGGAAGGCGCCTTGGGCGTCGTCGTCAACCGGCCTACGGCCATGTCTATTTCAGAGGCGCTGCCGCAGGTGCCGATCATTGAAGGGGCCGGTCACGTTCTCTATGCCGGTGGCCCCGTGCAGACCAACCAGGTCATGTTGCTCTACCGCGGCAGAGAGTTTCCGGAGAACGCGCATCATGTATTCGACGGAGTCTGTCTGGGCGGCGACATGGGGATGGTGGAACGGATTCTCACCAATGTCGGCGGTCAGGAAGCCTTCCGCGCGTATCTGGGATATTCGGGATGGGGGCCCGGTCAATTGGAAAACGAGATGAAAACCGGCTCCTGGATTGTAGTGCCTGCTGACCCCAACTTGCTCTTCGAAAAAGATCCGTCCTCGGTCTGGCGTGATCTGTTGCTCACCCTTGGTGATACCTACCGTCCATATGCGGAGATGCCGTTCGATCCGTCCTCTAATTAGGGAAGGTCTGATTAATTCCCGTTTTCGATCAGCCAGCGTTCAAAACTCGTGGAATCCGACTGATTGTTGTCTGAAATTTTGAATTAATCAGACCTTCCTTAGCCTGCAGGCTTCTCGTGACACGCATCTCGTGAAGCCCGTTTCGCCGACTCACCGAGGGGAGCGTGAAGCGCGTGACGGAAAGAGTATGTGTTTCCCTTTCGTTTGGGAGACACTCTTCGCGAGATACGGGTGACGAAGATAGGACACCGACCCATGCAGTGCGCATGTTACACAACATCGCCATTGAAGCGATCGAGGCCTGGGTGCTAGGGTTGACCTCTATGCAAGGTCCGCCAAACAGTCGATCACGTCTGTACGCGGTGGCTCAAACGGTGGCTGCGGTCATGAGCGTGGCGCTGCTATCCGGCTGCGGGCTCGGCTACACCATCATCAAATCGGAGGCCAAGCTGGATCGGCTGACCGTTCCCATGACCAAAGCGCAGGTGCTCGAGAACATCGGATACCCGGATCGCGTGTTGAGGGATGATGGGCGCATGCTGATCTGGGAGTATTCCCTGACGGCGAGAAAGCAGTGGGCATATGAGCTGCTGTATTGCCCGCTGTCTATGGTGATCGGAGGGTGTGTTGTGTATCCCTTTACCAATATCGCATCCGATCAGCGCGAGCATCCTCACCATGTCATTCTGATCGACAATGAACTCTGTGCCTGGGGTCCACCGGCGGCCATTATGCAGAGACGGCGCACGTGTGCCACGGCTGGAGCGCCTGCCTCCATGGATGGTTCTGCGGGAAGGCCGGAGCCGGTAGTGTCGGGGAGGGGGCCGATCGACCGCGAATCGATCGACCAGTACCGGACGATGGCGGTCATGCTTTTTGAAGATATGGCCGATGTGCCGGGCACCGGGTCTCGTGTGGCAGGCATCGTCACGACGCTCATGCTGGATCTCGATATGCGAATGGTTGAACGGGCAAAACTGGATGAAGTGCTGCAGGAGCAGGTTATTCAGCTGACCCATGCTGATGATGCGAATGTTCTGAAGGTGGGCAAACTGGTCGGCGCGGAAGCCATTATCGTCGGGGAAGTGCAGCAATGGGAACAGCGTCAGCAAGAACACACCAACAGCGTGTCGTTGGCGCTGCGGATGATCGATGTCGAAACGGGCTTGCTGCTCTTCAGCGGTCAAGGGCATTTGACCGATCCCACGACCGACAATCCGGAAAGCTCGGCGCGTGTGATCGTCCACCGGATTCTTACCCTGTTCGGATCTCAGACCGGTCTGTTGGGATCCGGGCGCATCGGGGTCCATTGGCAGTTGGAGGAAGAACGGGGAGACCGATTCTATCTTGTGAGAGAACTGCGAAGCGGCTTGCCGGCTGAGAAGGCCGGTCTGAGGGTCGGCGATCGGGTGATTGGGTGCAACGGGTTGCCGCTGGCCGACGTCAAAACGGAGCGCGATGCCAAGCGGATTTGCCAGGTCGAGTCAGGGCGGCGATTGCAGCTCGACGTCATGCGGGAGGAGCAATTCCTCGATGTGCAGGTCATTGCGGAGAAGAGGCCTGGACTTTAGCCCACAATATTCATGACCGCTTCTACTGCAACCGCCGATACGCCGCTGCGACCAGCTTGGCCGCAAGCGTTGCGCGGCCAGCGGGCAGGCTCGCCCCTTGTGACCTCAACATACTGTTTCAAGTATGCTTCGGTCTCTCAGGACTCCGCGTGCCCGTCTCGCAAGGCGTCTTGGCGGTTTCGTCACGAACTGTCATGAATAATGTGGGCTAGGAGGGACCATCGTGGATCAATCGCACGGAGTGCCGTCGGGAACAGATGCTTTGTTGCGGAAATTGCATGAGCAACCGCAGGTTCCGTTGACCCACTGGTTACGGGCTCCGGCGCATGTGCATTACAAGGCCTTTCGCATGGCTGACCCGCCGGTGCAACGACCCGCAAGCCGGCAGGAATTCCAGTCGTTGTTGGGGATGCTCAAGGTGTCCCAAAAGAACGTGCTGTTGCGGGAAGCCTTCGGCTATGGCGTCAAGGAGGACGCCACCGGCGACCGGCTCATCGTTATCTGGCAGGCCCACACCGAGTATTATAACTACCAGATTTGGCATCTACCCCCGCCGGGGAGTCACGATCTTGAGTTCGGGCCTCTGACCTTTCCTGACTATCAGTTTCCACATACGGCATTGGGAACGGAAGTGTGCCGGTTGGATATCATCTTGTCGGCAGAGGCGCTTTCGTCCCGCGAAGAGATGCGCTCGCGGTTTCCAGGTCCTGTGCTCTATGGGAGCCGGGTTCTGAATGAGCATACGACCGTCATCACCAGCTTTACACCAGATGCACAGGGGAGGGAACGCTATTGGGTGACGACCGGACTGTCGCGGTCCACTCCTTCGCATCTGAAAGACGTCGTCGATGCCATTGTGCGGATCGAGACCTATTATCATCTCTTACTGATGCAGAAGCCGTTGTTCTCTGCTGCGATCGATCAGGTCTATAAGTTCGAGCAGGTGCATTTGCAGCAACGCGAAATCATCACGGGCCATATCGGTCACGCGGACTCGCAGACGCTCCAGCGCTGGATGAACAGCCTGACGCAGGATTTGTTGAAAACGAACCGCATGGCCGGCAAGCTGCATTTCGAGCTGTCTTCATCGACGCCGTACGACAAGATCGTCCATGCGACGCTGGCATCATTGGCGGAGAAGCCGTTGGAGTCCTATCGGCCGCTCTCCGACTATGTGCTGAGCGGCATCACCGGCGTGGCCGAGGGGTATCAGCAATTATTGAAGCGGATCGATACGTTGCGGAACGGATTTGAGGGAATCATCGCCATCATCCGCACGCGCGTGGATCTGATTGTGGAAGCCCAGAATCTTGCCCTCCTTCAAAGCGTCGACAAGACGACGAAGAGCCAGGTCATCCTTCAACATACTGTCGAAGGATTGTCGGTCATTGTGATCGCCTATTACCTCGCCGGTTTGGCAGGGTACGTTTTCAAGGGACTGTCAGAAGTGGGATGGCTGCAGAATGCGAATATTGCCTCGGCGATCTTTGTTCCCATCGCCATCGGCCTGGCCTTTGCTATTACAATATTGAGCAAGAAGTTCCTGCATAACAGGCTGACCGGTGAGCAGCCGGCGGCGAAAGCGGACAAGCCGGGAGAGTAAGTGAAAGGTTCTCATCGGAAAAGGGCCGGCTTGAAGGTCGTTCGTGCTCCCGTCGCCACCCTGCTGGTCATCCACAGAGCGAAGCTATCAAGGTCTTCAGGCCGGAGTACGTCACCGTATAGGCCTCGGTGCGTCGTTGGTACGATCGCTCCACGTCGTGCGCGATGACACGGAGATCGGCGTTGGGATAGCGACCGGAAAATGCCTTGAGGTTGGTCAGGTCCACGTCATCCGCCGACCATTTGCACTCGATGGCCACAGGCGGCTTGCCTCTTCGGGCCAGGACAAAGTCGATTTCATGCCCGTGTTTATCCCGCCAGTACCCGATCTTTCTCGTTTGAAGGTGCGCCTGTAATTCGTTGAGGACCAGATGTTCCCATAACAGTCCGAGATCTTCCTGGCGAAGGCTGGTCCAGCCGCGGTAATAGCATGCGAATCCGGTGTCGAAGGCATAGATTTTCGGCGCGGCGATGATCTCGGTTGTTCGATGAGTTGAGAAGGGCCGTATCACATGAACCAAATAGGTGCTGTCCAAGACGGCCAGGTAGTTCATGATCGTTTGGCGGCTCACCTCGCAAGCTCTCGTGAACCGCGTGGCTTCAAACAGTCCGCCGCTTTGCGCAAAGAGGAGTTCGGCAAATCGCTCGAATGAATGCCGGCGTTCCAGGCGAAACAGAGTTTGAATGTCTTTTGCCCAGTAGGCGTCCATCCATTCCTGGAATGCCGGTTCTGGAATCGACGGGGCCAGGAAAAAGGGCGGGAGTCCTCCGTACTGCATGCGGTGACGAAGGTCCGGCTTCTTGAATGCCGAGAGGTCTTCCCCTGTCATTGGTGTCAACCAGAGCTCAGCCTTCCGTCCGGCCAGAGTATCCCTGAATTTTCGGGAGGCGCCCAGGGTGGAGGAACCGGTGGCAATCACTTTGGTGTCGCGGTAATGGTCGGCGGCGATCTTGAGCAGTTGAGACGGATTGGGGAGCCGATGGATTTCATCGAGGATGAGCCTCCGTCCACGGTGCTGGTCCAAAAAGTCTTCAGGGTCATCGAGTACGCGCCTGATGCGTGGGAGTTCGCAGTCGAAATAGTCGATATCGGGGAGCGACTGACACAGGAGTGTCTTCCCCGCACGCCGAACACCTGAGAGCCATACGATGGACCGCTCGTTCCACGCGCTCTCCAGCTTTTCCTGCCACCATTCTCGATGAACCATATGCCATGCAGTTTAGCGTTTAGTTCAACCATGTGCAACTCGAATTGCAATCATGATTGCAAGCTGAATGGCTGGTTGGCGCGATGGGTGAATGGTCAGGGAAGGCTGAGGATCTGTGCCAGAAACCGCCCCGTGTGAGAGGCGGCCACTTTCGCGATTTGTTCCGGCCGCCCTTCTGCGATAATTTGACCACCTGCCGCTCCGCCTTCGGGTCCTAAGTCAATCACCCAGTCTGCCGATTTGATGACATCCAGATTGTGTTCGACGACGACCAACGTGTTGCCGGCATTCACGAGTTTGTGGAGCACGGTGAGGAGTTTCTTGACGTCGTCGAAGTGCAGGCCGGTGGTGGGTTCATCCATGATGTAGAGGATGTTTTTTGCCGAAGCGTCTTTAAGCTCGGCGGCAACTTTCAATCGCTGAGCCTCGCCGCCTGACAGGGTCGTGGCCGATTGGCCGAGGCGCAGATAGCCGAGGCCGATCGACGACAGGACATGCAACCGTTCCTGGAGTTTTGGTGCGCCGGAAAAGAAGGTCAGCGCGTCGTCCACGGTCATTGCAAGCACGTCGGAGATCGTTTTGCCTCGATAGCGGATGGCCAGGACTTCAGGTTTGAACCGCTTGCCGTCACAGGTCTCACAGGGGGCGTAGATATCTTCGAAGAAATACATCTCCAGTTTTTCCACGCCGCTGCCCTCGCATCGCTCGCATCGCCCTCCGGTGGCATTGAAAGAAAAATGGCCTGCCGTGAAGCCCTGCCGGATTGACTGGCGTTCAGACGCGAAGAGCTTCCTGATGTCGTCGAAGGCTTTCAGATAGGTAATAGGATTCGATCGAGGGGTGCGTCCGATCGGTTGCTGGTCAATCAGGCGCACACCCTGTAGGTGCTCGATCCCTTTGATGGCGGTGAAGCGGCCCATCGGGAGCGATTCCACACGGAAAGCGCGGGCGAGCGCCCGATACAGAGTGTCCTCGACCAAAGTGCTCTTGCCGGATCCGGAGACACCGGTAATGCAGATCAACATGCCGAGAGGAAGGCGGACAAGCAGATCTTTCAAGTTATGTTCTGTCGCGCCGGCGATGACGAGAAAGTTGCCTGACCCGGAACGGCGTGATGCCGGCAACGGAATCGAGTCTTCGCCACGGAGATAGCGCGCCGTGATTGCGTGGGGATCCTGTCGAAAGATTGCAGTGGGAGCCGCGCAGATGATCTGCCCGCCCTGTTCGCCTGAGCGTGGCCCCATTTCGACGATGTGATCAGCCGACTCGATCATGCGTCGGTCATGCTCGACGACGACCACGGTATTGCCTGCGGCGGACAGCTCTTTGAGAATCCCTGCAAGCAGGTCCGTATCCCGCGCGTGGAGCCCGATCGTGGGTTCGTCAAGCACGTAGAGGGCACCGACTAGCCTGGCGCCGAGTTGGTTTGCCAGCGATACTCGTTGCGCTTCGCCGCCCGAAAGCGTTTTGGTCTGCCGGGTGAGCGTGAGATAGCTCAGGCCGACGCGAAGCAGAAACCCCAGCTTCGCATTCAGCTGCCGCAAGATATCCGCAGCGATGGTTCGTTCGAACGGCGGCAGCGTCAAGGAATCGAGCCAGGAGCCGAGGGTCTCGATCGTCCATTCCGTGACGTCATGAATGTCTTTCCCTGCAATCTTCACGAAACGCGCGCCGGGCTTCAGACGGCTCCCGTGGCAGCCGGGGCAATCGAACGGCGTGCGGTAGCGGCTGAGCATCACGCGCACATGCAGCTTGTACCGTTTGCTTTCCAGGTATTCGAAGAACTCGTCGATGCCTTCGAACGACTTACTGCCTTTCCAGAGCGAATGCTGTGTCTCTTTGGGCAGTAGCCTGAACGGGGCCGTGATGTTCACGCCCTGTCGTTTCATGGCCAGCAGCATCCGTTTCTGCCACCAGTCTGCGCTGGGTTTGCTCCAGGGTTCGATGGCGCCCTGAGCGAGCGACTTGTCGTGGTCGGGAATGACCAATTCCGGATCGTAGCGCAGCACGTTGCCGAAGCCCTTGCAGTCGGGGCAGGCGCCGAGCGGATGGTTGAACGAAAAGAGCACCGGTCTGAGGGGCTCGAATGTCCGGCCACACTGTTGGCAGAGGAACGAGGTGCTGTATTTCTGAAGTCCCTGGCCGATCACATCGACGGAGCAGCTCCCATCACCTTCACGGAAGGCGGTTTCCACGGCTTCCACAAGGCGTGAGCGATGGTCTCCTCCGATGACCAGCCGGTCGAGCACGACGTACAGGATCGAGTGCCCGTGCAGCGCCGCAGGCGTGGTCTCATGGAGATCGAGGATGTCGCCAGCTGTCTTGAGCCGGGTGAATCCGCGGGTCAAGAGCGATTGCACGAAGAGAGGCGCCTGTTTCGGCGAGGGAGCTGCGATAGGGAAGAGCACCATGGCCCGTGCGCCGGGAAAGCGAAGCAGGAGATCGTCGGCGACAGAGTCCGGTTGAAAGGCGCGCGCTTCCCGGCGGCAGTCGGGGCATGTCGGTTTGCCGATCTTGGCAAAGAGGAGCCGCAACAGATCGGCGATTTCCGTCGTGGTGCCGACAGTTGAGCGGGCGGTGCGAACCTGGTTTTTCTGTTCGATCGCAATGGCCGGGCGGACGTTCTGGATACGATCCACATCCGGACGGGCCACCTTGTCGAGAAACATGCGGGCATAGGTCGAGAGCGACTCGACATAGCGCCACTGGCCTTCCGCAAAGAGGGTGTCGAAGGCCAATGACGATTTTCCCGATCCGGACAGGCCGGTAATGGCGGTCACTCGGTCGTGGGGAATGCGGAGCGAGATGTTTTTCAGATTATTCTGCCGCGCGCCCTCGATGATCAAGTGACTGGTTGAGGGATTGGGGTTCAGAGGGTTTGGCACAACGATGGATCTCACTGGTGAAAGACCGATCATCGTAGCAACAGTTCGTAGCTGGTTCAACAAAGGAACAGAGGGGGTGATATTGGGCTGAGAGTTTCTGGTTCTTACCTTTGTTCGGCGAAACGGTAGAATGCGTTGCTACGTATCCATCGTCGAGAGTGCGAAAAAGATTGCTGAGTGTTCATCGGTCACGTGTCAGAGCTCACCACGTATCCGTATCCAGAGAAAAGATCGTTTATCGATGCTGCGTTTGCAGAGGTGAATCGTGCTGGAAGTGTGTCGTGCGTTTGACGTTCTGCTCTGACTGGGGCGGGCGACCGCTGTCCGGGGGAGGTTTGCGCCACGGCTGGGTATGTGGCTGCCGCGGAACCCGGGCGTCACATCGAGATATGTGACTCGCGTCGAAGGGTGGTGACGTTCAAGACATGCTCTCGGTCGAGCTAAGAGGGAAGGGTGCAGCCGGCTTGCGCTGGCAGGTGGTCTTATGCTGTCAGATTCCCAGGAATAGGTCGATTCGACGCGCAGGAACGCGTGATGGCTGAGCATCTTGTTGATAGGTGCCTAACGGCAACCAGGGATCAAGAACCAAGTGCGCGATGCTCGAAACCCTTGGCACGATGTCGCCAATGCTTACTGGTCAACAATGCCCTGTGCGATGGTAAGTGCATTGACAAAGGCACTATTAGAGGGTGACTCAGGGTACTTATCCAACCATGATTGCACACGCTTCCTGAGCAATAGCCTGCTGAAACGAGCTACGTTGAGTTGCTCAACGCACTCCTGAATGGCGAAATGATTATGACCGATTCTAGCTTGTAACACGCTGGCTCTAGGTTGAATTGCAAAGTATGGCAAGATCTTGCCCAGTTCTGAACTCTGATTCAGTGGCAAATCATCTGCGCTCCGCAAATCATAGGCGCGCTTCTTGAACCATTTGTTTGCGGCACTCCAATCTTGCTCATCCGCTTGGGATTGGCACCAACGACAGGGACAACGCCAAGGTTTGCCGTTGTCTTTCAGCACCCGCCACACAATGCCCGCAACTCGCAGGCGTCTGAATACGGGCATGCTGGTATACACGCTGCCCGCCATCGCGTCTTTGAAAGGACTGGTCGCATCGCATGACAGTGCGTTAACACCTGTCAGGGCCTGTGCCACCAGTCCCAAAATCAACATCTGTCCAAGACCCAACAAATGAATATGTTCGGGCGCCTTGGCTCCCACGCTACGCCAACCATCCGCAAGACCTTTGGCAACCAAGGCCGAGCGAATCACACGAACAGGCACAAAACGTTCGAGTGCAACCCGCTTGCCATTCATGACATAGGAGTTGGTAGTTCGATCATCTGCCATAAAAGCACCGAATGGCAGGCAGAAACCGCGCACGCCTGAGTCGGCAACCAGCTTGCCTGCCGCAAATGCGGATCGATAATCCGTGGTAGATACGACAGGTAGATCTCGGACGTCGCCTAACTGTCGCCTTCTGACGCTTGAACGAGTCGCGGCGAGACTGCGTCTGTTCATCGCTGCGATGCGTTGATGCCCGCCTCGGATGAACGACAACTCCAACCCCGATGAATGCCACAGCGCGCCAGTGATGTCTTCAACACCTACCACCGCACTGGGCGCAAGTGCTAATTGCTCGGCCACACGAATGGCAGGTGGCGCAGCTTTCGCAGCAAGCATGAGTTGATGTGCCAGTGCATCCGCTTTTTTAGCAAGTGAGGGGTTGAGTGTTTTGCGCTCAGGACAAGTTGCAGTCACAATGCCGCCCTTACCCAAGCCCGCAGCAAGTTGCCGCGCGGCACGTTCTGACCATTTGCGGATAACTTGAATGTCATCGAAGCGACCGTTGTCTACCAAGATCATCCATCGCTTGCGTTGAGGTAGCGCCGCAACAAGCTGCGTCACTGTCTTCGACAGATACGCAGGCGGAATAAGGTATCCGTGTGGTGCAGTAAATTTCTGGAACGTCTCAGAAAGCGTTTGCGCACGCGCATTGACCAAGAACAATATTCGGCGCCCATCAGACATCGCGCTACTCTACCCCCTCCTGTACGATCTATTTGCAGGCCAAAGGCACTCAGCCCTCGCCAGGCAATGGTTTATCCTTGGGCCAATTAGATGGCCTAGTTGGTGGATCAGGATCCCCAGGACCTTCTTCCTCTATATCAAAATCATCATCCCAGCCATCGTCGCCCTCATCACCATCACCGTAGTTTTCTTCGGCACACTTGCAAAAATCGTAGTCAGCCGCGTTTTCCTCACTTTCAGCACGTTCACGGTCATCCATGAGATCGTTCCACTTGTCTTGCCACTCTTTTGACTTTTCGGTGGCATGATCAGTTGCGTTCATGGCTTCCCGAAGCTCATTCAAATTGAACGCTGCGCCTATTTCAGGATGCCCAGCACCAAGATAGCCGAGTCCATAGATCAAGCCCTTTATCATGGCATCTTTATTCTCATCCCAAGCTTCGTCCCATATCTTGTCGAACTCCTCTTCATGCTCCTTGATCTTGTCGTCGATCTCGTCAAGATCCTTTGAGGCTTCGCGCCATTTGTTGTATTCCTCTTCGCATTCGATTGACATACGTGATCCTCTCCTGATTAAGGCTATTGGGGCGATTCAAAACGCCGAATTTCAATGGATTTCCAGGGCCTCGCGCACCGAGATCCCATGACCACTCCGCGGCAAGAGAATGCGGTGAGACATCAAACACAGGTACCAAGAGATACGCCAAGCCCATGGACCAACTTTTCGTGGCGGCAGCCTCGTGATCGATGCGCTGAATCAGGTCAGCTGCTTGACCTCGAAGCCAGGGGATCTTGGCTTGCGATTTGACCCGTAGTCGAACCGCGGCACCGGGAACAATTCCTGCCGAGTTAACTTTGATATGCGACAGATACGCAGTCATTTTTCGACCTGTCGGGCCTTGCAAGGATACATGCGAAACAGCTTTGCGTGCCGCATGGGTAATCTTCACATGTGTAACCGTGCCCTCGAGAATACGGCATCCTTTTGTGGTCTTGCCTGCAAGTTCAACCACATCAAAGCCATCAGCCGCCAGCCATTTGCGCAATTGAGTTCCAGAAGGAGGCAGTAACTTGGCTGCTAGAAGTGACTCTGAACCATGCGACCTAGCCAGCCATTCGCAGACCTTTGAGCCCACGTCAATAAAAATTAGCAGTTTGAGCACATTGCCAATACGCACTGCCTGCGAATTGAGAAATTTGCTTGGGGGCAACCTGTTCGCACGCGATATCGCCAAGCGGGTCGCGAGTTGTACCGCTTCGGGAATGGCTTGTTTGACAAGCTGGCCTGCTGCCACTGCTTGCTTGGCCGCTGCCTTGGCATCCTCAGCAGCATGTTTAGCGATCGAATCACGAAGCGTTTTCGCTGCGACCGCGGCTTGCTTTCCAATGGCAGAGACTTTGCCTGCAGTCACGCCACGCTTACTTTTATGCTGAGCTAATAAATTAAAGTGCGCGACATGCGTAGCAAGGCTGCCTGCGGTATAGATAGCCAACGTCCGCAGCATCATGGCATCTAACCTCGCAACATCTGCCTGTAGACGAGATTCAGCAGGAGCTAGTAGCGCTTTCGCCGATAGCCCTTTGAGAAATTGGATCGTCTTATCTCTATTGGCTGTAGACAGTCCCTGCGCCTCAGCTTTCGCCAACAGATCAAGCCGGATTTGTTTCCAGTGGCCGAGCTTGCCTAGCGGCGTGGCAAACTCAGCAACATTTTCACGCAATGACGTCAGGCGCTTCGCCGCATCACACTGCAATGCCCGGACTTTCAGCAATGTATTCCAGTGGTTGTTTGCCAGCTTGATTCGCAACGCCCCAAGGGATTGAAGCTTCGCCCAATCTTTGTGATTGATGGTCAGCATGTATCGGCTTTGCTCTGCCCTGATACTGATTGGGCGAAGACTGCGCAGACTTTGATGCCCCTGCCTGCAGACCTGTAAGACTTTGTTTAGATCTTCTTTAACTGATGATAGTCCGTGTCGCTTGGGCATTTGCTGGCTCCCCTTGAATGTGTAGACCTTTTAAGGACCTTTTCTATGGCCAGAGCGGTATCACAAGACCTGTACAAACGTCAATGTCTTGGACTTGATGAAAGCCGACTGTTCTAGAGTTCCAACCAGGTGAGAGAATAATCAATAGAGATGCGAAAGATTACCCCCTGCCATCGCTCGGTCTGACCCAGAGTGAGTGGCGCTGCCGGCTTGCGTTGGCAGGCGGTTTTCGGCTGATAGATTCCCCGGAATCCGTCGACTCGACGCGCCGGAGTGCGTTGCGTGGGGCGGTAGGCCCGCATGGCTAGTTATCTTGTTGATCACAGGAGGGTCTTCGATGGCAGTCCTTCGACGAAGGCTCAGGACAGGTGATGATCTTCGAAGCGCGCCGCAGTTGGGGCAATTCACCTCGATATCGAAGATCCGTTTGAACAGTCTTGCCCAACTCATGCACGGTGGTTCTCCTTACCTGTGAGTGTCCTCGCTTCTGGTCTTGGGGGCAGGCTCGGGGGGAGGGGGGACGATTGTACTGCGCAGCTTTGTATTGGGCGCCAGTATGCCGGGAAAGCGAAGCAGGAGATCGTCGGCGACAGAGTCCGGCTGAAAAGCGCGAGCTTCCCGGCGGCATTCCGGGCATGTGGGTTTGCCGATCTTGGCAAAGAGGAGGCGCAGCAGGTCGGCGATTTCTGTCGTGGTGCCGACGGTCGAGCGGGCGGTACGAACCTGGTTTTTCTGCTCGATCGCGATGGCCGGGCGCACGTTCTGGATGCGATCCACATCGGGGCGCGCGACCTTGTCGAGAAACATGCGGGCATAGGTCGAGAGGGATTCGATATAGCGCCACTGGCCTTCCGCAAAGAGGGTGTCGAAGGCCAATGACGATTTTCCCGATCCGGACAGGCCGGTAATGGCGGTCACTCGGTCGTGGGGAATGCGGAGCGAGATGTTTTTCAGATTATTCTGCCGCGCGCCCTCGATGATCAAGTCTGTAGGCCGGTTGTGAGGCGGAGGGGTAGAGTTCACGAGATATGCTCCGGACTCGGCAAATGCACGATCCTAGCAGCCTCTTTCGCATGCTTCAACGAGGATTCGGGAAAGTCTTGGTGAATGGTCTCGTCAATGAGACCATGGGCCCTCCAGGGAGGAGGTGCTGAATGATTCTCACCACGACACACAACATCGAAGGCAGGAAAGCGATCAAGTATCTCGGCTTGGTATCCGGGGACGCCATCCTCGGGGCAAACATCTTCAGGGACTTCTTCGCGTCGATTCGCGATATCGTCGGCGGCCGATCGGCGGCCTATGAAGGCGAACTGCGCAAGGCCAAGGACATCGCCCTCGGTGAAATGCGCGAGCAGGCCAAACACCTGGGTGCCAATGCCATCGTGGGCATCGACATCGACTACGAAACCATCGGCGCCAATGCCAGCATGCTGATGGTCAGCGCGAGCGGCACGGCAGTCGTCGTCGAATAACGGGATGTGCCGCTGGTGGGATCAGCGCAGCCAGAGCCGTACCGCGCCGACGCAGCCCATATACAACACGAGCGAGCCGACCATGCTCGGCCAGAAGCCGAAGCGGGGGACGCCGGCGACCATGGACAGGACATAGACGATCCAGGGCGGGACAAACCACAGCAGATTCTTGGCGTAACTGACGATTGCGTCGCTCCCTCCGTTCAGATACATCAGCACAAACGTCGCGCCGGTAATCGCGGGAAAGGTGCTGGCAAAGGCGGCCAGAAACGATTTGCCTTGTGAGCCAAGGTAGGTCGAAATGCTGACGATGGTTCCGCCCAGCAAAAAGTACACGGCATACTTCACTACGTCATTCACAGAGCCTCCTTCTTTGTGAAACGTATCTCGTGACGCGTATCTCGTATCTCGCAAACAAAGATGCAGGCCCTCTTCTTCTGTCCTGCGCTTCACGCTTCACCGTTCGACCCTTCGATGGACTCAGGGTCCCGAGCTGTGTCGAGGGACAGGCTCACGGTCCTGAGCAGAGTCGAAGGACGAGATACGCCTCACGCAATACGCTAGATCGCCATTTTCACCGCACTATACATGATGAGGACTTCGACCGCATGCGCGACGATGGTGGTGTAAAGGTTTCCCGTCCGTAGCCGGATCGCACCCCAGATCAGCCCATCCCATACAGCGATCCAGTGGAGGTGCTGAAACGTATGCACCATAAACGGATCGAACGCAAAGACCAGCGTCGTGGTAAGCAGCGCCAGAGGTGAGAAACCGCTATCTGCGCCGGATTTCCATAGACGGCACTCCAATGCGGCAAGTCTGCCTAAAATGAAACCGCGGAAGTTGAGTTCCACGAAGAACGCGATGATCCCGATCATCCAAGGGATCATGACGAACAGGGGGAGCAGGCCATGCGGGGTTTGCCGTAAGAAGGTGATGTCGTAACCGAGAAAGGGAAAGCCTGCCAGAATCACGCCGGTGTTCAGGCCGCCGAGCGCGAGGCCGGTTATCAGTCCCTGGCGCAGGCCGGTTCGCATCTGTGCCCGGTCGAGCCCAAGTCGAAACCGGACAGCCGAATTGCGGGAGGCCCAGAGGAACAGTGCGGCATAGGCCAGCAGTTGCGGTGCGAATTGAACAAAGGTCTGTGCTTGGAGCGAAGCGGGAAGAACGTAGTACGCGAGCGTTGCGGCCAGCGGTAACAGCGCAAGGGCCGATCCCCATTCCGACGTGGGAGCGTGCACGAGCCGATCCGGCTCGGGTGGCATTGTCTGTGGCTACTCCAATTGAAAATTGTACCGGTCCAGCGTGGTCGCCTTGTGCCGTGCAAGATTCGAGAGCGACTTGTTGTAATCGACGGTGGCGCGCAGCTCGTTTCCTCTGGCCGTGGCCAGGTCCCGCTGGAAGTCGAGGACAAAGCGTGTCGTGCTCATTCCAACTTTCAGGCGTTCCTGCTCGGCCTGCAGCTGCTTCTCAGCCATGATACGGGCCGACCTGGTCGTCTCAATGCGCTTGAAATCGGTTTGGACCCGGCGGACGGCCTCACGGACACCGACGATGACTTGCTGGCGGGCGCGCACAAGCGCAACCTCGGCATTCTGGGCTTCCAGTTGGCGTTTGTTGTAGGTGCTGATGGCCGCACGGTTGCCGAGGGGATAGCTCAGTACCAGGCCGGCGCCGTAGTTGTAAAAGTCGCCGCTGAAATTTCTGGTGAAGGATTCACCGTAGTCACCGCCCAGTCCGGCCATGCCCATTGTGCCTTGGAGCGACAGGGTGGGCAGCATCTGGTTGCGGGCAAATTGCTGGTTGAGTTCCCCCGAATCGACGTTCTTCTTCGCTTGGATGATTTCCGGGCGCTGGTCGATGGCGATGTCGATGGTTTCCTGGAGACTGATGGGCTCCAGGGCAGTGGCGGGCGGATCGGTGGGGATCAGCACGATGTCCTGGCGCAAGTCCTCTTCGCCGGGGTTGAGGAGCTTTCGTAATTGGTCGCCCTGGTCGCGAATGGTTCGCTCGGCCACCAGCACCTGTTCGACACGCGAGGCCATAGCCGCTTCGGCTTGGAGCACATCCACAATGGACATGATGCCGGCTTTCGATTTGGCGCGGTTGGTCGCCAGCAATTCTTCCGCGGCTTTGAGGGCAGCCTGCGCGACTTTCAAGTTCTCGTTCGCAAAGACGACTTCCCAATAGGTCTGTTCCACCGAGGCGATCACGGTCAAGACACGGTCTCGAAACACATGCTGCTCAACATCGGCGTTGTTCTGCGCGACTTTGATGAAGGTCTTATTCACATCGATCCCGGCATTCCGGAGCAGCGGCTGGGTCAACGTCACTCCCAGTCCGCCCGTCCAGGATGGATTGAACAGGAAGCCTCTCGCCACATCCTGGTTGACGTTGGTGCGGGACGGGCTGTAGTTCAGATTCACGCTTCCGCCGGTGATCAGGCTTTGCGTCGCATCCACGGTTACGGAGTTGGTACGTTGGTCGAACGTCGTGATGGTGTTGAGCGTGCCGCCGGTTCCGCCGAACACCGGCCGGTTGAGCGGGCTCGCGACACGGTTGTATTGGCCATTGATGCTGAACGTCGGATCGAATTTGGCCTGCTCGATGACGATGTCCGCCAGCCGGCTCTCCTTGGTGTGGCGGCTGATGCTGATATCCAGGTTGTGCTGCAGCGCGCGCAGCGCCGCATCGGCCAGCGAAAGGGTCTCGCGGCGTTCGGCCGGTGGCGGCTCGGTCGTATCCAGACTCCAGCCGTCGGTCGGGGCCGGGATGATCCACAAGCCGGCCAGTGCGATCGCGGTGCGGCACAGACGATGAGTCGAAGTTGTGAGGTCCATCACTGCCTCCCTAGCTCGCAGTATTCATGACAGTTCGTCGAATAATCGTTCACATGCCGGTATGTCGTGAAGCGTATCTCGTATCTCGCAAACAAAGATGGTATACGCGACTCTTTCTTTACCGCGCTTCACGCTTCACGAGATACGAGCGACAAAGAACAGAGCAGCGGAATGGGAATTCTAGCAGAAGCGCTGATGAATCAACATGTTCATCGACAAGATAGACTCGACGATACTATAATCCGTAATGATGGATACTGTCATGAAATTTGTCTCTGTTCGCGCAGCCGCGCCGATACTGTGGAGTCTTGCTGCGCTGATGATTGCAGTGGGGTGTGTCGAGTCACCCGCCTGGGCTCAGAGCGTGTCGGGTGTCCGGGGATTCAGCGGCGGCGTGGCGCCTCTGGTCAGATTTCCCGGCGGGAGTCTCTATCTCGACAATCAGGGCACACAGGGCTTTCTCTATAACCCGGGCCAAAACTTCCAAACATTCAGTTTTCGCAACCCGACGACTGGTCAGGCCTGGAGTGGAGCGGTGGGCACACTGGGTCCGCAGCTATCCATCGGGCTGATTCAAGGGGGCAACCAATCCGGGAATCCGCTCGTCTTGCCAGGTCCCCCGCGCCAAACGGCTCCCCTCCCTCCAATTCAATCCACGCTGGACGACTTCAACGAGTTTCCATAGCAGGGTAGGGTAAAGACTGCTGGCCTCTTGAAGGTTAAGGTTTAGGTCGAGGCTAAGGTCAACTTGATTCGCTCCACTGATCAGTGAGGCGAGGGTCGTTGCGGCGCAGGGTTGGGCAGTATTGTCATACTCCGTCTCCGTTTTCCGACCAGTCGCAGAGTGCTCGATGAGGACGAGCCGTGGGTAGTAAGGGTAGTGGCATCAGTGTGATGTTAAAAACCCTTCGCATAATAGTCTGGGACGGGGGCGTTGCTTCCTTGTGCAGCTTGCAGGAGGTTCTGATATGAAGTGGTGAAGATAGCCGCCCAGTGGTGTTTTGCCAGGTTGTGTCGGATCGTTGCTGCCTTGTCGTAATTCGAGCTAAGGGCCGACACCTTCTTCCCGGCCTCATCGGTCCAGAGTTGTGGCTTCCATAACTCAAGACCGTATCTCTGAAGAAGAATTCCAACAGTCGCTGCGCGTAAACTCTCGGTGTTGGGCTGCCGTTCTTTGCTGGCGACGGCCCCGACAGAGCACTGGAGTAAGGAGCCGATGTGTTGTGCTGCAAGCGAAGGACTAGTTGTGGTGATGGCCGTGCCTCCGCAAACATTATCAATTGAAACGTTGGTAAAGAGGCTAATTGCTGTTTGCGTGTTGCCGTCAAACACATGGGGCAAGAGCCGTCGCCATGTATCAACCGAAATTACGTAAGGCATGTCCGAGTCATCGAGAGCCTGACCGTCGCGTTCATGGAGATCCAGTGCAGTTTTTGCGGCAGGAAGACCAGCCTTGGCAGCGGCGCGAACCCAACGCAATCCTTCTTCACTGTCCTCAGGCACACCCTCACCTTTCATGTGCATCGATCCTACGCTCATCATTCCTGCAGCAATCCCCCGAGTGGCAGCT
Organism: Nitrospira sp. SG-bin2; assembly: GCA_002083405.1. Taxonomy (GTDB): domain Bacteria; phylum Nitrospirota; class Nitrospiria; order Nitrospirales; family Nitrospiraceae; genus Nitrospira_D. The sequence continues at coordinate 20,629 of LVWT01000057.1, read as the reverse complement.
TCATTGAACCACAAAAACGCCTGGCTAAATTTGCCTTGCTTGTAGTGGTAGACGCCGACATTGTAAATAGATTCCGAATCACCAGCCTGAACCGCCTTGGTCCACCATTTGACGGCCTCCTCCCAATCTTCAGACACTCCGAGACCGTTGCTGTATAACGCACCCAAGTCGCTCATCGCTTTGCTGTGTCCAAGTTCGGCGGCTTTCTTCCACATTTGAGCAGCCTCTTCATATCGACCAGTATTGGCGAGCAACGCCGCGTCGCGGTATATCGCCTCCGGATCCTTCTTTGAGCTGGCTGAGCAGCCGGAAACAACCAGAACACCAATGGCAACGATTAAGCAAAGTCCGCCAGTGAATGTTCTCACAGGGAACGTGATAGCCATAAACGGAATCTCCCTAACCCGCAGTGGTAGAAATGGTGCCAAGCGCCGTTCCCTGCATGCTGTAGTGAGGCATGCAAGGGCTCGCCGGATTCATCGAACAACGATCCTAATAGCACGGAGCTCAGCAACTTGAGAACCCCGAGTGAAAAGAATAGGGATATTCTGCATTTCTTCCAGTGTCTGCGGGCGGCCGATGGGACGGAGATTCGCATCGAGGCCCAAGAGTGCGGCCATTGGTTCATCCAGCCTTCCAATCCAAAAGACCACAGCACGGGTATTGCCATGATTGATGACGCGGTAGCAGTAGTCCCCGACTGCGGCGCGTGCCGTGCGTAGCAAGCTCTTATCGTCGCCAGTTCGTCAGGCGACAAGGAATGTAGAATGCCCCCATCTCTCTCTCTCCCTCCGCGAGCAGGAGGAAGCAGGTCCGGCATTTTTCGTTTCCTTTCGATCAGTCACGCGCCCGTAGCTCGCGTACGCCGCGACCGATCTTACGCCGAATGAGTGTGCGCAGCGTCACCCCGTCTGCGTAGCCGACCTGGGTGGCAATCTGGTCGATACTGGCGCTGCTCGTCTGTAGCAGATGTACCGCGCGCTCGACACGAAGATCCTGAACGTACGCGAGCGGGGATTTGCCCAGCACGGATTGTAGGCGACGAGCCAGGGTCCGTTCGCTTGTCATGGCTGCGCGAGCCGCTTCGCTGAGCGAAAAGCCTTCAGCCAGCTGGCGCCGTGCCCACCGCTCGAACCGTTCGACGAGCGGGTCCGAGTGCGCAAGGTGGTCAGGAATTGCGAATGCCGCCTGCGATGGCCGTGGCTCAACCACCAGGTACCGGGCCGTAAGGGCCGCCAGCGCCGGGCTTTTGCGACGCACCAGCCACAACGCCAGGTCGAGGTGGGCCAGCGCGGCGCCGGCGGTGACGAAGCGGGATGAACTCACGAGCATCCGTGAGTCGTCTAGCAAGACATGCGGGTACCGTTCACGAAAGAACGGGGCGAGCCACCAGGATGTCGTCCCATGCTGGCCATTGAGCAGCAACGTGCCAGCAAGGACAAACGTGCCCGTGCATGCCGCGCCCACCAGTGTGCCGCTGCCAGACCAGCGACGAAGGAGCGCTTGCGCGTCTTTCACGTCTCGCCGTTCAAGCGCAAGTCGCAGGGTCTCAGGCATCTTTGCCCCGAGCGCTGGGACGAGGGCGACATCCGGACGCGCAAGTCGTGTCGCCGACCGTATAGGCACCAACAACCCGTGACTGGTGTGTACGCGGGAACGGACACCCACGACCGTCACATCGAAACGTGTCGACGGTGTCCCGGCGGATTCCGCAAGGTCGTTCGCCGCGCCGAAGGTGTCGAGAAGGGTGGATAAGCCGGTGTCGAAGACTTCATTCAGCGCGAGAACATAAATTCGCATGGCGAGAACTGTAGCATAATTGTCATTCTTGCCACTAGTGCCAATTGGTATCCATCGCTAGAATACGCCTCACTCTGTTCAACCTCTGAAAGGAGAAAGTGTCATGGTACGAGTTGCTCTGTTCGTGCGATTGCAAGCCAAGCCGGGAAAAGAAGCAGATGTCGCCCGCTTTCTTGAAAGTGGGCTCGCCCTGGCAAATCAGGAGGCTACGACGCCGATCTGGTTCGCACTGCGGTTGGGGCCGGCGACATTCGGCATATTTGATGCCTTTGCTGATGATGCAGGACGCAAGGCACATTTGGCGGGCCCGATCGCAGCAGCACTGATGGCCAAGGCACCCGAGTTGCTTGCCGAAGCGCCACAGATCGAGCACGTCGACGTGCTCGCCGCGAAGATCTCGAACTGAAGCCTAGCGGACGAGGGGAGCGTGTTGGGAAAGAGATACAGGGGTCAGTTTGAGGTGCCCGGATTTGCAAGACATCTTCCGCTTTGGGAGCGCGTCACGGCGCATTGGCCAGCTGCCAGGCCAAGGCTAGTACATACCGGGCCACGGACTTTACGATTTCCGGGTCGATCGTGTCGGCTGTGTCGGTCGGTTGGTGAAAGTGCGGGTGGACGCCGCCGCTGACGACGGTGATCGTCGGGACTCCTGCTTCCTTGAAGGGTACGTGATCGCCGCCGGGAAAGAATCCATAGAGGTCGAGCTTGTCGCTGAGCCCCGACGCCTGGCCTGCTTCCGATGCTACGCTCTTTTCTAACCCCGTCACACCCACCGTGAGCCGCCCGTTGCCGACCCCGGCATGGTCGATGTTGATCATGCCGACGGTCTTGGCCAGAGGGGCGATGGGTTGAGACATATAGAGCCGCGATCCCAGTAGCCCCTGTTCTTCACCGCTGAACGAGAGAAACAGAATAGAGCGTTTTGGCGCGGCAGGGGCCGACGCCAGGACCCGTGCCACCTCCAGCATGACGGCGGTGCCGGAGGCATTGTCGTCGGCTCCTGCGAACAGGCGGCCGGCTTGCTTGCCGAAGTGGTCGCGATGGGCGCCGATGATGATGGTTTCATCGCTGCGCGGCGAGTAGCCGCGGATCAGCGAGGCCACATTATAGAGCGTGCCCGGTGACGACAGGGTGGTCCAGGCCAATCGTGCCGTCGCAGAAGTCACAAACGATCGTGATGAGTCGGTCCGGGTGATCGCTTCCTGGAGATCCCGAAGCGGCTTGTTGTCCGGCGATCCGTTTCGTACGATCGTCTCGGCGATGTCCGTGCTGATCCATGCGCCCGGCAGCTGCTGCGATGGGTCGGTCCCGGCATACAAGGCGGTCGGCGTCCCGGTCGTGCCTCGGCGCAGTTCGTAGGCACTCAAGATCGGACCGGTAGCTGTCAGATAGGCGGCGGCTCCTTTCTCTTTGGCGATCCGCACTTTGTCCGCATGTGTGAAGGCGCCTTTGTACGGTTCCGGCTTGCCGCGCAGAAAGAGGACGATCTTGTTCCGGACGTCGAGGCCCGCATAGTCGTCGATGCCGTTGGCCGGGTCGGAGAGGCCGTAGCCGACAAAGACGATGGAGGAGTGGATGTCGACCGATGGTGAATCCAATATGGGCAAAAACTCAGGCCCGACTCGTAGCGTCGATTGGTTGTTCGCAGCGTTGATTTGTAGAAACGGCTCGTCTTGGATCGTGGTCGCAGTGACCGGCATGGTCTGTTTCCATTCCCGTTGCGGCAGGGGATTCGTTCGGCTTTCCGGAGCAGAGGCGGTTGAGCGATGCAGCCGAAGCGCGCTGAACCGGTCGGCTACGAATGCCGCCGACTCCCGATCATAATCGGTGCCGGTCTGTCGTCCTCCAAATCGCGGGCTGCTGAGTTCCGCGATATCCGCCATCATCCGTTCGGCGGAAATCTGTTCCAATCCATGCTCAATCCAGGTTGAGTCTGAAATTGTTGAATCGAGTGTCGTGCCGCTTGCCACGCTTTCGATAGCTGACGTTGCGGCGAAGATGGAGGCCAGAAGTAAGGTGATGAGTCTCATGTGTCCATGCAAGCTCCGAGGAAGGACGAACTGCCCGTGAGACTATAGCATAGGCTTCGCAACCCATTGCACCATCTCAGCGGGACACGGTACTATGCGCACTCTTGCGGATGCAGAGTGCGCATGTTCGGGAGGCTCGTGTCTGGCAATCCTCACAGGATGCTCAAAAAGGCCGTTCAGCAAGGCCGCAGCGAGCGAAGGGGCGAGGAGGTACATACCGAGCTTTGCTTGACCCGCTCGCTTCGATCATATGCGAGCGGATAGGTTCCTTGCCCCCGCTCGGCTCATTACGTTGAGCCTCTGAGCGATGCGAGAACACAGCTGGCGGACTTTTTCAGCATCCTGTTAAGTAAGGAGAACCAGTGGCAGCAGGCGGATCAGGAAACGGGCTGTACGATCATCTCTATAAGAAATTTTTTGCGGAACGTGACAGCCACGTGGGCTACTCCTTTCAGCAGGCTCCCGGCGGCAGTGCTCCGGCCCCTCTTGTGACGTTTCGCGAGAAACTGCGATGGTGGACCTGGAATCGGTGGCGGCGGCGACGGACACTGCTCGCTGAGCGAGACCGGTTGCAGCAGGATATCCTTCAAATGAAGAAACCAGGGGCGCCGAAATAGCAGTAAGATTCTTCGCCGCTCGTGAATCGCCGTTCGGCCGAAAGCGCCGATGGCGTATGGCTGATGTGCATGCAGTCGTGAGCGTTGAGTTTTAGTTGTGAGTTGTCAGATGCCTTCGTCATTGTCTATCACCCCTGACGCCTCACGCCTTACCCCCTACAGCATTCGACTGAGTCTATGCTGTCTGTTCCTGGCTGGCTGCGGGGTGATGGCAATCGCCACCGGGGCGTTGGCCGTTCCGCGCGAGTCCCGGGAAGAAAAAGAAGTGAATTTGAAACGGCAGGCGACGGGAGGACTCTTTCAGAAGTGGACCTTCGATCAGGATCAACTGCAGAAGGCGCCGGCCGGCTTTACGGCGCTGGCCTCGGGTGAGGGGCGGCCTGCCGAATGGACCGTGCAGACCTATGCGGATGCGCCGTCGCCTTCTCAGATTGTGGCGGTGTCATCGCTCTGTGAGGCGGAGCCATGCGACCAGCTGCTCTTAGCCACCGGGTTCAAGTACGAGTACCCGGATTTGGCGGTGAGTTTCCGGATACAGGCAGGAGCCTCCGGGATCGGCGGTGTTGTGTTGGGCGCGCAAGACGCCTCCAACTATTATGCGGCGGTGGTCGATCTGGCCGGTGCTACGGCGCGTGTGATCCGTGTAGTCGGCGGGAGAGAGGTCGTCCTCGCTCACAGTCCCGTCATGCTCAAACAGACCGAGTGGCATTCGATTCGAGTGCAACGGAATACGATTATCAGCAAGGACTTCATCGAGACCTTCGTGGATGGGGTGCTCGTCCTGTCCGTTGAAGATCAAGCGCTCGGACTGGGGCAAGTCGGATTGATGGCCCGCGGGAAATCTGCCTTGTTATTCGATACCTTCCATGCCGTTCCTCTCTTTTCCCACCGGCCCCTTTCATCTCCGCCGGCCTATTAACAGGTACGCGAGACAAGCGCGAGACTCGCGTGACGCGCAAAGCCGGTTTCCGCCACTCTCGCCCGTCTCGCGGAGCCGAACATCGGCGATTGTACGCGAACGTGACGAATAACTCGGGCGATGGCTTGCATTTGTTCTTTTTCCTGGGGTAGCATGGGCCCGCTTGATTGCGAAAGGCCTGGCAAACTAGCATGAGAGTGACAAGGCCTGAACGGATGTTGTTTTGGTCCGGCCCGGGAATCCGATCGGAAGCCAGTGCGAAACGCCGCTGTGTTGATCACATCTTCGGCCCATTCCTTCCTCGTTTCTTTCTCGCGTCCAGGACAACACCATTCTGCATTTGCACAAGGAGGAGCGTAATGGGAGCGAAGATTTATGTCGGTGGATTGCCATATTCAACCACGGAGCAACAACTGAGCGATCTGTTTGCCGCGCATGGGGCGGTTGCCTCGGCGCGGATCATTACGGACAAGTTCACCGGGCAGTCCCGTGGATTTGGATTTGTGGAAATGTCGTCTGATGCTGAAGCCCAGGCCGCGATTACCGCTCTGAACGGAACGGAACTCGGCGGGCGGACGTTGACCGTCAATGAAGCGCGTCCCCAGGAGCCCCGCTCCGGCGGGGGTGGAGGGCGTGGAGGGTTTGGCGGCGGCGGTCGGCACTAATCCGAGCGCGCTTGGTTCGATAAAGGGGCTGCCGGAAGTTCCGGCAGCCCCTTTTCTTTTGTCGTGGAGCGTTTCACCGCATGCGTTTAGACGCCTCTTCCGTCAGGGTCGATCAGATATCAGGTCTTCGCCACTCGTATCTCGTGAAGCGTCAAGCGCAAGACGGAAGCCGCGTGTCTCTAGATCGTGTATCTTTGTTTGCGAGATACGGTTCGACTGGCTCACCGTCCTGAGCCTGGTTGAAGGACGCGATACGCTTCACGAGAAGCGCGATTGAGCATTTGGTAAGATGATCGCCGGAGATTGTGATGCCGCCGTTTAAGCTTGAAGCGCCCTTCATACCCTGTGGTCATCAGCCGGAGGCAATCGCCAAACTCACGGCCGGGGTGGAGTCCGGGAAGAAACACCAGGTCCTGCTCGGTGTGACCGGGTCCGGCAAGACGTTTACCATGGCCAATCTCGTCGAGCGCGTTCAAAAGCCGACGCTGGTGCTGGTCCACAACAAAACGCTGGCCGGGCAGCTCTATCAAGAGTTCAAGCAATTCTTTCCGCACAATGCCGTTGAATATTTCGTGAGTTATTACGACTACTATCAGCCTGAAGCCTACATTCCCCAGAGCGACACGTATATCGCCAAAGACGCGTCGATCAACGATGCCATCGATCAGATGCGGCATTCCGCGACGACCTCGCTGCTCCAGCGCAACGACGTGCTGATTGTGTCGTCGGTGTCGTGCATCTACGGGCTGGGGTCTCCGGAGGTCTACCATGACATGCTGGTCTATGTGGAAGAAGGTATGGAAGTCAGGCGGGAGAAAATTCTGGCGAAACTCGTGGAGATTCAGTACGAGCGCAACGACGTGGATTTTCATCGCGGCACGTTCCGCGCGCGCGGGGATGTGATCGAAATTTTCCCGGCCTCGTCGGAGGCGAAGTCGGTGCGTATCGAACTGTTCGGCGACGTGGTCGATGCCATTCATCAGATCGATCCGCTTACCGGGAAGTCGTTGGGCAAGTTGCCCAAGGTGGCCATCTATCCCAACACCCACTACCTGATCGCGCCGGACCGGTATGAACGGGCGATCACCGGCATCGAGGAGGAACTGGATGAACGGGTGGCCCATCTCCGAAAAACGGGCCGGCTGGTGGAAGCGCAGCGGCTGGAACAGCGCACGAAGTTCGATCTGGAGATGATCCGCGCGATGGGCTACTGCCACGGCATTGAGAACTACTCGCGCCATCTCAGCGGCCGGGCGCCGGGTGAACCGCCGCCGACGCTGCTGGATTATTTCCCGAAAGAGTTTTTGCTGATCGTCGATGAGTCGCATGCGAGTGTTCCGCAAGTCGGAGGGATGTATGAGGGGGACTACTCGCGCAAGCGAACGCTGGTGGACTATGGATTTCGACTGCCGTCCGCCGTCGATAATCGGCCGCTGAAATTTTCAGAATTCGAGCAGTGCCTGAATCAAGTGGTCTATGTGTCGGCGACGCCGGGCTCGTACGAACTGGAGCATGCGGGTGGCGAGGTTGTCGAACAGATTATCCGGCCAACCGGCCTGATGGACCCGCCGATCGAGGTGGTGTCGGCCAAAGGGCAGGTGGATCACTTGCTCGGGCAGGTGCGGGCTGAAACGGCCAAGGGAAGCCGCGTGCTCGTCACGACGCTGACGAAGCGCATGGCTGAAGACCTGACGGAGTATTACCACGATCTCGGCGTGAAGGTGCGCTACCTCCATTCCGACATCAAGACGCTCGAACGGGCCGAAATTGTGCGGGATCTCCGCCGCGGCGTGTTTGATGTGCTGGTCGGCATCAACTTGTTGCGTGAAGGCCTCGATTTACCGGAGGTCAGTCTGGTCGCCATTCTCGACGCGGACAAGGAAGGCTATCTGCGTTCGTACCGCTCGCTCATTCAGACCGCGGGGCGCGCGGCGCGCAATCTCGATGGCCGGGTGATTTTTTACGGGGATTTCGTGACGGCCTCCATGAAAGCGGCGATCGACGAAACGAACCGGCGTAGAGCGATTCAGGCGGAATACAATCTGGCCCACGGGATTACTCCCACCGGCGTGAAGAAGGGGATTCCGGAATTGGAGTACGCGGTGGCCGAGATGGATTACGTTCAGCTAGATCTGGCGGCTGAAACAGTCGGGCAGTATGGAGGGGGTGAAGCGACGGATCAGCTCATCAAACGGCTAGAGACGGAGATGAAGGCGGCAGCCAAGGAATTGGCCTTCGAACGGGCGGCTGAGCTGCGCAATCAGATTCGGGCGCTGAAGCTGAAAAATCTCAACGTGCCGTCCTAGCCGGACGGTAAAAAAACACGCCGGTGTTGGCTACTCGTTGCTCAGAAAGCAGCGTCTACGGTAAGGGGCAAGCGTCAATACCAGCGTGTCACCGGTGGCTGCTCTAAGCAGATCCTGTGAATTCATCCTTTGAGGCTATGGAGGACCCGTGTATACTTGATTATATGAATTCCCAACAGCAGGCGCTTTTGCGGAACGTCCGACGGCGGCCAAGCAAGCTGAGTGAGCGGCGTTCGCACGAGAAAATCGAGCGGGCCAGACGCATGACGCCGGAGGAACGTGTGACGGTTGCGTTGTACCTATCTGATTTCTGTCTTGAGCTGAGCCGCGCGTGTTCTCTGAAATCCTAGGTCAGATCAATACCCGACTCGAACAGGCCCGCAAGGAAGGCTTGCTCCAGGCGTATGCGCTGATCGGTGGGTTTGCCGTATCAGCATGGGGTGTCTCGCGCGCGACGCAAGACATTGATCTGGCTGTGGTGCTGGGAACATCTGAGCCTCGCGCGCTTGCCGCTTATCTCAGCGCAACATACGAGGCAGGAGACGCCGATGATCCCTTACAAGGCGTGTTTCATCTTACGATCGAGTACAAAGGGCAGGGAGTGCCTGTGCAACTTATCGTGCTCAGGCCGAAGTGGATCAATGTGGTGTTTAATGGAATTGAAACATTGAAGGTATTGGGCTGTGCAGTACCGGTGGTGAATTGGCAAGCGCTCGTGCTGATGAAACTCTATGCGGGCGGACCTGTTGATGTGCAGGATGCAAAGAGCGTCATGGAAGTGCGCAATCCCAGCACTGAGGATAAAAACCGTCTGGTCGCGCAAGCTGATGAGTTGGGAATCGGCCAAGAAGTTCGTGCTCTCCTTGAGTTGCCGTCGTAAATAAGGCGGCAGCCAAGGAATTGGCCTTCGAACGGGCGGCTGAGTTGCGTAATCAGATTCGGGCGCTGAAGCTGAAAGACCTTGAAGTGAAGTCGTAGCCCGCTACACGTGCTTGTAGAAATAGACCCCGACGAACATACCCAACACACTGATGACATTGACTTTAAGGCTGAACCCTAAGGTGAGTTTCATCAAGACCAAGTCGATCGTGAGCGGAGGACTGAGGCCCGGCATAAAGTGCGTGGAGAAGATGTTTTGAATCGTGCCCTGGGGCGCGATGACGTGGAGGATTTCTCCAAGAATTCCGCCAAGCAGCCCGCCGATAATGATAAAGACAAACAGAACCCACGGTGACTTTCGCACGGGCGCGCGGATCCTCCATTTGCGAAACGAGACATTGTGGCAGCGGTACGGTCAAGGCACCATATCGAAAGGTTTCCGGCAAGTCAACAAATCTGCCGACTTGATACAGCCCCGGTACTGCCTTGACTTGCATTCCCCGGTTCTATACACTCACCGATGCTCTTTTTCTAGATTTTTCGAGGCGATCGGAGATCTGGCTAAGGCTAAGATGGCTTCGTTCTATATCGTCCTATGTTTGACGCGCTGAGCGACAAATTTGAAAAGGTTCTGAAGAAACTTCGCGGGCAGGGTGTGCTCACGGAGCAGAATATCACTGAAGCGTTGAAGGACGTGCGCTTTGCCCTGCTCGAAGCCGACGTCAACTTCAAGATCGTGAAGGAGTTCATCGAGCGTGTCCGCCAAAAGGCCATCGGGCAGGAGGTGCTGCAAAGCCTGACGCCGGGCCATCAGGTCGTCAAGATCGTATGGGATGAACTGAGCGACATGATGGGGCGCGAGCGCTCGGGGCTGGCGCTCAACTCGCAGCCGCCTACTGTGGTGATGATGGTCGGGTTGCAAGGGGCCGGTAAGACGACGACCTGCGGCAAGCTGGCCCGCCTGTTCAAACAGCAGGGCAAGCGGGTACTCCTGGTCGCGGCCGATCCGCGCAGGCCTGCGGCCGGTGAACAGCTGAGCGCGCTGGGACGCGATCTTGGGATCGATGTGTATCGCGCCGATCAGACCCAGGCTTCTCAATCGGATGTCGTGCGTATCTGCCGGGCCGGCGTCGAGCAGGGACGGGAGCAGGGGTTCGATCTGGTCGTGCTGGATACGGGAGGTCGGCTCCATATCGACGATGAGTTGATGGGAGAGCTTGTCGCAGTGAAGGCGGCGGTGGCTCCTCAAGAGGTCTTGCTGGTTGCCGATGCGATGACCGGTCAGGATGCGGTGACGATGGCAGGCCAGTTCGATCAAAAGATCGGCGTGACCGGCATCATTCTGACGAAGGTGGAAGGTGACGCGCGCGGGGGCGCGGTCTTGTCGATTCGGGCCGTCACCGGCAAGCCGATCAAGTTTCTCGGTGTGGGGGAAAAGCTGGATGCGCTCGAGCCGTTTCACCCCGATCGCATGGCGTCGCGCATTTTGGGCATGGGCGACGTGCTGTCGCTCATTGAAAAAGCCCAGGAAAGCATTTCCCGCGAGCAGGCGGAAGTCGCGCAGCGGCGGCTGACGAGCAATACCTTTACGCTGGAAGATTTTCGCGCCCAGCTGGGGCAGATGGGCCGCCTGGGCTCGTTGGATCAGATACTCGGGATGCTTCCGGGCGGGCAGAAGCTCAAGAGCGCGATCGAGGGAGATAAGCCGGAGCGGGAAATGGGCCGGGTGGCGGCGATGATCGATTCGATGACGATACGCGAGCGCCGGGACCATACCATCATCAACGGAAGCCGGAAAAAACGGATCGCACGTGGAAGCGGCGTTACGGTCCAGGACGTGAATCGGCTGATCAAGCAGTTTCTCTCGGCGAAAAAACTGGCAAAGGCCATGACCGGCGCAGGAGGGCGGCGGCATCTCGCCCAGCTCATGCGCTCGATGTAATGACGTAGGCAAAGGTCAAGGCTGAGGTCGAGATCGCAATCGGCTTTCTTCTTGGACTCAGCCGTAACCTAAACTTGAACGTATCGTTCAGAAGGAGGACAGTGTGGCTGTTCATTTAAGACTGGCTCGGACAGGTAGACACAAACGACCGATGTATCGGCTGGTCGCCGCCGATTCAAGAAAGGCCCGGGACGGCCGGTTCCTTGAAATTCTGGGGATCTTTGATCCACTCAAGGCCGCCGGTGTCCCGGAGCTCAAGCAGGACCGCGTCCTGACGTGGTTGCATCAGGGGGCGCAGCCCTCTGTCACCGTGCGAACCTTGCTTCGCCGGGCCGGCGTCTGGAAGCAGTTCGAGGCGGAAAAGTCCGCGCGGAAGGCGACTGCTGCGAAGTAGCTCGCGTTGTGTATGGTGAGCGATCTCGACACGGTGACGGTAGGACTGGTCGAACGGCCGTTTGGCGTCAGGGGCGAGGTCAAGGTTCGTTCGCTGAGCGACGTGCCCGGGCGGTTTGAGACGTTGACCAGCGTGAGTCTGGTTGCAAAAGACGGCAAGACGATGGACACCAGCGTGACCCATGTGAGGCGCGCCGGAGAGCGGTTGATCGTGAGGTTTGCCGGGTTGACTTCGCCGGAAGAGGCGGGGCTATGGCGCGGCAGTCTGATTCAGGCTCCTCGCGGCATTGTGCCCATGCTCCCGGCCGGTCAGTACTACGAGTGTGACTTGGTCGGTATCGGCGTGCAGACCGATCAGGGGCTACCGATCGGCGTGCTGGAAGAGATCGTGGAATTGCCGGGCGGCCATGTGTTCGTCGTTCGCCAAGGCGCCAAGGAGACCTTGATTCCAGCGGCCAAAGAGTGGGTGACCGCGGTTGATCTCGAACATCGGCTTATGACTGTTCGTATGATCGATGGAATAGATGGGTAAGATGCTGCGCGTTGATGTACTGACATTGTTCCCGGACATGGTGGCTCCTGTCTTGGGGCAGAGCATGCTCAAGCGCGCGCAGGACAAGGGCCTTCTCGATGTGAAGGTGCGGAATCTCCGCGATTTCACCGAGGATCGCCACAAAGTCGCCGATGATGTGCCCTATGGCGGCGGCGCAGGCATGGTGCTGAAGGCCGAGCCGATCTTGCGCGCGGTCGATGCGTTGGTGAAAGAGACGGAGGCGAGCGGAGGACAGATCCGCCTGCTGTTTCCATCGCCCCAGGGCCGGCCCTTTACGCACGCCTATGCGCAAGATCTTGCGCGCGAGCAGCGCCGCATCGTGATCCTCTGCGGTCATTATGAAGGGATCGATGAGCGTGTCAGAACGGCGCTGTCGCCGGAAGAAGTGTCGGTCGGCGACTATGTGCTGACCGGAGGCGAGCTGCCGGCGCTGGTGTTGATCGATGCAGCGGCGCGGTTGGTGCCCGGCGTCTTGGGCGATCCGGAGTCCTTGAGCGAAGAGTCGTTCTCAGACTCGTTGCTGGAGTATCCGCATTACACCAGGCCGGCGGAGGTTCGAGGGTTGGGTGTTCCGGACGTGTTGTTGTCCGGGCATCACGAAGCGATTCGTGTGTGGCGCAGAAAGCAGGCCTTGCGCAGCACGTTTCTCAGACGTCCTGATCTCTTGAGAGATCGCGTGCTCACACATGAAGATCAGCGGTTGTTGAATGAATTGATGAGTGAAGATGTCTCAATGGTGCCGATGTATGATGCTGGAGGAGGGGTGAGGTCATGAATCAGTTAGAGCGTATTCAACGGTCCTATACGAAGAAGTCAGCTCCGATATTCGAGATCGGGGATACCGTCAAGGTCCACGTCAAGGTGGTCGAAGGCGACAAGGAACGCATTCAGGTCTATGAAGGCACGGTGATCGCCCGTAAGGGTTCCTTGAATACGGAGACCTTTACGGTTCGCAAGCTGTCCTACGGAGTCGGTGTCGAGCGTATTTTCCCGGTGCATTCGCCGATCGTCGCCAAGGTCGATGTCGTCCGTCAGGGACGCGTTCGGCGGGCCAAGCTCTATTATCTTCGCGGGAAGAAGGGGCGGTTCGCCAAAGTGGAAGAGCGCGAGTTTGTCGCAGAAAGCAAATCGGCCGAGCAGCCGGCTGCCGCGCCAGCAGAGGCGGCAAAGGCGTAATCGTTCCGTTGAATCGGTCCAGCCGGGACAGGGCGGGTGTCTTCGGCAGAGGATCTGGTTTGGGAGCGCGCCTGATGGGGCCTGCCGACGAGTTCGAGCAAGAGGCCAGGCGATGTGGGTATCGCCGTATCGCGGGCATCGATGAGGCAGGGCGGGGTCCTCTCGCAGGTCCGGTCGTCGCTGCAGCAGTCATTTTACCGGTGCACGTCCGGCTGGTGGGAGTCGATGACTCGAAGCAGTTGTCCGAGGCTGAACGCGAGCGGCTGTATCCGGCGATCCTTGAAAAAGCAGTGGGCGTAGGGATCGGCGTCGCCGATGCCGGCGAGATCGATGCCCTCAATATTCTCGAAGCCACCCGTCTCGCCATGCGGCGAGCCATCGAAAACCTGGCTCCTTCTCCCGATTATCTGCTCACTGATGCCGTCATCCTTCCAGAAGTCCGAATTCCGCTGCGCCCTATTATCAAGGGCGATGCCCTGTCCCTCTCGATCGCAGCTGCATCGATCATTGCCAAGGTGACCCGCGATCGTCTCATGGCGGCGTACCATGAGCGGTTCCTGCAGTATAATTTTCTGTCGCATAAAGGCTATGGCACGGCAGAGCATCTGCAGATGCTGGCGCAGTTCGGGCCCTGCTCCATTCACCGCCGGACGTTTGCTCCGGTGCGGGAGGCGATTTTGTCTGCGCCGGCAACCGAACTCAGTATGGCAGGGCCGGCCATCGTGCCGAACCGAGCGTCATGACGACATCCGATCGGCAGGACCCGCGGCATCAGTTCGGTCAATCCAGTGAATCGTGGGCGGAACAATTCTTGAGGGCCAAAGGCTATCGGATCCTGGAGCGCAATCTGCGAACTTCGCTGGGTGAGTTGGATCTTGTGGCCGAGGATCATGGCGTGCTGGTGTTCGTCGAGGTCAAGGGCCGTTCGACGGACGCGTTCGGCGGCGCCTTGCTGGCGGTCAACCGGCGCAAGCAGGAGAAACTGGTCAGTGTGGCGTCGCAGTATTTGGCCCAGCGCCACTTATCGGATACACTCTGCCGGTTCGATGTCGTGTTGGTGCAAGGGCGGCCGTCCGAAGGCGGGCGGATCGAACATCTCCAAAATGCGTTTGAGGTTTCCGACCGGGGGCCGCGGTAGGCGGTGCTCAACGATCTCGGCAAGGATCTCATGATTCAGCTGATCCATGTTTCCAAGAGCTACGACCGCCGCGTCGCCCTGTTCGACGTGACGATGGAAATCGAAAAGGGAGAGTTCGTGTTGCTCATGGGGCCGAGCGGGGCGGGAAAGTCTACGCTGCTCCGTATGCTGATCGGCGAGGAGCGTCCGGACGAAGGGCAAATCTTTGTTCAGGGCAAGAACGTCAGCCGGCTGAAACAGTCGGAGGTGCCGTATCTTCGCAGGAAGATCGGGACGGTGTTCCAGGACTTTCGCTTGCTCGGGAAAAAGTCTGTGTTCGAAAACGTCGCGCTGCCGTTGATCGTGCAGCGGTCCTCCGAGGCCGATATTCGCCGCAAGGTCATGGACGCCTTGCGGGCGGTCGGCGTGGATCATAAGAAGGACCAATCGCCCAACAGTCTTTCCACCGGCGAGCAACAGCGGGTTTGCATCGCCCGGGCGATCGTCAACGGGCCGGTCGTGCTCCTGGCGGACGAACCGACGGGCAATCTTGATCCCGAACGGACTGCCGAGCTCATCGAACTCTTCAAGCTGATCAATGCCCGCGGTACGACCGTGGTGGTTGCGACGCACGATCCGCACGTGATGAAGCTGGTCAACCGGCGCGTGATGACTTTGATGCAGGGCGTGCTGATCCCGGAGCAGCGGGGAGGAGACAGGGTGGACGCATGAGATGGCTCTGGTATCTCTTCCGGGCGGCCTGGGCGAACTTGCGGACGAACCGCACGACGACGGTGGTGGCGATCGTGACCACGGCCTTTACGCTGGCCTGCGTCGGGATCTTTCTCTTATCGTATGTGAATCTCCGCAACGCGGCGG
Organism: Nitrospira sp. SG-bin2; assembly: GCA_002083405.1. Classification (GTDB taxonomy): domain Bacteria; phylum Nitrospirota; class Nitrospiria; order Nitrospirales; family Nitrospiraceae; genus Nitrospira_D. The sequence continues at coordinate 5,353 of LVWT01000057.1, read as the reverse complement.
CGTGGTTGCAGGAGGACATCAAGATCATTGTCTATTTGGACGATCGGATTTCAGGCGAGGAGACAAGGGAACTCGAAGGCAGGCTCAAGGCCGACCGGATGGTGGCCGGCGTGCGGTACATTTCCAAGGAGCAGGCGCTGGGCGAATTTCGCGCGCAATTTCCGTCCGATTCCCATCTGCTCGAAGGGCTCGGCGAGAATCCCCTTCCCGCATCCTTTATCGTGACTCCGGCGACAGGCTATCAGTCGCCGGATGCGGTGAGCCGTTGGGCGGAACGGGCACGGACGATGGCCGGTGTCGCGAAGGTCGACTACAACCAAGAATGGATCGATGCGCTAGCCGGGATCATTCGGTACATCGAGCTGACGGCGATCGGCGTGGGCATGATCCTCTCCGCCGCCGCCGTCACCATCATCGGCAATACGATCAGGCTTGCGCTGTTTGCCAGGCGGGAAGAGATCGAAATTCTTCGCCTGATCGGGGCGACCCGCGCCTTTATCCGGATCCCGTATTTTCTTGAGGGCGCCGTCTTAGGGGCCTGCGGCAGCGCGCTGGCGTTAGGGATTCTCAAGCTGGGGTTTGAGCTGTTTCGACAGCAGATCAGTTCGGCCGGCCGTTTTCAGGGCATTGAGAACATGGTGTCGTTTTTCCCGCTGTCGATCTGTGTGGCGTTCGTCGCGGTGGGGATGGGGCTTGGTGTTGCCGGCAGCGTTGTGTCGCTGCGCCGGTTCGGAGAGGGGCGAGGGTGAAAAAGCCGCTCGCAGTCATCGTCTGGTGTGTGGCGGTGTGGGGCGGGTGGGAATCCGCCGTGATCGCCGCGAACGATCCCATCACCGAAAAAATCGAGCGGGAACGGAAAACGCTGGAACAGCTGAAAGATAAGATCGAAGAAAAACGAAAACGGGCGGATGAAGCCGAAAAGAAACGGGAATCGATTCTGCAGGGCATCCAATCCCTGGACGAGCGGCTCATCCGCCACCGTCAGGACCATCAGGACATCACCAAGAAACTGCGGAAGAAGGACCGGGAGATCGAAGACATTACGGAACAGCTCGGCATGATACGGGACGGCATTCAGGATCGGCGCGAGGCGATTCTTGCGCGTCTGCGCGTGCAGTATATGGAAGGGCGGTTCGGGTATATGAAAGCGCTCCTGACGTCCGATACCTACGCAGACTTCCAGCGGCGCCGGCAATACCTTTCCACCTTGTCCCAAAAAGATTATGAGTTGTTGGGCGCGTTCCGGACCGACATGGCGCGCATGGAACAGGCGGAACGCCAGCGGGCGGAGGCGCGGGCCGGGATGGTCGCGTTCAAAGACAGTATTGAAAAGAAGCTGGCGGATATTCGGGTGATTCAGCGGGAGAAGAAATCCTATCTCACCAAGATCACCCTGGAAAAGGACGCCTATAATCGGACGGTTGAGGAACTTGAGCGTTCCGCTTCACGGGTGGACAGCTTGTTGCAAGAGTTGGAAACCCGACGGCGGACTCTTGCGATGCGTCCGGCGACGATTCCTTCCCCTTCACGCGGGGCGAAGGGCGCGTTGCCCTGGCCGGCCGATGGGCAGGTGACCTCCTTTTTCGGGCGGCAAAAACATCCGACGTTCAATACCTATGTCCAGCGCAAGGGGATTGAGATCAAGACAAAAGAGGGCAGCTTCATCCATGCCGTCATGCCCGGCACGGTGGTGTATGCGGACTGGTTGAAAGGCTACGGACTCGTTATAATCTTAGACCATGCCAATGGATTCTTTTCACTCTATGCCCATGCGTCGAGGATCCTGGCCAAAGTGGGCGAACAGGTTGCCGAAGGTCGTGCGATCGGCGAGACGGGAGATACGGGCGTAATTGGAGAAAATACTCTATACTTTGAGTTGCGAGAAGGAGCCGAGCCGGTGGATCCTCTTCAGTGGCTGGCAAGGCGATAACTCACACGCGTTCGACGCGGTCTGATTTTCATGGAAGGGACATGATGATGGAACAGCAGCCTCGGAGGAAGTCTTGGGTGGTCGGGCCGATGATCGCGCTCGCGCTACTTTGTGGAGTGGTTCTCGGTAAGGGGTGGGAGCGGACCGGCCATGCCGGAGAAACGTACGAAGAGCTCAAGACCTTTTCCGAAGTGCTGAATCAAGTCCAGAAGCATTACGTCGACGAGACGAAGCCGAAGGATCTCATTCAAGGGGCCATCCGCGGCATGCTGGCGACCCTCGATCCGCACTCCGCTTATATGACGCCCGAAATGTATAAAGAGATGCAGGTTGAGACCAGGGGCGAATTCGGCGGCGTCGGCATTCAGATCGGCGTGAAAGAAAACCGCTTGGCTGTGATTGCGCCCATCGAAGGCACGCCGGCGCATCGAGCCGGAATCAAGGCAGGCGATTTTATCGTCAAGGTGAATGACGAGACGACCAAGGATCTCACATTGATGGATGCCGTCCAGAAAATGCGGGGGCCGAAAGGCAGCAAGGTCAATTTAACGATTCAGCGGGAAGGCACAACGGATCCATTGTTGTTCACGTTGGTCCGGGATACGATCAAGATCGAGAGCGTGAAGTCGAAGGTCATTGACAATCTTGGCTATGTGCGGCTGACGCAGTTCCAGGAGGCGACCGGGCGTGATTTGGCCAAAGCGATCAAACAGTTCAAGGAGCAAAAGGTCCAGGGCGCCATTCTCGACTTGCGGAACAATCCGGGCGGGCTGTTGACCGCCGCCGTCGATGTCTCCGAACAGTTTCTGCCGAACGGCAAAATGGTCGTCTATACCAAGAGCCGGGAAGGTAAGAAGGACGAATGGCTCTCAAAATCCAAGGATCAGCTCGAAGACCTTCCGGTGATCATTTTGGTCAACGAGGGGTCGGCGAGCGCGTCGGAAATCGTGGCGGGCGCCCTCCAGGATTGGGGGCGGGCAGTGATCGTCGGGACGACCTCGTTCGGCAAGGGATCGGTTCAGACGATTCTTTCGCTCGGAGACGGTTCAGGGCTTCGGCTGACCACGGCGAAGTATTACACGCCGAAGGGGCGGTCGATTCAGTCAACGGGGATTACCCCCGACATCGTCGTCAAGCTTCCGACATCGGCCGCTCCGAAGTCGGCAGAAGGCAGCCACGGCGAGAAGGATGCGGACTTGAAAGGCGGAAAGCCCTCGACAGGAAAAGAGGCGACTCCGCCTGCCGCAAAGCCTTCGGATGAGGCGACTCCCAAGAGCGGAACGACTCCGCCGGCCCCCTCGCCGGAGGCAGGAGGCGACATCTCGTTGGAGCAGGATATCCAGCTGCAAAAAGCGGTGGAATTGCTCAAGAGCTGGAAAATTTTCAAGGAGTTGAAGCCGGTCTAACCGCAGTCCTTATGGCCTGCCGGCCCCAATCGAAAATCCTCTATTGCGATTAGCCTGGACGCGGCGTCAACCGCGTCCAGGCGCTTCAGTCCAATCTGCATTCACGAAGTCTTCGGTCCACGCTGTATCGATCTCCCATCATGCCGACGGTTCTTCCCCGGGACTGTGTCCCTGACGGAGCCGTGCATGATATTTCCGGGTCAGGTTGGTTTTTACGAATCTGACCGTGTGGAATCTCCTATTTTCTTTTCATTTACCTGTCAGCCAGTACAATAACGTCGTCAGAGGAGTCGCCATCACGGCGGCTTCGCTCTCAATGACGCGCACCTCTCCTCACTAACGAAACGGCAAACACGATGGCAACGCTCATTTCAGTGGCATCCGGCAAAGGCGGTGTGGGCAAAAGCATTGTCTCGGTGAACCTCGCATTGGCATTGGCGAAGGCGGGCCGCAAGGTTCTGTTGGCCGATCTTGATGTGGGCGGGGCCGATGCCCACATCATGTTTGGAGAATTGAATCCGTCGGTGACCTTGACGGATTTTCTCAATAAACGGGTCGATCGATTGGATGACGTTGCCATCCCCGTCGCATTTCATCCGAATCTCGGCCTGATTGCCGGTACCGGTGAGACCTTGGCCACGGCCAATATGGCCTATGCCCGCAAGAAGCGGCTGATGAAACATTTCCGCGATCTGGATGCCGATGTGGTGATTCTCGACATCGGGGCCGGCACCCATTACCACGCCCTCGACTTCTTTCTGATGGCCGACATCCACCTGACCGTGGCGACTCCTGAGCCGACATCGGTGCTGGATCTGTATCGATTTATCAAGCTGGCGGCGATCCGCCGCGTGTTGGCCTGCTTTCTTGCGCGCAGTCCCATGTCCGAGGTGCTGTCCAATCGTGATTTCACGAGCGTGGAGGAGGTCATGGAGGTCGCGGGTGCCACCGACGCAGAGGGGCGTGATGTGGCGGCTGCTGCATTGCGATCGTTCCGTCCCGGTCTCATCATCAATCGCACGTCAGGCCGTTCTCAAGTCAATGTGCTCTACCTCCGCAAGATTCTTCAGGACTACGTCGGCGGCGATTTGATGATGCTCGGTGAGATCCCCGAAGATCCGGCCGTCAGCCAGGCCGTCCGGAAGTTCCTGCCCGTCATTGAATATGCTCCCCAGTCCCCGGCGGCGAAAGGCCTGTTGGCCGTTTCTGCTGCTGTCGAGCAACTGCACATGGCCTACGCCGACAGAATGAAAGAGCGACAGACCAGCGCAGGCGAAATAGAAGACAATCCGGCGTCGATCGAGACGGGAAGCACGCTGCAGGTACTTCCCCTCAACCGGTTGAAACCCGAAGCCCTGCCCGCCGTATGTGATTTGCGGTCGCTCAGCCGTGCGGATGCCGAGCCGGAAGTAGAGGTAGGTCAACAGCGAATCTGAGAGCCCTGGAAACTTCGACCAGTCGTTAACCTTCGGCCGGAGCGGAGTCTTCAGTTCTTCGTAAGCGCGGATCGTGCCGGTTTCAAGAACCTCCCTGATCTTGCCGGCCAGGTCTCTTATGCCTCCTATGCCGATCGGATTCCAGATCCTCAACGACGCATTCCTTCAGTCCATTAGTCTCTATTCCACTAGCTTCTCGCAGAAGGAGCGATCCCGCATGAGTGACACGGCTGACAAGACCATTCCGTTGAACGTACGATTGAAACCCAGTGAACAATCCGCCCATCCATTAGCCGCGAACTATTCCAACCTCAGTGTGGCACAGGGCATTCCCTATCTGGATTTCGACTTCATCGAGCCAGCCGCTCTCGCGGCCATTGCGAAGACGGCGAAAGACGGGCAGTCAGCGCCGAAAGGCTTAGGCGGACATCTCGTCACCCGCGTGGCGATGGGCGTGGATGCGCTCACGCGCTTGCAGCAGCAGATCCGGCAAGTGTTAGTCGGGTTAAGGGAGGCACGGGAAGAGACGGGAAAATAATAGGAAAGGGAGAGGTGGCTCCGCTTGTTTGGACAGATTCTGC
>LVWT01000056.1 GCA_002083405.1 Nitrospira sp. SG-bin2 | reverse complement strand
GCCTAGAAATGCAGAATGTCCCCGTTTGTTCCCCGCCTACAATCGCCTGCTGAAAATCGTTCACCGCAGCATTAATAGCTTGATCCGACTTGCCGACAAAGACTCCCAACTGGTTTAGGACATACCGAAGGACATCACCATCCGTCTCAATATTGAAGCCTGTGCCAATTGTAACCAGTCCCTTGGAATCAAAATAAGGACCTTGCCGAAACCCTTCGATTGGAGGAGAGATCAAGAAGTTGTAGAGAGCCTCTCGATAATCGGCAATCGAATGCGTCGTGATCATGGTGTATCTCCTAGAGTCTGAGACCAATACCGGCCTTCATAACGATACTTGCAGATATTTTTCACCTGTTTCCCTTTAGCAGGTACACAGTAACAACTGTAGGGGCCCGACTTCGGTTCCAACTATCGAAATAGACCTGTCCGCGATACAAGAAAACATCGTAAATATTATCGGAGGCAATTCCTAATGGTAGTCTCCGTTCTTTTGAGTCATTTTGTGCCAAGACCTCCGTTTTGGTTTTATCAATCCCTTTGCGATCATGATTCAGCACGATGAGCGACCGGAACGGGGAGGGAGCTCCAGGATTCCCACAGATACCCCACCGATAGCGAAATACCGGCTCAGTCTGTCCATCGTTATCGATGTCTACCATTGCGAGAGAAATGGAGAGTCTTTCATATTTCACCTCCGTCTGGATCTCTCGCCTAAAATTCTTACCGTCATAGATCGTCCCTTCAATACCTCGGGAGGGATCCGGTGGTCTGATAAACATCATGACCTGCTTAACCAGGGCTAGATGCTCCAGAGGATCCAGTTCAACCCACTTGGGGGTTGTAAAATCCAAGGCAAACTCATACGTCCGCTCACAACCGCTGAAGACGACAGGATCTGGAGCTAAGACTGCAGCTTCAAAGCCCTTTAAACAGGCCTCGCACACCTCTACACCCTGTCCTTCCAGTATTTCAAAAACACCGAAGGGTGGCCGCGTTCTGTCCTCCGCCATCGCCAGATCGGCCATTAGCAGCCCCATCAGTCCCAAGACCAAGCCAAAACCTCTACGTCGTTGTTTCATACTGACATCCGTGCACACGATGTCACCTCCCTATTCCTTCTTCTTCCCCTGCCGCGCATTCCGTAGACCCACCAATACCTGCTGAATCTGCTGCTGTAAGCGCGCGAGCACATCGACGCCCATTGCCACGCGGGTGACGAAATGCCCGTCGAGTCCCTCGGGCGCGGCTTGCCCGTCCTTCGCGGTCTTCGCAATGGCCGCCAGGGCCGCTGGCTCAATGAAGCCGAAATCCAGATAGGCGATACCCTGTGCCACACCGACATTGGAATAGTTCACGGCGCGCGGATGGGCGGAGGGCTCGGAGGGTTTCAATCTCACGTTCAGGGAAATGGTGTTGTCCACTGCTGTATCTTTCCTATCACTCATGCGAAATTACTCCTTCTTCGAGAGGCTAGTGGAATACAGGCTGATAGGCTGAACAAATCGTTCGCTGGGGATCTGAAATCCGGTCGGTACAGAATGCGCATAGGCAAGCTCCGTAGGATTCCGCAGAGAAAAACGGCCCGGATAGTACCATGGCCAATTGTCCCATTAATAGGTCCAACCAGACCTATTCTTCAGGTCGTCGACAAATGCCTTGCCAACTCTGCCGCGAACATGAATAGTGCAGCCATCACTCGATGGCCTTCTCTGGGGATGCGCTGATTCTGAAGAGGCACTGATGAGGTTGTGACGAATGGATGAGCTGGGTACCAGGGCCCCTCAGCATGCCCATGCTGAGGGTGCTCGCATCCAGCAGCCGATTGAGCACCACCTAACTACAGGGCTACACTTTCATTCCCTGTACGGCTCACTTGCTCGCCGTCGGCGTAAACCCCTCGAACGACTGGAGATACGTTTCAACCATAACTCGCGCCAACTGATCCCCGCCCGGCGGGCAGGTTCTCTCTTCGGTCTTGCGAACCAACCCCGACGGGACGGCGGCGCTAGTCCAGAGCTTGATGACTAGACGGCAATTTTTGAAGGTCGGCCACACCGACGTGTCGTACTCATACGTCGCAGACTCCCACTGCGTCGCAATCCGCGCGCCATTGACCTCAATCGTGTCTTCGCCGGTTTCAATTGGTCGGGGGGTTGTTTGGACACCCATCGCGAGATTGCCGGCTTGATGGAAGAGAGTCAGCAGTTGGGCAGACCGGGATTGATTCGCCGACGGGCCGGCATTGGAATCATACTGAGCGGCGATGGTTTCTTCCCATTCATTCGGAGGCATGGGCCTCCCATACCGATCAGTGGGAGCTTCGCTGAACCACAGCCTGACGCCCTCATCATTGATGACCCGCAACTGATAGGCCTTGAGAGAAGTGATCGGACCGGCCACGAATTTGTTCGAGCCGGCCAGGTTCCAGTACTTAGCAGCGTACACCACCCTCGCACCGGGTGCGAAGTTCTTCCAGGCTAGATAGTCAGGACGGTCGACGAGCGCCACGGCGGCCTTGTCCGGTTCCGGATAGGTTTCCTTCAACGCCTGGGCGACGGCATCCGGCACCAGGATCTCCTTGCGACCATGTTCGGTAATGGCGTCATATCGAGCTTGTGTCGATTCGACCGGCATCTGCCTCTTGTACTCGACAGTAATCTCTTCCGCGATCTTGTCTATCGCCGCGCTGAGAAGTTGACGCAAGTCGGCGCCGCTCAGATCGATGGTCTTGCCGAAATGGGGCTCCGCAATACGCCTGGCAATCCCTTCAGCGTTCCGATAGTAATATTCCGAAATCTGCCGATGCCCCTCTTCATGTTCAACAGTCCGCTGCTGCGGATTATCCGGCAACCAGATCGTCATGTTGAGTTGCAGCGTCACTTTAATCCGGTTGATCCTGGCCTTCGCATGCGTCGCATCAATCTGCATGACCTGGCCACCGACGGACGCATGGGAAAGGAAATCCCCAACAGTCACTGCCTCTTCGGGTCCTATGAGCGGCGGCCGGTCAGCGGGCGGATTCTTGGGATCGAAGTACCGTGTGTTAAGTTGCGCCGGCATTTTGACGATCTCCACCTGAGGCTGTTCCGACTGAACAGATGGAACTCCGACAACCAGCATGAACATGAGCATGAACCACACACGCATCAACACCTCTCTTCATTACAGCTTCGGCCGATTCTTTAAGGGGTCTGCTTTTTCTTTCCCATCCTCTGCCTTGACGGGGCGATCACGAGCAGCTCAGGGGTAGCACCGTCGATACCTCGTCCGGTCTGGCAACACAAGTAACAGGTCCACTTTTGAGGATTTCCATCATACTCGGAACATGAAAGGTGGGGCAATTCTGGGATTTCTGTCTGCGTTCGTGGGATGCTATTGCGTCAGGGCGGCAGAGGGTTGAGGAGGTCAGCCCATGTCTCGGAGGGTATGTCCGGGGTTCCGATCCCGCGCGATGGACTTCATCAGCTGATCTCCGAAGAGCACAACAATGCGATCACGTTGATCTTTGACGATCATGGACGCCGACGGGGCCTTGAATGTCGCAGGATCGCCATCCAGCCACGCGCTGCACGTAAACGGCAGCTGATCCAGCATGGTCTCGACACGGTATTCAGATCGCAGCCGATATTGCAGCACGTCGAATTGGAGTCGTCCGACTGCGGCAACCAAGGGCTCCTGATCGTGAAGACTGTGCATAATCTGAACAGTTCCCTCTTGTGCCATCTGCCACATGCCTTTATCGAAAGGTTTCCGTTTACCAACGTCGCTCGGGCGGATGCGCGCGAAAATCTCCGGTTGGAACTGCGGCAAGGGCTTGAAGTTGAATCCTCCGGTCGTCGAAATGGTATCGCCGATGGCGAACAACCCCGGATTGATGATGCCGATGATATCGCCGGGAAACGCCTCTTCTACCGTACTCCGTTCCTGCGCCACGAGACTGTGCGGCCGTGAAAGCCGGACTTCCCGGCCGAGGCGATGGTGCTTGACCAGCATATCCCGCTCGAATCGTCCTGAACACACCCGCAAAAATGCGGTACTATCGCGGTGCTTTGGATTCATGTTGGCTTGCAGCTTGAACACATAGGCGCTGAACGGTCGTTCGATCGGGTCGATGGAGAGTTCCGATCCATTCTCGGCATCGGCCAGCCGTGCGCCGGGGGATGGCGCCAGCTTTACAAAAGCATCCAAGAAACTCTCGATGCCGAAATTCGTCAAAGCCGAGGCGAAAAACACCGGTGTGACCTCTCCCTGGAGAAATAATTCCCGATCGAATGGATTCCCGGCGATCTCCAATAGCTCCAAATCGTGCCGAACCTGTTCCAGAACTTCCTGCGAAACCCTGCCGCTCTGTGCAAGGTTTGCCAATGCCATGGTATCAACATCTACCTTTGTCGCCCCGCCATGAGCGGTCCGGCTGAATAACTCCACATGACTGTTCTCTCGATTCACAATCCCGACGAACTCGCTCCCCGATCCGATCGGCCAATTGACAGCGCTGGCATGGATATTCAAGGCCTGCTCAACCTCCGTCATCAAATCGAGCGGAGGGCGGCCAGGCAAATCCATCTTATTGATCAGGGTGAGAACCGGAATGCGCCGCAGACGGCATACGGCAAAGAGCTTGCGTGTTTGCGCCTCCACTCCCTTGGCGGCATCGATGACCATGATGGCGCTGTCGGCCGCCGTGAGAGTCCGGTAGGTGTCTTCAGAAAAATCCTGGTGGCCGGGGGTATCGAGCAAATTGATGACGGCTTGTTTATAGGGAAATTGCATGGCCGAGGCGGTGATCGAAATGCCGCGCTCCTGCTCCATGCCCATCCAATCGGATGCCGTTGCCTTGCCGCCTTTGCGTCCACGCACCATCCCGGCTGTCCGGATCAGTCCGGAGTACAGCAACAACTTTTCCGTCAACGTGGTTTTACCGGCATCAGGATGACTGATGATCGCAAACGTTCGCCGCCGCGCAGCCGCTGCGGACAGCTCAGAGAGAAGAGATGTATCGGTAGTCATGGCGCCGTGCAGCATATCATACTGAGAGCGATGGGCGGGCGAAGAAGCAGCGACCAGTCATCGAAATATTGCTATGCGGGGAATACGGAAAGCAATCGCGCGAGTTTGCTCGATTCGTAGCCCGCAACAGATTTAAACTCAACCCCCAAAGCTGACTCGCCCGTCCACCGGACAACTGCCTTGGGCACAAAAACAGGCGGGCCATGACGGGGCTTGATTTGGATCTCAATCATTGACTCCGGAGTCGGCACCGTTGAAGAGAAAATCCGGCACCCTTCATACGAGAGATCCTGAATGGTCCCCTCTTCGCCTCTGATGGAGCCGGAAGAAAAGACACTTTGAATCGTGACGGGATGGCGCGGATACTTGCGCTTTTCAATCGTGGGATTCATCAGACTGTTTGAAACGGCCTTCGCGAGTGTCCAGGAATGAGCAAGTCCAATCTACGTCATCACATATAACTATTCAATATATTTGACAATGTTCGACAAATTCAAGAGTTCTGTCGGTATCAGACCGGCACAAGGAATGCAGGCCTACTCTATGTGTCCCACTTTCTCTGGAGCAGACCATGATTGTACGGCAACATCCGCGATTTCACGCTTCCTTTTCCGGAACTCTCATTCACCGAAGGGAACGCCACGCAATCAGCAAATCGCATGATCTTTCCCGCAGAGGTTGCCGTGTCCAAAGCACCTGTCCCGCTTTTACCGGGATGAAGGTGGACCTTCTGCTCACGCTTCCTGATAGCAAGACTCCTATTGTGATTCAAGGCGCCGTTGTGCGTTGGTCAGGCTCAGAAGGAATCGGCATCGAATTTCCATCCCTTGTTTCCCCGCATCAGGAACTGCTGGAAGGAGTGATTCAACAGCTTGAGGCAAGAGTGCTGCGCGGCAAACACTTCGCGCCGATCAGCGGACGCGCATAATCATGTCGACGATGGCCGACGGCCGATCATATAAATGATGCCGAAAAATAGAAATGCCGTGCCGGGAAATACCGCCCGATAACCCCACCAGGGCAATTCAAGCTTTAAAAACCCCAACCCAAACGTCAGCAACATCGATGCCGCGATTCCATAGGCCGGAGGAGGGATCAAAGAGTCGGAACCAAGTTGACGACGACGAATCGCAGCGGTCACTCCCTTGACTAACACATACACCGCAAGAATCAAACACACGATTGACCAATAGAGCCCGTACTCCTGCATAGACCTCCTTCAATTTGATCGACAGACCTTTGTTATCAGATCACGCAGACCGTTGCCTGCCAAAACACTCACCCATGTGGCTATGGACGACAGCTGCCCGAGAACTACTGCCAGCCACACTCGCATTGCACGCTTTGCAGGGTACCTATATCAGGACAAAGGCGTCAACGGGAAATTCACCTGAGCCTGGTTCCTTCCATACGTTGAATCGCAAAGCAGTATCAGACTATCTCTGACCAAATTGTTTACTCCCTGCCAAAGAACACTGTTTACCATAAACGGATGGATTGATTGGTGGCTTCTTCTCACTCGTCGGCAATATTCTTCCAAGACATTAAGTCTTCAAAGCCATACCACGCAATTTGGCAACAAACAGCACCTCACCATGCCTATTAGATGTAATCAATCTCATGCGGCCGACTGGTAAATCGCAGGCAACCGCCTACATGCGCTAACACCAGAGAAACACAATATTTAGCTCGGCACTATGAAGGTAGTTGACTACGGAGACTGAACCGAACGCCATGAGCGGCAAGTTTCAGCCTCGCAAACCGCCGCACTTTCACTGCACAGGCATGGAATAGCATTGGCATATGCCTTGCTAGGTTATCTCTTTAGATTGTTTCTCGTGGAGCCATTCGTCTGCTGATCCTACTCAGACAGATTTTATAGCGAAAGAAAAACTGGGTAGCGGGTCAGTTTGAATTCCGCTACGCCACCGCAGACAGAGTGTGCAGCTGATTGTATGGCGCCCTGGCTTGGTTGACGCCTGTTCACTATTGACCAGTCTTTGCCCGACGAAAATGTGATCATGCTATTTCTAAATGACCCACTACCCAAAACCGCTCATCGAAGAGTCTCGCCCTGATGATGCATCGACCAAATAGTACAATCCAAGCCGGAATCAGTATGAACCGTTTGAGTTGCTTGACGGGTCGGGTTTGCGCCATCGCGATAGGATTGATCCTCTGGAGCGTCACCGCATGGAGCGCGACATTGACGTGGAATGCGAACAGCGAGCCGGACCTTGCAGGATACCGTGTCTACCGATGCACACAGCTTCCCTGTGGCCGCGCATTTGGTTCCACAACCGTCCTTACTACATTGGGACGAGTGACCAACTTCGACATCGGCACTCCGGCAGTGACGCAATACTATGTCCTTACGGCATATGACCTAGCCAATAATGAATCGAGTGAGAGTGCTGTGGCTGCCTATACACCGGCAGGCGCTCCACCACCACCCCCTCCGCCAACACCTCCACCTGCCCCGACCAATCTGCAACTGAGCATCATCCGGTAGATTCAGCATATGCTGGCCTGGTGCCACCCAAGCTCTCAATCTGCGATGCTTCCAAGATCAGACCACGCGATTGAGATATAGTCGATCGTGTCAGCCGGACAACGCCTCCATTTAGGGCTTCCGTTCAGACTACACATTGACAGCACATACGGGGCAATGCAGTATGCTCCCCGCGTTAACGAAACCTGTCGCATGACCAACAACGCGCATCAATTCGTGCCCATCTCTGGCCCGCCGGTATCCCGCTGGTTCGGATTCTTTTCTGAATTTCGCCGGGATAGCCTCGGCTTTCTGTTGCGCTGCCACGCCTATGGCGATGTGGTCAAGATCCCAATGGGGCGCATTGCCGGGCTGCTCTTACGCGACCCGGACCCGGCGATGTATCTGCTGAACCATCCGGCTGACGTCAGGCACGTGCTGGTCGCCAATCAAGATAACTATACGAAAGCGCCTGTTCCCCCGGTCGAATCCCGCATCTTCGGACAGGGTGTGCTGCATGCAGAAGGAGCAGCCCACCACCGTCAGCGCCGATTGTTTCTCCCCTTCTTCCATGGGGACCATGTCCACTCGTATGCCGGACTCATCGCTCAAAAGACTGCCGTCCTAGCCGATGGTTGGCAGAAAGGCATTCCGATCGACATCGGCCAGGAGATGACTCAACTCACCCTTTCAATTATCTGGCGGCTTCTGTTTGGACAGGATATCGGGCCCGAAGCAGTAGAGGTGACGCGGACCATCACAACCGGCCAACACCTCATTAAAAAGCAATATGACTCGCTATTCGCAAGAATACTGCCGCTGTGGATTCCAACGGCAGACCATCGTGAGTTTTCTCAAGGGCATCGTCGCATGAAATCCATGATCCTGCAGCTGATTCAAGACCGGCGCGCACAGCCACAACACACGCACGATGTGTTGTCACTGCTGCTGGCTGCAACAGACGTTGATGGACATCCTCTGGGTGATGACTACATTCGGGACGAACTCACGACCTTTCTATTGGCCGGGCACGAAACAACCGCGAGCGCGCTGACATGGACATGGCTGCTTCTTTCTCAATCACCCACGGTTCGTGCCCGTCTGGCCGATGAATTAGCCACCGTCGTGGGCGATCGGCTGCCGACCGCGGAAAATATTCCACACCTACGCTATACAAAGATGATTTGGGATGAAACGCTTCGGCTCTACCCACCCGCCTGGCTCCTCCACACCCGCGTGAGCCGCTTGGAAGACCGGCTGCCCTCCGGCGCGCACCTGCCGTCCGGCGCCATGGTGTTCCTGAGCCCTTGGAGTCTGCAACGAGATCCACGATGGTTTCCGGATCCAGATCGATTCGATCCGGACCGTTTCTCAGAGGACGCCGCGATGAACCGTCCGGCGTTCTGCTATATTCCTTTCGGCGGCGGCGCGCGACGGTGTCTCGGCGAGTCCTTTGCTGAAATGGAAGGTCTCTTGATCATGGCGACAGTAGCATCGCGAGTCCGTCTCAGCGCAGTCGACACGAAGCCGGTCCTCCCGGAGCCTCTGATGACCCTGCGACCTAGCATTCCTGTGCAGATGAGGGTGGAACCGATGTATTCACCGGAACTCTATCCGACAGAAACCTGAATATACCGATGCCGCGCTTGTCCTTTTTCAAATTCTCCCATGAGAGCCAGATGACTGCCGGTGGTCTGGGAGCGACTGCGATAGCAAACTCTTTCAAACACTATAGGAGCGCAACTCATGAAAATGTTGCTCATCGTGTTTCGTGAAGCAATGGCGGAACAGGTCCACGCACTGTTAAAAGAATATGAGGTCACGGGATTTACCGAACTCCATAACGTCTCCGGCAAGGGAGAGACCGGCTCTACAGTCCACTTCGCTCTGTCGGCCGGCGCCAACCGCATGATCCTCGCCGCACTCCCTGAACAGGTTGCGTTTCGTCTGATTGATGTCTTTACCCGCTACAGAACGGAACACATGGCGCAGAAAAATGAAGAAGCCTTTCCACTGCACGTGTTCGTCCTCCCTTGTGAACAGGTTGTCTAACCCATCAAGTAGATGAAGGGACGGCGCTGGCAGTATTTTTAACATCCTACAGATGGAGGAAATCATGTTCGGCCCTATCACGCTCCCCTTTGGCGCGAAAATGCTCTTCAATACGGTCAGCCTCAAACCCGGCGTGAGCTTCGAGGATGTGGAGATGGCCGTGGGTGAAATGTGCATGGTCGTGAAAGAAACCTATGGCGGAGATAAAGGCGGTTTCCTTGGAGGCCAAGTCTTTAAATTCTCCGGTTTTCTGTCCGACCAAGGGTCGCTCACGAAATCCAAGACAGACGATGCCCACTATGCCATCGTCACCTACTGGAACTCATTTGAAGCGCATGAGCGTTCGCATGCGGATCGGCTTTTCATGGAAAAGTTCTCCGCCCTGGCACGGATGTGTTCCGACACGAAGGAACTCGGCTACGACATGCTTTGGCAGGGCGCGCCACGGTAAAATGGATAACTTCATTCGGCTGAACAGGGCTACTGATCCGCGTACGTCCGAAACACAATATCCCGGCGCATATGTGCACAGTCGTCAGGAGAGAGCTCTTGGGAGGTCGCTCTAATTAGAAATTAGCCTGGGCGCATGAAGACGAGTCAGGCAATCCGGCCACAATGTGGCCGGGTCTTTATCGAAGAGATCAAAGGAATCTGAAGGCAACACACCCCACGAACCTTGGTGCATTTCAAATTCCAATTGTCCTGGCGCCCAGCCGGCAAATCCTACAAAGGCCCGGAAGGTTTCAGTCGGCATGGGCTGCGTAACGATGCGCTCCAAGAGCGCGCGCGTACCTCCCACATACACTCCATCGAAGACCCGTTGCGCGTCGACTGGTGGGTGCGTCAGGCGAAACAGCACCAGTAACTGCGTTGGCGCCACCGGTCCTCCCAGAAATACCCGGTGGCTGCTCCCCTTGAGCGCGATCAAATCGGGCAATACCTCAGACAGCATGACATCGGTGGAACGATTCAGGACGAGTCCGGCTGTACCTTCAGGGCCATGCTTGAGAATGAGTAGCACGGTGTGATGAAAATTCGGATCAGCGAGGGATGGATTTGCGACCAAGAGCACGCCCGTCTTGACGGAAGAAGGTGAAAATTCCCCCTCTGCCATGACCGGCCCTACAGGCAGAGCAACCAAAAGCCCTCCAAGCAGCACCCCTCCCGTGATTCTCCGCGCCAAGCAAAAACCCGGCACACCACTCGACCCGGTTGAATACGTACAGCGCATCTCTCCTGCCGTTTCTTCCACAATCGGATGTCGAAATATGCAAAAGTGAAGAGGCAAATTTTAATCTTGTCTGTGAGAACATGGAAGGGTAATAACGCCGAACCTTCTGATCGCACACACAAACTATGCTACAGTATAGAGCTTTCTAAGCGAGTAGACCGACCAGCTCATACGCTGCTTGAGAAAAGGATAGCGGATCATGATGACCATCGTGAGACTGATTGCCATGATAACGGCCGTGAGCCTTCTCCCTGGATGTATCGATCCACCAAAGGCGCCGTACGTGGACGTGCACGATCTCGTGGCTACGATTGAGCAATCCCGTGCCAAAGCTGAGCAAGGGGATGCCGAAGCGCAGTATCATCTCGGCATGCAGTACGAGAGGATGGGACTCGACTATCGGGAAGCTGTTCGATGGTATCGCATGGCTGCCATGCAACGGCATGTGGAGGCATTCTATCGCCTCTGCGTACTTTCCGATATCGGCCGTGGCATGCTCCAAGACTATCAGGAGGCGTTACGGTGGTGTCGATTGGCAGCTGATTACGGTCATGCACGAGCGATGATGACCATCGGAGTCCATTATGAAAAGGGCCGGAGCTTGACCAAGGATCTGGTGCAAGCTCACCTCTGGTACAACCTGGCGGCAGCCTATGGGGAAAGAGACGGGGCGAAATGGCGGGATCGGCTCGTTCTCGACATGACTAGAGATCAAATCGCTCAGGCCCAATTCCTTGCCAGAAACTGGAGGCCAAAAGCTCAGGTTCACAATCAAGAAGAGCAGGCGAAGCCATTGTCTTCTGAACCTGAACCATAGCCAGACAAATTAATCATGCACACGTTTCGCAATATTCCTAACGCTCGTTTCCGAATCAGTGTCCCCGTGCCGAGGCTGCTCTGCATCAGCTATGTTGTTGCTATATCCCATCAATTGTTGTGGCAGCCAGGCGCGTGGCTTGTGCACCACAAGCCACTTCTCATTTGAATCCCACCACCATCCCGTCCGGCCCTGCCAATGGAGTGACCTGCGTTCGCTTGAACCCGGCCTCTTTCATCCATTTACGGCAATCTGCGCCGGTAAAGTCGAATCCACCGTGTGTTTCGATCAGCATATTGAGACTCATTAACAGTCCAAATGCATTCTTCTTGCGCTCATCGTCGATAAGCGCTTCATGGACAATCAATGCCCCGCCCGGTGTCAGCGCCTCGTATGACTTACGAAGCAGCATCATCTTCTCGTCCAAATTCCAGTCGTGGAGAATATGGCCCATGACGATGACGTCACACGTTGGCAGCTGATCTTTGAAGAAGTCCCCCGGATGGAATCGGAGCCGCTTCCCAACTCCTCGCTCCTGCGCATAGGATTCAAACACCGGTTGCACAACCGGCAAATCCATCCCAACACCGTTCAGATGCTTGTGCCCAAGGGCAATCTCGACCGCCACTCCGCCCTGAGCGCAACCAACATCCACAAATGTTTTGTATTTCTTCCAGGGAAACTTTTTGGCAATGACTTGCGCCGAGCCGATGCTGATGCCGGTCATGGCCTTGAGAAATCCAGTGAGTCTCTCAGAGTCGGCATACAATGTCCTGAAAAAGTCTCCCCCGCTTTTGACTTCATTCTGCGGCTTGCCGGTGCGAAGCCCTTCCGTCAATGTCCCCCAGAACGGATAAAGCCGCGCGTTGCACATTTCCAGAATGCCGCCGACATAAGAGGGTTTGTTGCGGTCGAGGAACCGGGCGGTTTCCGGGGTATTGCCATAGCGCGCGCCGGTTCGTTTCAACATGCCCAGCGCCACCAGCGCATCGAAGAAATCACGCGCGCTACGAGGATGAAGACGCAGCCGTTCAGCCAGTGCGGCCGCATCAAGCGAACCTTTGGCTAATTCCGTGAACAGACCTAGCTCGACCGCACTCAATAACGTCTTCGAACCCCAAAATCCAGTACCCAGTTGGAGAATCTTCGCTGGAGTTACTTCGCTCGTGTTCATGGCCTCCCTGCCCTCACTGGTTGATGCACAATGGCAAGCCGTCAGTCCTTGAAGACACGCACGGGGACCTTTCGCCCTTTGATACGGGACCGGCTGAGCGCCTCCAGGATTCCCTTGGCCATCCCGGCCGGAACATCCACGATCGAAAACCGCTCTTCGATTTCAATGGCGCCGATCACGCCGGCGTTAACCTTGGCTTCATTTGCAATGGCACCGACCAGATCACCAGGTCTGATGCCCGACTCTCGCCCCGCCCCTACATACAAACGTGCCATTCCTGGTTCGCCGGCACTCTGCGTTGTTCTCCCTGCTGGTGGTCTCGTCCCTGGCCGCATAATGAGACGTCCTGGACGATCTCCAGACGAATGGCGTGCCGCCTGATAGGGTGCAGACCGGGGCTGAGGCCGATAGGGCTCAGGAGCGCGGCTGAGCGGACCCGTGATCTCTTGCTCTGACTGTTCGCCACCCTGCGCGCGATGGATCAATTTCATCGCGGCTGCCGCCACCTCAATCGGGCGTCCGGCTTCCGCCAGCGCCTCAGCGACAGCCAGGAACGGTTCTAATTCTCCTGCATCCAGGATCTCCTTCACGGCTGCCTTAGTCCGTTCCAGCCTGGTGGCTCGAAGATCTGCGACGCTCGGAACCTGCGCAACGACCACCTTGGACTTCGTATGCATTTCGATGCTCCGTAAAAGGCGTTGTTCGCGCGGATCGAGGATAGTAATGGCGACTCCTTCACGGCCGGCCCGGCCGGTTCGGCCGATTCGATGCACATAGACCTCGGCGGAAGAGGGCAAATCGAAGTTAATCACGTGTGAGACGTGCGGAATATCGAGGCCGCGCGCGGCGACATCGGTGGCAACCAGCAGTTCTGTTTGGCCTGATCGAAATGCACTCATCACGCGATCCCGCTGCTGCTGGCTCATCCCCCCATGAATGGCTTCGGCCCGGCGGCCCCGCCCGTTCAACATCGCGGTGACTTCATCTACCTCCACACGAGTCCTGCAGAACACCAGCGCAGACTTCGGGCCAGCCACATCCAATATACGAGCCAGGGCGGCGCCGCGATGTTGTCTTGCCACAACATAGGCCGTTTGTTGAACTTTTGGCGCAGTCCCGGCCTTTACCGGTTCCTTTGCAATCGTGATCTCAACGGGATGCTTGAGATGCCGGTGCGCAATCGACTTGATGCGCGGAGGCATCGTCGCTGAAAACAAGGCCGTCTGTTTAGTCGCCGGCGTTTGAAGCAGGATCGCATCGAGATCATCGGCAAAACCCATGTCGAGCATCTCATCAGCTTCGTCCAGAACCACGGTTTGCACATGCGCGAGCTTCAACGTCTGACGGCGAATGTGATCGAGCGCCCGTCCCGGTGTCGCCACAACCACGTCAACACCCCGCTTCAACGCATGGAACTGTGGACTGATCGCTTGACCGCCATACAAGGCCAGCACCGAGATACGCAATTCCTTGCCATACCGCTGAACGGCCTCTCCGACTTGAATCGCCAACTCACGGGTCGGCACCAAGATCAGCGCAGCGGGGCGTTGTTTGACCCCATGCGCGATACGCTGAAGGAGCGGCAGCGCAAATGCGGCGGTCTTGCCCGTTCCGGTTGCGGCTTGGCCCAGTAAGTCTTTGCCGGCCAACAGCGGAGGGACCGCTTCCCGTTGAATGGGGGTCGGCTCTTCATACCCCAGCGCATCCAAGGTGGCCAGTAAGGACGCTTCCAAGCCCAGCGCCGCAAAGCCCGGAGAAAATCCGGTCGCTGCCGGTGCCGTGGGTTCCTGTGTACTATCGTGTTTCGTAGACAAGCAGTGCTACCTTTCTATGTGATTCCTATGCGTCATTGACTTGTGTGCGCTGGCAGCAGGCAAGATGGACGACCGGATGATATTCAGCTATTCTTCTGGTTCCTCGATCGGCCCTGCCCACTCCCCTTTGGCCAGTGCGACTTCTTGATATCCGCCGTCCGGCCATTGGAACTGCCCCACGGCATCTACCAACACGATGAACGGATCTGCTTCATGGGCCTGCCCACGAAACCAATACCAGCCTGGATCCGTGGGTTTTGCTTCCGTCCATCGATAGAGTGCCATGCCCGAAAAACGCTCCCTTATCCTTGCAAGTCTGGTACAGTCTCACTTCGCAAGGAGTGCTGAACCCTACCATGTCCAGCTTGCCAATAGAAGCCGTGCTACCGGAAATCCTGCGAACTCTTCGGGATAGGCCTAATGCGGTCTTAACCGCGCCTCCCGGAGCCGGCAAAACCACTCGCATCCCCCTGGCCCTCCTCGACGCCTCCTGGCTCCACGGCAAGAAACTCCTCATGCTGGAACCGCGCCGACTGGCCGCCCGTACAGCAGCCCATCGGATGGCCGTCACACTCAATGAATCAGTCGGTGAAACGGTGGGCTACCGGATGCGGCTGGATACGAAGGTTGGACCAAGGACGCGAATCGAGGTGGTCACGGAAGGAATTCTCACGCGCCTGCTCCAGCATGATCCGTCGCTTGAGGCCTACGCGATGGTCCTGTTCGACGAGTTTCACGAGCGGAGCCTGCAGGCAGATACCGGGTTGGCGCTTTGCCTGGAAACACAACGGCTGTTTCGTCCGGATCTCCGCCTGCTTGTCATGTCGGCTACGCTGGACTGCGGCCCGGTCGGATTACTGCTCGGCCAGGCACCGACGATCCGATGCGACGGCCGGATGTTTCCGGTCGAAACCTGCTATCTGGACCAGCCGGTTTCCGGCCGTATCGACCTCGCCGTCACCCAAATTATCCGACGGGCGCTCGCACACGAACAGGGAAGTCTCTTGGTTTTTCTGCCTGGCATGGCGGACATTCGGCGGATCGAACGGACGCTGCTCGACGCAGCCCTTGGGCCGAACATACTTGTCGCGCCGCTTCACGGCGATTTGCCACAAGCGTTACAGGACGCCGCCATCGAACCTGCCAAACCGGGCGTTAGAAAAATCGTGCTGGCAACATCGATCGCCGAAACCAGCCTGACGATCGACGGTGTGCGTGTCGTGATCGATGCGGGGCAGTTACGCGCCCCGAGGTTCGATCCCCGCTCTGGCTTGACCCGATTGGAGACCAGTCGTGTCACGCAGGACTCCGCTGAGCAACGGCGTGGTCGAGCCGGACGCCTGGAACCGGGGATCTGTTACCGCCTCTGGACCGAGCGGGAGCAACTATCTCTCACTCCTCGCCGACCTCCGGAAATACTGGAAGCCGATCTTACTCCGCTCGTCTTGGAACTTGCGCTGTGGGGCATACACAATCCGTCTGAACTATCCTGGTTGACCCCTCCGCCTTCGAGAACGGTCACACAGGCAAGAGAATTGTTGACCCGATTGGGCGCCCTGGATTCCAACAGCTGCATCACTCCTCACGGACGAGCGATGGCCGAACTGTCGCTGCATCCGCGCCTTGCACATATGATTCTCAGGGCGCAGTCTCTGCGCATGGCGACTCTCGCCTGCGACGTCGCGGCACTCCTGAGTGAACGCGATATATTCCGACACCATCAGGGGCGCCGGAATGCCGATCTCCGGATCAGACTCGATGCCCTGTATGGGCAACAGGATCCAGCCGGCGGCGCGACGATCGATCGTGGCGCTGCCCAGCATATCAAACGGACGGCAGATCTCTGGCGCCGGCAGCTTGCCCGATCCACAACGGCAGAACGGTCACATGCGAAGGATCAACTTGATCAGGTGGGGCTCCTGCTGGCGCTGGCCTATCCTGACCGGATCGCCCAGCGGCAGGACGGCGGTGAGTCACGATATCTGATGGCCAATGGGCGTGGCGCTTCCTTTGCCGGCCCCGACCCGCTCGGCACGGAAGACTACCTCGTCATTGCTGAGTTGGACGGCGGGCAACAATGGGCCCGCATCGATCTGGCCGCGCCGGTATCGGGGACTGCCTTGGCGGACCTGTATGAACAAGACATTGTAGAGGCTGAGACGGTGGCATGGGATGACAAGACCCAGAGTGTGCGGGCGACGAGACAACACCTCTTAGGATCACTCGTACTCTCACAACAGCCTCTCTCGAAACCCGATCCTTCGCAGATCACAGCTGCGCTCGTGCAGGGAGTTCGGCAGACAGGACTGGCCGCGCTGGGCTGGACGCCAGAGTTGCAGCAATGGCGCGCCCGCGTCCAGTTACTCCGCCGAGCCGATGGGAGTGAGTCGCGCTGGCCCGATCTGTCAGATGAGACCTTGTTGCACACCATCGATCAGTGGCTCGGTCCCTATCTCACCGGCATCACCACGCTGGATCGCGTCAGGCGGATGGATCTCGCCACGCCGCTCCATGCGTTGCTGACGTGGGAGCAGCGACAGCAACTGGACCGTCTCGCCCCAACTCATCTCACCGTGCCGAGCGGCTCCCATGTCCGACTCGATTACGAGGGCTCTGAGATGCCCGTACTGGCCGTGCGGCTGCAAGAACTGTTCGGTTGCCAGGATACACCCCGTGTGGCAGGCGGCAGGATTCCCGTCACGCTGCATCTGCTGTCGCCGGCCAAACGGCCGGTTCAAGTCACCCAAGACCTGGCCGGGTTCTGGCGCAACACCTACCACGATGTGCGGAAAGAACTGCGCGGCCGCTATCCCAAGCATCACTGGCCAGACGATCCCCTCACCGCCCCTCCGACAGCGAAGGCCAAACGAAGAGCACCCTAGCGCGCGGCAGCCTTCCAGCCCGACATCACGCAGCGCAGGGCGATAAGCGGGCTGAAACTGGCCAGGTCCGCCGAGATCGCCCTCATCATGTCGTCTGCCTGCCTTTGATCCTCAAAACACTCGTACACGTCGTCCAAGAATCCCCCGCGGAGCAACGGATGATTCAGAAAAGCCCGGCCTGGCCCACTGACTACTTCCAACGGCTGTTCAATCACCGCAATGCCGATCATTGCGAAAGCCGAAAGCCACCGACGGGCATCTTTCGCTGAAGGCCGCTCGGCCAGATAAACATGGAAACGTTCTCGCTCTGCACTGTGCCCTCGTCGAAGCAATTCATGATCGACCCGTTGCCACAGCGAGTCGAACGTGCCGAGCGACGGAAAGGTCAGCACCAGCTGGCCGCCGGGCTTCAAGTGGCGAATCAACCCTCGCAGGGTCTCCTCGCGGTTGGGACGGAAAAACATGACGGAGAGGTTTCCGGTGATGCGATCGAACAGGGGCAATTCATCCGGCAGCGTGCGGACATCGTGGCATGCGAACGACAACCAAGGGAGCTGTGTGCCTTGAATGGCCTGAGCACGGGCGACTTGGCCGGCGCTGAGATCGATGCCAAGCACGTGTCCTGTTGGGCCGACCTGCTCAGCAAGATAGAAGGCGGGAATGCCATGTCCCGATGCGACGTCGAGAATGTGCAGGCCCGGTGCCAACGATAATTGCGACAGCAACGTTTCGGCGAACGGTGTAGACCAGGGGTCCTGTGTCGGGAGCAGCCAGCGAGCCATAGCGATGCCGAGCATACAGGGCGGCCAGACGGAATGCGAGAAGCTAACGCAGACAAGGTCCGGGTACGGTCACTTGTGGAGGGCTGTCTGTCGTCCCGCATCGAGCAAGATCGCCACGAGCATGTCGCTCATGACGTTCACGGCAGAGCGGGCGCGGGCGATGATCCAATCCACGGTCATAATGAGTGGAATCGAAGCCAGGATCACTTCGTTCGGCAGGCCTGCGGCGGTGAGGACCAGCGGCATGATAATCATTCCTGCTTCGGGAATCCCTGCAACACCGGCTCCTGCGATAATGGAGGCGACCACGATCACGAGCTGTTTGCCAACCGTCAGGTCGAAGCCAAGCGCCTGGGCCAGGAACAAGGCAGCCATGGCTTCATAGAGAGTGATGCCGTCGTTATTGAGATTGGTCCCGACACAGGCGGCCAGCCGCGATGACTGTGCAGACACATTCATACGTTCAAGGCACCGGAGCGTCACGGGGACAGTGGCGAGGCTGCTGTTACAGGAGAGCCCGGTCATGATCGCGTCGGCTCCCTGCCCGACATAGACCTTAGGCGATTTTTTCCCGATGAACCAGGCGATGAGCGGGTAATAGATCAGTGAATGAATGGCGAGTCCGGCCAGCATGGCCACGAGAAAAATCCACAAGACCGAGAAGACGCCGAGACCGGATTTGCCGACGACCTGCGCCACGATGCCGAAGACGGCGATGGGGACAATCAGGATGATCCAGCCGAGAATCTTCACCAGCCATTCATAGATGCGCTGGATGGCCTGCACAACCCAGTCGATAACCCCACCCGTCTGTGCCGACTTGTTATGCAGCACACGGACGGCAACACCAATGACAAGGGCTAGAAACACCACCCCGATGATATTGTGGCTAGAGAATGGCTCTGCAATGGTGCGGGGAATATAGGCGGCGAGATCCTGTAACGGATGGTTGGATGACGTGAACGCCGGCGCCGTTTTCGTTTCCGGCACGATGTGGAGTAGATCGTCCACATGCCCGTACCACAAGAGGCCCGGCTGCCAACTGTTCATAATGCTCAACCCGATCGTCATCGCGACCGTCACATTCACGAAACAAATAACAAGCAACTTGCCCCCCTGGCGTAAGGGGATGGTCGTTCTGATCAGCGCGTCAATGATCGCAAAGAAGATGAGTGGAATGGCGAGAGTCTTGAGGATGGAGACGACGATCAGACCAAGCTTCCCCAGTTGCTCATTGCGAAGGCCGCCAAGATACGGCTCCTGTCCGAACAACACGCCAAGAAGTCCGCCACTCATCACAGCGATGAGCACTTGCTGATAGAGCGGCAACCGGATTCTACCGATGCCTCTATGTGCCGGGGGCTCGTTGATTTCCACAGGGTCGTGCTACTCCAGACACGTGTGACTGCTCATGGAGATCTCTCGATTTATGGATACGGTGACGATGCAGAGGGAGACAGCACACACCATCACGATACATTCATGTAGGGATGTCTCTGGTCCCGTCATAGGAGGTACGGGATTGAAATGAGAATTTGACCACGTCGCCGTTCTTGACCGGCGAATCTTCCGAGCCGATTCGTTTATTCACCGTGATAAGCGTCTCTCTATCGACAAGAAATCGGCGCAGTCCGCCAAGCCGGTCGGGGTTCGCCTCGATCATCTTCTTCACCGTCGTCGGCTCCGTCAGGCCGACCTCGATCTCATTCTCCCCGACCGCATCGCGCAATGTATTACCGAGCACCAGAATGGTCACCATGAATCCTCGTTCCTCGTATCTCGTGAAGCGTATTTCGCGACCAGTGCAGTCAGACTTCTGTGATTATTTTTGTCCCATCACAAACGAGATACGCTTCACGAATGACGCTTCACGTTTTTTGCTATGAGTCGGCGGCTTCGTAGGCCTCGCGCAATAGCTGTGCGACATGTTTGACTTCCGCCCGATCGCGCAAGCCATTCTTCAGCTGAATCATGCAGGCCGGACAACTCGTCGCCACCACGTCTGCGCCTGACTGCTCAACCGCGCGCGCCTTCCGCTTGAAGATGTTCTGAGCGGTCTCATAATCTTTCACAATGAACGTCCCCGCACCGCCGGCGCAGCGATCGGCGTCTGGCATTTCGGTAAAATTGATGCCCGGCAATGACGACAGGACCTTGCGCGGCTCCTTAGTCACTCCGGCAGCCCGAAGATGACAGGATGAATGGTACGTCACGCATTTCGTTCTTCCCGCAGTTTTCCCCATTGCCGGCTGCTGCGGCGAACGCGCGGCAAACTCAGTGATATGCACCACCTTTTTAGCCAGCTGTTCCGCCTGTCGACGCTCGTCCCCTTCCCCCTCGGCAAACAACGCAGGATAGTCTTTGAGCATCAGCGTACAGGAAGCGCAGCCGGTGACAACCGTCTCGTACGGCGCCAGCGACCGGAGGTTGAACCGGGCCCCCTCTCGCGCCAGATCTTGATGCCCGTAGGTTTGAATCGGCGTCCCGGAGCAGCGCTGCGGAGGCAGTGCCGGTTCAACGCCGTGCTTCCGCAACACGCCGATCACCGCATCGCCGACACCGTCATCGAAATAGTTCGCTGCACAGCCATGAAAATAGGCCACTCCGTTCGGCTGTGGCTGATTCGAACCGGTCGGGATCAATTCCGTATAGCGCTCACGCAAGTGCTTCACCGCCAGTTTCGGCAATAACAACTCATGCGGCAATCGAGCCGTCGAAGCCAGTACTGCCATAACCGGTCTGGTCACTTTCTCGATGATCCATCTGGTCCATGGGCGATCCCACAGCTGCTGTGTTTTACCGAGCCGTCGTAGCAGCGAATCAAATCCTGTTCCATTGGCTTGCCATTTGAAAATCCAACCGGCCAGGCGATTAGGATGTTCAGCCCGTTTTTTCAGAATAAGCTCGGATACGTCCACGCCGGCCGGACAAATCGTCCGGCAGGATTTGCAATTGAGGCAGGATTCCACAACTCGCTTGGAATTCAGATAGCTATAATCCTTGGCCGTCACGATTTCGAACCAGCCCCGCGCACTCATGTCTTCCGACTGGAAGACATCGTAGACCGGGCAGACTGAATTGCATTTGGCACAGGTCGCGCAGGACTTAGAGAGCCTTGTATAGTCGATATGGTCGGTAAAGGGCCGGTCACTGAGCTTAATGCCCGGATTCAGGATATTGTCGGGATCGAAGGCTTTTTTCACTTGGACAAAAAGGTTATAAAGTTCCTCCCCGAACATCTTCTTCACATACTCGGCTCGGATACGGCCGTCGCCATGTTCACCGCAAATCGACCCGCCGAATCGATCCAAGACCACCGAATGAATCTCATGATATGCTTGAACCATCTTCTCAAAGTCACTGGTATCATTTACATTCAGTAATGGAACAATGTGGGCGTTTCCGTTTCCGATGTGGCCGAAAATTGCCACGGGGACCCGCTGCTCCTTGAAGAACTCCTCTAGATACTGGATCAAATCGCTGATCCGCTCGGCGCGCACGACCACATCGTCCACAAAATTAATCGGTTTCTTCTGCGGATCGAATCGATAGAGGGTCGGGTATAGCGCTTTTCTGGCTTTCCAAAGTTGTTCCCGCTGTTCGGGGTCGAAGGCCAGAGTCAGCTCCGACGCAAGCGTGAAGGAACGGCAGACGGCCGCCATCTGTTCGGCCCGCTCATGAAGATCCACCTCAAAGGAATCGGCCTCTAATTCAATCAGTAATGTCGCCGCCGCGTCAGCCGGCACGCCATGCTTGGCCCGCCCGATCAGATTGAGTGTGTTGGCATCCATTACTTCCAAGGCGCTCGGCGCCAGCGCGAGCAGGCGCGGCACTGCTTCGCCGACCTCCTGGAGATGACGAAGGTGAATGAGTGCGGTCAATGTAGCCTTCGGCTTCTCGACAAGTGACAACCTGGCTTCACTCACAACACCCAAGGTCCCCTCGCTACCAACCAGCAATTTGGGCAGATCGAACCGCCCCTCCGCCAGCCCATCGGCAAGACCAAAGAGGTTATAACCGCTGCTGTTCTTGCTCACGCTCGGCTTCCTGGCCTGGATTAGATCCGCATGGGTTTGCACCAAGACAAAAATCTCGCGCAGCGCCGGGATCATCGAAAGCAGTCGTTCAAGTGCCGAATCGTCCAGTCCGTAGGATTGCGCGTCCAGCCATGTCCCGGAGGCCAGGCACATCCTCATCCGCTGCACATTGTCCTTAACCGCTCCATACCGCAATGTATGTGGCCCGGACGAATTGTTCGCCAGCATGCCGCCGAGTTTGCACATATCGCCGCTGGAGGGGTCCGGTCCGAACATCAATCCGTCGCGCGCCAACTGTTTATTCAATTCGGCAAGGACCATCCCCGGCTGGACACGCGCCCATTTCTCCTCACGGTTGAGATCAAGAATCCTATTGAGCCGCGAGACATCCAGGATGATTCCCGACCCAATGGCAGAGCCTGTCAGATTCGTGCCGGCGGCCCTCGGTGTCAGAGGAATACCTCGCGCTACCGCATAGTCAATCGTGCGCGCGATATCCTCTTCGGACTCGACCAGTACGACCGCCTTAGGCATCATGCGATAAATACTGGCATCAACGGCATAGGCCGTGAGGGTAGGCCCGTCGTCTTTGACTTTCGACGAGCCAAGTCGAGCCCTGAGGTCGGTCGCGATAGCGTGAGATCGTTCCGGAAGGATGAGAGTTGGCGCAGTCATGAAAAGGTAGCCTATTCTAGGCGACCAGTTGCGAGAAGCACAAGGGACAGTTGTTGGCGCATGGCAAATCTCCTACAATGCGACTCTGTTTCTGAAGGAGTGTCCTCAATGACCTGCCCCGCACTGTATGTCACGCGACTACTTCCCGATCCGATCATGGCCGTGATCCGAGAACAATACCGACTGATTACCGAACCCACGGATCAGCCGCCAACCCCTGAGGCTCATGCAAACTCCTTTGCGCAGGCCGAGGCGGTCATTTGCACACTTGCCGATCGCATTGACGCGGCCCTGCTATCGAACGCCCCGCATCTGAAAATCGTGGCCAATTACGCGGTGGGCTACAACAATATCGATCTTGCCGCCGCCCAGGCGCGTGGCATCGTCGTCACCAACACACCCGATGTCCTCACTGCCGCCACTGCCGATTTGACCTGGACCTTGCTGTTCGCGGTCGCCCGGCGAGTGGTGGAAGGGGACCGTTGGCTCCGCACCGGCACGTGGCCGGGCTGGGCGCCGACGCAAATGCTGGGGCACGATGTGTCAGATAAGACGCTCGGCATCATCGGCATGGGACGGATCGGCCAAGCCGTTGCGCAGCGAGCCCAGGGCTTTCGCATGCCGGTGGTGTATGCAAGCCGCCGGCCGGTCACAGCCCCTGCTGGTGTTGCCTGGAACCGTGACTCACTCGATGAGGTACTCAGGCGATCGGATTTCCTGTCGCTTCATGTCCCGCTCACGGAGACGACCTCTCATCTGATCAGTTCCCGTGAGCTGAGCCTGATGAAGCCTACCGCCATTCTGCTCAATACATCTCGTGGTTCTGTGATCGACGAAGCAGCGCTCGTGTCAGCACTTCAACGTGGAACAATTGCGGGAGCAGGCCTGGATGTTTACGAGCATGAGCCTGCGATTCACCCTGAACTGGTAGCGATGCACAATGTCGTGCTCCTGCCACATCTAGGCTCGGCAACGCAGGAAACCCGCATTCGGATGGGGCACGTCTGTCTCGACAATATTACAGCAGTGTTGAGTGGAAGATCGGCGCCGAATCAGGTCCGGCCTGGCTAGCTCGCGAGACGCAGCGGAGAGGCTAAAGACTGGTTTCGATTCTTGATCGCCGCAAGCCTTGTCGGCACATCGTGAAAAGAAGGAATGGACTGAAACGTCACTGTTGCCTTCGTCCACTCCTCTGCGGCCTCATAAAGCAGCCCTAATTCATAACGAAGCGCTTGGCCTTTCGTCCCTTGAGCGCGAGAGTCTGACAGTACTGATTCTAGCTCTTGAATTGCCTGGAGGACATGGCCTTCCTCCTTGTAACACAGCGCCAACATCAGGTGAGAATCGAGATAGAATGTGTCCCCTGTCCGTGCGATCTCGAATTCTTCCCTCGCCTCCGGATAGAGCGCCATATTCTTATACGCGACACCCAAAGTGAAATGTGCTTCATAATCCGGCATCGGAGTTGCCGGGACCGTCGATACGACGGCAATAGGTTGTTGACCATCTGCGTTCTTTCCAGCCGTCACGTGCTCCGCCTCGAGCTGTCGCACCTCCGCACCGTGAGTCTCGTCGCCGTCCACCTCGGCATTCATCTGCACTGAAGCAGCATCCGTTGAAGGCGGATGTACAAACACACTCGTCGCATCCGGCTCAGCCCCTTCCAATGAAAAATTCAGTGCTTGCTCGGGCTGAGGTTGTGAGTGCGCCGGCCTGAAATCATCTGGCTCCGCGCCTTCAATCGAAAATGCGCTTGATCCACTTGATGCAGATTCCTGCGTCGACGATTCGGCTGCAGCGATAGACGTTCCATTCATTTTTGCCGCCAGGGAAGCGACCAATTCCGGATCCGGACTGAGCAACCGGACTTTTTCAAATAGCTCTTCATGCAAACCTTCCATGCCAGGCTCAGGATGCACCAGTAACAGTTCGACGGCTCTGGCATATTGCTGAGCAGCCGCGGCATGGTTATTTTGCCGCTCGCACAACTCTCCATTCAGCTCCAGCAGCGGCACGGAGTCCGGTTGTGCCGACAGGAATTCTTTGATCAAGGTTTCGGCAAGAGGAAGATCTTGCGCGCGCAGAGCCTCTCCGGCCAAAAATCGGTACTCGCCCAACGCCACCTGGAGATCACCTCGCTGTAAATGAAGTCGTGCGAGCAATTGACAGACTTGAGGGTTACCTGGCTCTCTGGAAAGTATTTGGTTTAAAATCGCTTCTGCCCCGGCATACTGTTTCTCCTCCATCCTCCGTATCGCTTCGTCGAGCGGACCGAGTGGCGGTGATGATGTGGTTTTTGCGGAATCGGCAGTCCCAGGCTTCACAGCCTTGATCGAAATCGTTCCTCCTTTCTTCACGCCCTCAACAAACTGTGCCGCTTCATTGTTCTTCGGATCGATTCTGAGCACGGAAAGATAGGCATCCTTCGCCTCCTCATGACGACCCTGCATCGAACGTTCACGGCCCAGCTGAAGATAGACCTCCGTGGCTTCATCCTGCCGGTTGTCCTGGAGGCAGAGTTCGGCAATGCGCTGCTGCGCGCTCAAATTAGAGGGGTCAAGACTGACGATTTTCTGGTAGAGCACCAGCGCATCTTTCGGTTTGCGCTCCTTGATCAACTGCTTAGCCAGTGTAAGATAGTCCTGCACGGCATTGCTGACGAGACCACGCTCTCCGTTGAGATCCCCAAGATGGCGATAGACTTCGTACTTGGTCGGATCGCACTTGAGCACCTTCTTGTAGGTCGCGATAGCCTTGACAGTGGCTCCTTCTGCCTTGAAGAGTTTCGCAGCCTGAAAAAATGCGGCGCTCGCTTCTGATACCGCATTTCGTTTCAAATACAAATCCCCTATGGAATTAGGGATACTGCCGTCAGCGGGAGCTTCCGCTGCCAGCTTTTTCCATTCGGCAATAGCCTCCGTAATCTGGCCTTTTGAAGCCAGCAGCTGAGCCTGCTGAAGTATCTTGCTACGATCCAGAGGCAAGACAAGTCCCTCTTCCCAAGAATAGGCAAACGCTAACAGTATCAAGAGGTTTTGTCGAGAAAATGGAGGAATCAGGCGGCAGATCTACTATGACAACAGAATGGGCCTGTCCGCTCAGAAAAGACAGGCCCATTCGTCAGGAGGCGCGCTGGTGCCTGTTTATGAGGCGGCGATGGCTGATTTCAATACATTGGCCGCTTGAGGGCCTTTCGCTCCCTGCACAATTTCAAACTCAACATTTTCGCCTTCTTTTAAAGTCTTAAACCCATCCCCCTGTAAAGCGGAATAGTGGACAAAGACATCTTCGCCGCTATCAAGACGGATAAACCCAAACCCTTTCCGATCGTTGAACCACTTCACTGTTCCCTTTGTCTTCACAACACTCCTCCTTTCCTAATGGCCATGGGCAACGAGCCCCCTAGCCACGAAACCGCGGTTGAGACACGACTAGGTAATATAAGTCGAACCAGGCGGGTAGAACCGACGGGCACCTGCACAATTGTTGCATCGCTCACGGGACCCATCATGTGGAGGAAAACCGCGCTGCATGTACCATAGCGCTCATACACTGTCAAGCGATTCTTTTACAAACAAGATTCATGCGCGAGGTTTACAAGCAGACAGGACTCCCCTATAGTGTTCGTGTCACCGCCACCTAAGAGCCCTGTGATCCTACGAACTCTGCTTGATCGCTACATTTTCACCGAACTACTGTCCCCGTTCGGCCTGAGTCTTGGTGCGCTCTGTTTCGTCATGCTCACGAGGGAATTGCTGCGTCTTGTCGAATTACTGGTGTCCAAAGGCGTAGGCTTATGGTCGGTCTTGAAGGTCATCGCCATGCTGTTGCCATCCGGCTTGGTATTGACCCTTCCAATCGCCGGACTCATCGCATCCATTACCGCCTTCGGCCGTTTATCCTACGATAAGGAACTCGTGGCCATGCGGGCTGCAGGGCTAAGTCTCTTCCGCCTGTCTCAACCGGTCTTTCTCTTCGCCCTGACAGTCTTCGGTCTCACTCTAGTCCTCTCCCAGTGGGGACAGCCTTGGAGCTCATTAAATCTTAAGAAGGTTGCGCTTAATTTGCTGAAGGATCAGCTTGTTCTCGCGCTGGAGCGCGGTACCTTTAACGAGCCGATTCCGCACATGGTGATTTATGTTCCCGATGCTGTCGACGGCCGGTCCACGAAAGGCATTTTTGTATCGGATGAGCGGACCGCCAAGGAACCGCGCATCATTGTGGCGGAGGACTATCAGGTGTTCATGGATCAGGCGAACAACCAGGTTGCCTTGCGCCTTGTCAATGGCGTTATCCATACCCGTCCGGATCAGGTCGATCAATACCGTCTCGTGTCCTTTGCGAGCTACGATATCAAATTGAGCTTGAGTCAGAGCAGCTACGCGGCCGCCGAAGAGCGCCCGACCTACGACCAGATTATGGCGATGATCCGGCAGGGCGGGGAAAAGGACTCAACCGGTCTGCGTCGCTTGATGGAGTACTACAAAGATCTCGCCTTTCCAACCGCTTCGCTGGTGTTCTGCCTCTTGGGCGTGCCTGTCGGGATTGTCTCCAAACGGTCGGGTCGGGTCGGCGGATTCGCCGTCGGCGTTCTCATCATCATTGTGTTCTATGTCTTGAATGTTGCCTGCGATTTTCTTGTGACAACCATGCTCATCAGCCCCTTCATCGGAGCCTGGATGCCCAACATCGTGTTCATTGTTGCGACAATCATCCTGTTCATAAAAATGAGCCGGCAATAGCCATATGACAATTCTCTTCCGCTATATTCTGCGTGAATACGCCAAGATCTTTCTGATGTGCTTTGCCGGCTTGGTCACCATTTATATGGTGATCGATTTCTTCGAAAAAGTCCGACGGCTTCTTCGCTTCGATTCTGGCGTGCTTCCGATGCTCGCCTACTTTGCGCTCAAAATTCCTGCCATCTCGTTTCAAGTCGTGCCGTTCGCTGTGTTAGTGGCCACGCTCCTGACGCTTGGTTTGCTCTCTCGCAGTAATGAAATCACCGCTCTGCGTAGCTGCGGCATCAGCCTGCTCTGGGTCACCTCACCGTTTCTCTTATTCGCCGGCGGGCTCGCTGTGATACTCCTGGCATTCAGCTCGGCGATCATTCCGCTCGCATCGGAAAAAGCTGAAGAAATTCGACTTGTCCAGATCGAAAAAAAGCCGATCCCATTGACCGTCCAAGCTCCTCAGCCATGGGCCCGCATCGACGCAGATGCTCTCATGCGCGTCAGCACGATTGACGTCGGGGGGAAAACGCTTCGCGGCGTGCGTCTGTTCTATTTTGACCAGGCTTTTCACCTTAACCGAGTCATCGAGGCCGCAGAAGCGCAGTATGCGGCCTCCGGTTGGGTGCTGCTGAATGGCAATCGCCGGGAATTTGCGCCTGACCACACCGTAGACCTGACCCTCTTTACCGACCAGCCGGCGGACATTCCACTGATCCCGGACGACTTCTCCACATCACTGGCCGGCAATTCTGAAACAATGACGTTTCGAGAAATCCGAAACTACCTGGGACGGTTTCAACACAAAGAGGTGTCCTTCTCCAGGCTACTGACTGATTACTACGGCCGGATCGCCTTTCCATTCGTGACGATCATCATGGTCCTGGTCGGTATTGCGCTGGGTTTACGGCGGAGCGGGGTACGCGGAGGAAGCATGGCCATGGGGATCGGCCAGGCGTTCATCGTCGGATTCTGCTACTGGACGACTCATTCCATCGCGATTGCGCTGGGCCGCGGAGGAGCGTTGGCGCCCATGCTTGCCGGCTGGATGGCCAATATCCTCTTTGCCAGCTTTGGGCTCTACCTCTTGCTTAAAGTCCGACATTGAAAAACCTCCGGAAAACCCCCAATCACCAGTTGACTGCTTTCGCTTCTTCCGGTAAGTAAAGAGAGCCCCTGAGCTGTACCAAGGAGACTACGGCATGAATTCACGCGTCGTTATTACCGGTCTTGGAGTGGTGTCTTCCATTGGAATCGGTGTCAGCGAATTCTGGAAGACGGCTCTCACCGGACGCTCAGGTGTTTCTGCCATCCCCTCACTCGATCCGTTTCCTCTAACGGAGTATCGATCGCAGGTTGCCGGGCAAGTGCATAATTTTTCTCCTGAGCAATACCTCCCGACAAGCCAAAGCAACCGTGTCGATCGCTATGCCCAATTTGCCCTGGTGGCCACAAAGGAAGCCATCGCCGATGCCGCATTGGTGATGGCAAAAGAAGCGCCTCATCGCGTCGGCGTCATTGTTGGAGCCGGCATGGGAGGCATGGTCATGGGTGAGCGGGAGATTACTCAGCTCTTCAAAACCCATAGGCCGAACCGAGTGCACCCGAATTTCATACCGACGATCACGCTTAACTCTGCCTCCGGAATCGTCGCGATGGCGCACGGCGCGAAGGGACCGAACCTCACGATCTCGACAGCCTGCTCATCCAGCGCTCATGCCCTGGGCCAGGCCCTTCAGTGCATTCGTACCGGACAGGCCGATGTGGTAATTGCCGTGGGAGCCGATGCCAGTATCACTCCATTGGTCTTTGCCGGGTTTTGTTCCTTGCGGGCTCTGTCCAGTGAGTTCAACGATAGGCCGGAACAGGCCTCGCGTCCATTCGACAGACACCGGGACGGATTCGTCATGGGCGAAGGGGCCGGAGCATTGATCGTCGAATCACTAGCCCATGCCAAGAAACGGAAGGCGAGAATTTACGCAGAGCTGGCTGGATACGCCGCGACCAGCGAAGCCTATCACATGGTCATTCCGCGAGAGGACGGCGAAGAAGTCGCCATCACTATGAAGCTGGCCCTCAACTCGGCAGGTATGACGCCGGCTCAGGTGGATTATATCAATGCCCACGCCACATCCACCTCGATCGGCGATGCAGTGGAAGTAAAAGCGATTAAGCACCTGTTCAAGAGCCGCGCGGACAAAATTGCCATCAGCGCAACCAAGTCGCTGATCGGCCATACGTTGGGTGCCGCCGGCGCCCTTGGAGCCATCGCTTCGACGTTGACCATTCACACGGGACAGATCCATCCCACCGCGAACTATGATGATCCTGATCCGGCCTGCCGCCTGGAAGGAATCAGCCGTTCCCTCCAGGAGCGGAAGGTACGCACCGCCCTTGTAAACTCGTTCGGATTTGGGAGCAACAACGCCACCGTGGTCCTGAAAAAGTTCGTCGCATGAGTATGATGCGCCGCTTGTTCAGTTGGCTCCATAGAATTCTCCAGCGCACGCCGTGGGAACCTCACCACGGGGATAGGAATGTTTTGAGCTTGTCCCACAGCTTGCTGTCGGGATTATCATTTTCATGAAGGAGCATTCACGATGACCGATGTTACGGTTGCCACTCAGATCATTCAATCGCTTGCCACCTATCTGAAACGAGCCCCCTCTTCCATCACGGAAGCGCATCACCTGCGAGACGATCTGGGGCTTGATTCCGTCGCGGTCATTGAGTTGCTGTTTGAAATTGAAGACCGATTCAAGATCCAAATACCGGACCAAGACCTTCCAGGGCTCAGCACGGTCGGGTCAGTAGCGGCTTACGTCCAACAACGCCTCTCAGCCCCGAGCAGCGCATCGGCCAAAGCTAAACCAGCGCCGCCCGCGACTTCAAAGAAGAAGGCGCCTGCACCCAAGAAGACACCGGTCTCCAAGAAATCCCCTGCCTCAAAGAAAAAGCCTGCTCCCAAAAAAGTCTCCACCCCGAAGAAAAAGAAAAGGTAACGAACTGATGTCCATCCCACAGCTACCGAGTCCCCTGACCCTGGCGCAGATTCATCAGGTCGTCGGCGGCACGATTCATGGCACTGACCAAACACAGGTGTTTGAACTAGCCGGCCTTGGGGAATCGACTCCCCGCTCCTTGTCGTTTGTTGCCAACGACAAAGCATTGAGTGCCGCTGTCAATCTCCAGGCCGCTGCGTTGCTCGTCCATCGGCACCTGCCGGATCTTGCCATTCCGCAGATTGTAGTCGGCCACCCCTTGATGGCGTTCGCCCAGGTAGCTCAGCGCTTCTGTGTTCGTCCTGCCGTTCCTCGCGGCACCGCTGAAGACATCACTCGCGGAACCGATGTCATAATCGGAGCCGACCCTTCAATCTGGCCGTTTGTGACACTCGGCGACCGTGTGAGCATCGGAGCGCGGGTTACCCTATACCCTGGTGTGTTTGTGGGGTCGGACTCGAAAATCGGAGATGATTGTATCCTGTACCCGAATGTCGTCGTACGGGAGGGCTGCTCGCTCGGCGCCCGAGTGATCGTCCATAGCGGAACCGTGATCGGCGCAGACGGGTTCGGATACGTCCCGCATCAGGGCCGCCACCACAAAATCCCGCAGATTGGCGGAGTTGTCATCGAAGACGATGTCGAATTGGGCGCCAATGTCACCGTTGATCGCGCCACACTCGGATCTACACGTATCAAGCAAGGCACCAAGGTCGACAATCTGGTTCAGATCGCTCATAACGTCACGGTGGGAGCGCACTGCATTCTCGTTGCTCAAGTCGGTATCGCCGGCAGCACCACGATCGGCCATCATGTCGTCATCGGCGGACAAGCGGGCCTTTCAGACCATATTCAGATTGGCGACCAAGTCATGATTGCCGCCAAATCGGGAGTGCATCGAAGCATTGAATCGAACCAGATTGTCGGAGGATCCCCGGCATTACCGCGGGATCGGGCCTTGCGGGTTCAAGGGGTCATTCACCATCTGCCTGAGTTGCACAAGCTTGTGCAAGACCTCGAGCAGCGGATCGAGACTCTGGAGAAACAATCGAAGCCAAGGTCGCCACGCACTGGAACGACACGTCCTAGAAAGAAATAGTCCCGCGTAACCCTACTTGATGACGCTCCGCCAAAAGAATAACTTCGCCCAATAGAACCCGGCCCATGGGATCATCACCGCAGGGACAGTATTCACCTGCCCATAAAGAGCTGCCACAACGGCGCTTCCCAGAAGTGCCCCTATGCCCGCAAGATACGCGAGAGGAAGCAGGGGACGCCCAGGATGGTCGATTTCCGGAACCTGTACGTCCTTCTTGGTTAGTGCTCTCTGAGTGGTCGGCCCCCGCCGCATCCGTGCCGCCAGGGCATCGGGAAACTGTCTGAATAAATACAAGTGGTACTGAGTCTGCGCCGTGCCGATCAGCACTCCCAACGCCATCAAGCCGGAACTGTAGTAAAACGTATCCCAGGTATAGCTCTCCGACGCGATCAGCTGATATCCGAGCCCTATGACTCCAACGACCAGACAAAACATCCCCACTAAACCCGATGGCATTAAGATGTAGGTCTTCACATACTCGCGCGCCTGCTTCGCAACTTCTTCAGGGTGCTGAATCGTAACAAGCTTTGGCACCGACGCCTATCCTCCTTACAAACCGACAAGTTAATCCGACACGGCATTAACACGATCTGAGCATTAACTGCAAGGCACTCCACCAGAAGCAGCAGGTAATTTGAGTAATTTCTTCTGACTATTGATTTATTTTTCCTTCGTCTATCCACAAAGTCTGTGTGTGATATGTGGATATCCATGTGGATGGACCACGCCTGTCCTGTCGCCATGCAACATCGAGCACGATGCCATTTTATTGGGCAGAAAGTTCTGATACTTCTTCGGAAGTTATGACGAGATGTGTGTGCAGCACTATGGACTACAACCCATGGTGCTGCGCGGCCACTTCGCTAAAATGGGTTGAACAAGCGATGGCGAAAGGCCACCGTGTCATCGGCTCAATTCACACAGGAAGAATTTTTTCGATGGATGTCCGTTCAAGACGACCGAGAGTAACCCACTGCTCGGCCATAGGAATCAAAGTCTGAACCCGCTCTTCCATGGCCTGTAATCGTTGCGGTAACGCGTCGACCTTTCGATAGGCCGTGCTTGCGAGAAAGAACCGCAATCCCTGGAGAAACATTGTAATCGTGACCGCATCGACCGTCTTGGCGGATTGATGCAACGCATCCACATGAACGAGGATCGGGTCCAACTGGGAGACGGTGACAAAATCCAGATTGCCATGTTCCCGCAGCTGAACTATATGTTCTGTCATGGCAGGCACTCGCTCATGCAGCTCACGGAGAAACTCTTCGTCCAATCGATCGAGATCATGAAGAATGCGTTCGATGACCTCAACTGTAATGTTGTCATGCCGTTCTCCGACTTCCTGCTGGGCACGACTGATTACTGTTTCCAATACGTCCCTTGCCGGCTGAACCGAGCGCGCGCGGGCACGTTGTAGTTCTTGCAATGCTTCGATTAACGGCCTCGACGAGGCAACGCACTCCGGCCTGCACAAGGAAGCCGGAGGATCGCGCATCGTAGACTCCGAATACAGCTCCGACCCTCCCCGATCCGGCTTTTCTTGATGTGAGGTTCCATCCGGCGTTCCCGCATCGCTCCTCTCTCCTGACAGACGATGTACCGCGTCTGCGATTCGATCCAGCCCTGCATGCAAGGGACGCAATGTCGCCGCAGTCCATTGTGTTTCCGGTTTTGCAACATCTCGCAAGATGGGCAGAAGATTTGATGCCATTGCCTCAATCTCTGAGAGCTGCACTGTGGATGCTGACCCAGCCAGATTCGTGATCCCATTTAAAATCAAACCATACAGCTTGGACCGCATTGCTCCATCAGCACCGGCTCCAAGTTTTTCGAGCGCCGTTTGAATTTGGGCTAGCCATTCCCTGGCTTCGAGAGCAAAGAGGCCGACAACTTCGTTTTGAAATGTGCGAGCAGCACGCCCCTGAAACACACTCCGCCTTTGTCCATCGCCATTTTGATCGGATGGTGCCGGCGCTGTATCTTGTGACTCGGCT
This sequence comes from Nitrospira sp. SG-bin2, assembly GCA_002083405.1. Lineage (GTDB taxonomy): Bacteria > Nitrospirota > Nitrospiria > Nitrospirales > Nitrospiraceae > Nitrospira_D. The sequence continues at coordinate 32,389 of LVWT01000056.1, read as the reverse complement.
ATCCGGATTTCGACGACTCCTTGAATCGCCGTTGCAATAGCATCCAAGCTTTCAAGTAGCGACGTAAATTGCTCAGATACGGCGCCAGGCTCAGCCACCTTTCGTGACACATCGGAAACACCTGCCCGGCCTGAATTCAGCGTATCCACGGTTGTGACAATAGAAATCAGCGGCGTCATGCTCAAATCCAGCTGGCACATACCAGAGTTCTGGCCTGTAGCGGATTGCCGCACGTGTACCAGTGGACGCAGTGGATATCGACTGTTGATTTTGTCCACCGTGGCAATCTCTCCCGTCGACAATCGTACGGTCGTTCCCAATGGATAGACCGAAACCTGCTCGATTAAGGCCTTCAGAAGCTCACGTGGAAACGCCGTTCGCTCAGTCACCAACAGTTCCTTGACCGCTTCATGGGGAAGCAATCGACGGCGATAGGGTCGCTCGCTGACCAAGGCATCGAAGATGTCGACCAATCCGATTATTTGTGCCATTTCACTGACTTGACGCCCTTTCAGCCCATATGGATATCCTCGCCCATTAAACCGCTCATGGGCCTCGCGAATGAGTTGCGCAAGCCACTGATATGCGGGTCCCATTCGATGCACGAGCTGATACCCCAATTCAGGGTGTTGCTCGATCAACTTCCGTTCTTCCTGCGTCAGTCGTCCGGTTTTCGTAACCAGTGACTGTGGGACTGCAAACAACCCAATATCATGGACCAATCCAAAGAATGCCAGCCGATCCAGTTCTGTGCCGTAATAGCCCAGCCCGATTCCGACTTTACTTCCAAAGATCGCGGCATTGAGCAGATTCGTGATCAGGGGTGATCCTGCCGGCCTAGAAAGTGCGCGCACAACGAGTTCATCGCTTTGTTTCAACGACGAGACCAAGTCGGATCCCAGCGCCTCGATCTGCTCCATATGAAACGGGCGCTGGCTCTGAATAGCCACAGCCGTCTCAGTCAACTTTTGTTCCGCTTCACAATACCAATTCATAGAGAATGCCACCGCCTCAATCACGCACAATCAGTACAGTACCAGGAATACAAAATCTGCTCTCTCACGGAATTCAAGCAGGCAAGATGCCGCTGATGGCCGAGCGCTCCATCCGGCCAGCTTCGACCCAATTCTGAAGTGCCTTTACATTGTCAATCAAGCGAGATTCTACTGCCGCATACTTGTCGGCCGCCACGACCACCCGTCCTTGCATAACCAGCGTCAGAAAGCTGTGCAGGCCCGTACAAAACGCCAGCATTTGCGCCGCGTTGACCTGCTGCGCAACGGACGAGAGTTGAGCAACCTGCTCCACGATCGGTTGCATCTGTTCTGATGGCTGCCCGCCCCCTCCTGCTCCGCTTTTAAGCCGATGGATCTCCGCCGCGACAGCCGGAATCTGTTTCTGCACAGACTCAAGAAATGCCTCTTCTCCATCAGACCACCGTGCAAGAAATTCCTTAAGAGACGTGATGTTGCACCGCTCGCCCCCATTCTTTTTCATCCCTTCTACCTGCGCAATCACCGCCGCAAGAAGATTACGGGGATAATTGCCCAACTGAGCCTGTTGATCTCTAAATCTATGTAGGAGGCTCAGCAATTCACCCGAGGCGATAGTAACCGGGAGCTTTTCGGCATGACCGGAAACGGCTTCAGCTTCACACGCCACACGAGTCGCCCGAGTGAGCGCGCTGTAAATATGGCCTAACTGCTTACAGAGTCCGACAAAATCATTGGTCGAAATATTGCCGTTTGGATTTTCAACGGCTGCAACAAAGGGCAAGGCAGAACAACTTGCCCGCTCAATCTCACTCAGACCAATGGCAGCAGCCGCCTCGCCCATATTGGCAATGCCGGATTTGATCGTGTGGGCGAGTGTCACATGGCGATCAGGATGAGGCCCCTGCTGCAGTTCGTCCAGGGCCACATGAATTTGCTGAAGCCATTCATGAGCCTCTTGAACAAAGGCCGGGATCACCGCCTTGGGAGACTCATCTTCGAGTTCGGCAGACATTATTCTCAGTCCTTTAGGATAGCGTGGGCCACCGAGCGGATCCGGTGAGTCGCGGGAGACCTATCATATGCCTTTTCCAAATTGCGAAGCCAATCCGGCAATTTCTCCGAGCTTGCGCACCATCTCTTCTAACCGCTTTGTGGCACTCACAGCCACTTGTTCAGTTTCCGATACTCGATTGACTAGTACGGCATTCCGCTCCCGTTCCGCTTCCAAGAGCGCTTCGAGTTCTCCAATCCGTCTGGTTGCATGTCCGGCGCTCTCAGCTATTTCGGTCAGCTCTTTCACTCTTGCCTTCACCACAACCAACGATGCTTCTGCGGCTCGAGCCTTCTCCTCAAACCCGGCCGCACGGTGCATCTCATGCGCCAGCATGGTCTCTGCATTTTTGCCATGGGCGGCAGCGACTTCCAGCTCGGTCAATTCCTGGACAAGCTGTGCCGCCGCCGCACGTTCGGTGCTCAATTCCACTTCCAATTGCTCTGTTCGGTTAGCCGCTGCTTGTAAAGCAGCCACCTCGTGACGAGCTTTTACCGACGACTCCTGCTCCGCTCGCAGAGCGGCTTCGAGTTGAGACACACGCGAGGCCTGAATTTCGCTCGCCGCCATCTTCATTTCAAGCTCGGTCACTAAACGGCGTTGGGCTTCCAGCAGCGCCTCTGTCTCCTTGGCTCGAGCAACCGCTGCATCGAGATCGGCAATGCGCTTCGTCAAGCTTTCAACCCTGGCCCGTTCATTCCGAAGTTGCTCTTCCGCCTCTCTAAGCCTGTTTGCAGCTTGCGGATCGGCGAGCCCGGGTGTTCCGGGTACATTGATCGCTTGAGCCTGTATCGGCTTATGCCCTGCGATTGGCGCTAAGACTGGCACTAGGGTCGATGCTGGTGCCGGCCTGAGACCCATTATTGGCGTCGACAGGGGCGGTTGAATCGGAGCCGCGGCCGGCTTGAAATCCGGCGGCGGCGCCGCTGAAGTCTGCCGTTTGGCAAGCAACTCCATCACCTTATCCTTCAATGAGGTACCCTGGAACGGCTTCTTCAGTACTCCATCGGCTCTGCAAGACTCAGCCTGCTTCGTAACCTCGTCATTCACGATGCCGGAAATAAGAAGCACCGGAATCGTTGCAATCGACGCATTGCCTCGAACAAATGCGCATACCTCATACCCGCTCTTATCAGGCATGATCACGTCGGACACAACCATATCCAGCCGGTCTTTAGCCAAACACGCAATGGCTTCCTCGCCGTTTGCGGCAAGAGTCACAGACATCCCGGCTTCCGTCAAGAGCCGTTCTGCAACTTTCCGGACTGCAATACTGTCGTCTGCTACCAACACCTTAGGCATATCTACACCCTTCTATCTTTCCTCGCGTGCCGTGCATCTGCTTACCGCTGTAGACCGCTCTACTGACGAAGCACAGAGAACAATTCGCCCTTCTGCTTTTAATCCCTACTCAAAACTATGTGCGATGACGCCCCGTCTCCGCGCTTTGCCCACCCCAATACCATTCCCATGCCAGGACTTGGACGTGCGGCGAAAGAGGCAGCACTCGGGCAGCTATTTATTTCAGAACCCCATTCACGCGGGCAACATAAACACATCCAACCATTTGCTTTCAAAGAGCATCTAATCTCGCATCTCTAACCGCCGTATCCCCCATATTCTGCAATGACCCTAGTTTCGTCAATTGATACAAGTATTTTCCCCAGGTTAATTACGGATTGCCGAAATGGGGCCCGCCTGCTGCTCAACTTCCTGGAGCAACGCCTGTTGATCCACCGGCTTGGCAATACACGCATTCGCCCCGATGTCCAGCACCGCCCGGCGGTGCTTGTCGAGCGATTGATTGCTCATCACAATAATCGGCGTGTGTCGCGTTTGAGGATACGCTCTAAGCGCCTGCACCACCGCATAGCCATCGCATTTCGGCATCTCGATGTCGGTAATGATCAACCGATACTTTGATTCCGACGCTTTTCGCAGTCCTTCTTCTCCGTCCACTGCCGTATCAATCAAGTACCCGGCATCCTTCAGCATCCTTCCGACAAACTTACGGACGCTCAATGAGTCATCAATCAATAGGATGGCCGCCCCCGCCTCCACACGCTGTTCACTCTCATCCAATCCAGTCATCGAATAGACAGGCAGGCTCTGCTGTGGGGACTGGATCAGTGGCCGAGCGCCCAAACGGCCGGGGTCGAGAACAAGAATCACCCGACCTTCAGAATCGATCGTCGCCCCTCCGAAACATGAATGCGCCATGAGTTTCAACGGGCCCAGTGTCTTCACTACAATTTCCTGTCGACCCAAGACTTCATCCACTACTAATCCAAGAACCCCCGCAGACGTCCGCACAATCACAACCGGCATCGCTCCCTTCACAGGTCCTGCTTCACGGCGCAGAATATGCCGAAGCGAGTGCACCTCGACAAGTTCACCCTGTACATGCATGAGAGTCCGATTCTCCTTCCTCAGTAGGGCACTCTCAGCCGTAAGCATCACTTCGCGAATACTCGACAACGCAATGGCGTACCGCTCGGTTCCTGCGCGCACCAACAACGCCGCAGTGATGAGTAAGGTGAGCGGAAGACGCAAGGTGAACTTTGTGCCAGCCCCCGGCTGTGACGCGACCTCGATATGACCGTTCATTCCTTCAACGGCTTGTTTGACCACATCAAGCCCGACACCTCGGCCGGCCTGACCGTCGACTGCGTCGGCGGTTGAGAAGCCGGCTGAGAAGATATACTGGAACAGATCCGCATTCGACATCGCCCGGACCTGATCAGGCTGAGCCAACCCAAATTCAACGGCTTTCATGCGTATCTTCTCAAGATCGAGGCCTCCCCCATCGTCCTCGACTTCAACGACGATCGAATTTCCTCGATGCGCCGCACGAAGATGGATCGTTCCCGCTGCCGGTTTCCCCCTGGCAAGCCGATCGGATGGCAATTCAATGCCATGATACACAGCATTGCGGACTAAATGGACCAATGGGTCCACCAACCGTTCAACGATCCCGGTATCGACTTCCGTATTTTCTCCCGACGTAACCAGCGCTGCCTCCTTATGCGACGCGCGCGCGCAGTCTCTGACAGCACGCCGAAATCGGACAAAAGGAGTTCCGACAGGAACCATACGTGCCTGATTGATTTCAGCCTGCATGGTCTGAGTCAACTGCTGCAACTGATTCATATCGTCATGCGCCCGACAAATGGATTTCTTCACCTGCTCCATCGATTCGGCAATATCGGCGCTCATTTCACTGATACGGCGGGCCAAACTATCGAAGTCGTCGTCCTTGTCACATTCCTGGCTGCTGTCTATTTCCAAGCTGCCCGCCTCCTGTGGTAGAGACGCGGCTCGAGATGCACCCATATGATTGTCGGCAAATATACGGACGGAGTCAGCCAATCGCGCCTTGCATGCCATGGCTTGATCCGACAACTGTTCCAGCGCATACAGCCGCTGCTCGAGCCGACCGCGCCCAAGCATCAGCTCTCCAATCAGGTTCATCAACTTCTCTAACCGTGTGCAACTGACACGAATGACTTCCCGTTCATCGCCCACATTGGTCTCCGTCTGCCTGCCGGATGTTCCCTGGTCAATCAGTGATTCAATCGCAGGCTTCGCCTGGTCAATCCCGGCGACGGGAGTACAGACCTGATGAAGTTGTTTCAATTCCCATAATGCTGTTTCAAATCGTTTCCGAGTTTCATGGATGCGACTCGGATCTCTTTGGATCAAAACACGGACGACGTCGACCGCAAGAAGAACCACGTCCGTCTGCCCGGATAACAAGCGGAGCCGACCTCCGCGCACAGCCCCGATGAAATCTTCGACATGGTGAACAAGATCCCCGATCGCCTGAAACCCGACCGTATAAGCCGAGCCTTTCAATGTATGGGCGGTTCTAAACAGTTGACTGACGAGATCTCTATTCTGAGTATCTTTATCCAATTGCAATAGAGTGGCTTCCAACGATTCCAGGTACGCCTGCGCCTCGGGCGTGAAATACCCCAACACTTCCGGATCAAGCTGAGGAAGGAAATAGTCGTCACGTTGATGCGTCGTCTGCTGCGCTTCCATAGCAGTCTCTGCTGTCGCAACTGATTCCAGTGGTCTAACCGGTTCGCTTTCTGGCATGGTTGACTCATTCGAAAGCAGCCCTGCAGATAATTCCAGGCAACGCTCCACCATCGCCCGCTCTTCATTCCCGCCGCTACCAATAGCCTTCACGAGCGTCAGGATGCCTTCTATAATCTCACGCACCGCGTCCACTGCCGTCGGCCATTCAGCACCGGGAATAGCCCGGGCCTCCTCGCATATCAACTCCAGCCGCTCACAGAGCCTGGCGATCCCGCTGAACCCATACAGCGCCGCAGCACTTCGAAGACGGCGAGCAATACTCACTTGTTCGTGAAGCTGCTGAGGCACAGGCAGCGAGGCGTCGGCAGGATACAAGACCTTCGTCAGGACCTCCAATCCGTTCAAGGCATCGACAGTGAAGATGCCAATGCGATGATCCCGATCAAACTCCACACTCATCCGTGTCTCTCAATGGTGAATTCCGGCAGACTCTTCGGATACTAGATGTTGTTATGCCAATTTAAATTGCGCCACAGATGCCGCCAAACCTTCAGCCAACTTCGCCATATCCTCTACGGTCGCGCGTGATTGATCCGTCACATGCTGCGTCGCCGTGGCGGCGCCGGTAAAGTCTTTGATCAAACGCCCGATCTGATCGGTCGAAGCCCCCTGTTCGGCTGCAGAAGAGGCAATTGCGTGAGCCAATTCTGCAGACCGTTCCGCACTCGTTGCGATGTTCCGAAATAGGTCCCCGGCACGAACTACAGACGCCGCTCCCGCCTCTGCGGCCTGCATCTCTTGTTCCATAGCAACGATTGCATTCTGGGCTTCACTTTGAATGACCTTGATCAGATCCAGGGCTTCTCGTGTCGCCTGCGTCGAACCTTCAGCTAATTTCCGCACCTGATCGACAACGACGCCGAACCGTGCGCTGACTTCACCCACACCGGCCGCTTCGATTGCGGCGTTCAACGCCAAGAGATTCGTTTGATTGGCGTTCTCCCGAATCGCCGACACAATCTGCGAGATTTCCAAAGACCGATCGTCTAGCAGCTTGATCTGTCTGAGCATCCGTTGGACGGCAGACCGAATTCTTCCCATATCCTCGACGGCTTCTTGTACGGCGATATGCCCTTCTTCCGTGGCTTGCAACACTTGCCGGGCGGACTCGGAGGACGCACCCGCGATATCGGACACTTGATGCATCGAAACCGCGAGCTGTTCAACGGCGCCAAGCGCTTTCCTGGATTCATCCGCTTGGCGTCTGACGGTTCCAGACATCTGCCCGGCATTCTCCCGTAACACACCGGCCGATTTGCTGACACGTTCAGCTGATTCTCGAACATGCCGCACCAGTTGTGAAAACCGTTGAATCATGAGATTAAATCCATCCGCAAAAGTTCCGAACATGTCGGCGGCTACTTCACCCCGCTTTGTCAGATCGCCTTTCCCTACATCCGACACCAGCACTTGAAATTGGAGCAAACGTTTTTGCATCCTGTCCCGCTCTTCCTCGGTCGACGCAAGAGAGGTCATTCGATCCAACATCGCATTGAACGCCACTGCCATACGCCCGATCTCATCGCGGCTCTCCAGTCTGGCTCGAGCCTGTAGATTCCCTGCAGCCGCTTGTCCGGCAACATCAGCTACATGAACGATACTGCGTGTCATGCTGTGGACAACCGCATAGCCGATGCCCCCTCCCAGGAAAAGAGCAATGAATCCTCCGACCACGAGCATGCTCACGTAGTAGTCAGCTTCCGCTTGTCCCTGATCGTTCAATTCCTTCGCTGCTTCGCGCACTCTATTCATCAACCCGCGCGCCTCAATCGTGGATGTTGCATATTTATTTGCGACATCTACGGACAACGAAAAATGGCCCAAATCTCTCATGGCCTGTTTTTGTTCCTCCGACAGCGATGCATTAAAGCTGTCGGCAAACGCTCCGATCGCCCCGTCCGATGCCGCAAAATAGTCCTTCAACGCTTTCTGGAGAGTTGCTGCGGTATGTTTTGCTTGACGGTCACCTAACGAGGCAGCCTGAATTTCTACTGTCTTATACTCCTCGATAGGCGCAAGAACCTGTCGTTTCAATTCGGCCAAAGGGGTAACAGCATCATCGAAATCGCGTTTCCGCGTGTGCCGCCCCGTATTCAACAGGGCGCTGTGATAGAGGCCAAGGCTGGTACTGATCCCGCCGATATGTGATAAGGCCGATGTCGATTCATCGTAACTGGACTGCATTTCGACTTTCATTGCCGTGAGTCCGATGAGTCCGATCACGGCCACAATGATCATTGTGGCGCCGACCGAAGAGAGGCCGAGGATTAACTTTGGAAAAGCCTTCAGATTATTGAACCAGAAGCCGGATGACGCTGTCGCCGGCTTGCTACGCGTTATCATGACCATCCTCCCCGCCAACCATAAAATAATCGCCCTTCAGACTCATCATGTCACGCCGCCTCCTGATCGAACGTACCGTCGACCATGGCCATTAGTCTGGACACCTCTACCAAGCCGCTCACTCGGCTACCCAGTCTCAACAACCCGGAAAGAAAGGGACGATGCCGAGCCATCTCGTCAGGCAATTTCTCCAGCGTATCGTTGGCCTCGATCGTTCCAATCTCCGGAACCTCATCGATCACAATGCCGATCTGTTGCGCTCCACACCGCATAATGACCGCATACCGCAGTGCCGAGGAACTTGGCATCCCCAGTACCGGGCGTAAGTCGGCGAGTGGAACTATCACTCCGTGGACATTGGCGACCCCCACCAACACCGGCGGCATATCGGGTACGGGAGTGATCGATTCAAGCGTAAATATTTCGCGTACGTGGTTGAGTTCAACGGCGAAACTCTCCGCTCCAAGCATAAACAGGCAAAATCGAGATGGAGGAGATGGCCTAAGCAGAACAGGACGCGACCCGGCACTAGACTCTTCCCTGTCTAACCTTTGCTCCATTGTCTCCTCACCCCGCCACGTCGGACACAGTCGTTTCAATCACCCCAATGCGAGCGTTCACAATTTGCAGAACATCGTCGGATTTGAACTGCACGATCAGGGCCGCACTTTCAGCGGCCATTCCGTTTTCACACTGCTCAACGAAGCGGCATCACCACACTGATCGCGCCAGCAGGCCCGCCCTCTACCCATCCTTCTTTCTTCATGCCCATCATGTCCTGCTCTCCCTCTGGGCCTCCGTGGCAGACCAGGCATGCGGCATCGGCATATTCCGGGCTCATCACACGCATAGCCGGTTTGCCGTTCACGACGGTGACTTTCGCGTACCGTTGTCCTCTGGGATGGCGCGGATCGGCAAATAAGCGAAGAACCTCGGCCTCAAAATCATCGGGTTGGTTGCCGGGATATCGGGAATCCAGGCTCGTCAGCTTCACTTTGATGCCGGTCTTGGCGAAAAACTTCTGCCCTGCCTTCCTCGCAAACGAGGATGGAATGAACCCCTTGAATGCAATCCCCTGCTTATTGATGGCCGGCTGTGCATCCAGAATCACTTCGCGTTCAGACTGCAGCATGGCGAGCAAACTCTCATATTGGGAGTGGCCGGATGGATGCGACAAATCGATCCGAGTCTCAGCCAGAAACTGCTCGACGATCTTGCGCCCCACGACATCGTCCGTAAATCCTTTATTGCCTTTTGCCGCGTCGTTGATGAGCGTCTGGTGTTCGGACACGATGGCGCGACCGATCTTGACAAGAGCGATCAGCAACTCAGCAGTGTCGGCCTCTTCGCCTGTCTTCGCGTTAACCGGAAGGCCGGCCAGCAGGGCACAGAGGCCAATCCCTGCTACAAGCGGAGACACCCGCACCCTCATACTCTCCTCCCGGCACTCAGGGGGGGACCGGCACACACTTTTACGAAAGTGTAGCGACTTGCGGTTGCTTTGCAAGGAATCGATAAATATCGGCGGTGCGTTTACGTTCTAGCAATTCCAGAAACCGTATCGAGACAGGCTCAGGCGATGTCGTACTATGGTTCATAATTGGCGGCAAGCACAGTTCCGACATGTTCAGGCGGACATAACGGAGAGCCACGAAATTGAAATCTCTTGGAGAACAAACTGATGGAAGGGATTTTATTGCACGCGCTCATCGGGCACAGCATTGCCATACCCGACCCATCTGAAAATCGGCTCGACATCAAGATGTGTTGCGAGATGGTCTGCCCAACGGTCGAGTTCCCCGTTAAGCCGCCTTGATACAGACTCTGACGTATCCAGATTCAGGATCTCCCAACCCTTGCGCCGGCGAATTCGATTGAGCCAGGCTCGCCGGAAATTAGGCTGATCGAACACACCGTGTATATAGGTTCCCCACACAAGACCGGTACGGTTCACCGCACCATCAAGGAGCACCTCTGCCAAAGACCCGCCGCCCGGACCTGAGAAATCCTGTGGGCAGGAAACCTGGAAACATGGACCCTCGTTCCCGCGATCTGTGACACCCATATGAATATAGTAGCCTTGGATAGGAGACATGCCCTCTTCGAGGATATGAAGCGGTTGCGCCTCAATCAGACTCGTTGTTTTCACCGGCATCATGACCGTCGATATGTCGAGCAGTCCGAATCCTTCGATTTCACCTCCTGATTCCACCGCCTCCGGATCAGAGAATCTGCGCCCGAGCATTTGAAACCCTCCGCAGATCCCGATCAATTCTCCACCGGAGCCGACATGTCTGTGCACGACTTCTTGAAATCCGGCTTCCCGGAGGGCCCATAGATCCTCCAGTGTATTCTTGCTGCCCGGAATAATGACGACATCCGCGCCGGCAAGGTCCTGAGGACGTTCGACGTACCGCAGGCGGACATCCTCCTCCCACGCCAGGTGTTTGAAATCTGTAAAGTTGCTCATCCGGCGCAACAGGACGACGGCGATATTGATATGCGTGGGATCAAAGAGCATCTGGCGCGCGCGTTCCACTGCCACGCTATCTTCCTGATCAATGGAAAGATCCTGCAACATGGGCACGACACCCAACACCGGAAGCCCTGTTCGTGACTCGAGAAAGCGTATACCGTCATCGAAAAGCGTTCGGTCGCCTCTAAATTTATTAATAATGACGCCGATCACCCGCGCACGCTCTTCCACACTGATGAGATCCAGCGTCCCGACAATCTGTGCAAACACACCGCCACGATCGATATCTGCAACCAGCACGACACGGGCATCCGCATGTGCAACCACCGCCCAATTGGCAAGATCACGATCCCGCAAATTCATTTCGGCCGCGCTTCCCGCCCCTTCGATAACAATCACTTCAAACTCCTGCGCAAGCCGTCCATAACTGTCCTTCACGCGTTCAGCCAACGCTGTCGTCGTTGCCCAATAGTCCCGCGCCTCCGACTTTCCCCACACCGTTCCCTGCACAACAATTTGCGCGCGCCGATCCGACTCAGGCTTGAGCAGAATCGGATTCATGTCCGCATGAGGATCGAGGCGACAGGCCTGCGCTTGCAACGCTTGCGCGCGGCCGATTTCCTTCCCCTCCCTCGTGACATAGGAATTATTCGACATGTTCTGGGCTTTGAACGGCGCGACGCCTATTCCGGCACGAACGAGAAGCCGGCACAACCCGGCAGCTATGATGCTCTTGCCTACGTCAGACCCAGTGCCAAGAACAGCCAGTGCTTTCGCGCTCATGGATGCATCTCGTGCCATTTTCTCGCCTTTGCCAGACCGTGGGAGACGCAGTGTGCAACCACACAGCCGATGAGCGCCCCGATCACGGTATGGGTCCCGCTATACCGATGCGGCGGGCCGTGCCCGTGCATACGGCTGGCAATCACCACGGCGTCGGTGCCGGTGCCGGTAGCTTCCGAGGCGCCGATGCTGCTTGGCACAGCATGATCGCGCAACACGCCGGTTTTGGCTTCAGTGGCAACTTGCACGGCACCGACCATCGCGGCGTGGGAAAGACTGGCGCTGGTGACAAGAATGAGATTGATTGTGCCGGGTTTGCCTGATCCATGACGACGACGCAGCTGCGGCGGCCATTCTCCCGCTCGGACAGCATTCGTCACGCCAACCGTCGCAAAGCACTCCACCCACAGATTTCCGGATGACGCGCGGGCGGTGACCAGTTGTTTCATGGGCACAGCCGTCATCAAACCAACCGTATCGGTGTCGAGTCCCAGCGACAACGCCAGCTTGCGTAAATGCCTGGAGGGACTACCCCATACGGGTGTCGGACGAGGACCATGTACAGCGGGAGCTGATTCCACCTGATGATTCAAGACATGCGTCGCAGTCGTGAGCCCGCCTCCTTGTGGAGCGGAAGACAACACGCGCCGGCGGCCACCCAAATCAACGGCCAGCGTATTCTGCGCGATCCAAAACCGAGTCTGCGCTGGTGATCGCAGTCTCATCGTCATGCCGGTCCCTGCCGTAATGCGCCCGCCAATGTTCTCAACAGCCGGTCGTTGTCCCGCCGCGATCGCACGGCTACTCGTACCGATCGTGCGCCGGCCCCAGGCATATCGGAACAGTCTCGTATCAATAATCCATCCAGCCTGAGACGCGCAGCCATTGTGGCCGCATGCCACCCGCGCGGCAGTTCCAGAAAGATGAAATTCGCATAGGTCGGCAGCACTGTACAACCCGGCATGATCGCGAGTTCTCCCGCAAACCGCACACGCTCTTTGGCGATGAATTGCAGACTCCTCCGGGCATGTATCTGGTCCTGTACGGCCGCGAGCGCAGCCACTTGCCCCATCGCAGACACCGACCATGGCGGCAAATACCGGCGCAGCTGTTGCGCCACCGGAGCATCCGCAACTGCGTATCCGACCCGCAGACCCGGCAATGCATAAAACTTGGTCAGACTCCGCAAGACGACTATTCGTGCGAATTGCCCTTTGCGTGGAAGCAGCGATCGCTCAGGACAATAGTCGGCAAAGGACTCATCGACAATCAGCCACATCCCTCGTCTCGCCGCTGCCTGAGCCAATTCCATCAGATCAGCGGCATCACAGACCTGCCCTGTCGGGCTATTCGGATTGCACAGCACGATGCCATCATAGGAATGAGATCGCGTGGACTGCGCACTCAATATTCTGCGCAGCCGATCGATCGGCAGCGCATACTGTTCACTACGTTTAGCAGAGACTCCCGTGACTCGACCTCCCGTGCGCGCCATCGTCGCGGCATATTCGGCAAACGTAGGTTGAAGCAGCAGCAGATGGCGAATCTTCAGCGCAGAAGGCAGCGCATGGATCAATTCCATCGAACCGTTTCCCACAACAAGCTGCTCGACATCGCACTGCCACAGTCGCGCCAATGCCTGCCGCAGTTCCCAACATTCCGGATCAGGATAATGGTTCAACAAATGGCGGGCCTTTGAGACCGCCTTCCAGACAAGCGGAGAGGGGCCCAGCGGATTGATACTGGCGCTGAAATCGATCAGGTCCCTCACATCGCACGACAGTTCGCGCGATGCAGCGTAGACATTGCCACCGTGCACAGGCTTGCTTACACCAGCCACAGGCACCCCGCCGCAGTCAGCGTTCCAAGCAGATAGGTCAGAGCCATCATTCGCATCGCAATTGCGGCATCCTCTACCGCCACACCCCTCAGCCCCTCCCCCAGGAACGGCCTTTCGTGAGGGACTCCGTCATAGTTGCTCCGTCCCCCCAATCGCACTCCAAGTACGCCGGCCATGGCCGCCTCAGGCCTTCCACTGTTCGGGCTGGGATGTTTGCCGCCATCACGGACTAACACACACCACCCCTGCCGCATCCGATCAACCTGTCCCGTAAGCAAGCCTCCCGCAAGAATAAGGAGCAGCGCCGTCAGACGTGCCGGAACCCAATTCGCTGCATCGTCAAGCCTGGCTGAAGCCCAACCGAAGTCGATATGCCGGGCATCTCGATGGCCGATCATCGAATCCAGAGTGTTGACGGCCTTATACGCAAGCGCAAGCGGCGCGCCGCCGATGGCAAGATAGAACAGGGGCGCGGCAATGCCGTCGGAAGTACTTTCCGCTACCGTTTCAATAGTTGCGCGCGTGATATCGGACTCAGATAACTCTCCGGTGTCACGCCCCACAATCATCGCCACCGCCAATCGAGCACCCTGAAGGTTCCCCGCTTGGAGGTGTGCGCGCACGGCTTGAGCATGGTCCCATAAATCACGGCCAGCGAGCGTCGTCGACGCAAGCAGAATGGAGACCGCCGTACCGAACCAACCGGACAGGCTGCCCGCTGCCTCAATCGTCGCAAGCCCTGCGGCATACACACAGACCGGCAATCCTAGGGCCAGACAGAACCCCGCCAGGCGAAGCCCCCCACGGCCACGACATATCATCCTGACATGCTCATCGCACCAGGCGATACAACGCCCCATCACACGCACAGGATGCGGCAACCAACGGGGATCACCGACGACCGCATCGACGCTGGCCGCAAGCAGTACTTCACTTCCCGTCATGGCCAGCCCGCATTATTCATGACAGTTTGTCGCGAAATTGCCAAGCCGCGTCGTGAGACCGGCGCGCGGAGCCCCGAGGACCTGAGGCGTACTCGTGCAGTACGCCGAAGATCCGAGGGGCGAGCCCGCCGGCCGCAGGCTTGTCGGAACAGCGGATCGGCGATTGCAGCAGAAGTGTTCATGAATAATGCGGGCTAGACAAGCAACAAGGGCACGAGGAGCAGAAAGAGAATCTCCGTCACTTCATTCGTGGCGCCAAGCGTGTCTCCGGTGATTCCTCCGAACCATATCCGGCACATTCGCCACACGAGAACGATCAGCGCCGCTCCTGCCACAAGAATGACAAGAGCGCCACGCGGGCCAAACATGACACTCAGTGCAATTGACAGAGCCGCCGTCGCTGCCGAAAGGTATCCCCATGTTAAATGGGTGAGAAACGGCGCCGCCAGCCCTCCCTCTGTGCGCGCGTAGGGGGACGCCCACGCCACGGTGACCATGGCCCATCGCCCCAAAGCCGGCATGCACAGAAGCGCCGGCAATCGGATGGCCGATGGCAAGGCCAAGAGAGCGGCATACCGAAGGAGTAATGAAAGAAACAACCCGGTTGCGCCGATTGCCCCGATACGGGGATCACGCATAATCTCCAAGCGTTTGGACGCTGTCCGTCCTCCAGCTAGCCCATCCAATGTATCGGCCAGCCCGTCCTGGTGCAGCCCGCGTGTCAGCAGCACCAGTTCAACGATCAGTAGCGCATTGACAACTTCTGGAGCGAAGATCTTTCCCAACACCCAATCAGTGCCGACGAGTCCGCCCCCGATCAGAATACCGACGATTGGATACCACGCCATCGAAGCCGCCAGTTCCGTCGCAACCGGCTCATGGGCACCCCGGCTTAACGGAATGGCCGTCAAAAAATGCCAGGCAAACACAAATGGACGGGCAATCGCACCCATGGTTTAGGCTTTCTCCGCGACTCCAGCCTCGCCGAATGTGGCCATCTCTGTGTATATCTTGATCGCAGCATAGACGAGATTGATGCCTAAACAGGCCCCGGTGCCCTCCCCCAAACGGAGGTCGAGATCCAACAACGGTTTCAGGCTGAGATGATCCAACAACACACGATGGCCTTCTTCGACCGAACGATGGGAGGCAATGAGATAGTCGCGGCAAGACGGCTGCAGCCCCACTGCAATCAATGCCGCGGCCCCGGCGATGAAGCCATCCAGGACCACAGGAATCCGAGCTGCGGCGGCGCCCAGGATCAATCCGGCAAGTCCGCCAATTTCCAATCCCCCCACCTTAGCCAGCACATCAAGTGGATCGCTAGGGTCAGGGCGGTGTCTATCGAGTGCGGTTTGAATCACATGCATTTTTCGCGCATGCCCGGCCTCGTCAACCCCGGTGCCTCGGCCCGTCACATCAGCGACCGACCGCCTGGTCATCACGGCTGTGATTGCCGCACTCGGCGTCGTATTGCCGATGCCCATCTCACCCGTTCCAATGAGACCGACACCCTCCTGCACAGCGTTTGTCGCCAACTCCATACCAACCAACAGTGACTGCTCCGCTTGACTGCGTGTCATAGCCGGCTCGACCATTAGGTTATGAGTCCCCTTCATGATTTTTCGGTCGAACAATCCAGGCACCGTTCCGAACTCGTAGTCGACGCCGATATCGACGACCCGCACGTCTACCCCGGCGTGCCGTGCCAATACATTCACCCCCGCCCCACCTCTCAAAAAATTCAACACCATTTGAGGTGTCACCTCTCTTGGGTAGGCACTGACCCCTTCCACTGTCACTCCATGATCAGCGGAAAATGTGAAGACGACGCCTCGTGGAACATTTGGCTTCATCTCGCCAGTGATCGTCACATACTGTGCGGCCAATTCTTCCAATCGGCCCAGACTGCCGAGCGGTTTGGTCAGCCTATCCAACCGGGTCTGCGCTTGTTTACGTAACGCCATATCGAGCGGTTGTATTTGGTCAAGCACTTCTTGTAAGGACATCGTGTCTCCCCAGTTTACTTCAATCGGATCGGGATGCCGCTGACGACCAGATGGACTTCATCCGCCGCTCCGGCGATCTGCTGATTCACGCGACCGGCGAGATCACGAAATCCCCTCGTGGCCGGCTCCGCAGGCACCAGCCCCATCCCCAACTCGTTGCTGACGATCACTACTCTCGAACAAGCGGTCTGCATCGACTTCAGAAGCGCCCCGACGCGCATGTGAATGGCCGCCTCATTCGCACCAGCTCCGATAAGATTACTCAGCCACAGTGTGACGCAATCAAAGAGAATCGTCCGATACTGAAGTCCGTGCTTGGCAAACCATGCTTCCACTTCGAGCGGTTCTTCTACTGTCTCCCAATCTGCCGAACGTGTGGCCTGATGCCGGGCGATCCTTGCCGCCATTTCCCCATCCAGCCCCTGCCCTGTGGCTACAAACGCTCGCGGGCCGCGCGGGCCTGCGATCCGAAGGGCGTTCTCGCTTTTCCCAGAAGCCGCCCCGCCGAGCACAAGTACAATACGGCCGCGTGTCTTCCGTACCGGCTTGCGGCTATTCGGTTTTCTTGACGGCATTCCGTTCCCATAAGAATTCCGGTTCGCCCTGTGTTTTGGCCACCCAACGAGCCAACACGAACAGTGTGTCGCTCAAACGATTCACAAATTTAATGATGAGGGGATCCACCGGCTCGACTTTCGACAGCGCGACACAGAGCCGCTCCGCCCGGCGACAGACCGTTCTGGCTTGATGCAGAAACCCTGAGACTTTTCCGCCGCCCGGCAAGATAAATTCCTTCAGCGGCTCCAGATCTTTCTGGCAACGGTCGATCAGCTTTTCCAATCGCGTCACATCCGGCGCCGCGATCTGCGGCATATTCTTAAATGTCTGCCCAGGCGCCGTAGCCAGGATGCTTCCGACATCGAACAATTTGTTCTGCACCCAACGCAGCTCGCCTTCAAGCTGTTCGGCCGCCGAATTCTCATCCACAACATCGGCATTCATGACCCGCACCACACCGACTGACGCATTCAATTCGTCGATCGTTCCATAGGCTTCGACGCGGAGACTATCTTTCCAAACCTGCTGCCCTCCGGCCAATCGCGTTTTTCCCGCATCGCCCGTTCTGGTATAGACCTTGGTAATGCGCATCACGGTCTCCCCTCATGCCGATCCTTTATATTGCCCCACGACTCGTAGTGAATGAGATTATCCACAGGAATCCGCTCACGCCACCCGGCGCGTTCCAAATCCGGCTGTGTTGCAAAGTCCGATACATATCCAAGACACAGATAGGCCAGCATTTTGACAGGCTTGGGGACACCAAGCACTCGTTTCAATGCCCCATGATCGAGAATGCTCACCCACCCCACTCCAATGCCCTCCGCGCGGGCGGCAAGCCAGAGATTTTGAATCGCACAGCACGTGCTATATAAATCCGTATCGCGCACGGTGGCGCGGCCCAGCACATGCGGGCCGCCCCGCTGACGGCTGCACGTCACCGCAATATTGACCGGAGCTTCCTCAATCCCTTCCAGCTTGAGGCGTCGATAGAGTTCTGCACGAGCCCCCCGATATCGCTTTGCGGCATCGGCGTTGGCCTGTAGGAACAGCTCTTTCACAGCGCCCTTGCTGATATGATCACGCACGACCACAAAATCCCAGGGTTGCATAAATCCCACCGACCCAGCATGGTGGGCTGCGGTCAGCACACGCGTCAAGACTTGGCGCGGAATCGGCTTCTTCAGAAAATTCCGGCGGACATCGCGGCGCTCGAAGATGGCCCGATAGACCGCCGCACGCTCAACGTCTGAAAATCGGCCGTGACCAGACATCGCCAGCATACTCCTCATATTGTTCGATCATGATCCGGCATGGCCTGCGGCCCCAACGCACCAGCAGCGACTTTCTTCAAACAACCAGAACAGAGACAATTTTTATACCGCGCTTCAATCCAATCCATCTGAGACTCAGTGATGCCAATCGTCCCGCACCAGCACTGATACCCGCCGCACGAAAATGCTGCGCCACAGGCTTCACATGTCTTTGTCACCGCCCCTCTCAAAACTCCACTCCGGCTTGCGCCTTAATCCCTTTTCGAAACGGATGCTTGACCTGCTTCATCTCAGTCACGAGATCCGCCTCTTCCGTCAACGCTTCTTTGGCGCCACGCCCGGTGATCACCACATGCTGCATTGGCGGCCGGCTTCGGAGCACCGGCAACACAACGTCGAGTGGCACATAGTCATGCTGCAGCGCGATATTGAACTCGTCGAGAATCACCATGGCATAGGAAGGATCGCGCAGAAACTCACAGGCCTTCGCCCAAGCCTGTTGTGCAAATCGAATATCTCGTTCGCGATCCTGCGTCTCCCAGGTGTAGCCTTCACCCATTCTAAGAAATGTCAGCCGATCTCCGAACGGCTTCAACGCCCGTTCTTCCGCGGTATCGATGGCTCCTTTGATAAACTGGACCACCGCCACCTTCATCCCGTGGCCAATACATCGGAGCGCCATTCCTAACGCAGCGGTCGTCTTTCCCTTGCCTGCCCCCGTATACACAATCAGCAGGCCTCCTTCTTCTTGTGCCGCCTCAATGCGCCGATTCACTGACGCCTTCAACCGCACCATCTTCGCCTTGTGCTCGTCCTGCTCCGTCATAGCCTCTCTTCCTGTTTTCCAACTTCGCCGCCTTCGCGTGGCGAGCAGACGCCACCAACGACGCCGCGACGTGGGACTGGCTGGAAAAATGAATATGTGTGTAGAGTGCCAGCACGTTGCCCAGCGCCAGTCCATCGGGCCCTTTCGATTCTCCGCGCGCATCGGCAAGCGCACAAGTATAGGCCAGCGGTCCCTTGGGAATCACTGTGGAATAATGAAACTCGTGGCCGCGGGCCGTCACGCCGCCCAAGCCAAGAATGCAAGGCCGAGTGATCTCCACCGTCCGGTATCCCAGCGTCAGGCCCCGCCGCTGCATCACCGCTTCAGCCTGAAACAACCCGACCATCTCATGCACGCCTCCGGAGAAATCGCGGATCGTTTGCGTGAGGTACATCATACCGCCACATTCCGCGTAGATCGTCCCGCCGCTCGCCGCAAATTCTTTGATGGCCATTCGCATCGCCACATTTCCCGCCAACGTCGCCCCGTGCAATTCAGGGTACCCTCCACCGAGATAGATCATCGTCACATTGTCCGGAAGAGACCCATCCCTGAGCGGAG
Source organism: Nitrospira sp. SG-bin2 (assembly GCA_002083405.1). Classification (GTDB taxonomy): domain Bacteria; phylum Nitrospirota; class Nitrospiria; order Nitrospirales; family Nitrospiraceae; genus Nitrospira_D. The sequence goes on along the minus strand of LVWT01000056.1, from coordinate 12,625 downwards.
AGAACGGAATCAACTCCGCCCCTTCCTCTTCCAATAATTCAAGGTTCTCAGGATAGTAAAAACAAAAGGCCTCATCTTGCGCGACTCCGACTCGAACCGTGCGCCCGCGTTTCTTCGCCGCAGGCAGTGGCGCCGCAACCGGCCACGCACGGCACGAGCCGGCCAGCGTCTCGATTCGATCCAGGTCGATGGTCTCGGCCGCCGCCTTGCCAAGCCGAGTATAGAGTTCGCCGGTTTCCCGCTCCATCGCAGTGACCAAACCAAGATGCCGGTCCGCTATCTCAACGGCGGGATCGGACTTCAAATAGCCGACGACAGCCACATCTGTTCCTGCTTCGACCGCCTCCTTGAGTAATCTGTAATGCCCCTCACTACCGACACGGTTGAAGACCACACCGGCCACTCGCACGGCTGTATCAAAGTGCGCATACCCTGATACCATCGCTGCGGCAGACCGTGCCATAGCGCTTCCGTCAATGACAAGCAGCACCGGCGCATCCAGTTGCTTGGCTAACTCCGCCGTGCTGCCGATGTCGTTCACCGGGGAACTGCCATCGAACAACCCCATCATGCCCTCTATAATGGAGAGCTCCGCGTCGGCTGCTGCCCGTGAGAAGATCTCCCGATTGAGAGCTTCCCCCAACATCCACCCATCTAAATTTCTGGAAGGCCGACCGGTAGCTGCCCTGTGATGCCCGGGATCGATAAAATCAGGCCCCGCCTTAAACGGCTGCACCAGGCGGCCCCGCATCCGCAGGGCCGCCATGACCGCCAAGGTCACAGTCGTCTTGCCGACACCGCTATGGGTGCCGGCAACGACGAGTCGTGGATAACAGTTCATATACCCTACAGTGGAATGTCGTAGTTCATTCTCACACCGCCGAACACTGAACGTGACGGGGTACCGAAAAACGTGATCTCTTCGTATTTTTCGTTGAAGAGATTGTCAACCCGAACATACGCCTGCCAATTTTTCGTCACATCATATGACGCGGACAAATTGACAACATTGAAGACGCCAAGCTTTTGGCTGGATGAATTGGCCAAGTTATTATTCCTGGCTCCCACAAAGCGATAGTCGATGTTGAGTCGTAACGCCTCAATCGGTGCATAGGTAAAGCCGACCGTCGCTTGGTCGAGCGGCCACCGTGGGAGTCGCTTATCGCCCCCAATTGGATTACTCGGGGTATCGAACGCACGGGTCAGTGTATAGGTGTAGTGTCCCCGCAGTTCTAAACGCTCAAGAATCTTCGCCTTGAATCCAAATTCCCACCCCTGAGTTTTTGCATCGGCAACATTGATCGGGCAGAATCCGAACGATCCCGGCGGGCATAAGGGGCCGCCGGAAGCAAACTGGATCATGTTCTGAAACCGATTCCAGAAATACCCCGCATTCAGCTGGAGACGATCGTTAAACAGGCTCTGCTCAATCCCAAGATCCATGCTCAAACTTTTCTCAGGCTTCAGATTCGGATTGCCGAATCCCTGAAAGTACAAATCGTTCATCGTCGGGGCCTTGAATCCTGTGGCATAGCTTCCTCGAAATTTCGTGCCGGTTTCTTTGACACTATAGCCACCGGTCACCCGATAAGTCGTCGCGCCGTCAAAGTTGTTGTAACTATCGTGCCGCCCCCCCGCCGTCATGAACAGGCGATCCCATAAGTTCACCTGAGCCTGGGCGAAGCCGGCGTTCGACGAAATGACTTTCGCGGGCGCCGCGGACCCGAAGAATCCCGCAGAATCCCCTTCTTCTCTCCGCAACTGATATCCCGCTGTGAGCAGTACCCACTCTCCTACCCGAACGTTGTTTTGCCACTCCAGTCGACGATTGAGGACTTCCAGATCGGTCGCAAATGGAGTAAAGCACGTGTTGAAGTTGGGAAAGCAGGAATTAGGATTGGCCGAAATAAACTGCCGTGTAACCACATTGTACCCAGCCATCCCACTGTTACTGATCGATCGTTCATTGGCCTGTGATAATGTCAGCTTTGTGGTCCACCATGATGTCACTGGTTGTTCATAGGTGCCGTTAAGAATGAGATTGCGGTTTGTCGATCGAGCACCGAAAATATCGGCAGGTGCGCCACTGTCCGCAAATCCATCGAAGCTGGTCCGCGAGTCGTACCAGCGCATGTTGAACTCGACCCGCCCGTCTCTGGGGAGTGCGGCACCTACCTTTGCCGATACCTGCGTGTTGTGAAAGCCGTCCCCTTCAAACGCCCCTCGGCGATAATTGATCGCCGAAAAGCTGCTGGTATCCCAACGGGACACCGAAGCGGAAAAATCAAATGGGCCTTTTGCACCGGAGATATTGCCTCCTTCACGAAAGGTGGCGAATGAGCCATACTCCATGAATGCCCCCACTCGAGGCGCTCCGGTTCCTTTTTTGGTGTAGATGCTGATGACTCCCCCGATGGCATCGGAGCCATAGAGCATACTCTGCGCACCACGAAGGATTTCAATGCGCTCGATATTCTCCGCCGTGAGATTCGCGAAGTCGTATGCGCCGGTTGTGGGGCTATTAACAATGACCCCGTCGATCATCACCAGCGTGTGTCGCGCAAATGCTCCTCGCATCTTCACCGTGGCCTCTGTGCCGGGGCCGCCGCTTGATGTGGCGAACACGCCCTGCGCCAAACGCAACGCATCGATGACGGTTTTGATTTTTTTTCGTTCGATCTCCTCCCCGGTGATCACCTCAACGGCGCTCGTGACCTGCTTGGCTGGAATTTCCGTTTTTGTCGCGCTCACGACGACATCCGGCACTTCGATAACATCCGGTCGGTCAGCGGATGCCACTTGAATATCTGGGGCTGCATGGACGGGAAGGCTCAGCGCAACCAGGGGAAGAACACACCACCATAGACGACACGCACGAACAAACCACACCATGACGAACCTCCCTTGTGCTCGAAGGGTTGAGTTGAATCGACTGCCGGTTGGGTTTCCTGACTTGCGGATCGTCGCGTCCCTGCGCCTTCCCATGCGCCGAAGCGCACAGTGGCATGATACAGAGTTACTCCCCGCTTACAGTGGCGGCACCGTGATGGATTTGCACCATCTTCCCCGTCACCCGCGTCGTTTCTCCAAAACGCCCTTTCCTGAATGAAAACGAACGTCCCCCATAGTTTTAACAGCCGGGCTGGGGACATGGCCCTGGCTGTATGACTTCTTCAAGTTTATGGACTGTTATCAATGCCCGTCTCAGCCCTCATCTAGTCACGCTTTTGCATGCTCCGCATGAAAGCTGGACGACAGCGGCATCATCCTGGTGAAATTCCAGTCAATCGTCAGGATCGCCGACCGGTCCGATGTATGAGATAGAAGCCGTTCCCCATTCTTCACGACAAGACTCGAGGCCTTCCAAAAATCAAGCGTCTGCTCGGCGCCTGTCCGGTTACAGACAATCAACGGGAGGCCCGTTTCACGACTCCGATCCTCCCACTCTCCATTCGGGCCATGAATGCCTGGACCCCATGAAGATGGTGAAAGCAACATCTGTGCACCGTTGAACGTCAACACTCTGGTAATGTTCGGCGTATAGGCGTCGCTGCACACAAGCAGGCCTACCTGGATCCCATCGCACTTGATCGGCATTGCATCATGGCCGGGGCTGGACCACGACAAGGAATCGCTCGCCACATTGATCTTGCGATGCGTGCCGATGATCTCACCGGTGGAGTCGATGACGAACACAGAATTATAGAGCCTGCGCCCGTCCCGCTCAGGACATCCAAGAAACAGCGTTCGCTTCAAATCTTTCATGAGTCCGCAGAGTCGCTGCATCCATCGATCAGGTTGCGGCTCAATCCAGTCCAGGCCGATGAGCCGTGGAAATTGGAGTCCGCATACCGCCAGTTCAGGAGTCACGATCCACGCTGCGCCGCCTGACGCAGCTTGCTTGATCGCTTCGACAATCACATAGCGATTCCGCTCAACATCCCCGGGAATCGTCTCAAGATGCAACAGCGCAATTCGTCCAATCTTCATGTCACGATGGGCTCATCGGCATCGTTACACGCGGTTTCCCGGTTTGCGGATGGGCGTCGACCACCACCTCGCATCCATAGACGGTCTGTAACACATCGGGCCTGATTGTCTCGGCCGGCGATCCGATATGGCTGAGCCGTCCGGCTTTCAACATCAGCACACGATCGCAATATTGGCTCGCGATATTCAGGTCATGAGACACCAGCACGACCGTCAGCCGCCGTTCATCTCGGAGCCGGCTGATCAGGCTGCAGATGTCGAGTTGATGATTGATATCGAGAAACGCGGTTGGTTCATCCAACAGGAGAATGGCAGGGTCCTGCGCCAAGGCTCGCGCAATCATGACTCGCTGCAATTCACCGCCTGAGAGTTCGGACACCGGGCGATCCGCCAACGACAGCACATCGGTCTCAGCCATGGCCCGCTGCGCGCAGGCGAGATCGCCCGGTGTGTCAGCTTCACTCCCGAAGTTCCACCATCCGGCCTGCCGATGCGGAAACCGCCCCATCAAGACCGTCTCTGCAACAGTAAAGGGAAACACCTGTGGCTGCTCCTGCAACACCACAGCGAGCATCCTGGCAAGAGCGATCGGACTCAAATCAGCGGAGACCTGTCCCAGCACACGAATCCGTCCGGACCCGGCACGCAACAGTCCAGCCAACAACTTGAGGAGCGATGATTTGCCCGATCCATTCGGACCGACGATTCCTAGCACTTCCCCGCGTGTCACCTCAAACGATACCCGCTCGATTGTCCATGGACGGCCCGGCAGCTCGCCGCCATAACGGAAGGAGACCTCTTCGACGGCGATCGCCGGATCGGCTGAGCGTTGATCTGGTCTGCGTTCTAAGGAAGACAGCGGCTGCACCTAGACCATCCGATCTTTTCGCCACAATAAAAGATAGAGGAAGAAAGGTCCTCCAGCCAGCGCCGTCACGATCCCTACCGGGATTTCAGCCGGCGCGAACGCCGTCCGGGCGATCGTATCGGATACGACCAGAAACATCCCGCCGACTAAGGCCGAGGCCGGCATCAGCACCCGATGGTCCGATCCGATTGCCATCCGGACCGCATGAGGAATCACCATGCCGACAAACCCGATCATGCCACTGACGGACACCACCGCGCCGGTCAGTAACGCCGTCAACGCATATAACCGTTTCTTGGTCTGGTCCGTATCGATCCCCAACGACCGTGCGGTGTCTTCTCCCTGTGTGAGCACGTTCAGAACCGGCGCGTAATACAGCAAACACATGGTTCCCGCCATCACATAGAGAGCGATGCCGATCAGCCCAATCCATCCCGGAGCCGCTAACGAGCCCATGAGCCATGCCATAAGCCCCGCGGAACGGGCCGGGTCCATGATCGACGTAATAAACATGATCATGGCCGTCAGAATGGCGTTAAGAATCACACCGGCCAGCAACAGGCTATGAATCGGCAAGCGGCCATGCGATTGCGCCATTCGATAGATGAGCGCCAATGCGATCAGCCCTCCGGCGAATCCCCACAGCGGCAACACCGGGAGCAGAATTGAGGTGGCTCCGATCCCGAGAAGCATGGCGATCGCCGCTCCCAGCGCAGCCCCGCTCGATACCCCGAGCACATACGGATCGGCGAGCGCGTTTCGCAACAGTGCTTGGAGGGTGACACCCACCGACGCCAGTGCGCCCCCGACTAGAAATCCCATCAGCACGCGAGGTATGCGCAGTTGAAAGAGAATCACTCCCGTCGTTCCCGCACGGTCGCCATGCTCCGGGGTGATCAATTCACGCAATGCCGTCAGCCAATCACTACCCGACAAGGCTGCCGCGCCGAAACTGCTGCACAGAACGGTCACGACAATGGACGCCGCCACCAAACCGAACAGGACGAGATGCCGTCGGCGTTTCGTCAAAATGGCGCCGGATCTGGACCACTCGAGTTCCGCCGCAGGCCCTGACGAACCTCGCCCGGCTCTTGTATCAGTGGCGGAAATAAGCGGCGTGGCATGTCCGTTGGACATCGGGTCATGGCCTCCTATGCAACGCCGGTCCGGAAAGAGATGGATGGAGCATGGCAGCAAGCCGCTCCAACCCTTGACCGATCCGTGGGCCCGGTCGATTCAGCAAATCAGCCGGAATTTGATGGACCCGACCCTGCTTGATCGCGGAAAGTCCGGACCACTGCTGCCACGATTGCTGTTCGCTTTCGGAAATCCCTTCCGCCTGTCCCACCGGAAAAATTAAAACCTCCGGGTCTTCAAGCAAGACCGTTTCCAGGCTCAACCGTGGGTATGGCGTGCCGCTCTTAGCGGCGACATTGATTCCACCGGCCAGTCCGATGAGTTGATCGATGAAGCTGCCTGGCCCGACCGTAATCAATGGTTGGCTGTTCAAGACGTAGAGCACCCGCACGGGCGGCTCCCCCTGCGCGAGCTCCTTGATTGCGGCGATCTGCTTCCGTAAGTCCATCGCAAGCGCCGCGGCTTCCGTCTGATGTTCGACCATCCGTCCGATGGTCTGAATGTGAGAAAAAATGTCTTCGACCGTGTGGTCGGCCACGATGAAAATCGGAATCTTGAGGTTGTCGAGTGCCGCGATCAAATCCGGCTTGAGAAATTCACGCGGCGCCAGAATCAGGTCCGGCTGCAACCCGACCAACACTTCCACACTGGGATTGGCATACCCCACTTTCGGTTTGCGCGACGCCTCGGGAGGAAAATCGCAAAACTGAGTCACGCCGGCCACTTGACTTCCGGCCCCCATCGCAAACAACAGTTCAGTGAGACTGGGCGCCAGCGAGATAATCCGTGCAGGCGGTTTGGCCATGTGGATCTTCCGGCCGGTATCGTCCACAAACGATCGCGACGACACATGCGTCATAAAGGGCATGCCGGTCAGAATGCCTTGTTGCCGCCGTTTCACGATTGAAACCTCGGAATCATGAGCCGATACCACACCCATATCCAACAGAAGTAGGCAGGCACAGAGTCCAATGACCCAATGCCCCCAGCTATCGCGTTCAAACGGGGATCCGCACAAGGCCGCAGCGAGCGAAGAGGCGAGGCGTACGCTTCGGTACGTTGAGCCTCTGAGCGATGCGAGAACGCCGGAGGAGCCCCGTTTCAACGCGGTAGAAATAAAAAATCCCCAAGGCCTAAGACAGACCCTGAGGATTGCACCCGCTACTTCATCCTCGCCTGTTCCCCAGCCCTCGAGGGAACGATGGTCAACTCTCCGGGCAGGTCTTCTGGCTTATGGTTCATCCTACTTCCCGCGCCTTCCCAGCATGCGCGTGAAACGTATCTCGTGAATCGTATCTCGCGTGAAAATACAGACGCTTCACGCTTCACGAACGACGCTTCACAGCCATACCAGTGGCCGTCGCGGGTTTCGTCCCCATTTACAGCGGCGGGACCGCGAGGGCGTTTCACCCTCTTCCCTTACCCAGGAGTTACAATGTAGAGGACACAATAGGAGAGAGCGACAAAACTTGTCAAGCTCCCACTACCCCTGCGCTTGTCACGCTTCCTCAAGCTGTGGTAGCATGCATTCGCACTTTGAGAATCGACTTAGTTGGAAGGAGTAGTCCAGTGGCATTTCAATGTGAGATCTGTCTAAAGAAACCGACCTCCGGGAACAACGTCAGTCATGCCAACAACAAGACCCGACGCGTGTTCAATCCCAACATCCAGACCGTGCGGGCTAAAGTAGGCGGCGCCAACAAGCGCATCCGCGTCTGCACCCGTTGTCTGCGTTCGGGATTAGTCACGAAGGCCGTCTAACCCTCTCTCCGTTTCCCATCCTAATCCAAGGACTCACGCCACCCCACGAGCGGCGTCACTTGTGGGCTTGCCCTATTTTTGGGAGCTCACCGGTGTGGCGTGTCTTGGATCTGCGCAGAAATCTTTCCTGGATTCCTGTGAAAGGAGCCCACCCCTGCATGCTTTGCGAGGGTTGAGCAGGCTATTTAAGAGAAAGACTGCTGTTGTGAGTTTTAATCGGTTGGGTTGACGTTCTAGCGTTTCACGCTTAACGATTCACGTCTTACGTCTGCTTTGGAGCGGGCGGCGGGATTTGAACCACGCTCCGTCGCCGGATCGGCCCTGAAGCTTGCCTCCCGGCTCCTGCGGAGGGGGCCAGCCCCCTCGCATGCTCCCCACGAAAGGGGCACACCCCTTTCGGAAACCCCTGTCGCGGGTTTCAAATCCACAGGAACGCTGCTTGGAGTTTGGAGCGGGCGGCGGGATTTGAACCCGCGACAACTTGCTTGGGAAGCAAGGACTCTACCACTGAGCTACGCCCGCTCACTGATGGGCATCCTACGCGGGCCATCGCACCCAAGTCAAGAAACCATCCCCATCTCAACAAACCTGTGGAATGATTCCACTGGTAAAATTTCCCGGTCCAACTTGGGAATTTCCCCAGTGTACTTGCAGTCATCTCATGATGATCATAAAGGCACGTAGACAATACGGCGCCTGGAGGAGGCCTGGCCGATCGAACCTATGCAGGTGCCGGCAACCGTTGGGGCCTGACTGATGCTCCGGCGCAAACCAAACCGTAGATGCGACCGTTGAATGGAATGAGTCAGACTCCAGCGCCACCTTCAACCAGGGAGGAGGTCATCATGGATAAAGTCTGGCTCTATGCCGGCGGCATTATTGCGGGAACGGCGCTGCTGACCTATTTCGTGATTACCACGATCAGTAACACGAGTCCCCCGGCGAGTGATCTGAGGGCGGCGTATGAGAAGGTCAAGTGACAAGCCGTCTCTGCGGCTCTTGAGATTTGGCGTTTCAGGGGCAGCGCAACGCCTGTGCTGCCCCTGCTGAGGCGGGAGATCAATCTCAGGTTACGAACGCCTCGTCTACATGGGCCAGTAGCCGTGCCGGCCCCCTGCTCTCCGTCTTGCATGAACCGAACAAATCAATGAGGCCCTGAAAAGACGTTCAACCCCATTGTGTTTCGTGTATCAAGAAAGGATGTATGACTCAAGATCTGCCCCCGTCCTGAAGGAGCTTGAATGGTCATGTTAAGGGAAGATGTCTTGAGCAACCGCTGGATGGCCTATCAAAAGGCGAGACGAACAACTGCCACAAATCATGACAGAAACCAGGAGCGTTCAACGAAGGCGCTGCTATGACGCCGACCCGGCCAGTTCGCGCGCATGAGCAATCTCACGCTTATGAGCCGGGCGAACCTGAGCGGCCAACAGCGTCGCCACGGCCACCGTCTCACCATCTAACGTCGTAAACTCAACCTCGTACCCTTCGCCGCCTCGATGAATGAGCATGACCGTGCCGATATCCCCACGCCTCAAGCCGTGCTTGGGGAGATCACACTCCAGAATCACGTCTTCCAATTCATGAATCATGGCGTCCTCCGTTTCAGGGGATAAGCAGTCACCAACCTCGGTGCCTGGCCACCTTCATCTATAAACCAGACCGTTCGCACTTGCAATTGTCGGCCATTTTGCGCCACAAGTGGGCCTTCAATGATATAGCGAGTGCCAAACGGAGTGTTCTCCAAGAGGGTCACAGCGTTGTCCCTTGCCTGTTGTCGCAAGGCATCTGCCAGCGCTTCCCATGCGGACACCTGAAATCCGAACGCAGAAAAGAACCCGGCCTTCCCTCTCCCCGCTCGATGGGTAGAAGAAAGCAGATACTGAACCACCTTGACCTGAGGAACCTCTAAGCGATCAGCATGCGGCAATTTCATAACATCATCGTTTCAAACGGTGACTCCCCCACATCGGCTATCTTGGAAAACAGCACCTGCGTCTACGGCTCGACACCTGCTCCGAGCGTCATCGAAGGACCTGTCCTGAGCCTGTCGAAGAATTGCCGCCATGCGCATCCTGTCGTCGCGGAGGATCGACGGTAATATCAGAGCGCTTGGAAAACAAATACTGGAATCAGCAAGACAAAACCGGGATATTTTACGCATTCACAGCCGCGAGGTCTATGCGTCTGAACGATGGGAGGAAAAGAGTACGCACGGCGCCGGACCGCCGCCCGCGAGGAAATTCAGAATGTCCCCATTTTCTTCTTCCAGAATGTCCCCATTTTCTTCTTCAAAAAGTGAGGCGGGTTGGCTCGCTCTACATCACGTTTCAATCCTCGCCACGCCCTTAAGGATCACGCACACGCCGTTTCAATCCTCGCCCGCCCTTTCGAGCGGGCGCTACGAACGACAGGGCGTACTTAGTTACCTGACAACGTGTTTCAATCCTCGCCCGCCCTTTCGAGCGGGCGCTACCCGGGTTCGTCTCCGTTTTGCCCAGTATGCGGCCAATGTTTCAATCCTCGCCCGCCCTTTCGAGCGGGCGCTACGCGCATTTTGCTATGTCACACATGGCGCTCGGTGTGTGGTTTCAATCCTCGCCCGCCCTTTCGAGCGGGCGCTACGGTGCCGTTCGATACCATTCCAGGGGATGCGCGGTTTCAATCCTCGCCCGCCCTTTCGAGCGGGCGCTACTTCCCCCAGACCCCCTCCTAAGGCTCCGGATACGGAGTTTCAATCCTCGCCCGCCCTTTCGAGCGGGCGCTACTGCACTACCTTACCAAGGCCTGAAAACATGGGTTTTGGCCCTGGTTTTCGCGAACACGTTGCCATTGCATCACAATCCATTGGCAACCATGTACGACCATCAATACAAGTCATTGAAAACCCAGTGGAGTAACATCAGCGCGATCCTACCGGCATTTGAGCATCGCATGAGGTTCGCGCATCACAGAACAAGCGGCTCCTCAAAGTTCACACTTCCATCCAATCCATACACCTGCACATATTTCTCCTTCGGCTCCATAAGCCGATACACCCGGAGATTGTCTTCGGTCTTCTCGATAATTTCCAACAGACGCCGCACCACTTCCTCGAATTGCGCCTCGCTCACGGAACATTCAAAAACCGACTTTTGCACGCGTTGTCCGAAGTCCTGACAGGCCTGAGCCACCTTCCGCAGCCGTTTCCGCCCAGCAGCGGTTTCAGTTGAGACATCATAGCTAATCAGCACATTCACGTGAATGCCTTATCGGTAGAGAAACGGTGGATAGCTGTCCAGATCGCCGCGCAGCACACGCGCGAGCAACCGCGCCTGCACATGCGGCACCAACCCCAGCGGCATCTTCTGATCGAGCACCGGGTGGGTAATCTCCTCCTGCTTGCGCTTTTGATAGGCAACAATCACCTCTTTGCGCGCGGCATCCTCCATCTGCACCGCGCCGCCTGAACGCTTCGTGAAATCTTTCGCTGCCACCTGACGACGATTGATCAGCGTCAGCACGAGCCGGTCGGCCAACACACTGCGCAGCTCCTCCATGAGATCCAACGCCAACGCAGCCCGGCCAGGTCGCAACGCATGAAGGAATCCCATCTGCGGATCAAGTCCCACCCCTTCCGCTGCAGCCACACAATCGTTCATCACCAGCGCATACAGGAACGACATCAAGGCGTTGACGGGATCGGTCGGCGGACGACGGCTGCGGCCATCCAGCTTGAACGTTTCGCGATCTTCTTTCACCATACGATCAAACGTGGAAAAATAGTTTCGAGCCGACTCTCCTTCAATACCGCGCACAGTGTCCAAATCCTCGCACTGGGGAAGCCTGGTCACGCCACTGCCAAGCGCGTCAGCCGTTTTCCTCAAGGCCTCTGCATCCGCCGGATCGTCAGCTTCGCGGGCACCTCGCAAGACGATCTGACGAGAGTTCTGAATTTTTCCGCCAACTATATTGCGCGCAATAGACAATGTGCGGGCCGAGTCGCCCATGGCGTCATGCTGCGCACAGCGAAGCAACACATTTCCACTCACCGGCCCTTCCACTCGGGCCTTGAAACGGCCATTCCGATCCAGCAGCACCACGAAGCGACCGTCTTCCGCACAGCGATGCATCGCCGTCGGACTCAACATGATATCTCCGAAACAGACAACTCCGCCAAGATGATGAAACGGCACTTGAAGCTTCGTTTCTTTTTCCACCTCTACTCGCAGCGTTTCGTGGTCGGCCCGCAGGTATGCGCCCTCTGTTGTGACATACAGTGTATTCAGCAATTGATGCATGAACGCCTCACGGGTGAATGATAAAGAGATCGCGCACCACGGCGGAGGCCCGCCGGCCTTCGTCGATGACCGATGGCATGCAGGACTCTTGAAGGGAACAATGCGTGCAGCGCCGATCGTTCACCGGTGGAGGCAACTGCTTGCTCGCCAACATGGCACGAATGGCCTGGATGGATTGAACAACCTGTGCCCGCAGGTCAGACGAACACTCCACCTCACGGCGTTTCCGCGAACTGAAATGATAGATCGCGCCGCGCGGCACGGCCTTTCCGGTCATCTCCTCCAGACACAGCGCCTGGGCACAGAGCTGCAGATCATCATGCTCCTGCTCGCGATGCGGCCCATGCTTGTACTCCACGGGATAAACCGTCTCGCCGTGAAACTCCACCACATCGGCTTTCCCGATTAGCCCCAGAGCCTTGGACCACAAGGGAAGCGCTCGCTCAATGCGTACCCCCGCTTGCTCCTCCACGACAGGCTCATCCACCCGCTTATGCACCGTCCGGCCTCGTAGCGTGTAGAGATTCTCGTCGAACGTCTGCTCGACATGAATTAAGGCTGAGCTGCTGCCGGTTTCGTTGACACCACC
>LVWT01000055.1 GCA_002083405.1 Nitrospira sp. SG-bin2 | reverse complement strand
GGGAACCTTGGGAGCCTTCAGGAGTTGAGCCTGGATGGTCTCCGCCGACACCAGGCCTGCATTGATGGCAAAACACGGAGCCATGACCAATGCGCTGATGAATCCGGCATGACGCATGTTATGGAAGAAACTCTTAGGCATGACGCCTCCTTTAATTTTTGATGACGCTCTTAGATGGCCTCGTTGGCTGGATCCGTTAATCTACCTTCAGCAGACCCATGGCGCCGAGGTCCTTTCGATTGCCCACTGGGTCAACGAGGGTATAGGTGCCAGCCGTCTTGACTTTAAACTCGACCATCACCGCGCCACCAGTAGGAACCTTGGTCACTTTGACATTTTCCGCCGGTGGTGCGGCCAACGAACCTTCGGTGTACACCCTGTCGAACGGCTGCTCGAGGAGTTGAAAAGAGTCGACAAAGTTTGGTCCTACGTTGGTGAAGAAAATCCGAACGGTTTCCCCCGCCTTGGCTTTGAGGGGATTCTTGACCATCGAAGTCATATGGCCGTTATAGACCACATGGGAAGGACGCTCATCTAACCCAGCTTCGTACGAAAATTCCATCGTCTCGCCCTTCTCAGCACCCTCTTTCGTGTAAAACTCGCTTTGCGTGATCTGATACTCCTTGTCGACAGGCTTCAACCCACCAGCCGGCTCCACGACGATCGTGCCGTACATGCCATTCGCAACGTGCTCGGGAATGGACGGCGATGCGGTGGCGCAGTGATACATAAAGATGCCGGGAATGATCATCTTAAACCTTCCACCGCTCTCCTGCCCTGGCTCGCTATTGAGCAGGCTGGCCCCGCCGCCTGGCCCCGTGATCGCATGGAAGTCGATATTGTGGGATTCCTTGCTGTCCTTGTTGTTCTTCATGCGAATTTCAACCGTATCGCCCACCATGACGCGAATCATGGGCCCTGGCACGTGCTTATTAAAACCCCAGAACTCATAGTTGTTATCGTCGCTCAGCGGACCGAGCCACTCGTCCGATGTCAAGTTGACGAGGACCGTGGCGGGCTGGGTTCGCGTGATGGGAGGGGGAACATTGGGCGCAAACGCTAGTTGGGCCTTGATGGTCTCAGCCGACACGACGCCTGCATGGATGCCGAGATAGGGAGTCATGATAAATGCGCCGACCAATCCGGCCGTGCGCACACAACGCGATAAACTAGTAGACATTGTGCCTCCTTTGATTTTGGACTGCCCTGATAGTTTCTTTTCTCATAGGACGTGGCATGACCCGAATGGTTTCAGCCCCGGTTCAGGGCATCGTCATGATCTGCCTGATGATTAGGGTTTGTAGCATGAGTGATCGTGCGGCTTGCCCCCGTTCGAGAACATATTCTCAAACGCCATCACATGCCAGATCTGCTCTTCCGTCAGGCTGTTCTTAAAACCTTTCATTTTCGTCTTCGGGATCCCTTCCGATATACGCCAGAACCAGAACGCGTCGGACCACCGGCAGATATTTTTCGGATCACGCATGTCCCGCGCACCCTTCTTGACCGGTTGCCCGTCCTTGCCATGGCAGCTGCCACAGTTGACGTTCGGATTCACATCGCCCTTGTAAATCTGCTCTCCCTCTTCGATAGCCTTAGGATCCGTCCACCCTCCAGCCGGCATTTTCTTGTCCGCATACTCGGCTGGAACCGGGGGCAAAGGGGGATCATCGTCAGCGAACGCCATGCCTCCTGACAGAATCAGCGCGCTCCCCATCATCACGATCGACATACAGAAATTCCTTCCAGTCATTCCCGCCTCCTTATTTTTCTAAATGGTGAGTTTGGTTTATCGACGAGGTCCTGCCTCATGGGGCACATCACAGGTGAGAATTAGGACGGCACCTGCTTGCCGGCTTCGAACGGGCTAAATACATGTTGCATGTGATTCAAACAACGCGATCATCGAAAATAACGTACCAGCCATGGTTGACGATGAATACCCCTTGCCTAAATCAACCGTTCCGCCTCTTCACTATACTCTTGATTCGACCGGTTGTGTTCCCCTTTGGGAATATCATATCGAAAATAATCCAGGCCTGCCACACCGACGGCAGCAGAGACCTTCCGGGCACAGCTACACAGCGGGAAAGTTGTCTCGCTGCGCCATTCTCTCGCATTAAGAGAAGGGCATGTAACATACCACTAATCTAGTGTCAAGAGGTTGCACTATTGCCCGTCAATCCCAAGTAGAAATATGGGGAGGAGGAAGGAGTGGCTGGATATCCTTCTTGCTCGCAGAACGCGCACAGTGCGGACCCCCGAGATCGAGCTGGAAAATATCCAGCTCGATCCCATGGGGACTTATCGTGCGGGCTACTTGGTAGCGACGATCTCAAGGAGTTCGATTTCAAACACTAACGTCGCGCCGGGCTTGATCAGGGGGGGAGAGCCTTTGTCGCGATAGGCGAGACTGGACGGGCAGACCAGGGTGCTCTTGCTGCCGACCTTCATCTGCCGTATCCCTTCCGCCCAACACTTGCTCATTTCATTCACTCTCAGCGTAGCCGGTTCGCCCTGCTTGGCTAAACTATCGAACACCGTTCCGTCAATCAAGGTTCCTTGGTAATGCACCTTCACTATGTCCGAGATTTTCGGAATGGCGCCGCTCCCTTCCTTGATGGTCCTGAGAACCGCGCCGGACTCGGTTTTCTTGGCGCCGGGTTCTGCCGCGATCTTTGCGAGGAAGGCAGCACCCGCTTTCTTCTCGGGTTCTGCAAGGGCCGCAGCGCGGGCCTCTTGCAGTAATTGAATCTTCGGGCCGAACGTCTGGAGATCCACCTTAGGTGGCCGTTTGAATACTCCATCGGTGATGCCGGCCTTGACGATTTCGAGTTCAGATTCGCTTAGGGTGAAGGTGCTGATCGATTGGCTGATGGCTAATCCCATAGCATAGAAGGTTTTCTGTTCATCGGTCGTGGGTTCTGCCGCCGCCGCGAATGTCGCAGTGGTTCCCAGGCAGAGCATGATCGCCAAACTGGAGACAACGAAACGCATGAGCGGTCCTTTCTGTATATGTGACTGGCCGGACCTGATATCGATATCAGAAGGCGCGAAGCCATGTAAAATATGCGATGACGCGATGGGGATCAAGACAAATTTGTCGCAGCGGAAGTATTGGGGCCGGTCCAGCAGGTCATAACGGGAAACCGCTGGTGCGATCGCCCCAGCGGTTTTTGTTTGAGGCACCTCATTGTCGATATTTGAGAGGTCTCACTAGATCGGTAAGCTTCGTCCGATTTTAGGTTTTTCTGCTTTGCGCGGCCTCTCTTCCGGTTCGCCCAGCCGTTCGGTGGCGAAAACGCTATGTCAGCCATTTTAGTTTCGAGGGGGTGGACCTTGCACAGGTGGACCCGGCCTAGCTCAGCCGGCAGGTGGGCGTGAGGAAACCATGTGCTCCTTGACGAATCCTCGGACTGAGAAAGTCAATGTCGCGTGGTTTGTGTGGCATGGAAGCGGCCTGGCCCGATAGTCCCGTGTGCGCACCGGATGCATTGACAACCTCGGCTATCTCCGTGCAAGATCACCCACGCGGAAACGTGTCGAATCAGCTGTGCGCCACCCTCCATTTGCCGATCGGTGGATTGCCGTGCTGATTCGTCGGTTTCACACACAGGAGAAGGAAGCACGAGGGGTACATCAGATGCCGAACGGTACACCGATCCTGTTTCGAGTCGGTTGGTTTTCAATGATGATTGTCGCGGGTCTTGTCTTGGCCGGTTGCGACAGCACGGTACGGCAAGTCGGCAAGTCGACGGAGTCGTCGCCTGTGGTCCGAACGGAAAGCCGGGAGAAGCACACTGACCGTACCCATGGCTTTACCGTCAAATATTATCCAACCGAATATGTGCTTCTCATGGATGACCCACATCAGGCAACCACGCAGCCGGCGGCAGTCCACCGCGTGCACCTTCAACGGAAAGACATCGCGGCAGGCCGGGTTGCAGACCATGAACCTCCGGGATTGACTGTCAGCGTGTTCGAGCGATCGCCGAGCCCCTCGCTACGCGAGTGGCTGGACTCATCCGGACTGCTGCCTCCCGGCAGCGAGATTTCTCCGGTTCGACTGACGGGCGTGAAGGAAGGGTTGAGAGTGACCCTCCGACAGCAACCTGCCCCTAACGAGTTCGTCTATCTTGCGACCGATCAGTATGTGTACGGTCTCGTGCCGTATGGCGCCACGGGCGGGAAAATGCTGCGGTCGTTCCGTCTGCTCCCGGATTCCTCAAGGGCTCATATGCGCCATTGATTTGAGCGTGGGTAAGTAAGGTTCCGGAGGACGATGCGACCGCTACGTGAATAGCCGAGCATTGCCCAGCTCTCTGGCCTGAGCCCAGCGCACATTCTTCTATTGCGTATTCGCCAGTTGCCAGGTGAGCGCGAGGACATACCGTGCTATGTTCCGCAAAATTTCCGGATTGATCGTGTCGGCGGTGTCGGTAGGCTGATGCATGTGCGGGTGGGCCCCGCCGCTTGCGATGCTGACGGTTGGAATTCCTGCCTCTTTGAAGGGTTCGTCGTCGCCGCCGGGCAAGAATCCGTAATAGTCAAGTTTGCGTACCAAACCCACCGCGTACCCTGCTTCCTTTAACGTAGATTTCTTAAACTCTGCGACACGGAGGATTAACACTCCGTCTCCCGCTCCGACATGGTCGATGTTGATCATGGCTTTCGTTGAGCCGAGGGGGGTGACAGGTTTCGTTGTATAGAGGCGTGATCCGAGCGAATCTCTCTCATGTCCACTGAATGAGAGAAAGAGGATTGACTGTTGAGGACGCAGGCCGAGTTTCCCAAGGGCCCGCGCGACCTCCAGGACTATGGCCGTTCCTGATGCATTGTCGTCAGCGCCAGGAAACCAGAGGCCCGCTGGACGTCCGAAATGGTCGCGATGGGCGCCGATGACGATAGTATCCGGCCCTGTACCAGGAATTATCCCGACCACGTTCGTCAGCAAGCCGCCCGCCATCGTGGTTTTCCACTGGAGAGAGGCATATCGATTGACGAGGCGCGATTGCGCTGCTGGGGCGTTATTGAGTTGTTCCTGGAGGGTGCGAAGGCGGTTATCAGGATTGGACTCGTCTCCGCTTCCGGCGAGGAGCGTCTCCGCCAATTTCGTGCTGATCCACGCGCCAGGGAGGGCTTGGTCAGGGGAGAGCTGCCCATACAATGCGCTGGGCTTTCCTGTGGCTCCGCGGCGAGTTTCATATGGGCTGATAATCGGCCCAGTTGCCGTCAGATAGGCTACGGCTCCTCGATCTCGCGCGAAGCGGACTTTGTCGGCGTGGTTGACGGGGCTTGGGTAGTGATCCGGTTTGCCACGCAAGAAGAGCACGATGCAGTTCTTCACATCGACGCCGGCGTAATCGTCGATTCCCTGAGCGGGATCGACGATGCCGTAACCGACGAAGACGACCTGACCCTGGAGATCGGCGGAGGGGGAGTCAAAGACCGGGAGATAGTCTTTACTCAACTGCGCGGTGACCAACTGGTCTGCTGCGCCGATGCGAACGACCGGGTCTGGTTCGATCAGTGGCGTGGAGACCATCGAGGCCATGATGCCAACCGGCTCTTCCTTGCCGGCCCCGGTAGAAGGGAAGACGATCCCCTTGTTGTCAATGATCGGTAGTTGTACTCCTGCCAAAGCCAATTCCTGTGCAACCCATTGTGCGGATCGCAGGTCATCGGCGGATCCGGCTTGCCGTCCGTTGAACGCCGGGCTGCTTAACGTGCGTACGTCGGCGAGCATCCGTTCGCTCGACAGGCTCTTGAGTGCGTCAACCCATGTACGCTGGTCTTCCTCCGACTGCGCGTAACCTCGGCTTCCCGAGGGAAGCAGAGCGAGGATGATTCCCAGGAGAATGATCATAACAACGAAGGGGGAGCAGTTGCGCGTCGAGCCGTTCATGCAGTGAGCCTCTTAAGATGGCACGGAACTATACCATAAGACTGACTCGTTGCAGAGCAGTTCTACTTCGTGCGCGTGTTAGAGGTTGGGTCCATACAACCTTGCCGTAGTTGACCCGACCGTCTTCGTCTCAATCCGCTTGTTCAGTGTCTCGCGCCATCGGACTGCAAGGGCCGGACACATTGCGAGGCTTTGAGCGGCTTGAATATCATCTGTCCGTCGATGCATCACGTCGTTTGCTGAGGCCACGGTCCATTCTGGACAGGGACGTTCTACTAGCATGAGGCGCGACCCTGCTTGAATGGTTCCCTCTCTGATGACACGGAAATACCATCCAGTTCGTCCGCTCTCTTGTACACGGAGGGCCAGGTCCTTTCTGCGCCAGCGCCGTGCTAATTTCCAGCAGGGTTGTCGCGGCTGTGAGACCTGAACGAGCGCCTCTCCGACCTCAAAAATATCTCCAAGACACACCTCAGTTTCAAGCAGCCCTTCCGTCGTGAAGTTTTCCCCCAACGATCCGAAGGGGAATTCGTCCGTGCCCAGCATCTGTTGCCAATAGGGGTAATGTTCGACGGGATAGACATTCACGGCCTTTTCAGGGCCACCGTGATTCTTTAAATCCGCCTGGCCATCTCCGTCCAAATTGAGGGACCGAAGCTGTACCGGGCCGGCAACGGAATGTTTGAAGAACCCGGTCGTCCAGAGTTGATCCATGGGCTCTGTTGCGTCACGTTGTCCGACGGTGTGCGGCATCCCTATCTGGATCGAGAGGACGGTTGCCTTCAGTACTATATTACTCACGTTCGGTCTCCATGGGATCGAGTCACGGAATTATCTTCTCAAGCACGTGCTCGCCGGCACGACGCTGCTGCTGCAGTCGCCGATACGCTGTTCCAGCGAGCCCGCCCTGGCGGGCTCGCAGCCCGGAGCACGACAATGCGTCAGGGCCGTGGGGCTCCGGGCACCGGTCTCGTACTGCGGGGTGGCAGTGTCTGCACGAAGAATCATCAAGCTACTCCTAGGGTACACTGTCGCGGACATTTCTTGGAAGGGGGGAAAGCCCTGCTGTGTTCTGTCCATCGGGATTTGTCCTGGGAAACTTGCCCGTGTCTAGTCGCTGATGTAAGATACCGTCTGTATCACGCTTTGTGGCCGGCCGTCACTTGAGCCCGTTCGGTATTGCCTGACCTATGGAAACTTCCCCTCCTGCCACGCGCTCACGATTCGGCGCCGATGTGCTCATGGCGGCAATGCTGCGCCATTTTCCCGAGGCCACTGCCGACTCTGCCCATAGAAAACGCGATTATGCCATCGCAGCGTTTACCTTTATCTGTGTCGGCGCAAGTGCGTTGCTTGAAATACGGGCAAGTGTGGAGACACAGCAGGTCTTGGGGGCTATCGCCTGGATCTGCTTGGCCGGACTCTTACTCGGTGAAAATAGAGAGACACAAATGCAGGTCGTCATTGCCGTCGTGTTTGCGACGGCCGGCGAGCATTTTGCTTCGTTGTATATGGGGGGGTACACGTATCGATTCGAGAATGTGCCGGCCTATGTACCGCCCGGTCACGGCATGGTGTATCTGACGGCCGTGGCCTTGGCTCGGTCCGGGTTTTTCATGCGCTATGCCAAGGCGATCGCCGTGTTTGTCATCGGCGTATGGGGCACATGGTCATTATGGGGAGTCAGCGGATATGCGGAACAGGGAGATGCGGTCGGCGCTCTGCTGTTCTGTATTTTTTTGGCATGGCTGGTCGTCGGCCGATCTCCCATGGTTTACCTCGCCGCCTTTTTCATCACGACGTGGCTGGAATTGATCGGCACCGCGGTCGGAGCCTGGAAATGGGCCGCGATCGACCCGCTTCTGGGATGGCCCCAGGGGAATCCGCCAAGCGGAGCGAGTGCGTGGTATTGTCTCGTGGATGCGGTCGCCATCGGCGGATCCGCGCTGGTCTTGCGGGGCTTGAGACGGGCCGCGCATTGGTTGACATTGCGACGGCTGTTCCCGTGAAGGTGCCCTCTCAATTGTTCGGCTCGGTTCGTCGGCCGACGGGCGGAGGGGGGAGCGCGGTCTCGGTGTCGCCACCTCTGCGGTTGCCTATTTCTTGATCTGCTCCGAAAGATAACGCTCCAGCCCGATTTGTTCGATTGCCCGCAGTTGGATCTCGAACCAATCGACGTGCTCCTCGGAATCCTCGATCATATGTTCGAGCATGTGGCGAGTCGTGAAATCCTCGACTTTGGCGCAATGGGCGATGGCTTTACGAAGCAATTCGACATCCTCGCGTTCAAAGTCCAGATCGCGGGCAAGCAAGGCCGACACGTCCTGCCCATGCGCGACAGGTTCGAGGTGCTCCATGTCGGGTGTTCCGTTCAAGTACAGGATATGGTCGATCAGGCCCGATGAGTGGCTGACCTCTTCGCTTGCCAGATGACTGTAATGCGCATGCAACCGGTCATATCCCCAATGCTTGCACATGGCTGCGTGCAGCAGATACTGATGGATGGCTGTCAACTCCGCTCTCAATACCTGTGCGAGGAAATCAAGGACCCCTGCTCTGGCTTTCATAGTCGCCTCACGATTCTTTCTTGATCTGCTCGGCTAAATAGTTTTCGAGGCCGACCTGCTTGATCGTTTCCATCTGCATTTCGATCCAGTCGATATGCGAATCGACGTCTTTCGCCATATCCTCGAACATGTGGCGCGTGGTGAAGTCCATGACTTTTGTGCAGTGGACTATGCCCTCGGCCAGTAAGGCCAGCATTTCTTGTTCGGCTTTCAGATCCAGCTTGAGCTGCTCGGGCACGGTCTCGCCGATGTGCACCGAGTTCATGCGTTGTACGTTCGGGACGCCTTCGAGATAGAGAATATGGCCGATGATGTCGTCGGCGTCTTTCATCTCGTCGATGCTGCGCTCCCGGACCTTGTGGTGCAGACGTTCGTAGCCCCAATTCGCACACATTTTTGCATGGACGAAATATTGGTTGATGGCGGTGAGATCCGCCGTCAGAACCTTATTCAGGATATTGACGACTCCCTCCTTGGCTTTCATGTTGTGCCTCCTTGGCTTCAATCGGATCGTTGCGTGTTTGTTTGCCTAATCGGTGCTGCAAGCCCATTATTGTCTCACTTTTGCTTCCCGTCAACTTGGAAGGTGAGGGTTTTCTGATTCTGTCTCTCAGTCTCGCTGAGAGTAAGAGTCACTCTTGGCGGCTGCTCTTTGGCGAACGACTTTGTCCGGCAACGGCAGATCGTCGTGGCGCCCGCATCAATAGGGGGACCTTTCCGCTGTTTCCTGGCTGTGTATCGGCCCTTGCAAGAGTTGGCTGCAGAATGGTAAATTTCCTTTCGGTCAGAGTCGCATGATCTGATACAGAGTGGCACGTCATGGCCATATCGTGGGTGGGTCCACTCTGGGTAAGAGTAGTGGTATAAGGAAGATGGGTTTCGTCGGAGAAGTATCGTTATGATGAAGTGGATGACGAAGGCAACCTTCAGCGGGCTCGTTCTTGCTGCACTATTGTCTCCCGGCATAGCCGATGCGCATGGAAATGTGACGATGGAAGAGGATATTTGCGTGCGGCGTATCGGCGGGAATATGGTGCACTTCAGCGCCTATCAACCGCAATTCGAGCCCAAGGCGCAATATTGCACCGAGATTCCTGAGGTCGGAGACACCTTCTTGGTTGTGGATCTTGTGGATCCTGGACTACGTACGATGCCGGTGGGTGTGCGGATCGTACGGGGGCAGGAAGGGGATGGGAAGGACGAAGATCAGACGGTGGCGTACTGGAGACCGGTCTCCCATCCGGATGGAGTGGTTAGGGGTGAAGCCAAGCTGGATAAGGGTCTATACAAGCTGATCATTACGGCAGAGGGATTGAGCCCGTCTTATTATCTCTTGCGGGTACAGCAGGTTGATTATTCGAAGGTTGGGCGGAAGATGGTGGGGCCGGTGGTCGTGCTGCTGGTGCTCGCACTGGTCGGGTATGAACTTTCCAAGTCGGGCCGTATGCGCAATTGGTGGGCTTCCCGGCGAACATAAGAATCGAGATGTGCCTGACCCGCCCTGTGTATGTACAACTGTCGATGTGACTACTCCAAAAAGAGGATTCTATGAAGCCTGTTACATATCTTAAACTCATGGCGGGGTGTGTGGTATTTGCCGGCAGCGCGTTGGTATCAACGCAGGTCCAGGCCCATGGGGGGCTGTCCATGGCGGAAGACATGTGCAAATTGACCGTCGGCCCTTATATGATGCACTTCAGTGGCTATCAGCCGGGGAACACGCAAGAGAAGCAATTCTGCGAGGATATTCCAGCGACTGGTCAAACCATCGTGGTGCTCGATTACATCGAACAGGAACTTCGTTCTCTTCCCACGGAGGTTCGGATCATCAGGGACACGGGTTCGGAGCAGAATCTCGATGCGGACACGGTGTTGCATTTGCCCGCAAAGGTCTATCCGAGCGGCTCGGTCGACTTCACCTACACATTTGACAAGCCCGGGAAATTCGTCGGTCTGGTGACGGTTGGTGAGCAGCAAAAACACGTGTCGCGGTTTCCCTTTTCAGTCGGCGAGCCGAAGTCTTGGTCGAAATATCTCTATTCAATTTACATGGTCCCGGTTCTCGCGCTCGTCATTGTCTTGGCCATTGTCTTTTTCTTTCGCGATCGCCGAAAACCATCTGAAGTTGCCGCTTCTTGATTTGTGCGGTACCGGTGGGTCTTGCGCCCGCCGGGCTGTGTGTTGACGAAGAGAAGAACTACGCTCGGAAAATGAGGAATGCCATGATGTCTTTTGGATTTCTGATTCGAGTCGGGGTATGCGTCATGATGCTGGCGATCGGCGCACCTCTGACGGCGATGGCCCAGCATGGACACGAGTTGGCGACGAATACCTGTGTGGTCCACGCCGGACCCTATAAAATGTACTTCAACAGTTACCAGCCTGATGCATTCTACGACAGGCAATTCTGCAAAGAACTTCCAGGAACCGGGAATACAGTATTGGTGTTCGATTTTGTCGAGCATGAACTTCGTTCCATGCCGGTTGAGATTCGGATTATCAAAGACACGGGTGCGGAGCAAAATCTCGAGTCTGTTACCGTTGTGCATTTTCCACCGAAGGTCTATCCCTCCGGTTCGATTGATGTGAAGTACAACTTCGATACGCCCGGCAAGTTCGTCGGCCTGGTCTCGATCGGCGATAAACCGGAGCAGCCATCCCGGTTTTCGTTCTCGGTCGGCGAAACGGACGCCATGTCGCACCTCTCGCACTACATCATGATCATCGTCCCGCTCGTAGTCGCCATCGGCTTTGTGGTGTTCTACGCGCTCCGCGATCGCCGTAAGCCTTCGCAAGTTTCCGTGTCTTCGTAGAATTGCCGTCCGGATCATTCACGTATGGCGTCGAGACAGGACGACCGAACGGTTCGGCTGCAAGGTCTGTCAAATAAGCCGGAGATGAGGGACAATGATGAAAGGGCTATCGTTGGTTCGTATGTTCATGCGCATTGCCCTGATTCCTGCGATGGTGGCGATGGCACTGATTTCAGCCGTCCCTTCGGCGTCGGCGCATTCGATGTTGGTTAAAGCCGAGCCGCCTCGCAGGGCCGTTCTTGCCAAGGCCCCGGTACATGTGCGGCTATGGTTCAATGAGGAAATCGAAGGAGACTATGCGGCGCTGGTGGTGCTTGACGCCGAAAAGCATCCGGTCACCGAGGCCAAACCTCGATTGTCGCAGGACGATCCCAAATCTATCGTGCTTCCGCTGCCGGAACTCGCGGATGGAAAGTATTCGGTCAAATTCCGCGTATTGTCGGTAGATGGTCACGTGGTGGAGTCGTCATTTGACTTCACCGTGAAGGGCAAAGTGCACGGGAAATGATCGAGCCCCTCGGCGCGCTGTTTCGCTTCCTACAGCTTGCCTCCAACATGCTCGTGCTCGGCGGTTGCGTATTTCTGGCGATTGCCGAAGACAAGAGTGCGCTCTCTAAGAATCTATGGTTGACGCGCCTGAAGAAGGCGCTTCCGTGGCTGGCCGTCACGCTGTTTCTTGGATTGCTTGGGCTGCTGGCTGCCACGACGGCTCAAGCGACCGGTGTTGCCGACAATATCTGGCGTCCGGGCGCATGGCTGGAGTTTATTCAAAAAACCCGTATCGGGCTCATTTGGACAGCCCGTGAAACTTGCGCATTGCTGGTCTTTGGAGTTGCCTTGTACGTTCGGGTTTCGCCCGGCGCGCAATGGCGCTATGCTGCATGCGCGTCGGCTGCCGCGCTCACGTTGGCGGTAGGATCGTTTGCCAGCCACCCGGCCGCTGAAGAACAGTCCATTCTCGCCATCTTGCCCTATACAGTGCATCTCATTTTGGCCAGCGTCTGGTTCGGCGCATTGCCCGGCGTCCTCGCCGTACTATTCGCCGCCAGCGGGAATTCCTCTACCCTTGCTGCGAACTCATCGGATATCAGGTCTGTCAAACGGTTTTCAGTCATTGCGCTGCCGGTGATGGTCGTGATTGTTGCGACCGGTCTCCTGGTTGCGGATCGCATGGTCAGTACGAATTATGCCGCACTGTTCGCGACAAAGTATGGCTTGCTTCTGAATGCGAAGGTCACGCTGCTTGTGGTCGTGCTCGCGATCGCTGCGCGCGCCCATTTTGTGTGGCTTCCCTCACTGGATCAGGGTTCAACATCGGCTCAAGCCGGGACGTACGGGCTTCGAAAATGGCTTCGTGTCGAATTGGCGGTCGCATCACTGTTGGTCTTCGTCGCCACCTTATTGGCCAATACCATTCCGGCCAAACACGACGTCATCGATTATTGGCCCTATCCATTCCGGTTCTCTATCGACGCGACCTGGAGCGATTGGCTGGTGCAGACTCTTGTCTTGGCCGGGGTCATGTTTCTTGTTATGGCGGCCGGAATGATGGTCGTTGGACGAGTCAAACAGTGGGGGAGAGGGGCGCGTATCGTCGTCCCCTCTGTCCTGATCGTCTGCGCACTCCCCTTAATACTCTACCCTCTTGGTATTCAATCGTATCCGGAAACTTATCGGAAGACGCCGGTTCCGTTCGATGCGATTTCCATTGCCAACGGCGCGGGGCTGTTTGCCGCCAACTGCGTGCCTTGTCACGGACCTCAAGCCAAGGGCAACGGGATTTTGGCCAAGACATTGCCGAAGCAGCCGGTCGATCTTCTGACGGAACCGCACACTGCGATGCACACAGCCGGCGATTTCTTCCACTGGCTGACCTACGGCCGGTTCAATGGGATCATGCCGGCCTTCGGCGGAACACTTGCGGAAGAGGATCGCTGGGATGTCTTGAATTTTCTTCATGCCAATGCCCGAGGTTACCAGGCCCGTATTATCAATCCCCGTATTCTCCCCGAACAGCCGTTCATGGCCTCTCCGAACTTTTCCTATTCAGCGCACGATGGTTCGAGCGGGACATTGAAGGATTTTCGCCGGCAACAGATGGTATTGCTGGTGTTATTTTCGTGGCCGGACTCGCGCGCCAGGATTGATCAATTGCGCGCCGCGTATGCTGCGATTAAAGGGAGCGAGACAGTGATACTGGCCGTTCCCATGAACGATCTCGCGCCGGAGGATGTGGCCTCGCTGACGGCGGATGCGGGATTTCCGGTGGTGACTCAAGGCGCAAGTGAGATTGCCCGTAGCTATGCCTTGTTTCGGAGGACTATCAGCAAGCCTGATTTGTTCGGCGAGGGTACCGCTCCAAAACACATGGAGTTATTATTTGACCGGTTTGGGTATTTGCGGGCCAGATGGATTCCTGAGAGCGACGGAACCGGTTGGATCGACCTGGAGTTGTTGATGTCACAGATCGCGCAGCTCAAACGGGAAGGGGAGATTCTGCCACCTCCCGGTGATCATGTACACTGAGGGACAAGAAGCAAGGCGGCTTGCCAATGTTTGGAAGGGTGATTTGCCTCAATACGCGTCCTGTCCGACCTTGACATTCCTTGTATGCCGGAGTATACATCGCGAAATTAAAAGGCTTTTAACCATGTCGCGACGGCAGTATGCTGTCTAGCCATATGCGGTTATATTTTCCTTGACTCGCAACGGAATTTTGTCAGATACTCCTCCGCGATATAACGTAGGAAGCGGACGAGTATTGATGTGCCGAATGTATGAAGGTGTCTGTCAGCGGGTGGTACCCGTACAATATATTTGGAATAGGGTCGTAGTTGTTCACAATTTCATCTAACCGAAGGAGGTAGGCAACATGGCTGCAGATAGTTCTGGGCGGGGTTACGATATCTCGCAGTGGT
>LVWT01000054.1 GCA_002083405.1 Nitrospira sp. SG-bin2 | reverse complement strand
GGAGGAGAAGAGGGTTTGTCAACAGCCTGCTAGCTGGTTTTCCTACCTTTTTGTTCTCCTCATAGTCACCATATATAGTAAGCTGAATCATTGCCTACGGCACACCGTTCTCCACCGATTTGAGGGGATGGTATAGTTATCATATGTCTCTGCGCCACATCGCAGCCCTTCTGGCCGCAACCGCTACAGTCAGTATTCTTCCTCCATCGGCGTCGGCATTGGATACCACGGTAGTGGCAGAAGCCCATTACCTAATGGCAGACGGCGATACGCTGGCTCAGGCCGAAGAAAAAGTTCTCCAACGGGCCAAGCGCAAAGCGATCGAAGAAGCAGGAATGTATATCGAGTCTACGCTCCTCGATATTGAAAAAAATGCCGACGGCAGAAGTTTTCAGGCCAGTTCTCTGGAGATCCGTACGATTGCGTCAGCCATTACCAAAACCGAAATTCTTGAAGCATCCCGCTCCTTCGAACAGGATCGTCCCAGCTTTTTTGTCCGCATCCGCGCGATCGTCGATCTGGACCACCTGCAAGACGCCATTCGACGCTGGCAATCCGAACAACAGCTGGCTGAACACTTCCGACGGCTACAGAAGGAAAATTCCGAACTCAAGGCGCAACTACGGGAAATGAAAAAGACTCCCCTCGGCGTACATACGCTCGTTATTGAACCACCCGGCCGAGGAGGAACTCGCGAACGAGCTCGCACTCTGCTCGAAAAAGCGATCCTGACACCAAACCTCCGTCAGAAACTGGACCTGACATCGGAAGCAGCTGTCTTAGACCCTCAGGCTACAGCCCCCCTGGTCGTGCGCGGACAGACCTATCTACAACTCGTGTCAGCCGCCTATTCCAAGAAAGCCAAGCTCAGCGAATACTCCAAGTACATCGATAACGCCCGCATGGATTTTGACCGAGCGCTGATCATCGATCCACAAAACATCTGGGCTCTGCTCGGCCAGGGTGACGTATACACATGGCTCCATCGAACGGACGACGCAGTTCGTTCATACGAGCGCGCCCTTGCATTAGATCCGCTATTCGACATTGCGCATCTTCGTTTGCTCACGCTCTACACCAGCCAGGCACGCAAACTTATGACTGCCAAACAGTGGTCGGCGGCCTTAGCCGTTCTACAAAAATCCATAACCCCCCATGTACCGGACGGCTGGATGCCCTACTACAAAGAAGCCTACCTGCTCAGGAGCGACCTCTATAGAAAGCTGAACCAGCCAGCTCAAGCCATCGATGACTTGAGCGTAGTGCTTCGAGCCGAGCCGGCAGATATGCGGGCGCTTCTCACAAGAGCCACGCTCTACCGTGAACAACTCCAAGGACGCCTGGCAAAGGATGACTTTGAGCATGCCTGTATGCTTGGATCAGTCGAAGCGTGCAAACAAATCCCTTAGCAAGGTTTGACCATACTATGCTCTTCAATTCTGTGTACTCACAACACTACAAATGAGCGCCCTGGCATCATTTGACAACCCAAGATAGGGCCCCCTATAATGGTGGCCTCCATGGAAGTCTTGGAACTGGAGCACTCGCAAAAGGGTTAGTCCCATAGGCCTAATCCTGCACTGTTTCTGTAGCCCAAAAGCTCGCCAGCCTGGGCCTTCTGCGAGGTTGCGGAAAGAATGGCAAACAGATTAGAGTGTGTGAGTAAGCCTGTGAAAAATCGTTACTCTTTAGTCAAACTAGTCAAGTCAACCTTTCACTCGGAGTGTAGGCCGCAATGAGCGAGTACCGTGTGCTCCCAGGTCCTGAACACTTTCTACCCCCAGCGGCCGCCAGCATGGGTATCCAGTTGCCGAACCCGGGCGAAGCCCATATCAACGGCGTCATCGCCCCGGAGGAAAAGGCGTACGAGGAAGCCGCGCGGCAGTTTCTGATGGCGAAAGTGCCGACGATTTTCCCCGGCCCGCTGGTCTTATGGGCCTGGAATGAAAAGGCGGCAAAGAAAGCAACAGCCATCCGGCATCTGTACAACACATTGAAGGAATGTGTTCAACCGGGCCAACATGCGATGCTGATCCCCATGCCGGATTATCGCCCCAAATACCCGAAGATCAATCCGGAAGTTGAAATCAATCCCAACCACCCGAATCTGACCATCTGGCACAACAAAATCGACTGCTGCATGTTTGTCGGTGTGCATTGTCATCAAGCCAATTTGTCGCTGAAAATTATTCGTGGCGGCACCTCATGCTATACGATCGCCATGTGCGCACAAGCCGGCCACGAAGACGCGATGCTGTCGTTCCGCGACGCATCGGTCGAGAAAATCATGAAACTGGCCGAGACGATCAAACGGTTAAAAGGAACAGTCCAACCACGGCTGGAATCAGCCAAGAACGGAGCTTCCAGCTAAGAACCGGAAGCTCAAGCCAAAAAGGAGGCTGGATCCATGGCTACACCCCCCTCGGTTATCGGGACACAGAACAAAAAGGGACAAACATACACAGACGCCTGGAAGCTCATGAATGAAGCTCCAAGGACCCCGTCGTTCTTTACGGGTTCCGAGGTCATCAAGGAAGCCGTCCGTCGATCCAGCTGCGATGTGATGATTGCCTATCCGATCACTCCACAATCGGAAGCGGCAGCGTTGATCGGCGAATTGTTTGCCGAAGGATATATCGGTGACTATTTCCGCGGCGAGAGCGAATTCGCGGTTATGTCGCAATGCGCCGGCGCGGCGTTCGGCGGTGCCCGTGTGTTCACAACGACGGCAGGCCCCGGCACGATGCGCGCGATGGAAAACTTCCCGATGTGGGCCGGTGCGCGGCTGCCGATTCAAATGATCGTCACCTGCCGAGGCATCAATTCGCCGCTCTCGATCCAACCGGACACACTGGAAATTGCCTATCTGCTGAATACCGGCATGCTCGTCTGGCATGCGGAAACGGCACAGGACTTTTTTGATTGGATTCTGAAGGGCTATATGGTCTCGGAAGAGCCGGATGTGCATCTGCCGCTCGCGCTCTGCTGCGACGGGTTCTTCGTGACGCACACGAAAGACGTGGTGAATCTCACGCCGGCCGACATGTGCTTGCCGCCGTACGACCCCTATCGTTCACCGGTGCCCTGCATGGATATGGAATGCCCGCCGGTCCGCATGATGCGCGATCCGTTCGTGATGAAGAGCAACTACATCAGCTATGCGACCCACGCGAGCTGGCAACAGGAAATCTGGGCCGCGATCGAACGTTCGAGGAAACACTCAATCCATTGGCTGAACGGCCTGATCGACACGGAAAACACCGATGCCGATATCTTGATCGTGGCGTCCGGCACGGCCGTTTCACAGGGGCGCGAAGCCATCCGCCTCCTGGAAGAAGAAGGCGTGCGTTGCGGGCTCGTCAAGGTGAAAACACTGCGTCCCTGGCCGGAAGAGGAAATCCGTGAAGCGACGAAGAACGCCAAGCATATCTTCGTCCCGGAGTTCAATGTAACCGGCTGGCTGGCCAAGGAAATCCGCGCCACCATCCCGAACCCGCATCGCGTCCATGCCGGCCCGCACGTTTGCGGCGGTATGACGATGCCGCCCGAAATCATCGTGTCTGAAATCAAGACGGCCCTCGGGATGAAGTCCTTCTCCCTGGCCGGTCGTGGAAGCTGATCAGTACTGACATTGAACCGGGCCGCTCCAACGAGCGACCCTGAGGAGGCCCTAATGAGCAAAGAGCGTATTCAAATCTCTGAAGACCTGTACGACATCATGCCGTCGGATTATCAGGATCTCGTGAAGAGCGCCACCTACGGCAAGGAAGATCGTGGCTGGAAAGACATCGGTTCCTCCAAGGAACTTATCGAGCAGCACTCGCTCTGCGCCGGTTGCCCGGAGTCCATGGCCTTCCGCTACATCTTGGCCTCGCTCCCGAACCCGGAAGACACCGTCATGGTCGGCTCCACAGGCTGCACCAGCTTGGTGTTCCCGATGGTGGCCGTGCATAACATCCACTCTCTGTTCGGCAACCAGAATGCGATCGCTTCCGGCCTGAAGCGTGCTTTGAGCGTCCGCTTCCCAGGCCGCGTCAAGGATGTCGTCGTCCTTGCCGGCGATGGCGCAACCGTCGATATCGGTTTGGACATGACGTTGCAAGCCTGGTTCAGACAAGAAAAGTTCACGACGATTTGCTTTGATAATGAGCTCTATGCCAATACCGGCGGTCAGGAAAGCGGATTGATGCAAAAGGGGTTCGTCGCCAAGATGGCCCCGGTCGGCAAACTGTTCGACAAGGTGCGGCTGCCTGAGATCGCACGCGAGTCCGGTTGCCACTATGTCGTCAATTGCACGGTCAGCAAGCCGTCTCTGGTCGAAAAGGTCATCCGGAACGCCGTCCATGTAGCCCGTGAGATCGGCCCGACCTATCTGCAGCTCTACACGCCCTGCATCCTGGAAATCGGCAAGAACAGCATGGAAGGGCTGCAAGAGATGCGTGATTCGGAGAAGCCGACCGAGCGGTTCGCCTACAAGGAATACGTCAGCGAGCCGGCCAAGCAATTGCTTGCCGAATTGGCGGCGAAGGACAAGGAACGGAAAGCAGCTGCCAAGCAGCTGGCAGGCCAGGCATCAGCATAGTCAGACCGGAGGCAGACATATGATTAAGCGACGATTGAATATTCGGATGTCCGGTTTGGGCGGGCAAGGCGCGGTCACCGCCGCGCACGTCTTGGCCATGGCTGCCAACCGGGACGGTAAGTTTTCCATCTCCAACCCGTTCTTCGGCGCCGAGAAGCGCATGGCGCCGGCGGAGAGTTATTGCCGCATCGGCATCGAGCGGATCTACGACCGTGGCGAGTTGGTATTCCCCGATGTCATTCAGGTCTTCCATCCCCAAGTCATCACCATGGGGAAAAGCTATACCATGCCCTTTTACTCCGGCGTGAAGGAAGGCGGCGTGGTCGTCATCAATTCCGCCCAGCCGTTGCTGTCCGATGACGATGTGGAGCGGCTCAAGGATTTGAACGTCGCGGTGTTTTATATTGCAGGCACCGAGTTGGCCATTGAAGTGGCGGGCACGGAACTTTCGACGAATATGGCGATGATCGGCTCCGTGGCAGGCATTACCAAGTGCGTCTCGATGGACGCCCTCGACGGCGCGCTCCAAGAGCGGTTCGGCAAGAAGTTCGTGGCCTCCGGAGGGACTGCCTCCCTGGACGAAGCCATCAAGAAGAAATTCGCCAAGAAGGAAATGCTGCTGGCCAAAAACTTGGCAACCGTGAAGGCAGCCTACGAAATCGCCAGCGAATGGGCTGACAAGAACAAAATCGAGTTGCGCATCGGAAATCCGGCTGTCGCGGCTTAAGAGAAGAAGGAACCCACTTGCATGTATAACGTAGCGCAGGTCATCGACGAAAAGTGCACCGCAAAGAAGGGCTGCCGGCTCTGCATCATGTATTGCCCGGAAGCGAACTGTCTGGACTTGAACAGCAACAAGATGGTGGCCGAAGTCACCATCGATCGCTGCAAGGGTTGCGAGCTCTGCGTGATCGTCTGTGACGCCGCCAAGCACTTTGCCATCACCATGCAAGCCGTCAGCGCCACCGGGCAGCTGATGACCAAGAAGGGTGAATCAGCGGCGCTGGGGCAAGCCTACCAGGGTTAAGCCA
Source organism: Nitrospira sp. SG-bin2 (assembly GCA_002083405.1). GTDB lineage: Bacteria > Nitrospirota > Nitrospiria > Nitrospirales > Nitrospiraceae > Nitrospira_D. The sequence continues at coordinate 147,392 of LVWT01000054.1, read as the reverse complement.
TCGCGGGTTAACACTCGCAAAACCCCATGGCGTTCGCGCTATGGGGTTTTTTCTTGGGTACGAGGGGACCAATGGAAAACGAAGATAATACCATCGATGAATTGCTCAGTGAAATTTCCGGATTGATCACCCTCTACCCCAAAGCCATCGAACGGCAGGCGGCGATCATTCAAGCGACCGGCAAAGACCCGGAGCTGGTGGACAAGCTCATCAAAGCAGCTGATACGATGCGGGACAGCGGCAATCTGTACCTGACCTGGGCCAAACACTACGCCGCCGTAGCCAAAGGCAACACGGATGCCTCTTCCGACGAGGACGAGACTGAAGATTTCGACGTGTAGGCAACTGCATGACACGCGGCTTAAACCGCCTTCCACCACAAAACGCTGGTCTTCAGCCTCATAATCTGTGCTACAATACCTTCCGCTCAAACTGAAAACCGTTCCCCGGTAGCTCAGTTGGTAGAGCAGCCGGCTGTAAAAGTGAGGGAACCGGTGGCTGAGCGACGTTCATACGCGGATCGTCGCAACTATCTGATTGATGCTGTGCGTAAACGGCGGAAGGCCGTGCGGCAGAAAGCGTTAGCCTACAAAGGCGCACGCTGTCAGAGATGTGGTTATGACCGATGTATGGAGGCACTGGAGTTTCACCATCTAACTTCTTCTCAGAAGGATTTTGGAATTTCCAGCAAGGGCTATACGCGGAGCTGGGCGAAAATCCGAGAAGAACTAGATAAGTGCATTCTCCTTTGCGCAAACTGCCACCGAGAAATCCACTCTGAGTTGCAGCCTCCACGGGAAACCGTGGTTGAAACTTCGGGTGAATTCAGGGAAGCCGTCCCCGCTCATGCGGAACGGGAATCCTGAGCGAAGCCTGCCGAACGGTCCATCACCGTGATGGTGTACGCAGGAACGTGCAGAGACTAGAGGCTGAGGAACCGATCCAATAACGCCTCATCAGCGCCCGACACCCTCCCCTGATATTTAGGCGGGTGAAGAGATAGTCCAAGCCCAGTCGAAAGATTGGGGGTCTTGTAACCGGCTGGTCGCAGGTTCGAGTCCTGCCCGGGGAGCCAATTTCCACTGAACGGTCACTGTTCCAACTGGGAGCGGTGGCCGTTTCTATTTATAGGTCCTGCTTTGCAAGTCTGCGGGAAGCGTATCGATGGCCATCAGTTCTTCGGCAGAACGATATTAGGCTTCGATCAATGCGGCCCGCCGTACTGTTGGTGCGCCAGCCTTGCGAGCTTGCCACAGGTCATAGGCGGCCTGCTGTGCCAGCCACACATCGGCACGGCCTCCGTGTTTCACGCCGAGCCACCCTTCTAATCGCAGTGCCATTTCCGGAGAGATCGCGGCGCGGCCATTCAAGACGCGCGATAATGCGGCACGGGTCACACCCAATTGTGCCGCGGCTTGCGTCACGGTCAAGCCCAAGGCAGGTAAAATATCCTCCCTCAACGTTTCGCCTGGGTGCGGCGGATTATGCATGCGGCTCATGTCGTCTTCCTCCTAGTGATAATCTTGATAATCGATGAGGACGGCATCCTCACCATCAAACCCAAAGGTCAGTCGCCAATTCCCGCTCACTGAGACCGCATACCGGCCCGTAAGATTACCGGCCAAGGCATGCAGCCCCCATCCCGGCACGTTCATATCAGCCGCCATCTTGGCCAGGTCAAGCCGACCCAATTGCCGTTTGAGCCGAGCCGCATGATGTGGCTGGATACCCGCCTTGCTGCCAGTTTCGAAAAAGGCTTGTAGCCCCTTGTGCCGGAACGTCTTAATCATACCATGAACCTGTATAGCGTAGCGTATCGCATGCAACATCATACGTGACAAACCTGGGCGACCACAAATACTTGCCGAGGAAGCGTACTGCCTCTCAAAGCTGAAGCCCCACGGTTTGATAGTTGCAGCTTCCGCGTAGACAAGCAAAGAGGAGCAGGCTACTTCCTACTCCTGCATCAGCAGGTACAGTCATTTGCCACTCGACCAGCTGATATTGATAAATAACCAGCCTATCCTCTTAATCCTCTCCGTGCGATGTTGGACTGCAAGATGCGACCCTAATATGGACGCCAAGCGTCGTGGGAAACACAGCGCCAGGCATCAGCACAGCTTGACAGGTTCCAACCGGCAGTCTAGCCTTACCACCGGAAATCGAGCGACTTTATAGCTCACTTGATAGTTAGAAGGCATTTATCAATGGCCAGCTACATGCCGCAACATGTGTTCAACATGTGCGCTGTTACCGCAGTACAGTTTATCGATTCGGAAGGCACAACGATTGAGGAGTTCGCCAAGCGCATATCGGATAGCTATCGCCGCCATTACATCGATGACGGCTATGAAGAGGATATCGTTCTTGCCGCACGTAACATAGAAAAGTTCATCGAATCATCGTTTCCCGACACAAAAGCAACGGTGGCCGTCAGGCAACTTCAGTACTGTATAAAGAAATTTCACCCAAACGGAAAAAAGCGATTCTTTCTACAAGGAATAATCTTCACCCAGCAAAACAGCCCACTGTCCAATAGAGTAAAGCAATGCATTAACGATGTCGTTGTTTTCCACTTGGGCACCTTATCTGGCAAGTTTCCAATAGCTCCCCATGATTGGTCCCTGTGACCTGGTCTCTGCCCTATAAGGCGCTGTACCGGATACGCAAATCGCTAAGCCGTTTTAGTCGAGGCCTCGTTTCGCACTCTAGCGCGGCAAGCTTGAGCATTAGCCTTTCAAAGGCAATTCAAGATGAAGAAACCCCACAAAAGATGTGCGTTCTGTTTTCAAGCCAACAGACTAACGAGGGAACATATCTGGCCTGAAGGCATACTTAAGAGGCTCCCTTTCTATACGGCAAAGTTCAATGAGAAGGCTGACAAGGTCATCGGTGGCGACCATATCATTAAAGACGTGTGCGTCACCTGCAATAATGGTGCGCTAAGTGCGTTAGACGCATATGGATGCATGTTATTTGATAAGTACTTTCATGCAGTAGCTGAACCCAAGACTGAGCTCCAATTTGAGTATGATTACGACAAGCTCTTCCGGTGGCTGGCAAAAATTGCGTACAACACTGTCCGATCATCTTCAGCTAATCCAAATCTATCTTTCCTGCGACCCCTGACACCCTACATCCTTGGGCAATCCGTAAGGCCATCTGAAATGGAACTGTATTTAGACATTGTGACGCATTCGACTATTCCTACCATTCACGGCATTCAACAATTTCCGGCGACTGCTTACCGTAGTGAGAGCGTTGAAAGGAAGCCACCTCTACCTGACTGGCGTGTGGTAAGGCTTGTTTCCATAAACTCCTTCTACTTTTACATTTTGCTATTTGAAAAACACTATCAAGAAAGCAACGACCTTGCAAAAGTAAGGCGGTGGATAAAGGGCGTTTTAGTTCCACCTGAAAGTGCCAGTCTTGCGTTACCTCGTTCCACAACCGGAGCTTTCGATGTCCATAAAGACCACCTGTTATTCAACTTTGACAAATATCGAAAGTTCTTCAGGGGGTGACTTAGTTTAAGACTAACAATGCAGTACGCTCGAATGCAGCAAATCTTATAAAGCTACGCCAGGCATTATAATTCCGGCCCCTTGAGCCTCAATGCTTGAATCCAGTGCCCATAATTCTTTTCGCCGGGGAGCCACTTTGCAACGGGGTAGCGTCCCTACTTATGGACGCTACCCCGTTTCGCATAAGATGCACCGGCAAGGTATGTTGCTCACTGGAAGCCCCCATGTTCGAGACATAACGAGCGGTCTCGTCCCAAGGAAAACGGTCTGGTCATGGCCCGTCTAAATTTACTGATGGGCCATTTATGAGCAGATCAAAAGCAAGATCGTGGTGAAAAAAATGAAGGTGGAAACTCTGTTCGTAGGCTGCCCATGGATCGATCACCACTATTTACGCCCCATGATTCGCCTGGCCCACAAGAGCGGGCTCTAACGGCACACATTCGCAGTACGCATCGAGCCTGGTTTTGCATTATGATGAGGGCATGAACGACGCTGCCTGGTCTTTCCGTCCGCCGTTGCTGCTACGCAACACCCATCTGATGACCCTCGTGCCTCGGTACTGGCCGCGAGACCTCTCGCTGGGAACAATCCCGCAGGAACCCCGCCTCTTTACGACGAGGCCCGATACTCAATTACTTGGATTCTGCCATTGGCAAGATAATCGGACAGCCTTTCCCACGGTGGTGTTAGTCCACGGCCTGGAAGGCTCCAGCGAATCGAAGTACATGCTCGGCATCACAGCAAAAGCCTATCGGGCTGGGTTCAATGTCATTCGCATGAATCAACGTACTTGCGGCGGGACCGAACATCTGACGCCGACTCTCTATAACAGCGGTCTTAGCGAAGACTATCGCGCCGTCGTCACTGAGCTTGCCCAACAGGACGGACTCAATCGGATTTGGCTGGTCGGCTATTCAATGGGTGGCAATCTTGTCTTAAAGGCTGCCGGTGAATTGGGCATATCCCAGCCGGCACTTGCAGGGGCTCTTGCTGTCTGTCCGAACATTGACCCGACGCGATGCGCCGAAGCGCTGGAGCAGCCGTGCAATTGGATCTATCACAAACATTTTCTTATGAATCTAAAGGCCAGGCTGCGCCGCAAATCCGCACTCTTTCCAGATAGATGGGATCTGTCACGACTGGATCGTATCTCATGCATCAGTGAATTCGACGATGTCTATACGGCGCATGACGGAGGCTATCAAAACGGCGCCGACTATTACGACCGGGCCGGCGCGCGCCATGTGCTGGATTCCATTGCAGTTCCCACCCTCATCATCACCGCCCAGGACGATCCCTTCATTCCCTACTCCATGTTCACGATTCCATTGATTCAGCGGCACCCGACAATTCGTGTCGTCGCACCTCGCCATGGAGGCCATTGCGGGTTTTTCCACGGAAGCCGAAACGGAGAAGATTCCTATTGGGCGGAGAATCGGATCGTGGAGTTCTTACGAGGGGATCGATAAGAACAACCGGTTGCGCCGAGGCCCGGTGAAGTCAAGCACAGCTTGAAGTTACGCCGTTTTACGAAGCTTGCGCGAATCCTTCTCCGCAACGAGCACGGCGCACTTCTTCACCCAGTTGAGGATCAGCCAGGCACTGCAGGAGACAATCCCGACGATAAACACCCAATTGTACGCCGCCTTGCCGGACTTTCCGAGAAACGGCCCCACAACGAAGAGAGACACCCCATAACCAATTGCGATGGCGAATAGAGTGACTAACGGAAGAATGATCGCCTGGAACGGCGTAATCCATGGCCATTCTTCCGGCGGTTTCGTCGTCAGTTGCCGGGCCCCCATCCAGGCAATCACCAACGCACCACCATAGCCGATAAATTGGACGAGATCAGATGCCCGAAGTTTTCCCACGGCTGTTTCTCGAAAGAGCGGAATTTGCCCCAGCACCATGGCCAGGAGAAAAGCCAGGACCATGGCCACACCGTATTCCATCATCCACTTGCGAGCATTCATCGCATTCCTCCCTGACAACAGCATTCGTGATTCACGATCACGACTCCATGTTGAACAAGAGTGTAGCATGAAGACGGTTTGCTCCTAGAAACAATACGTTAGAGAATGAATGACGGTTCAGGTCGTCACGCCCTGCAGGTGGGATCGAACGTCCTGGACATAGGTTCTGAAGGGGTCCGGCATGGGGAAAGGGGCCCGCCCTCGTACCTGAAAGATTGACCAGTTGATGACGTACGCAGGAAAGAACCGTTCATCCGGTCTTAACTCGTCCGGTTCGGAAGGAGATCCACCAGCCAGCAGATGTTTCACCAGCTCACCCCGCCCGAAGGCGCGAGTATTCTTGGGCGCATGGTCTGCGGCGATAGCCACTGCGCTGTCGGTAATAAGGCGCGGTACGCGGCCCTCCTCCAGCAACCCATAATAGAGACTCTTCCCCTGGTTCAGATTGTGGTACTCGAGATCGAGACTCTTCAACATGGGATCCTGCCACCCCGCCTGCTCCGCCTCACGGTACGATTCCAACAGCCACAATTTCGACGCCCAATCGATGCGCCCCACCAGCTTGGTATAGTCTCCGCGCAAGTCTCGAAGCACCGCCTCCCATTGATTGAGCACCCAATCAGTCTCCTCATCTTGCCCGCGGCAATGGGTTTGCGCTGCAGCCAAGAACTGCTCCTGAATATCGATCGCTGAAATCGTCTTGCCCGATTGGAGTTGGACGAGCCACTGCCGGTCCTGATCTTGAGAAATCTCCTGCAAGCTCTCGACCGGCTCGTTGAGGTCGAGATCGCGCGGCGCATGGCCCTCCTCGATCAATTGCAGTACCAGGCCGGTCGTGCCCAGTTTCAACGCGGTCGCATACTCCGCCATATTCGAATCACCCAGCAACAAATGAATACGCCGGTACTGGTTGGGGTCGGCCAGCGGTTCATCCCGCGTATTCACAATCGCCCGGTTCTGCTGCACCCATTCGAAGAAATCGTTCACGATATGATCGGCGCGCTGCGAAATCTGATACGGCAGCGGTGCACGGTCCGATCCATGCCCCAGTGAGGCACGCGGAACGATCAAGCGATCCACCTGAATCCAGGCATCTTGCGGGCTGGCTGATCCAACCCGGCCTGATCCGGTAAAAATCTGCCTGGTCACCAGAAAGGTCACGAGCGGCCCCAGCCCGCGCCTGGTGAACGGAAACCGCCTCGTCACTAGATAGTTCTCGTGAGACCCGAACGTCGCATCGGTCTCATGGTCGATGTTGTTTTTGATCAGCGACAGGTCATCGGCCCACCCCAATTCGTCGATCGCCTGTTGAAGCACGAGATCGCCGGCGCGGTCCGATGCCACCACATCCGTCAGGCTGTTGCATTCGGGTGAGGCATATTCCAAATGCCCCATGTCGAGATACATCCGCCCCGCGTTGGTCAAGAACCCGCCGTTTCCAGGCGGCTCATCGTGACCGCGATGGTGAAGATCCAGCAGGCCGCGGCGCTGCACATTGAAAATATGATCGCGCAGCTTGTGCGCAAACCAGGCAGGGGAATGGTCGGGTCGATCTTGATGGACGAGAAGTCCATACTCCGTTTCCAATCCAAAAATGCGGTTCAGCATGGGCTTAACCTATCAGACGAAGAATGGAACAGCGGATCGACAATTCAGCAGAAGCGCTCATGAATAATGCGGGCTAGGAAAGAACAATCTTTAGGTCCTTCGGCAGCAGTCGGCCCAGCTCTTCTGGCATCACCGCCCGATACTTCGATGATCCTGATTGGCTTCGGTCCAACAAGGCACACTCGATGGTTTTGTCCGCCACCGAGTCCCGCAGATGGGCATCCAGTGACACCGTATCCATGGCAGCCGGTTCCTGCCTTGCCTCTTGGCTTGGCTCGGACGTCGTCTCTACGGCCTTTCGCTGCGCTCGATTGCCCAATGCCCAGGCTCGGAGCGCAATCCCGCAGGCCTGCTCCAATGAAGGAGGAGTGGGCGCTTGCTGTTGCAGATAGGCAACCATGTCGCATTCCACCGGTTTTGATGCAGCCAGCACCGCGCAATGAGCACCCTCTTCAAACGTGCCGTCATAGTTGATGACGAGGAGCGAATTCTTGCCGGCTTTCTGCCCTAATTCAGCCAACAAAATTTTGGCGATAAACGGGGCCTTGAAGATCTCTTCAAACGCCTGCTTGATCACCGGTGCGATTCCGTACTTCACCATGCGGCCGCCCGTCACATCAGACGGCGACCGATTAAAGCCTTCCACATGCGCCATCTCCAGTAGGCTGAATCTGATTTTCTCCAGATCCGCCGGATGCCCCATGCCTCCGAGTGCCAATCGATCGTAGATTTCGTAGAGTTTCGACGTCCCCTTGCTGACCGTCAGAAGAAGAATGCCGGAATCGTAGGTCAGCGCGACGACCGGACTGCCCTGTTTGAACTGTTCATCCAGGTACTGCCGGCGATTACCGACCGCCTCAACCCACTTATACGGTTCTTCATACATGGCGCACAACCTTCGACTCGAAGAGTCTCTTCAATTGATCATCCGGCATGACACGAACTCCGTCCTTCGCAATCAACTTGATAATCGGATACAGGTTGGACTCGCGATTCACTCCCCCGGTCGCCGAATCGAATTCCGCCGCGCTCGTTAAGAGACGCAACGCCTGAATGGCCGCTTCTTCTTCGGTCGAAGCGGAAAGCGGACGTTCTCCCCACGTGTTGAGATAATGAAGAATCCCACGAATCGTCGGTGAACCGGACCCTGAGACGGCATACTCCACCCCTTCGAACTCCGCGCCGAGGATGTCGTAGAAATAAATCTTGGCCGCCTCCTGCTCAAAATCATATCCGGCAAACACCGGCACCACTGCACCGGTCCCGGACAGAGCCGCCGGGACGTTGTCCTTGAGCAACTTCGACACGGCCCGCAGTTTGCCTTCGAAACTCAGCTCTTGCAGCTGCGTCCGCCGGTAGTACTTGAACGAATGCTCCAAGACCCGTACCATCTCGTAGGCCGTGGCCGGCACGCCGGCGATGGCCATGACGCTGTGGCGATCGATCTCTAAGACCTTATCAGTCCGATCGTACATCACCATGTTGCCGGCCGTTGCGCGGCGGTCGCCGGCCACCAACACACCGTCCCGATACTTGAACGCCAGAATCGTCGTGGCCGTCATGAACTCCCGGCCCTCTCCTGCCATAGTCGACGCCCCGAGCTGATAGCCCTGCTCCTTCAACAGCTGATAAAAATCTCCCTGCATCCCCATTCCCTCTTACCTCATATCCTGTTTTCTATCCCGAGCATGGCTGCACAGTTAGGGTTGACTGCGCGCATCGAACGAGGCCCGGCGGCATTCCACCCGCCCACCCCGCGGCGCCAAGACGCCACGTTTTCTCCGGAGGGCGCGCGTTCGGCGAGCACACACCCTGACTGTGCGGCCATCCTCATTCCCCTGTCCGTTGCCGATAGCGCTCCGCTTGCTTCGGATCGACCTTTCTCATCCGCTTGAGGAGGCTGTCTTTATCCGGCGATCCAATGTCAGGCCTCTTAGGCCCCCCGCCTTCTTCCGAAGGACCGGGCTGTTTAGGCATGGGGTCGACCGGTCCTTCTCGCCGCTCCGGCATCGCTATATGCGTCATGATCCTGTGTCCTTTCTTTCGTTCCACGCCTTCAATGCATCCAGCGGAGAATCGGCGGTCTCAAACCGTTCGGCGCAGGCCCTCACATCGGCAGGCTCGAACAGATCGCCCATCTCCAGGGTACGCGGCATGAGCCCTCCCGTGAACTGAATACGCTCCCACTGCATGGATCTGATGTGTTCGGGAAACCGTCTGATACAAAGCCCGCGCAATCCTCCCCTGGTATCGGATGGACCCACAGATAAGGCCAGTTCAACGTCGGCCTCGGTCGTCATTCGCCAGGCCTTCCCATCCGCCTCAAGTCCCAGATAGAGCCCGCGTGCAGGATGCACATTGTGATAGGCCAAATCCAAACTGGCCAACCACGGATCATCCCACCCGATCCGCTCTTCGCGCATGAAAGTCTCCAGCAGCCACAGCTTGGTGACCCAATCCAATTTGCCGACCAGACGCTGGCGGTCCTGTGCCAGCAACCGGAGCGTCTCGCCCCACTCGTTCAACACCCAGTCCGATTCTTCATCGAGGCCGGCCAGTGTTCGCTCCGCCGCTCGATAATACTGCTCCTGAATCTCCAGGGCCGTGATAGTCTGCCCATTCTGCCGTCGCACTACTGCCTTGAGATCGATGTCGCGCGAGAGCTGCTTCACCGCCATTACAGGCTGTTCCAACTCAAGAGACGGAGCTGCGCCGCGTTCGATCAAGTCCAGCACCAACTGCGTCGTCCCAACTTTCAACGCCGTCGCGTACTCACACATGTTGGCATCGCCGATGATCAGATGGAGGCGGCGATATTTCTTCGGATCGGCATGCGGCTCATCCCGCGTATTGAGAATCGGCCGATTGTGCATCGTATCGACACTCAAATCCGTTTCCATGAAGTCCGCCCGCTGGGAGAGTTGAAACTGTCCCGGCACAACTCCCGATTCCTGCGCTTCAATCCCGACTTTGCCTGCGCCGGCGATCACCTGCCGGCTGACGAGGAACGGCAGCAGGCCCGCCGTCAGCTGTGGAAATGGGATAGAACGCAGCGCCAGATAATTGTCGTGGCAGCCGTAACTGTGCCCGTGAAAGTCCGTATTGTTCTTATATAGTTGGACGTACTCGCCGCCAAGGCTTCGATTCCTTCGATCTGCGGCCCGCTGGACAATCCGCTCACCGGCACGATCCTGCGCCACCAGATCTTTTAACCTTCGACATTCCGGAGTCGAATACTCCGGATGGGTATGGTCGTTGTAAAATCGCGCGCCATTCGGCAGTACCAAGTCGCTCTTCATCTCATGGAAAGAAAACGGTCTGTGCGCATCAAGCTTGGCAAACTCGTCTTCTTCCTTGTCCTGCGCCAGCCCGGAGACGCGAAACCCCCGCGCGTCTTCATGAGGATCTTCACCGGCGTAGTCCCAGCGCCGCTCGAAAGACGCCGTCAAATGCGCCCGCACCAACTCCATGGACTCGACGACCGGATCGACTTCCTCCAGATCGTCTCGCGTGATGCCGTACTCTGTTTCGATGCCGAAAAGCCGCATAATCTTGTGAGGTATCAGGCGATCAGACCTCAGAATCCACCCCTCACGCCTAACCCCTTACCCCTAACGTCCTTAAATGATTTGACTCACCAGCCGTTCTTCAGACTGCCGTCCTCGGCGGAACGAAGAAATACCGACGACCTGTTCCGGATGATGGTCCAGCAGCTTCAACCACTCTTCCGCCGCATCGTCCGGCGGCAACATCTCCCCCTGGCGGAATTCTTCCGCCACCGCCTCGAACAGATCCTCGGCCAGCAGGCCGGCCGGTGCGCCCGATTGAATCGTCCTCTCGATCGCCTGTTCCTTCGCCCGCTGAACGATCGAGGAGAGGATCGCTCCGCTTACCAGGTCGCCACGATAGAGTACATTGTTCTGCCCGTTCCGTAATCGGATGGACAACAGCCGGTTCTCATCAGTCCGTTTGAAGATGGCCTCGATGGTTTCGTCGATCAAGAAAGCCACGGCCTGACGGGGTTCACCGCCGCGCTTTGCAATCACTGCCTGGTCCAACGGCAAGGCCTCCGTCAGATACACCTTCAAGATCTCAGCCGACGCCTCACGATTGGGCCGCGCGACTTTGATCTTTCGATCAATACGCCCAGGCCGGAGCACAGCCGGATCGATCAAATCGGGCCGGTTCGAGGCCAAAATGATGACGACATCGTGCAACGACTCGATGCCGTCCATCTCGCTGCAGAACATCGGCACGAGGGTGTTGGAAATATTGAAGGAACGCATGGCCCGCCGCGTACCCAGCACCGACTCCGCCTCATCGATGAAGATGAACGGCAGCGCGCCCGCTTTCCGCCTCGCCCGCGCTTGAGCGAAGAGGTCGCGGACCATTCGCTCGGACTCGCCCAGCCACATGTTGAGAATCTCAGGGCCCTTCACATGGAGGAACGCGCCGCTCGTAACCGGAGGACGCCCACCTGACGCCTTCGGATCATCCTGTTGCGACTGGCCCATCAACTTGGACAGACTCCCGGCCGCGGCCTGCCCGATCAGCGTCTTGCCGCATCCGGGAGGACCATAGAGCAGAAATCCTTTGGGTTGTGAAAACTTGAACTGCTCGAACGTCTTCGCATGGAGCAACGGGTACTCCACTGCTTTTCTGATCGCCGCGATCGCCTCACGCTGCCCGCCGATCTGCTCCCATGTGATCTTCGGCACTTCATCAAGCAGGTGCTTGCCGGAAGTCCGGTCCGCAAGCTTCTCGATCGCAATGCGAAACGTGGGATCGATCCGAACCTCGTCACCGGCCTTGAGGTTGATTCCAGCTAAGTCGGTAGACCGCTGTAAAATCAGCGGCTGCCGGCCCATCTCCTGTTCAAAGCGCAGCCGTCCATCCGGCATCGCTTCGGCCAGCTTCAAAATCGGCCCGCTCCGATCGTAGCCGAGGGTTTTGATGACGGCATAGGCATCATTCACCAGGATTTGCGCACCGATCTTGAGGTCCCCTGCTTCAACGCGCGGATCGACGTTGGCATAGTACTCGGCCCCCCCGACCAGGATGCGCGCGAGCCCTTCACCGGGAATCTCCAGCAAGGTGCCGATGCGGTTGGCCGGCGCGGTCAGCTTGGCCGTGACCTCGCTCAGTTTCTTGAATTCGGCCTCACGTTGCTGATGTGAAGCTGCTTCCAGCATGACCGCATGGCGAAGCTTATAGAGAATACTCCGGCGAGGGTCTTCTTCCGGAAATGACTCCAAGCACTGCTCGATCAGAGCCAGCGGGTCAATCCCAGACCCAGGCCCCTGCCCTGCCCCTGAGTGCGCTCCGCGCGTGCTGTCTTGGCGATCACTCCCTTGCCCCGGTTGATGTGTGCCGCTATCGGTTGCGCGATGATCGCCCATGGAGAACTCCTCATGTAAGTCTGAAAACAAGGACGGAAGCGGATGTGTCGGTGAAGCATCTTAGCATAGACTCTTTACTGCCCGCCTAGCGGGCTGTTGATAAAGCCCACCAGCGGCGTTCTCGCATCGCTCAGAGGCTCAACGTACCGAAGCGTACGCCTCGCCTCTTCTCTCGCTGCGGCCTTGCTGGATGGCCTTTCTGAACAGCCCACAAAATATTCGCCTTCCATCAGTGATGTCAGGTGTGGTGCTGTCTTGGTCTCGTCATCTCGCTTATCAACCAACTACCAGCCCGCATATCCCTTAATTCACCGCCTGAAGCGTCACCTCGACGGACTGGCGCTTATTGTTTCTGACGACATCCACTTTCACTCGATCTCCGACTTTGTACTTTTCCATCGCATCCATAAAATCGTCGACCGTCTCAACCGGTTTCCCATCGACCGCAACCACGATATCGCCGAGTTCGATACGCCCGGCAGTGGTCTCACGCACACCACGTAACCCGGCCCGATCCGCGCTACCCCCTCGCGATACCTTGCCGATCACTAGCCCTTTCACTCCCCACCGCTTAGCGATCGAGTCCTGAACCAATGACACACCCATTCCAGGCCTGATCAATTTGCCGTGTTTGATGAGTTCCGGAATAATGCGGTTGACCGTATCGACCGGCACGGCAAAACCGATCCCTGCATAGACGCCGCTGGGACTGACGATTTGAGTATTGACGCCGATCAAGCGGCCCGCGCTGTCGAGCAATGGACCGCCGGAATTGCCCGGATTGATCGCCGCATCGGTCTGAATCACCCCTTCAATCGTCCGGTTCGACATCGACTTGATCGTCCTGCCGAGCGCACTCACCACACCGGTCGTGAGCGTATGATCAAGCCCGAAGGGGTTCCCGATGGCTAAGACTTTTTGTCCGACCCGCAAATCATGGGACGCACCGATGGCCAGCGGCTCCAGCACGTTTTCAGACGCCTGGATCTGCAAAACCGCCAGGTCCCGATCGGGATCAGCGCCGACCAACTTGGCCGGATGTTCGCTCCGGTCGGCCAACGTCACTTTGATCGAGCTGGCTCCGTAGATCACATGGAAATTGGTCACAATGTGGCCCTGCTTGCTCCACACGAAGCCTGAACCGGAGCCCTGTGGAACCTCCATGGTGTCCATCGACCAGAAGTCGCGCTGAATCGCCGTGTTGGCAATGAACACGACCGATCTGGTCGCCCGCTCGAACACCGCAATTGTCGCCCGCTCATCAGGTCCCAATTCAACCGGAGCCGGAGCGATGGGACGCGGCTTTCCCTCAATGCCCTCGTACGAACCGCCCAATGGACTGCCCCATTCGGCTGCCCCGGCCACAGAGAAAGAAAGAACCAGTCCGAAACCGATCGCTGCGACTCCGATCACGGACGTTCGTGGCCGATCCATCACCGCTACTCCCCCATAATTTGAAGAATGCACTCGCGCCGGCGGGCCCGCGTATCGAAATCGACCACAACAATCTGCTGCCAGGTTCCCAACAGCAGCGCGCGCTCCGAGAAGGGAACCGTCACCGACGGTCCCTGCAGCTGGCCCCGCAGGTGACTATGGCCGTTGTCTTCTCCAGAATTTCTCCGGTTATGTTGCCAGTCAGGGTCCGCCGGTACGACGCGGTCCCAAAAGGCTTTTGTGTCGGCGCGTATGCCGGGCTCGTCTTCGATGATCATGACCGACGCCGTCGTATGCTTTACAAACACCGTGACGGTTCCAGCAATCAGCCCGGCATCGGCCACAGCGGACGAAACGCGTTTCGTGATGTTTTCGATATGCGTGTCGCCCGCCATCTCAACCTGAAATGGAATAGTCTTCACGGCCATCACGTACCTCCTAAGACCAACCCACGCAAATACTGCCGTTCTGTCTTGCTCAACGGACAGCCTCGCGCCTCTTCGAGAATGGAATCGAACGTGCCCTCGCCGGCCAACCTGCGCAATGCCTGCACAACGTCATCGCTCAGGATCCCTTCTCCTGACAGTGCGCCGAGATAGGCAAAGGCTTCTGCCAGCGTTTCCTTGTCCCGGACATAATAATCGCGCCCGCGCTGCCGATTGCTGTAGGCTTCGAACTGTTCGCAGGCGACGAGGATCTCTGCCAGCTGCTTGACCCAGGGCTCGGCAGACGTCAATCGCTCCGGATAATAGTAATAGAGCATCACGAGCTGCATCCAGGGAGCCCAGACAATTCCCCATTCGTTCATCGCGGGACGAACAGCCCGCAGACGCCGCGCCAAACGTCGCGCATACCCCAGACGCATTTCCACCTGTTCAGCCGCCCAGCGGTCCATCGTGATACCGGCTGCCTCCAGATCGCGGCGATATAACGAGAGGAACGCCTCCGTCTCCCGGCCATACTTCGTGTTCGGATGCAGGGCTCGCCATTCACGCGGCCTCGTGGGAATGTGATGCTGCTTGGCCCAAGACCAAATCTTTCCGAAGAGCCGGCGGTCTAATCCAGCTCGTCCCAGGTCATGCAACAGGCACGCGATCTGATATGAACAGACCCGCTCACCGGGATGCCCCAGCCGAGTGGCAACCGCCGCGCACATACGCGCCGTCCGCACGGCATGAGGCCGATCATATCCACGAATGACCACCCCGGGCTTGAGCGGGTGGGGATAGTCATAGAGACGCATCAGCCTGCTGGCCAGGGGACGAGGGATCACGAGAGGCGCCGACAGAGAACAGGTTGGCATAGTTGGGATCAAGCCGGAATACACCGAGGCGCAGACCACTGGAATGCAGAATATCGTCGGGCCAAACTGAGTGTCAAGGCGGCGCTCGCGCTCTTTCTGGAACTTTGCTATGCTGCGGCGGCCTGCGCGATCCGGCGCACCACCTACGTTGCCGAGGCCCTTGTGGCAAAACCGAGTTTCATCCCCCTCGCACTGTTCAGCGCTCTCCTCGCAACCGAACCGACGCCGGGATCGGCCGGAACGTTCGACCATCTCGCCGAATTCACCGGAAAAACGAATGTCATCGTCACGCTGAAAGGCCATGATACCTTCACCAGCGAATACCGGTACGACATCAGCGTCCGAAATCTTTCACCTGATTCGATCATCGCCGACTCCCTGGTCGTCGTCCTCGACAAGATCACCAACCTTGCCGGCCAAGACCGGGAGGGATTGACGGGAGAACTCTTCCTCAAACGGTTCGATATCCTGGATCAAGACGGCCAGACCGACGACGGGAAACCGTACTTCCGCATTCCCGTCGGAACGTCGCCTGATCTCGCCCCACAAACCGAAAGTCTTCCGGTCACCCTTCGAATCAGAAACCGGGATTACGTGGCAGTCTTCACCCCCTCGTTCCGGGTACTGGGAGAAAAACGTCCGCCACCAGAGCCAAAACGCGCGGAATCGCCGGCCACTCCTGCTCAGGCGCAAGCCCAGGCGCCGGCTCAACCCGGTCAGCTTCCCCAGGCTCCCATAGATAAGCTGATCCAGCTGTTGATCAAAAAAGGAGTGCTGACAGAAGAGGAGTGGCGCAAAGCCAACCGGCCATGACCGATTCTTTCTGCAAGGCCTGCGCAAAGACCTGGCCCAGAGCCGATCATATCATCGCGGATCTCGGCATTACGACAGCCTACCTCCATGACGATCAATACTTTACCGGCTGGACCGTCCTCGTCCTTCAACGTCACGCAACGGAGCTCTTTCATCTGACACCGGCGGAACGGATGCAACTGATGGAAGACGTGAACCAGGTCGCCAAGGCGCTCGCCCAGGCCTATGGGGCCAAGAAAATCAATTACGAACTCCTTGGCAACCAACTGCCGCACATCCACTGGCACATCATCCCCCGCCTCGCCACCGACCCCTCTCCGCTCGAACCGGTCTGGCGGGTAGCCCATGAAGCAGTCGCTCTCCACGACCCCCAACTCCGGAGTCACATCCAGCGCATTCGGGAAGTCATTGAAGCTTCGCGCTGAGCGCGAAGACCGCTCCCATCAACGTAGCCTGCCGATCCATCCGGCCTCGAATCGGTGCTATAATTCAATCCGTTCATCTGACCAGATCCGGAGAGGCGCGGATTTCCGATGCGTCATCAATTGGTGCTCGTCACCCTCCGGATGTTTCCTCTGATTGGACTCTTTTCCGCTTCCTCATTGTTTGCACAACCGCCGGAAGACAGCCCGCCTTCGATTATCGAATCCCCGCCGCCGGTTTCTGAGACAGTGCCTTCGCCAGAACAACATGACCGACAACACAATTTTGAACTCCTGCCTCCTGTGCGTGAAGATGCGATCACAATGCTGCATGCGCTGCGTGACGCCGTCCGCCTGGCGCCGAGGCGCGCGGAAAACAGGCTGAAACTGGCGCAGGGGCTTTATCAAATCGGCGACTTCGATGCCGCACTCGACGAGTGCCGCGCAGCGCTCCTGCTAGAGCCGGACAACGCCGGCGCCCATTTGCAACTTGGGATCCTGCTGTCGGCCAAACAGGATTGGCGCACGGCAGCCTCCGCGTTGAAAGACGCGATCCGGCTGAACCCGGATCTGGCTCACACCCACTACACGCTCGGCAGCGTGCTCTATGCCTTGGGCCACGTGAAGGGAGCGGTCCAGTCTTATCGCCGGACGCTCGAACTGCAACCAGACTTTCCCGATGCGCGTTACCGGCTCGCGTTGCTTTTAAAGCTGTCGAACCACGAACAAGAGGCGACGGAGCTCATGGAAGACGCTGCGCGTGACGGCGTCCTGCCGGCACAGTTTTTCCTCGGCAATGCCTATAAGGGCGGACAAGGCGTCGAGAAAAACCTTAGTCTGGCAGTCTTCTGGTGGGCGCAAGCGTCGGCGCTCAACTACCAACCGGCGACCGACGCCCTCGCCAAACTTCGCCGACAAGCCTTGTCCCTCAATGTGCCGGAGCGTAAGCGCAAGGAAGCCCTCGACGCGTTTCAGACCTATCGCCTGACCATCTGGAAGGATGCTCCGGGTGACCACCGTTCAGACGACGAAACCTTGGGAACCAGACTGCTTAAGGAGAACCGTACGGACGACGCCGTCGCCGCACTTATCGCAGAAACCTATGCCCTGAGCGATGTCGCGCAAGACGCGCTCTCGAAATTGTATGAAACAGGCTGGGAACCACATCTGGCGCGATACGATCAATCCATCCTCGCCTGCCTGGAGACCGTGGCGAGTGACGGGTTTCCCTCCGCCAAATATACGGTCGCCCGCATCTACGCCAAAGGACTCGGCGTGACGCCCGACAGGCCCAAAGCCAAAACCCTGCTCAAACATCTTCCGAATCAGGAAGCGGCGGCACTGCTCCGTGAGTGGAGTCTTCACTAACCATGGGACTAGAGCGGGAAACTGTCTGGCGGCTGTTCCTTACCTCGAGCACGCTGCAAGCGCTCACGATGGGTTTGCTTGCCACGTTCCCGGCCATCGCCTTGTGGGCCGCAGCTCCCGCTACACTGACGGCGCTCGATTGGGCGCTCTACGACGCATGGCTTGACCATCGCACTCCTATTGCAGTCAGTTCATCGCTGACCATTGTGGCACGTGATCCGGCCGCCGACGAACGATTTGGGCCAATAGTGGAGCGCTCCTCTTTGGCGCAATTGATCACCGCCGTCCACGAGGCCGACGCAGCGGCAATCGGCCTTGACCACCGACTCGATCACGCAAGCCCGGCATCACTCGGTGGAGCCACCGGCGACGCCTTGCTGGCAGAAGCCATCCATACAGCCGGACCGATTGTGTTCGTTCACAACCCCGATCACGCAATTGAATCCCACGCAGCCATCCTGTCGCATCTCGATGGTTCTTCGGACCCGGATCATGTCACACGAACCGTCCCGCTATCGGCCGCGATCGGGGCCCAGGCTGTGCCCGCATTCGGCTCCGCCCTATACGACCTGTATCGGCAGAGACGGATGCTGGAAACGCAGCCGGTCGCCACAGAGAACGGGGCAATGGCGCTGATCAACCTTGTTGGAAACGGGTCACTGTCGTCGTTGCCAACCGTTCCACTCTCCGCAGTATGGGACGCCATTCACCGTCACGACGAACGAATACTCAACGAATGGTTCAAGAACAAAGTGGTTGTGATCCTTCCCGATTCTACGACTCAGAGCCGCTGGCTCCTGGCGACCGGACAAACAGTGACAGGCATGACGGCGCACCTCCATCTGCTCAATAGCCTGCTCACCGGCAATCGAGTCTGTCAGGTCGGTTCACCCTGGCGCTTCACCCTCACTGTTCTGTTCGCGTCACTCATAGCCTGGTGTCTGCTCCGGTTTCATGGATCGATCGGCCTCCTCGTCGCAGCCGTCGCAGCGGTCCTCTCCGGCGCCATCACCTTCGCCGCGCTGCCGGCGTTTCACCTTGTCCTGCCGGTAGCGCAGCCGCTGATCGCCTTGCTGGTCGTGCTGGTCGGCACAACCGCCTGGGTCCATCTCACCACGAACCAGCGCATGATTCTTCTCGAACGGGAAATGCTCCGCGTGCAGCAGGATGCCGCCGCGGTCCGCGATGCGCTCACACTCCGCGAGAATCGTGTGGAGGCCCTTCAGGAAGATTTGGAAGCCGCCAAGATCGCCGTCGCACAATACACAAGCCGGCAGGATGACCGGGCTGGAAGCACCGAGTCGTTGCGGTCACAACTCGCGGAGGCGCAGTCCCAGGAGCATCTTGTCCGGCAGCAACTGGAACGGCTGGAACGGCAGCTGCACGATCTCCGCGCCGCCGGCACAGATTCCCGTTCCATCGGCGATGCCGGGCTCGATCAATTGCGCAGCGAGTGCCGCCAGCTTGGGATCATCACCCAAGACCCGACCCTCCTGTGCATGTTCCGAGACGTCAAACGAGGCGCCAAGTCCCCGCTGACGGTGTTACTCCTGGGGGAGCCCGGTACAGGAAAGGAACTGTTCGCCCGGGCGGTGCATCGGCTCAGCCCCAGAGCCGGCAAGACCTTCATCGCCGTCAATATGGCCGCCATCTCGCCGGAACTCTTCGAGAGTGAATTATTCGGACATATCAAAGGCAGCTTCACCGGGGCATCGGCGGACCGGCGGGGTTATTTCGAGCTGGCTCATCATGGGACAATCTTTCTGGATGAAATCGGCGATCTCCGTCTCGATCACCAGAGCAAGCTGCTCCGAGTGTTGCAAGAGAAGTCATTTTATCGCGTCGGAGCCACCACTCCCACCACGGTAGATGTGCGCATCGTGGCAGCAACCAACCGTGACCTGCAGCGCGGGGTATCCGAAGGCTGGTTCCGCGAAGACTTGTATTTCCGGTTAAAAGGCCTTGTGTTCAGGCTGCCGCCGCTGCGTGAACGCACCGGCGACATTCCGGCCATCGCAGACCAGTGCTTGACCGACATCGCGCAGCAGATGGGCCGGCCGGTTCCCAAACTTTCCAACGATGCGCTCCGCGCCTTGACCGGCCACGAGTGGCGCGGCAACGTCCGGGAACTGCGCCATGCGCTCGAACGAGCCATCGCATTGAGCGATGGCCCGGTGCTGACGAAGCTCTCGTTCGATTTAGAGGAAACTGCAACGGAGAGCGCGAAGACACCGTCTCAATCCACCACGCTGCCGGACTCAGCCGGGGACGCCGCCGTGCTGAATTGCCTGCGACAACAGGGTTTCGATATGCAAGATGCGGCAAAGATGCTGGGCTGGGACCGCAGCACAGTGACACAACGCCTCAAAGGTCTCTGCTTCCAAGCGCTGGTCGACTCCAACGGCGACCAGGCCAACGCCGCCCTGGCGATCGCCGGCGATCCAAGCCATCTCCGCATGGTCGAGCTCAAACTGATGGATTACTATAGCCACCTGATGTCCGTGATCGAGCCGTTCACCACCGCCGACGCAGCCCTCGCCGATTGCAAACGGCGCTTCAAGAATCTTCCTGAAAGACACTTCGTCGCAGTCGAGCGATTGGTACGCGAGCGGTTTCCCGAAGTACAGCCGTCTCGCACGAAAAGAGCCGGAGCCTGATTCCCTCAATATTGCCCCTGGCTCTCCGGCTTGCACAGAACAAGATGTGTCCCCCGCTCTTTGCCCCATATGGAAAAGACGTACGCATGGGTGTGCTAGACTTACGACATGGCACCGTCTCACACGGTTACAGGATCAATGTCCTGGTGGATGACTTACAGCCTTCTCGTTGCGTCCCTACTCCTCAGCCCTGCCGATGCCGCCGAACCAGAACGAGTCTCGATCCAGAAATTATTGTCGCCACAAGCCACTTCGTACCAACAACATCTGGTAACGCTAGAGGGTGTAACAAGCGATCTTCAGGTACTTCCCCCAGCCGTTGGTGCGGGGAAAACATGTCGCGTTCTCTATGGAAGAGCCTCCTTTATACTGGAGGATGAGACGGGTTCGTTGACCGTAGAGGTTTTGGGAAGCTGTAAGCAGAGTGCGGTTAGAGCGTTGCCGAGGGATGGGGATCGAGTGCGAGTAACCGGAATTGTACACGTGCTGAAGAGTGAGGCACCGCGTAACGTCAGAGTCGTGACCACGTAGATTCAGATTCTTGAATCACACTGATTCACCGGCACTCGCAGGAAGACCTGATTTAAAAAAGCAAGGTCCAACGCCTTTTTGCCCCCGGCGTTAGTGCTTGGGCTTCCACAAGGCGGCGTCGAGGATGGACCAGAGGTGAATGATCCAACCCAGGAGGAAGAACCAGAGGATACCGGCCAGGACGAATTGGATAATGGCCATAACCAGGCGCCCTTGAAGCAGCTGCCCTAAGCCGGGAATGAAGAAGCTACAGAGCGCTGCTATGACATTCCCCGCAGATCCCTGTCCTGCCATGTAGCCTCCACCAATAACGAGTGATCAATAATTCCTGGAATCTTTTTCTGTTCTCAGAAATAAAAATCGTGAACGTGGAGTTACAGACGACACGATGAAGAGCCGCAGATGCGCACTGATCGGCTGGCAGGCACTGAACAAGACGCGACCCCAGTACTTAGTCGCATGCACTCGGGAACATCTCCATCAATTGAACTCAGATAAATGCTTGAGGGCGACCTCGAGGTGTTCGACTCCCACGTCGGCGTGACCAGCTTTGCCATGGGCAATGGCTTCTTTCAGGTGCTGAATCCCTTCGCTCACCTCCAAGCTTTTTCCTCCCATCTTCGCAAAATCCAGCGCCGTTTCCGCATGCTTCACAAGCTCGTCAACATGCCCCTCTTTACCATGGGCCACTGCTTGCTTCACGTGATCGATGGCCAGGCTCACGTTACCCGATGCGGTCGGATAGGCATTCACCAGGGGCACCGTCACGAACGCTCCAAGCACAACCACCATGAGGACGGCACGGTAGTATCTACTGATCATCGTTTCTTCCCCTCGTGATTAAAATGTACGGCCTAAAAAGACTGTAGAACAAACCAAACTCTACACAGCGTTTTCGCAACCTGTCAAGAATGCTATGCCTCACTCCCTGTCGGGTGAACCTACAGAAACCCCATAAACTGCCCCTTGCGGAGGGCGCATTCCCGGATACGATAATAAAGCAGACGGAGCAAAGCGGGGCCGCGCTTGTCTCCGCTTGGGACCGAGCAGTAGGTTACCGCGTCACTCATGCTCTAGGAAGACCTTAGTAACTGGTGATTGAAGATCGTCCACCTTTCAGGTCTCAGAAATGCTCATATGGCCAGAGAAGGTGTCTGCCCCATGAACTCCAATCTATGCATACTCATTTTGTGTCGGTGACGCCTTTGTTCGAAATTGGCAGGACCTTTCGAACCGTCTGACCAAGTTTCACGTACTCGTACTCACCTTCGATAAATAGGCCAGTTGGAGATGGCTTCAGGCTCGACTCTCCCTCAACCGTAGCAACCATTCCCATGATGTACGTATTCGACGGAAGCTTAGAAGCATGGATGGTAATCATATTGCCAGCGGCAGACGCCTGGACATCTGCCGTATTGTTCACTGCTGCTTGAACAATCGTGCAATTCCCGTTTTCGTCCTTCCCAGCTTCCCAAGCCTGCATCGCTATTCGCCCAGCCATCACAGATTGAGCCTCCTGAGGGAGGCCGACCTTGAAGTTGCCTACCTTTCCGGGAAATTGTGTCTTCAAATACACGTACTCAATAGGCTGACCGCTCCTGACCATTAGGGTGTAGTAGACACACCCAGATGTGTTCGGAGTCGTCCCGCGAAGACCTTGAACGGTGGCTCCCACCTCGGGCCCTGGAAGAAACTCGACAAACCAGTGAACGACGTAGAGCCCGAACACAGTACCGGCGATGAAAATTCCAAAACCCCGAAGCCGGCCGCTTAGCCGAGACACGCCAGTCGGTGACTCGGACACTTTGACCGATTTCCCTCTCCCCCTGGATTGCTTTCCCATACCTGGCTAGCTGCCCTTAACGGGCTAACAATGTCAAGACCAATTCTCGTAAGAGCCAGCTCCACCGAATAATTCTGTCTGTTAGAGCAATATCCAACCTTCTAAACCTCGAAATCCCTAAAGACCGCAGTATAGATACCGATCCTTCCAAATTTGCTCATCTTCTTTCCCTCGGAACGACACCCGTGCTGATTCCACTGCGCCTGTTGAGCGAGCACCACCCATAGTCTGCAAATCCGATGATCCTGCGTGCGCGCTCGGGGAGCAAGGAATCGGTACGGGTATCGTTCCTCCTCCCTCTTGCGGGGCCATCCCCGCATCCCGTGATGGGCACTGCTTCCCCGCATTCCTTCTTTTGATATTCATTTCCCCGAACCCCTGAATATTCCACGGATCGTTCAGAAATTTCCGGCCCTCCCCCATCGGCACCTCCATTGCTCAAGTACCGAGCGTGGGCGCATCGCACACGGAGTCGGAAAGGAGGTGGTGCAAAGGCTCAGGCTCAATAAGTCGGACGCGCCTCTGACATTTCACCTTTCACGTTTTACGGATGCAACAAGGAGGATGCCATCATGCAGAACGGTCCATCGCAAGTATCGTCAGGGAATATCGCCCCCAAGATCGTGGGGCCGCAGAGAGACACCAAAGAAGTGACGCTCCTGGCCGGGGTGGTGCTCGTGCTGGGCGGATTAGTGGCCGCAGCCTGGTACTACGGACAGACCGCCGACCAGACTACAGTGACCCCCGCGATAGGGAAGATTGAGAACACCGATGTGCCGGCAATCATCAAAAAAGCCGGCGTCATGAATCAGGCCGAAGCCGCGACCATCCATTCCACCTCCGTCACGGCTCCCGCTGTCGCGCCGCTGGACGATGTGATCCATGCGGATGTGTACTTCGAGGTGGGCCGGAAGGGATTGACGGAGGAAGGGAAGGCACAGCTCGCCGCCCGGGCCGAGCTGCTGAAGCACAATCTGGACTATGGAATCTTGATCCAGGGCTATACGGACCAGCAGGGCTCGGCCGATTACAATAAGAAGCTTGGCCTCAAGCGGGCAGAAGCTGTGAAGACTGAATTCCTCCATGCAGGGGTGGCCGAGCACCGGATGAAGATGGTGAGCCTTGGTGAAGACGGCGTGCTCTGCGTCGACGACAGCGCCCTGTGCCGCAATATCAATCGCCGGGTCCATCTCGAAATCAGAAAGATCGGCCAGGGTCACATGGCGGCTCCCGCCGTCGCCGCCGGTTCGTCAGATCTCTCAGACCCAAGCACCGATTCCTCAACGAAATCCGAAGCACCCGGTCCCTCGACCGAACATCTCCTGCCGCTGAACTCAGCGCCGACTCCAGGCAGTTAACCCACGGTAGGGACCAACCCCTGGGAAAGATCCAATCTCTTTCCCAGGGGCCGCTCACACGACCATCGGCGGACCTGACACCTATGATTCATCTGCGACAAGAACGGTAGAGCGAGTATGGGAGGAGTCGCTAATTGGAAAATTTCCGGCCGGCGTTCTTTGCCGCATTCCACTTCCAAGGCGGCACAGGATTGGGGTCCGCCCAGAGACCTTTATGGGCCGCTCTGGCCAGATCTTCCATGTCCTTGAGACCCTGCCCGTCGGATGATTGGGGTCGCGACCAGGCAAGTCCCTCGTTCAGCAATTCATGGGCGATATTCCGTCCATCGACAAGCAGCACCTCGGCGATCTTTCGCCCCTGCCGATCTTGTTTCAGCGCCCGAATCACCACGTCACGGTTCCCTACGTACGCGGCTGCAACCCGTCGTGCCTGTTTCCCAAAGGGCTGTTTAAGTTCAGGGCAGTCGATGTCTTTCAGATAGATCATCTCTTTTCGCCCATCATGATAGATCGTGAACCGATCGCCCTCGTGCACCGTGACGACTCTCGCAGTGAAGTCGGCCCATGCCCAAGCCGGCCAGGCAGCGGCCGCCACCGCGAGAACAACTCCTGTCATGATAAGACGTATCGGCATAGGCTGTATGCTACCCTCGACCGGTCATCAGGCCAATCAATTCTCATTTTTTCACCGTGATGATCTTCCGGCAAGTATCTCGGAATCTATGGCAGGACCAGGTGCATCACCACCCCGGTCATCAACAATTTGGCATGGATCGAGACAACATTCGCCATAAGAAGCGGATGTGTGGTATTCTCAGACCGGTTGACGGTTACAACCCCATCCCTCGCGCCTCCTTCGAGCGTGTCAGGTTCCGCGCGATCGGCGCTCTCATTCCAGAGCCCGTCCACAGGGTTGTGTATCACGCGGTTTGTGGAGAGGGCTTCGACCACACGGGCAATGAACACCGGTACCGTCCTCACTGGCCTATTGCCGGCGGGAAATTTCCCGCTCCGGCCTGTTCGTCGCATACATTCCAGGGACTATGCTCACCGCTCTGGGACGAAAGGTATTTCAATGGGACGACTCAATCTAGAACGACTGATGACATTTGCGGACGGATCCTACCTGGCCATCAGCACCGAGTGCTCAAAGCAGGGTGAATTCTCCTGCACGGTCTACAGCGCCCTTGAGACAGACGATCGCACGGCCTTCCGTGTCGTTGCGAGTCATCTCTTTTCTGCGGCTACCTGTCTGATCGCTCAAGAGCACGCTTACGGCTGGGCGTTGCGCTTTTACCCGCGCGCCGCCGAACTGATGAAAAAACCGCCGTACTTGATCTGGCATGGTCCGCAATCGACAACGGTCCAGTGATTCCCTGCGGATACTCGCCGGTCTTGCAATGTCATCGCACAATGAAAAACAAAAACACAGAAGTTCAACAACAGTCACACTGCTATATGCGCACAGGAGGCTTGTATGAGTTCAAGTAACGCTCCCAAACCAGCGACCGAATCCAAGTGGGTGCGAATTCCAAATGGCACGAAGGTACGTCACCGACGCGATGCCTACGAAGGCTTTATCGACGGTCTGACCGAGATTGTCGAAGGACCGGAACGTAATCCGGACGGAAAGACGCAGTACCGGGTGAATATCGGGGGCGGAATCAGACAACTCGTCTCAGAGGAGCACCTCAATATCCTCCTGGATCAGGAAGATCTGGTCATGATTGGGAAGGAAAAAGAGCCGTATCGCCGGCTCATGACGGTACATTTACGCGCCTCATTCGAGAATGATCGATTTATCCGCCGGGTGTGATGATGGGCGATCGCAGAGTAGCTATCTTACCGCACACCTGATAGGATGAGTCGTCTCATCGCGGCGGGCCTCGCATGAGACGAAATCACAACGGCCCATCACCGATGTTGTTGGTACCGAGAATCTGACCGGAAGCCTGACCAAAGCCGCCTCCCTGATCGCGTCTTCGGCCCTCTCCTTCCCCTCGTAGCTTGTTTCTCGCGTCCTCAGACAATATCATTCTTGGAAGGAGGAACCCCCATGGGTTCAAAATTGTATGTCGGCGGGTTGCCATACGCGACAACCGAATCGCAGCTCACTACCCTCTTTGCGGCGCACGGCACCGTCGAATCGGCCCGCGTGATTGCGGACAAATTCACCGGCCAATCCCGCGGATTCGGCTTCGTCGAAATGTCGACCACTGAGGAAGCGAAAGCTGCCATCACGGCCTTGAACGGAACACAGCTGGATGGGCGGTCCTTGACCGTCAATGAAGCAAAACCGCAGGAGCCTCGCTCCGGTGGCGGTGGCGGCGGTGGCCGTTTCGGCGGCGGAAACGATCGCAACCGCTACTAATCGAACTGAGCGACCTTCGCGAACGCTCGATGGGGCGCTTCTCTTGAAGCGCCCCATCACACACCCCCCTCAAACCATTTTACCCTCCCAATCACGCTCGATTTGAGCCTTGTGCCTTTTCCCGCAAAAACCGAGTGTATGCTGCCAATCGATTTAACGGATGAGAGCGTCGGGCGGAATATAAAATTATTTCCTAGCGTTATGAACAACTTAGACAGAAATTGCTCTTGTCTCCCTTACTGTTACGCCCTTCATTGTGTTAAGATGCCACCATTAGAGATAGATTGAACGCCAGTCCTTCGCGTCCATGTTTCCTCCCTGACTCTACGCGATTGATGTCAGTTTTACATGCCCCTTAGGACAGTTTTCTTGTGTTCTACCTAGCAGGGAAGGGGCCCGGGACGCGACAGACTATATCCGATTCCGTATATCACCGACCGACCGAGAGGAGCACCACCGTGAAAATCTCATCATCATGGGGAACCGGAAAGACTTCACGCAAGCGTAAGCGGACCGTTCTTAGAACCAAGATCCGTTGGGACGTGCTCGGGCTCCAGGATCCGAACCGCATGGAAGCGGCACCGTCGATGGAAGATATTCGCAGCCAGATCATCTCCATGGCCAGCCAGGGGCTGGGGGCACATTCGCGTTCCGGTCAAAAGACTGCGCCCGCTCAATCCGCCGCCGGTGTTACTGCCTCAACCAGAAAACGGAAACGCGGGACCGCCCAATAGCACGCGTCCGCATGCACATGTGCGCCGACCAAGGAGGGCATCATCGCAGGACCAGGCAAAACAACGCTCGCAAAACGAGATCGTGAAAAAGCGCGGCAAATGAAACAGCGCGAGAAGGAAGAGCGCCGCCTTCAGCGTAAAGCTGGAAAAAGCGACAAACCCCAAGGCCCGAACGGCGAAGATCCGGACCTTGCCGGGTTGCACTGGGGCCCACAGGAACCACTCTATTGACACCGCGCGCCTCCTTGACCGCTTCACAACCAGGGGCGTAGAGTAAGATCACGTCGGTACGCCGCCTCTTTCTCGCAGGTGGTGCCATGATCATCCACGGTATTGAGACCAGCCCGGATGGACATGATAAGTGCGGCCTTCTCTTCAATCGAACTGATCCCAGTCATCTAACTACGTTACTTCGCACAGGCGTCCCTGGCCGGTCTTTGACCGACCGGCCCAATCCTGTTGTCGTGTTCACTGCCACAACCTGAAAGGTGCGGACCTTGCCTAACGATAAGAATCCAAATCCATTCGATGTCACTCGACCACGGCACCGTGTAATTCGCCTGCCGCGGGCGGAATTGACCGATGCCGAAAGGAGGTCGCCATGCAATACCGCTACAATACGATCGACATCATCGTAGGTGTCGGAATGTGCGCCATCGTCTTTGGGGCACTGCTCTTCTTCGCCGCCGCTAACGGCTATCAGGTAACCGCTCCACAGCCATTCTCCGTACAACAACCAGTCGATAGTGAATCCGGCATGACCATGCTCCAGCCGGCCCTGGGGCGAGCCATCGTCGAACAGGCGCTCTTCGAGCGCAACGCCAACCAAGCCATCGCCCAGTCAGTCTCCGAGTGGAACTGGGCGTCAATGGCGTACCACGAACTCCAATCACGGCCCGGCGGTCCGTTGGGAGCGGTCATGCGCCAGGCTGTGGCTGTTCCATCCGCCAATAAAGCCCGGGTGCAGGGTGTCATGGGGCAGGCGATCGTGAACTTCACAACGCGAGGGATTCGGAACGGGCTGATCTCGGCTGACACGTATCTTTCGGATTACAACATCACCATGATTCGTACGACCGAAGCCAGAGGACGGCGCCTTGAACAAGAATTCGCGTCGACCTGGCAAGCCACGCTCGGACGGAAGATTGTGGAGGCAGTCCAATCCCATAGAATTCAGGCCGGCGCGATTCAAGAACGGCTTGGGACCGCTCTGCTGCAAGTAGCCCGGGTTCAAACTGGATCGGAAGCAGTTCGGGCTATGCAACAAGAGCAGTTGGCAAGTTTGATAGTGGCCGCGATCCGCACAGAAGGCCAGCCGGAGCCGTCAACTCTCCGTGCGGATAGTGCGCCTCCATCACAGGGCACCGTCGCTGTGGCCTCTACTGAGCCGGCATCTTGGCCGGAGATACCAATGGACTATCTGATTGCTGCAGGTCTCATGTTGACGGCCGTCTTCTGGGGAGGGCTTGCACTGGCCGCCCGGAGCAGAGAGGAGAAAGCGCTTGTCAGAATGAACTACGAGGCTTCTCGGTGGGGGTATCGCATAGCGGCATAATGTTTGAGGGACTCGTGCAGCTCGCACGAGCGTGTGATCTATGTCATGGGGATATTGGGGAATCGTAGCGGGTCTCGTTGCGATGGTGGGGATGTCCTTGGCCTGCATCCTGTTGTCCTCTTCGAAAGTGACGGAGCCAAGCCCTCCACGAAACAATAATATCGACGTGCCAAGAACGCTGACGAAGCAGGCTCCGAAACACCATCGCCAGGCCGCATAGCCGTATGCCAGAGACCCGGATGACTCGCAATTCCGCGTTGAACCTCCGGCAGTGAGGCTATGTCATGTCCATCCGGTTGCTCATTGCCGAACATCAACGACTGTTCAGGCAAAGTCTGCGGGTACTCTTAGCGCGCGAAAGAGATCTCATCGTCGTTGCGGAGGCTGCGGATGGCCGTGAGGCGTTTGATCTGGCGATGAGGCACAAGCCCGATCTTGTACTCATGGATATCGACATGCCGAATCTTGACGGAGTGACGACGACGAAACTGCTTCGCGGTTGCCTGCCGAATACAAAAGTCTTATTGCTCGCCATACATGATGAAGACACGCGGATCGTCACGGCATTACAAGCAGGAGCGTTTGGCTACATCCTCATGAATGTGGACCAGGCCGACCTGTTACACATCATTCGCGCTGCCTATCAGGGGGAACATGTCCTGTCACCTTCCATGCCTGATCGCTTTGCGCGCCATGCGCTGGCAGCAGTCAGACAGACAGGAGGCGACAGCCACACGCTCCTGTCCCGCCTGACTGATCGTGAACGAGAGATCTTGGCCTGCGCAGCAGCCGGCTGGAGCAACAAAGAAATCTCCGACCACCTGTACGTTTCTGTCGATACAGTCAAGACACACCTCCACCACATTTATCAGAAGCTCTGCGTAGATGGGCGCGTCGAGGCTATTCTGGCCTTCTTGCAAACGAAATAGGTTGCTCGGCCCTCCTCTCATCTCACCCCAACGGTGTAGCGCAATTCCATCCTTTAGGCGATAGCGGCGGGCTTATTCAAGGCTGTAGCTTGTTATCGACTGTGTGAGGTGTGTGAGACTGGAAGCGGATACACCAATGCACAGATCCAATGTCAGGCAAAGGAGGTGAGTGAGATGCGTGACATGCACATCGTCGATCACGTATGGGAGAATGGGATGTTGTACGTATTGGGGGCGTTTTTCGTGGGGATCATTGCATTCGCGCTGACGATGGCAGGTTTCTAGACACCTAGACGTAACAGTCGATGCCAGCGCCGACTCTATTTTCCTAATGTTTGTCCTCAAGAAGGAGCCCGCCGGAGCCGCCATCAGGCGGCTCCGGATCTGTCACCTGAGTGTTCGTTGAAAATCCACACATCCTTTTTTCCCCACACCTTGAGTGCCAACTGAATTACCTGCTAGGCTCCAACTCTACGTGCAGCACTGCCACCCCTGCTTAGCAAAGGGACAGGGAATCAAGAATGCGTCTAGCCCTGCTGTTGATCATCATCGGTCTCGTCATCTTTGGCCCGCAACTATGGACCAGGCGGGTGTTCGCTCAATATAACAACCCCCGTCCGGACTACCCTGGAACCGGCGGGGAACTGGCCCGGCACCTGCTCGATCGGTTTGACATGAACCACATTAAGGTGGAAATGACCGAGTTGGGCGACCATTACGATGCTGAGTCCAGAGCGGTTCGCTTGACGCCCGACAAATTCAGCGGGAAATCCCTCACCGCCCTCACGGTCGCTGCGCATGAGGTCGGGCACGCCATACAAGATCATACGGGCTACCAGCCGCTGACCGAACGAGCACGGCTCGTGCGGATCGCTCAGGGAGCAGAAAAACTCGGCGCATGGGTCATGATGGGCATTCCGATTGCGACCACACTGGCCAAAACTC
Organism: Nitrospira sp. SG-bin2; assembly: GCA_002083405.1. Taxonomy (GTDB): domain Bacteria; phylum Nitrospirota; class Nitrospiria; order Nitrospirales; family Nitrospiraceae; genus Nitrospira_D. The sequence goes on along the minus strand of LVWT01000054.1, from coordinate 116,619 downwards.
CCACAGCCGGCATGCTGGTCATGCTTGCCGGAATGGCCACGATGGGAATTTCCACACTGGTCCATTTCTTCACCCTTCCGGTCGAATGGGATGCCAGCTTCAGGCGCGCCCTTCCCGTCCTCCAGCAGGGAAACTATCTCTCCGCTGAAGATATGCGGGGGGCTCGTCGCATTCTCACCGCGGCCGCGCTGACCTACCTGGCGGCTTCACTAGGAAGTCTGCTCAACCTCTGGCGATGGATCGGCTTCCTGCGGCGATAGATGGCCTTCTGAAAATGGCCAAGTGATGAGTCGGTCACGCAGAGGTATGGTGGGCGCTTAAAGGAATGGAGCCGGCGACCCGGATTGAACGGGCGACCTGCGGTTTACGAACTTCAGTAGACTCTACCTCACACAACCTAATCCCACAAAAACCACAAGCCAGGACTCCCCTGAGATGGAGGAAGATAGGGCTAGTTTGTCCTGTCCTGGTAGTGGGTGTTTTGGCACCACGTTGGCACCAGAGGTTCTTGGGAGAACTACTCTACCAAGTATGTCCTGCTCTCTCAGATTCAAACTCAAACATGTACGGCACCACGAAGGTATTGTTCATCATTCGACAGTTTTTGGATGTGCCAAGGGAAATTATCGCCATTAGTCAAGTTTGAGCACGGAAATATCCTGAAGTGCCTGCTCAATATTCCTCCTAGACGCTCCTTCCGTGGCCAGGCGCACGCGCGTAATGGAGATCACTGAATCGTTCATCCCAGCCGTATGGGAGGTGCGAATCTTCTTTTCCCAGACGATGCCTTTTGGCGACATCCGTGCCAGGACATAGCTGACTTCCATCGAGGCCGTCATATCTAATCCGAAAATGTCTTCTTCCAATCCCTGGACGGTTGCGTCCAGCCGATAGTGACCCGACGCATCACGCAACACTCGGCGGAAAATTCCGGACTGCTCTATAGAGGCTGCCAACGCTTGGGCAAAGCCATCATCGGTCACCTGCACGGGTTTGGTTTTCGATAACTTTGTCGCGCCCATGACGACCACGAGAAGATCTCCGGCGCTACGATGCAGGGGAGGAGCAATCGAGGCTTGCATCGCCTCCGGCTTAAGTATCGAGGGGCACCCAGCGCACAGTATAGCCAGTCCAACAACGAGTCCCACGCGCAAGAGGTTCATGGCCGACCTCCCTTGAAGATTTCCGTGAGAACTTCTTCCACCATGCCCTCTGGGGTTTTACGGATCAGCGAAGTACGCATGGTCTGCCCATTAACCAGGAGCATTCTCGTCTGCGGATCGCGGATCTGAACGTCGAGTTGTATCATATACATCGTGATGTCCCACATCCATTTATCTTGGTAGGTGACGATGGCATCCACGGCGGCGGATGGGGTTTCGTTTGATCCATGGCTCGCACGGAACCCCATCAGGTTCAATCGGTCGGCAATCATCTGCTCAACACCACGGCCATCAGCCGGTAACTTCTGCACGTAGAACGTTTTCAGTTGGGCGAGATCGGTGCCAGGCACGCGCTTCGCTTCAAGGTTCGACGCACAGGCCGAGACACTCAACGCCAGAACCGGCAATAGAAGCCTCATGACAAAAGACATATGCTCCTCCCCTCAGAAGTGATACCCGACACCAAAGGACAAAAGATGCGCGGAAGTAGGTTGCGTCCACATTTCCTGAAAAGGATGCTCGTTTTGCTGGATTCGATCAAGAGCTATCTGAGCGCATGTCTACAGGCTCAAAATTATGAACACTATAGTCTGTAGCGCGATAGTATTCAACCAGGCAGCATCGCGGGGTGACACCTCGCGGAAAATCCAGGACGGCGGAACAGTTCTTCGGTGAAGAAATCGGCAGACTTCGCCGGACTCGCGGTTTTTCTCAGGAGGAATTGGGATTTCAGGCAGGGATTCATCGAACTTATGTCAGCCAGATCGAACGGGGGATCAAATCCCCGACGCTGGTCGTCATTCTCAAACTTGCCCAGGCCCTGGGCAGACCTGCAAGTCAGCTGATCGCTGAAGTCGAAAAGCAGCTAAAGAAGTAGCGTCCAGATTTATCGCAGTGGGAATTTACTGTTTCCTCCACAGCCACAGCAGTGTCGGTTCAGGATCAGCCCGCAACTCATTATTCGCGTCTCTCGCGTCTTGTTCCAACCGTTCAATCTCCAAGTTGTCCGGCACATACTCCCGGTACTGCCAGCAGCAGCCCTCTTTGAGCAACTTGTGATTGACATTCGTTCCATTTAGGAGCCACCATCGACTGCGAGTAGTTGTTAGAACAGGCCGGCCAAGGCCGTTGACAAGGTACTGATCGTGCTGTAGCCTTATCATCGGATAGGCTCAGCCCTGACTAGTCGCCTTTATGGTGTGCGTCTCCGCAAGGAGTAGGGGCTGGGCCGCTTTTTTATTCGGGCCAGACTCGGAGCAACACTTCCTTGGCCGCGATATAACGATAATACTCAGCCGCCTCCTTCTTCTTTCTCTGAACTTTTCGACTCACAACGCCCGCAACATAGTCAGCAAGCTGCAGCAGGTTATTTCCCGCTGATCGCTGCATCTTAATCTTTTTGATCAGACGCATGCCGCCGGCCGTTGTCATGCGTCTCCCAAGATACTTCCCCAATTGGCTTCTGAATGTATCGGTCCCGCTCTCATCGAGTATCACGATTGCGTCAGTAAGGTAGGGTTTGGCGTTTTCAAAGACGATCCCGCATGTGAATTTGTAGAGAGACGCCTTATGCTCAAACCCAGGCCCCCAGAGCTTTTCTGATCCCTTGTTCAGGGCAAAGCCGAAATATTGAAAGTCATAGGGCGCAACGGCTTCAAGAAAACGTTTCCGTTGTCGATCGCTATTCTCGCGGAAGTGAAACTCAAACCTATCCGCATAGCCCAGCTCTGCGCGAAGCAGTGAAATGCGCTGGTCGCAGCGGAGGGCTTCTTCATGGTCTTCAAATAAGACCATTACCACGACAAAGAACCGACTGGCACCTTCGTCGGTTTTTAGCCCCGTATCTCCGGACTCATCAATGAACGCAAGCATCGGTTTTCAGAAGACACGTTCTCAATCTGCAACCAGCTTACAGATATGCATGAGCGATGTCACGAGCACGCGGCGGTAGCCTCCTGGTGTCCACGAACTCTCCAGTTTCCCCATGATCGAGATAGCGTTGGACCGTCCGCGGTGAGACAGGGAGCAAAAGTGTGGTCTCCAAAATCCTGAGCTTTCGATTACTCAACAACATCGCATGCGCCGCCGTATTCTCACCGCGGCGGCACTGACCTACCTGGCGGCTTCATTAGGGAGTCTGCTCAACCTCTGGCGGTGGATCGGCTTCTTGCGGCGATAGTCCGTAGTGTACCGAGTCGATCACCTAGAGGTATGGTGCGGGCTTGAGAGAATGGAGCCGGCGACCCGGATTGAACGGGCGACCTGCGGTTTACGAAACCGCTGCTCTACCAACTGAGCTACGCCGGCATTTTCGAGGATCTGTCTAGGAATCGGCCATCTCGCAATTGGGCCGACTTGTCGAACGGCCATGATACTGGCGCGCTGTGCAGCGTGTCAACGAAGGAGCCCCCCAAATACTACGGCTTGGGTCCCATGTCCACCGGTTTCGGTGCTTGTGAAGGAGCGTCGGCTGGGGTGTCCGCCTTTTTTGCCTGAGCGGGTGGCTTGGGATTATTCCCTTTGGCCATCGGATGAATCCTGACGACTGCTCCCTGCCCTGGCGGTGGAGAACAAAGCGGCTGCTGCGCATTGCCGAATTGTTCCCGTGCCGCATGGATCACTTCACCGCGGACATAGGTGCAGAGTTCGCCGGCCACGACCGTTCCATCCCGATCGACATCGGCCAAGCCCTGCAACCCCCTCAGTAAGTAATAGGTAAACAGCCCGTGCTTGCCCTGCTCGTAGGCATGCGCTTCCTGAAGGTTTCTATTGCCCACCATCCACATGACGTCGTCTCTGTCGTCCTGCGCGCCGTCTCCCCAATCGGCTTGCGGAGTGGTGCCGGGGTCCGCGCCAGGCGATGGATCGAGCGACACCTCGAACATCATGATAGCCCGTTGAATCGGCAACCGGGCCAGCACTTCTTGTATATGCCGAACAGGGTACAGGCGGTTCGGTGATGCAATGGTTCCGTCATACGGCACCAGCGAGACCGCCCCGCTTGTGCCATCCACCAACGCTCGTCCTGCGAAATACACGTACACAACGGTCTCGGCATCCACTCGCTTGGGAAGCCACTCGTCGAATGTTTCCGCGAGATCCGCCTTCAATGCAAATTTGTCGACTAACACATGGACGCGGTCGCCCGGAATCCCTCCGATCGCGCGCAAATACGCGGCCGTGACTTCCGCGTCACGATCCGCATATTTGACTGTCGGCACCCGTTCGTCTCTAAATCGTCCGACCCCGATCGCGATCACAACCGTCCTTGTCTGCTTGGATGCCGCCAACGGCTTCGGGAGGCGATCGACATCCGACACGATCGCACCGGAATCTCCCTTCTCCGGCTTGACCTGGAAAATAAACTTTTTAGCCGACGGAAGGGACGCCAGCGGTGTGAGGCTGCGTACACTCAACACCAATTCCCCCTGCGTCGCGTCTTTCAAGTCCATCACCCGATTCGTAACCGATGTGCGTTTGATTTCTCCCGGTTGCACATCGCCGATCGCCACAGATTGGGGAAAGTGTTCTGTCAACGCACCCTCGCCCCCGATGAGCACTTCAACACCCTCTGCCTCTGCCTGCCCCTCGTTCTTGACCTCGACCTCGATCGTGAGGGACTCGCCCTGCTGCAGCATATGGTCTTGGCTCTCATCACGCACGATGGCATGGAAGGTCAGGGTCGTGGCCTGGAGTCTACTGCTCGCAGTAGGGATCCCCGCCGGCGGCGCGATCCTATTGGCCTGCACGCCTCCGGTCACAGACGCTGATGAAGCTATGCCGGCCTGTTGCGTGGACAGCGACGCAGCTGTGGGAATGCGGGTCTTTTGCTGCTCAGCATATTCTCGAACCCGGACGGATGCTGCGACCTGCTTGGCCAAGCCTTCGGTGACGGCGTCGACGGCCTCCTGGACAATTGGCTCCAATCCCTTCACCTCACAAGACTGGTCTGTCACGGTGACTTCCCCGCGGCCGACGCTTTGCAGTTTCTTTGCGAACAGCGTCTTGCCGTCCTCTGCAAGAAATACCATCTCCGCCCCAAGTGTCACCGACACCGGATAGGCGCCTTGAATGTGCCGGGGGATGACGAGGTCGATATGTTTCAATCCCAACCCGACTTCAATCACCCCGGCAGCAGTCACTCGCTGTTCGAGGCCGAACTGGGGAGTCACACCGTGAAAGACTCTGTTGAGTTTCTTGGGCACGGCTTCCACAAGCGGATCAGCAACTGAAAACACAGCCGGTTGGCCGCAGGCATCTTTGTAGGGAATCACTGCCGTGCTGATACTGGGGGAAAGCCAGAGCGATGGCGTGAGCGGAATCGCCGCCGTATCGCTGCCGGATGATCCTCCGCTACGCTTGGATCCGACACAGCCGGCACACAGCACTGCGAGCGCCACCACGACGCCAAAAGCAGCTTGTCGACGGATTCCCGAATGCCGAATGCTCACAAGATTCGCTCCTGGAGATGCTGGTTATACCGAAATCTGGCACGCCATACAATCACTGGAAATTGACAAGCTGCACACCCTGCGCTAACGTCTGCTCCATGTCGACAACATCCGCGCCGTCCGCATCGACGCTCCCCGGCATTCCCTGGTCTGCGCTTGCACGGCTGATTCGCTTGTACAATCAGACCGGCACCTATCTTCTGCTGCTGCCGACCTTATGGGCTCTAGCCCTGGCGGCGAAAGGATTTCCGCCGTTGTCTCTCTCCGTGGTTTTTATCCTGGGATCGTTTCTGATGCGAAGCGCAGGGGTCATTCTCAACGACTTAGCCGATCAATCGTTTGACCGGGAAGTTGATAGAACCAAAACCCGCCCGCTCGCCTCGGGCGAATTACCCAGACGCCAAGCGTTCATGCTTCTCTTCCTGCTGCTATTCTTATCCGGCAATCTCTTGTGGTTTCTCGACCCGGTTGTGTTCTGGCTCGCCCCATGGGCTCTCTTGTTGGCAATCCTTTACCCATTCTGCAAACGATGGATTCAGATACCACAAGCGGTCCTGGGTCTCGCCTTTGGCTGGGGAACGATCATGGCTTGGGCAGCCGTGCGTGGGCAGCTCGACGGACCGGCCTGGTGTCTGTTCGGAGCAACTGCGGCCTGGGCGGTTGCGTACGATACGATCTACGCGATCCAGGATCAAGACGATGATCGCCGTATCGGAGTTAAATCCTCGGCCCTGCTCTTTGGGCCATTCATCTATCTGGGAGTCGGAGCAGCTCTCAGTATCATGCTGCTCCTGCTCTGTGCCGCAGGATGGCTAGCCGGAATCGGCTGGCCTTACTATGCCACATTGACGGGTTTGGCGCTGTTCTTTTTGGCCCAAATCGGGCAATTGCGAAGACCGATCGTCCCTTCCCAAGCATTCAGGATGTTCCGCGCCCACGTCTGGGTTGGGGCTGCAGTGCTGATCGGTCTACTGGCAGGCTTGCTGAACTAACACCCTCATCGCCTTGTGAGTATTCTTGATTGCCCTGCGGGTCATATAGCAACCCGTGAACAACCCAAAAACTCTTCACACGCGTGCGTGACGCCTATTCGCTCGGCTTCCCCGGAACAGCCTCGGCCTTTGCCCCCCGCAAGGTATCGACATACATGGTGACGGCCTTGGCGTCCGCATCGCTGAGCCCCAACGCCGGCATGCGCGTGTGGGCATCCATCGCCTGCGGATTCTTCAGCCACCGATAGACCCACGTCGCATTCAGCCGGAATCCCGCCCGGTCCAGGGCCGGACCGATCTTGCCACCCTCGCCACCAACATTGTGACAGGCGTTGCAGCCATATTTATTTTCATAGAGCCGCTTCCCACGCTCAACCAATTGGGCGACTTGCGCCGGAGGAGTCTTCAAATCAGGCCTGGGTACGCTCACGCCTCTGCCCGGTCTCGTTGAAAAATTATTCAACGCGACTTGCGCCGCATCCAGTTCTTTCTTGGCTTGCCCCATGGCGGCCTGTTCGTCCGCATAGGCGGATTCATCCACGTCCACGTCTTTCTTCAATGCCTCGCTTTTCCTCTCCGCTTCCTCGCTGGCTTGCTTTTCCGCCGCCTCATAGGCTTTCGTCGCCTGTTCAAACTTGGCCTGCGCAGCCTTCAGCGCTTCCTCAAGGGAGGCCTTGCGCCCGGCAACGTTGAATTCCATCTTCATTCCATGGAGGGTGCGCACATACCCGACGATCGCCCACAATTCATCCTCAGACAGCGTATATTTAAACGTCGGCATCGTGGGCACCGCGAAATCGTCGTCCCCAATTTCATCTCCGCCTTCTTCGCTGGTGTCCAGCATGTCGCGCGAGATGGTGGCGAAGAGCTCCTCGTCCTTGAAGGTGCTCATCTCTCCCTTATTTGAGAGATCCTTCGGCTTCGGGTCTGGCATAGATGACCAGTTAAACCCCTCGTTCTGCTTGCCACTCTCGCCATGACAGTCGCTGCAGTAGTGCACATAGAGTTCGTGCCCGCGCTTCTCCTGCTCGTTCGCGCACCCGCCGGCGACTAAAGCCAAGCCCCCCACCACACCAACCGCCAATCCAATGATACCGAGCCTTGCCGCCTTCATACTCACTGCCCTTTCTTGAGTTTTCGGATCAGGACAAATTGAAATCCCAGGGCCAATGTAACGGCGATTGCCGCATACATATAGCCGGAATAGTCCGGCGGCGCATCGGCTCGGAAATACCACCAGGAAGAGACGGCTTTCTGAGAGCCTTTTTCAACCAGCTCCCCAGCACCATCCTTTCGACCATCCCATACGGCAAAGGCGACATTGATGAAATTGCCCGGCGTAATTTGAACATCCTCGTCGGGATGGCCGGTCGACAGATTACGGGTGAAGACGATTTTCCAGGTCCCGTTGGCATATGCGCCTTTGGCTTTTACATCTTGATGCTCTTGCGCCTTCAATGTGCCGAAGCCCTTGGCGGTCATATCAACCGCCTGATCTGTCTTATGTTTCCAAAACCAGATATTGACCGGTCCGCCTTCAACCTGGAGCATCGGCTGCCCATGGGCAAAGTGCGCCTTCTTGTCCCCCACCATAAATTCGAGAGCGGCTCCATCGTCAGGGTCCTGAGTGGGGTCGCGATATTCCAGGAGAAACACGACTTGTTTCCCGTCATGCATGGCGCGTACGATTACGTCCTGAACGGTGACTTCCTGAATACGGTTCGGCCAATGCACTTGCGGCGACATCGGAAATGTCGCAGGCGCCGCGGTACTCCACGCGGCAGCATTCGGATCGTCGACAGGTAACCCCCCCGTCACGATAGCTGCCCGGACGGCCACGCTCTCTTGCGCGAAGCTCAGCGAGGCCCCTCCGATAATCATGGCTGCGATTGCAGCCGACCCACCTCGCAGCACCCGCTGCATCACTAGATTCGCCGGTTTCATGCTGGCCTCGTTCTCCATATGCAACTAGATCCGTTCACGCTGTTCCTCCCCGCTATTCCCATGTTCTTGGGGATTGATGCGCCCCGTCGTACTCGCCCAGAATAATTTTCCATATCCATTCATCCGGCAATTCTGCTTCCCAACGAGGCATGGCCGATTTCCAGGGCGCACCTTCGATCGGGAGGCCGACGCCGCCCTTTTTAATTCGCCAGAACAAATAGCTCTCTTGCAGCATCGCAATCGTCGTCGGATCGGCAAAATTGGCCGGCGGAGGATTGAACCCACGAGCTGCAGGGCCCTTGCCGTCGAAATTTGCGCCGTGGCAGGGTGAGCAAAAGGCTGCGTAGAACCCTTTCCCCTGCATAATATTCTCCGGAGTTTTTTGAACAGGATTTGACAGACCGGTGTATTCCCCTGGCGGCGCAGGATGGATGGTTCTGCTCTCCGATGGCGGAACATCGCTTGCCGCGGTGCTGCCATAGGTTTGCCACCCGACCAGCAGCGGGAACAAGATGAAGACCCCATATCGAATCGCTTGCATGCCTCCGATATTTTCTCCGGTCAGGAACCGTTGCATTGGTCCCCAGAACGCATCCTTAGACTCTCCGCTCAAGGTCTGAAAAATCACAATGCCGGCCGCGGTCAGCAGGAGATACAGAACGATCAGGCTGGAGGGAAGGGGCGCTGACCCGGGTATATACGGCAGCACGAATTTCAAGAATACGTACATAGCTACCATGAGTATGATCGGCTTACCTAACGCGCCCATACATTCCTCCCTAGTGCGCTTGTGCGACGGCTACTGCAGCAGCTTCGGCGGATTTGACCGGAGCGGATGGCGTCTTGCCCGGAATTTCAAGCTCCGCCGTGCTGACGGAAATCGGCTCGCCGCTCATCTGTTGCAGAAATGCGATGACTGCCAAAATCTCATTCTTTGAGAGACCGATCGGATCTTTATTGATCGCCGGCATCGTGGCCGGATATTCCTTCGGTACTCCTCCATGCCGAAAATCTTGGTAGACGAAGGCCTGGGGATCCGTCAAACTTTCATAGAGGAAATCCTTGCTTAATTTTGCGCCGATTCCCTTCAAATCCGGACAACGAGCGGATTCGCTTGGACCGATGGAGTGACAAAGCGCACATTGCCCTTTGCTGAAGAAGACCGTCTGTCCGATCGCCGCGATGTCGGTCGGGGTCTTGATGCTCGCGATGTCGACCTTTTCCTCTGCCGGAGGCAGGGACGCCAGCTGCGGCACAGCGAGGGACATCAGGGAAAACAATCCGAGCACAATGGAAACGAACCCGATGACCCTGACGAATGTAGACTTGATGAAGAGGAGAATAAGGATCCCCAACCCGACGATTGACAGCGCGATCAATTGTAATTGTGCGACTTCACTCATAGACCCTCAAGTTTTAAGTGCCGAGTGCTGAGTTTGTAATGTCTCTCTCAATTACTCAGGACCAATAGTCAAAACTCACTATCGCCGCTCATCCGGCGACCCTCCGGCCATCGCCGGAATGCCGTGCGGTAGCTCTCCCTTTGCCGCCCCATGACCCGCCTTGGCCTTGTCCCCCATCGTGGCGACCCAGAAGATAAAGGCCACGATCATACAGAACGAAAACGTACAGAACGCCATGATAAGCGACGCGCTGCCCAGTGCCGGGGAGTAGGCATACGGCGAGGAATCACGCATCACCCCATACACATGCCAATGAACTCGGGAAGAAGACCGCGCGTATCCCATCAGTGTCATGAGAAGGATGACCATGACCGCATTGAGGACCAGGGCATAGCCGGCGCGCGGCGGCATGCTGCCCCACACCATCTCTGTCGTTGTCTTGGCGCTCTTGAGCAAGAGCGCCGTCAACGGCGTGATCGTCAGAATGACGAAGATGACGATCAGCACTTGCGAGGTGGAGAAATAATTGATGCGGACGATCGCCGGCACAAAATAGCCCCACACACCGAGGACGATGACGGCAATGCTCGCCAACACCAACACGGAACCCATCACCGCCTTTCCAAACGTGGCCCACCCGGCCGTGTCTTGCTTACCAGCTCGCCAATACATGACGAAGCTCATGAAGGTAATGAGAATCATGAGGTTCGAGACGGTCATTTTGGCCGACATGACGCCGAGCACACCCAGCAGCGGATGGTGAGCTCCTCCCATTTTCTGGGCCTCTTCGATACTGGCCACGAGCGAATGCGGAGTCATCCACACCGCAAGGCACAGCAGCAAGCTGACCAGCATCCAGAGCATCGGCTTCCGGTATTTACTTTCCGACCCTGGGATACGATAGGTAATCCCCAGCCAGAAATAATAGTTGGAGCCGAGAAAGAGCACACCGATCAACATGGCCTGAATGATAAACAGCCAGGACAGGAATCCTCCCATCAACGTAATACCCATCTGCTGGTTATACTGGTAGATTTCACGCATAAGCCAATAGCCGGCAAAGGGGAGGGCCAAGAGGCCGAACACGCCGATGAAGTTCCCGACATAGCCCATCCAATCGTAATGTTCCCGTTCCTCTGTATTCCTGGAAGACAAATATCTGATTCCGGCATAGGCGCCGCAAATGTATCCGCCGAGCACAACGTTGGCGATGAGCCGATGAATATTGATCGGCCACCAGGTCGGATTCCATGTTGCAGCCCAGGCCCGCTCGATAGCGGTGCCGTCGGAAATAACCACCGGGCTGGACTGAAAAGTAGCCCAGGCATTAGGCACGATCATGATGAACAACGCGAAGAAGTTCAGCAGGAATCCCAGGAATATATGCAGCGTCTTCTTATTTCCCTCTTGCATGGCGTCCCAGCCATACCAATACAGATAGAGCGTGGCGGTTTCGAGTAGGAACAGCAAACAATAGAGGAGAAAAGACGGGAAGAAAATGTCCGTCAAGTAATTCATGAGTTTGGGATAGAACGCGACCAACAAGAACAACAGAATGCCGCCGAATAGCGCCGTAGTCGAATAGGCCGACGTCAGGAGCTTCGTGAACTCCTTGGCAAGCTTGTCGTAACGCTTTTCGCCGCCTCTCCACGCGACGACCTCACACAACCAGGCAAAGATCGGCACTCCCAACACGAACCCGGCAAGCAAGAGGTGCAGCTGCGCAACGATCCAGATCAGATTCCGGCTGCCGATATACGGAATATCTCGATATTCGGTCGGGCCGGTCGTAGCGCCTTCTGCCGCCAGGCCGATTGAAGGAAGAGCCAGCCAGCCCGCGATCAGCAAGAGACCTGGAAGCCATCCGCCATGACCGCCGACGGCCCGAAGCGCTCGTTCAATCGTTCCGACCCCTTGTTGCATGGCACTCACCTTATCACCTCACAAACTACGGTTTCGTCACGGCAGAGGCATTTGCGGTCTTTCCGCCATCGGCCTTGCCCTTGCCCTTTTCTTTCTCGTCTTGCCGATCCGCCTGCTGCTCCAGCGCCTCGACTTTCGTCGCCAGCGCGCCGATCTGCTGTTCACTGCGATTCAGCGTCTCGATCGGCTTAAACGGTGCCTCAGCTTTGACGTCCGGCTTCTTGCAGCACTCGTGAGGGTGCGGCGTGGTCTCAGGAAGCACGGCCCAGAACAGCAGGCAGATGAGAACGCCTGTACCAGTGATTCCCGTCAGGAATAATCCCTGGTCCCTGGGAACGCGCATGAGATCCCAACGGACAATCAGCGCTTGATAATCGTCGGGCGCCTTCGGCGCGGCGGCGGCAATATCGCATACAATGCGGCCGATTGTCGAGACCCCAATTGTCAGCAGCACGATCAAGACCCCGAAAGCAATCGTCCCCCAGATCGTGACCTCAAGACCGATGCGCTCAGCAACCGGAAGCCCCGTGTCGAACAGACTTCGCAAGCTTTCGACTTGCGCAATCGAATGCGACGTGGACACGGCCGTCTCCGTGACGGCGCTGACGATAAACCACACGATCGGCAGGAAAAGGGCGCCGGCCACGGCCGACTTCCACCATAAGGTAAACCCGACTCCGTCTGGCGGCTCCTTCCGCAATCGCTCGAGAAGGTATGTTTTCCCCACAACACCGAATGCCCAGATATCGATGGGAATCGAGAAAAAAAACAGAATGGGCACCCCGGAGCCTTCCCCAAAATGCGAGCCAAACCACAACATAATAATCGGCATCGCCAGAATGGTAACGGGGCTGGCGAGCAACATGAGAAACGCAATACCCAACCTGCCCTCAAACTGCATTATGCCCATGGCGAATAGCACCACGGCCAACGCCAGCTTGATCGGCAGACCGGTCCAGCAAGCAGGCCAGAGGACTCCGAGTCCTATCTGTGTTGGCGACAAGGGTTCGCGTTCAGTAGCCATCGTGTTATTTACCGTGGCGCAACCGCACCACTCTTAATCGAGAAACTCGCGATTAATTATCGAGGATACCGTGAATATTGCGATCATCGCCATGATGAAAATCCAGGTGATGAGGGCAATCGGGCGCTTGAAAATATTCCGTTCCGGATCCTTGTCGAAAAATGGAAGCGCGATGAGCAAGAGCATGAACGCGACCGGCACCACAACGGCGCCCATCAATTGCCCGAACTCTCCCGAAAATATTTTCAGCCGCAGCAATTGGAAATAAAACAAGAAATACCATTCCGGTTCGGGATGGTATTCGCCGGGATCGGGGGTCGCCTCATCGAGAAGTACGACCGGCTCCCAGAAGGCTAACCCGCAGATTGTTGCGAAGACCGCCGCCATCCCCACCATATCTTTCCAAATTTGTCGCGGGAAAAAGTAGTCGGTCTTGGCCTTGATCTCTTCCGGCGTGCCGCTGAACGGTCCGGCCGGCGCTGCAACGCGAAACAAAAACAGATGCAGCCCGGCGAGCGCCATCAGCGCCGCGGGCAGAATCATGACGTGAATGACGAAAAACCGGCTCAGCGTCATTTGCCCTGGAGTCGGTCCGCCCTTGAGAAATCGAGCCAAGAAATCACCCAGTACCGGGACCTTATCCACCATCTCGACGCCCACCGTCGTAGCCCAGTAGGCCCTCTGATCCCAAGGCAACAGGTACCCGGTAAATCCAAAACCGATGACGATTCCAAACAGCGCCAGCCCGACCAGCCAGAGGAGTTCCCGTGGAGGCTTGTAGGCCCCCCAGAGAAAAACCTGAGACATGTGGGCAATGACGCACACCACCATCGCGCTCGAACCCCAAAAGTGATAGCCCAGCAGAAACCATCCATAATCCACATCGTGAATGATGTACTGCGTACTGGCATAAGCATGGTCGGCCGTCGGCACATAGTAAAACATCAACAATATGCCGGTCAGGGCCTGCATGGCAAAGATAAAGAGCAAGATTGAGCCGAAGACATACGCCCAACGAGAGCCGCCGGGAATCGGCTCATTGAGCATCTTGGCCTGCATTTCTTTCAGGCCGACACGCGCATCAAGAAACAAAATAAGCTTCTCGACGGTCGTAGGCTGAGCGTTGGGAACCGACGGCTGTTCCATTTGGATTAGACGATCCGAATTTGAGACTTGACCCCGGCCTTGAATTCCATATCGACAACTTCGACTTCACCGCTTGCCGATACCCTGATCGGCAACGCATCGAGGGCACGTGGCGCCGGCCCATCAAGCACTTTCCCTGAGGCATCATAGATGCTCAAGTGACAGGGGCAGAGAAACACCTGCCCCAACGTCTTATGCTGTCTCCACTTGAAGGCGCACCCCAGGTGCGGGCACTTTCCGGAAAATGCGATATAGGGAAAATCCTTCTTGTTGGTCCAGATCAGCTTGCCGAAAGCATCACGAAATTCCTGATCTTTACCCTGATACACCTTATCGCGCACGTCGGAACTCGCCTTCAGAATCCACACACTCTTTTCGACCTCGGATTCCGGCATGTAGGCTTCTTTGACCTTTTTCTTGTACTGAAACTGCACCCCAAGGTCATCCTGCTTGATTTTGCTGACATTGCCGACCTGAAGCCATTCGTTATCGAACGGCATATACATGGGCTTCATGAGGAAGCGCAGAATCGGATAGGCCATCGGCAAGCCGATCAGAAATCCGATGACATGCGTGAAGTTCATGAAGAATGTCCGGCGCTTCACGTCCTTTTCGAGTGCGGGGAACGGCACCAACACTTCCCCCGGAGTCACATGCAGATTATCTTCGAGGTGCGAAATTTCAACCTCGTGAGTGGTCACATAATCATCCCGCCTGAACGGGGGTAAGGCAGCAATGTCGGAGGAGGGCGCACGCAGCTCAACCAGGTCTTCCATGACGGCTTGGACATGGCCCATCCCGACCTGCCGCTCGCCGCTGCCATTCATGGACACGACGATATGGCTGATCTCGTGAGACAACGGGTCAAGGACGACTTTCGTCACTTCACCGATATCGCGGTCCGTACAGCGAACCTTTGATTTCAACTTGGGCTGTTGCATTACTTCTTCTTGATCGGAATCGGCGTATCCACCGCTGTATTCTTAAAGGTATTCAGCCAGGTTGCCAGCGCGGTGATTTCGCCATCGCTCATCACATCCTTGAACTTGTCCGGCATCCTGCCCTTTTCCCATTCCTTTTCAAATCCGGTGGCCATGTAGCTTTTGGGGTCCATAATCTTTTGCTTGATCTGATCAACTGTCAGGTGCGTACCGATATTGTCCAGCTCAGGGCCTCGCTTTTTCCCGCCATCGCCTCTCAACTTGTGGCAGTTGTAGCACTCTTGCAGCTGCCATTGCTCCTCCCCGACTTTCAAGATATCACCCCCCGAAGCCCCGCCCGGAGCAGGCACGGATGCAGTCACCGGAGCGGCTCCTCCCGGCTGTGGAACCGTCGCCAAACCACTGCCCAAAGCTTTGATCCGTGCTTCCAGCTCTTTTACCTTTTGGTCGAGTTCCTTCGCTCGCTGAATCACCTCGTCTGCTTTCCAGGGATCCAACGGATTACCCGACTTGGCGCTACCAAGAACCTTGACGTTCTTTCCCTTTTCATCTTCTGGGTCGAACTGCGGCAAGAGCGACGCGCCGGCGCCGTAGCCGACACAGAGAAGGCCAAAGAACAAAAGAACGGAGAGAGCCGCACCCCATCCACTTTGCGGCTTCATCGACGGGATATCCAGCAGGAGGAACACGACCGTCCCGACGGCAGCGTAGCTAAAAAACGCCCACTGGAAGACCGGAGGAAATCCCATGGCCTTTGCCGTGAACCAGAGACCACCACCGACCACGAGGCCGATAACGAGTTTGAACATCGCTTTTCCCATAAGAACTCCTCGTGTTTGGCCCTACCGGTTACGGATGCACGTTATTGGAATGAACCGATGGGACCGATTCTTACTTGGTTCCGGCGGGAACGGGGCTACCCTCTGGCTCGCGACCTTTCAATTCGACTGGCCGGAGCGCAACGAACACGGCGACGCTCACGACAATGAAAAAGACGACGGTAATCCCCGTAATCAACCAGGCAGAATACGACAGCGTAGGCGTAAACGATTCCGCCGTGAAGTCCGGTATCAAGTTATACGTATGGAAAAACTTGCGCAGGAGCGACCGAACCGCCCCCATCAACCCCATTGCCCAAATAGAAGTGAAGGCTAGGAAAATGAGGACGAATTGGGAGATACCATCGATCTTGCCCCACGCGATGGTCCCCTGCCGGATCGCCTTGCCATAGAGGATATAATTGATCGTTGTGGCAAACACGAGCGAGAAGATCGCGCCAAGCTTGGTCGGCATCTTTCCGAGAAAATCCCACGACTCCGGCAGTTTCAAGTCGTCCAGCATCCTGGCTTCAGTGGCCGCAAATCCGTTAGGGGTCAACCAGATCGCATCACTCACCACCACCATCAAGAATCCGACTTTCATCACCGTGTGCACCGAGACCGTCACTGGAATGAAACGACCGAGAATAAACGGCGCCAGGGCCATCGGAACAAGAATGGCCAGCGACATTGGTTCGGGAATCCAATAGGTCGTCAACCCCCAAATCGCGACGGGAGGAAAGAGCACCATCACGATGGGAGCCAGAATGGTCATCCTGACTTGCTCGACTCCCTGGATACGCCTCAAACTGAGCCATACATAATAGTTGCAACCCAGGAACATCAGTCCGACAATCGCACCCTGCATCTCAAAGAACATCGAAAGCTGCTCAACCATCATGTATTGGCAGAATGAAAAATCGTAGTCGCACATCTGATATGCCAACAAAAGCCCGGTAAAGGGCTGAAGGAGCATCGCACCCACCGCGATCAAGTTTCCAGCAAACCCCATCCAATCGTAATAGGCCCGCTCTTCTTGATTTTTCGCTCCCATGTGCATGTAGGCGGCAATCAGGCCTACAACAAAGCCTCCGAAGGCGATATTCCCGTCGATCCGATGGATGTTCATCGGCATCCAGCTCGCGTTGGCAATCTTGTCCCACAAGGTCGCCGCAGCCAGGGCCTCCATCGGAGAAATCCCTTCTTCTTTCACCGGCGTATTCATGAACGATGTCGGGCCGTTAATCGCAAACATGGTAGCCATGCAGAGCAGATTCAGCAGCACGCCGAGGGCGATATGCCGGCCCTTCCTCTCACCCTTCCAGGCATCCCAAGTATAGAAATACGCGTACAGCGCAATTGTCCCAAGAATGAACATCAGCGGGTAAATCACTGCAAACACGAGATAGAATTGATTGATGAACCAGGTGGTGAACTGCGGGTAGGTCGCAAGAAGCACAAAAATAAAAAGGCCGCCAGTGAGGGCCGTCAGGCTGAACAGAATAACGGTGATCTTGGTGACCTCTTTGGCCATGCGATCATACCGCAGATCCTGCTTGCGGTACCCTAGCCACTCCGCCATGACGACAAAGATCGGAGCGCCGAGAATGAAAGCGCCAAGCAGCGTGTGGAACTGGGCCACGATCCAGACTGCGGCCCGATTTCCCGTGTACGGAAACTCCACGGAAGGCGAACCCGGCGTCTGTGCATAAACACCGGCCACACCCGTCACACAGAGCGCGAGAAACGCAACGAAAGTCACGAGATGACGAATTGGTATAGTCACGATGCCTCGACGCTTATTGTAAACAATCGTCACCGACTGCTTGACTCGCGCTACCGTGTCTCAGTCGAAGCCACTGCGATGGTGCCGGCATCGACCCACTGCTTCTTCTCCTCGTTCCAAACCTTCTCCGACAGCGCAAAGGTGCGCTCGAACAGCACCAGCTTCCAGATATCCTCTTCCGAAAGCTTACTCTTCCAGCCCTTCATCCTCGTATCCGGCACACCCTCCGAGATCCGCCAGAACCACGCGGAGTCGGAGTAAAGCTTCATGCGCTCGCCATTACGAAAATCCGTGGCGCCCGCCTTAACCGGCTTGCCATCTTTTCCATGGCAACTGGAGCAATTCACGTCAGGGTTGGCCTCGCCCATATAAATCTTCCGACCCTGTTCAACCTTTTCGGCATTCCCCCACCAATCTGAAGGCATATGCTTTTCGGCATACTCAGCAGGAGTCGGTGGGGGAGGAACGATGGGCCCTTCTCCGCCGCCACCACAGCCGACCAGCAATCCAATACCCGTTATCAATACTGCGTGAACAGCTACCAGTTTGATTTTCACTACGCCCCTTCGCTCTCTAAAAGAACACATTAACACAAAAAAACGCTTCTACCGGGATGACGACATCCCCGCAAAAGCGTCAATGATTACGACCATCTGCGCTATTCCGCGCACGGGACCTCGCCCACGCATCAACTAGTCCGGCGAGGAGCCCCGTAAGCCCCACGAACCGTCATCGGTGATTACGTCTTTCGTTTCCCCTGCGATTTCCCATTGGCCCGTTCATGCTTCCGCTGCGAACGGACGATTTTCATCGCGACGACCCCCCCGGCCGCCGCTGCCACCGCCCCGACTCCCCACCAAAGCCAGGCAGGAGGAGCGCTCGTGTCACAGCCGGTCCCGAAGTTAACTTTAAGCTTTCGCTCAGCTTCCAAGTCCTTGGGGTCAAACTGAATCTTATGGTTCTGCCGCTCTCCCTTCGCTTCCACCAGAAGCGGATCGCCTAAATTGTCGTTATGGAGATGAAACGCAGCCTTATAGTACCCATCCCCGTTTGTCTTGACGACCTGCCCGTAAGAAATCTTCGTATCTTTTACAAGAACCTCAATATCTGCGATTCCCTTCCCATCCGCTCCACAGACATAACCCTCAACCGTGAACCGATGGTCGGCTTCGTGGGTGGCCATGGCCACAGAAGGAAACAGGGCATTCTGCACTGCATAGCCTGCGAGAGCGACCAGCCAGACCCGACTCCATGCAGCACGTTTCAAACTGAATTGCATTCTTACCGGTCGCTCGCGAGCTCGACTTTCACAAAACTGCACACTTCACTACGACGAGCACCTATAAGTTTAGAGCGCGATTTTTTAACATAGGCCCCCCTGTTTGTCAACGACAGGAATGGGCGGTATTGAGCAGAAACTGATAGTGTTTCTGGGTGGTCTGACCGACTCCTAGAAGACTGAGGGGAGGGAAACGGAAGCCACGGTTCAGAGGAGTCCGCGCATGCGCGCATCTTCTTCGACGCGAGCGGCCTCCACACGGCGTTCAGACTCTTTTTTCGACGCCCACGCTTCATACGACTTCCCGTTCGCCGTGTCTTCACCGGTAAAGGCAATCGACGCGATCGACGCGTAGGCGATGGTGCGAGGAGAGGGATCGTCCTGGGGAAAGAATTCGATGGTCGGAAGCTCGCCGCTGGCGTGGCGGTTGAAAAGAAATCCCACGATCGATTCGCCCGACGTAAGCCCGAGTGTCACATCACCACGGTAGTCGAACGCAAACTCAATGGCCTCCGCTCTTTCTTGTTCCGTAGCCGGCGTAAACTTACGGCCTTCGAGTGACTCCGGCGCACTGGGCGTGTGGTTCTTCGTGTCGGTCATCTTGCATTCATCGTTCGTGACACGTGCCTCGCGAAGCGCCGACAACTCTTGCAAGCGACAGGATCCGATGGACGCTTCACGGACATAGTCATCGCGAGGTGGGCAGCAAGGTCAACTTCGCCGTGCGCGCAAAACCTGACACCGTGCCAAACGTATCGCTCACCGCCGAAGGCTCATACCCACAATGGACCATACATTCGGCGCACTTCTCGTTCTTACTCGTGCCGTAATTCTGCCATTCGGTGGTCTCCAACAGTTCCCGGAAGGTTTTTGCATATCCCTCCTGCAAGAGATAGCAGGGCTTCTGCCAACCGAACACGTTGTACGTGGGATTCCCCCAGGGCGTGCACTGATATTCCTTTTTCCCCATCAGAAAATCCAGAAAAAGCGGAGACTGATTGAACTTCCAAGACCCCTTAGGCCTGCTGAGGATCTTCGAGAACAGCTCTTGAGTCTTGGCCTTCTTCAAGAAATGCTGCTTATCCGGAGCCTTTTGATAGCTATAGCCGGGAGAAATCATCATGCCTTCGACGCCGAGGGCCATCATTTCATCGAAGAACTGGCGCACCCGATCCGGATTCGCATCGTCGAACAGCGTGGTATTCGTGGTCACCCGATGGCCTAACCTCAAGGCTTCCTTGATCGCCTTGACAGCGACCTCGTACACCCCGTCTCGGCAGACGGCCAGATCATGCTCGTTCTTCAATCCGTCCATGTGAACACTGAAGGTCAGATACTGCGACGGCTTGAACTCTTTCAGTTTACGCTCCAGTAAGATGGCATTGGTACAGACATAGAGATACCGCTTCTGGGCCACCAACCCCTCGACGATCCGCCCGATCTCCGGATGGATGAGCGGCTCACCGCCGGGAACTGCGACAATCGGCGCACCGCATTCCTCTGCCGCAGCCCAGCACTGCTCCGGGGTCAATCGTTTATCAAGAATATGGTCGGGATACTGGATCTTGCCACAGCCGGCACAAGCCAGGTTGCAGCGGAACAATGGTTCGAGCATCAATACCAGAGGATACCGCTTAATACCCTTCAGTTTCTTCGAGAGAACATAGCTGGCAACGGTATACATTTGAGATACGGGAACGGCCATTCCAGTCT
This sequence comes from Nitrospira sp. SG-bin2, assembly GCA_002083405.1. Taxonomy (GTDB): domain Bacteria; phylum Nitrospirota; class Nitrospiria; order Nitrospirales; family Nitrospiraceae; genus Nitrospira_D. Next base: position 96,036 of record LVWT01000054.1, on the reverse strand, counting down.
CCTTCTGCTCAATCTGTAGCGATATCGGCGGCGAATCCCCGCCGGACGAGAAGCTTACAAGCGGTCGGATTCTAACATCCCCCTCGGCACACGTCAATTTCCTTGCCAAGATATGAAATGCAATGCCCAGCAGATGGGCTGGCAGGACAGAAGGTATCTATCCCACAGGGTCGAGCAAGCTCTGTATTTAAGGACTCAGATGCTGGAGGTGTTTATACAATGGTGAGTATGTGGTTTGCCCTTCGACAGGTTCAGGACAACGTTCGCCGAAAGGCGAACGTTGGAGGCGCCGGGCGGGTTCGAACCGCCGCATCGCAGTTTTGCAGACTGCTCCCTTACCACTTGGGTACGGCGCCTCGCGAGGGCGGCATTATAGTCGTTTCCATTTCTTGAACACAACACGATAGTCCGACGGGCTAGCCCTTGCCGGCCATGCCGGACGATCCGGAGAGAAACGACAAACGCCCGCGTTGCGCACCTGCACTTGCAAGCAAGAGCCCGAATAACATCAGCATCGCAATGCCCAGATGGTGGTAGCTTTTCAGCGCCTCCCAATTGGCTCTGCCGACGACTTCATAATTCAGCACCATCGTGAGCACGATATAGGCGGCCAGCACGGCATAGCCGGCGCGGCTCAACCCGCCGCTCGCTTGCGCCGCAGCCGCGACGACAATAAACGCCGCGGGTATCATCCAGACCAGATGCTGATCCCAGGTGATGGGAGAGAAGAATAGGGCCAGCATCAAGGTCCCGGCGCAATCCCTCGCCCACGTAGGATCTCCAGGCCCTTGGAACGGACGCCGGCTGGACCACGCGAAGAGCCCGAGCAGACCGAGCCCTGCGATAGCAACCATCGTGTTTGCAGCCGAGGACGGCAGATCCATCACCGGCTTGTATCCGGGGTCCACCTGGCGAAGCCGGTGCGTCGGCGGATAGGTGACCAAATACCGCAGCATGGTATGCCGGAGCGAGAGATTGGCCTTTTGCAATTCGTTTTCTTGCCGGCCTTCTGCTTGCCGATCCAGCACAGACAACACAGCATTCTGCGTCCATTCGCTGTGATGCTCCCACCAACTCGTAGGCCCCATATACAGAACAGGCAGCACGATCCAGGTTAGCGTAGCCAGCACCGTGTATGCGGCGACACGCCACTGCCGTTTCCATAGAAACAGGATCACGAAAAGCGACGGGGTGATTTTGAGTACGATACCGAGCCCGACCATGGCCGCGCCTAGCCGTTCTTTTCCGGTCCATATCGCATAGATCCCGCCGGTCAGAATGCCCAGCAACATGAGATGCGGCCCGCCGTCGTCGAGATCATTCAAGATGAATTGCAGCGTCAACGCCCCAGCGCCTGCACCGAGCAGCAGAAGACGCCCACCTGTCAGCGCGTCGGCACCCAATAGCATGCGGTGCATGAATCGGATGGTGAGAACCAAGCATCCGACGGCGACGGCGTAGCGCAAGGCCAAACTTGGGTTTCTGTCCAGAACGAGCAAGGGAGCGAAGTAGATGCCGGTGGTCGGCAAATACATATAACAATAGTCATTGGCATAGAGATATTCTCCTGAGAGAAAGCGCCTTCCGATCTCACGGTGAATATCGATGTCCCGAAAGTGAAACGACCGCCCGAATGAGATGATGTATCCGTGCACCACCGCGGCGATCACGAGGCCGACGTTGAGCAGGCGCGCAAAAAGAGGCGCCCTGAGGAACTCACCGATCCAATGGCCCATGGGTTTCGATTCCTTCGGTCAGCGCACTCAGAACCACCACCGAAAAACTCTATCGACTGTTCTTGACGATGGAGAATCCGGGGGCTGACTCACACGGCGGGGTGACGATCTTCTCAACAGGGACGCTTACCGGCGGGGCAATACTGGAATTTCTTTGCCAAGCGTCGAGGGTTGGTTCGACTGGGCAGCGAGCGGTTCCCAGCCCTCTGACTCGACAGGAACAACTACCTCTCCGTTCCCCTCGGCTTCTTTTTCCTTGGCCAGCTGTTCTACTTCTTGAATCAGCGTGTCCATCAATTCTTCCATCGGCACCTTCCGAACGAGCTTGCCCTTCTTGAACAGAATCCCTTTGCCCTCGCCGCCGGCAATGCCGATGTCGGCTTCCTTGCCCTCTCCGATACCGTTGACCACACAGCCGAGCACCGAAACATTCAACGGAGTTTTGATATGGCCCAGTTTCTTTTCCAGCTCATTCGCCATACGCACGACGTCAATCTCCACACGACCGCACGTCGGGCAAGCGATCACGTTGATCCCGCGGTGGCGGAGCTCCAGAGATTTCAAAATCTCGAATCCGACCTTGACTTCCTCCACCGGATCAGCGGCGAGCGAAACCCGAAGCGTATCGCCGATCCCCTGGGCCAACAAATAACCCAGCCCCATCGCCGACTTTACGGCACCGGTCATGGCCGTACCGGCTTCCGTAATGCCGATATGCAGAGGATAATCGGACTGCATCGCAAAGAGCCAGTAGGCATCGATGGCGTGCTTGACATCGGAGGCCTTGAGCGACACCTTCATGTTGGTAAAGCCGACGTCTTCCAGTGCATGCACCGCGTTGAGCGCCGATTCGGAGAGCGCTTCAGGAGAAGGCCATCCGTACTTATCCAGCAGCGGTCGTTCGAGCGAACCTCCGTTGACGCCGACTCGGATCGGAATACCATGATCATTGACTGCTTTGATCACTTCTTCAACTTTCCACCAGGCGCCGATGTTGCCGGGATTGATACGGACACAATCGACGACTGCCGCAGATTTCAACGCAAGCCGGTAATCAAAGTGAATGTCCGCGATCAACGGCACCGTCATCGCCGCTTTGATCTGAGGAAGAACTGCCGCGGCTTCCTCATCCGGCACGGCCACGCGGATAATTTCACACCCGGCAGCTTCCAGCTGGAGAATCTGCTCGACGGTCTTTCCAACATCCCGCGTGTCGGTCGAGCACATCGACTGTACGGACACCGGCGCATCGCCGCCGACCTTGACCTTGCCGACCTGAACCTGCCGAGTTTTTCTTCGTGCGATATGCATTCGACGTCTTTCGCCTTACCCCTTACCGTTCACCCCTCGCGTCTTCCAATCAGCTGCCCTGCTCGTCTCCGAGCGGGTGATGACTTCCCGACGCAACACCCGTAAACCGGCCTTTGGCCGTTGCCGGCGTACTGCCGATGAGCTCCTTGACGCTCTGGTAAATGCCTTCGGCGGTCAACCCATACCGCTCACGCAGCAGGTCTTGCGGGCCCTGTTCGATATACCAATCCGGCAGCCCAATAATCTTCGTCGTCACATCGTTAACCCCGGATTCGGACAGCGTTTCAAGCACTGCAGATCCAAACCCGCCCATTCTGCACCCTTCTTCAACAGTGACAACGTAGCGGACCCGTTTCGCGACATCAGCAATAAGTTTGTGATCGAGCGGCTTCGCAAATCTGGCATTCACCACAGCCGTAGAGACGCCTTCTTGACCCAGACGCTCGGCGGCCTGATGAGCCTGCCAGACCGACACCCCGATCGCGATAATCGCGACATCCGTCCCATCCTTAATCAACTCCCCTTTGCCAATGGGTAATACCTGAGGCGCCGCATCCATAGTCACGCCAAGACTGACCCCGCGCGGATATCGCACGGAAATCGGACCGTTGTGCTGCACGGCAGTCTTCATCATGTGTTGCAACTCGTTTTCATCTTTCGGCGCCATCACGACCATGTTGGGAACGTGGCGCAGATACGCATAGTCGAACGCGCCATGGTGCGTCGTCCCATCTTCGGCAACGAGCCCGCCGCGATCAATGCAAAACACGACGGGAAGATTCTGTGTCGCCACATCGTGCACCACCTGATCGTAGGCTCGCTGAAGAAAGGTCGCATACATAGCCACGACCGGCTTCACTCCCTGTGTCGCCAATCCGGCCGCAAAGGTCACGGCATGCTGTTCGGCGATGCCCACATCATAGATACGATCCGGGAACTCTTTCTCGAATGCCGTCAGTCCGGTGCCTTCACACATCGCCGCGGTAATAGCTACAATGCGTTTGTCTTCTCGGGCCAACTTGACCAGCGTATCCATGGCAATTGCGGTATAGGACGGGCGCGCGGCCTTCTTGGCAGGCACCCCGGTTTCGCGCACAAACGGCGGACATGCATGAAACCACACCGGGTTCTTCATGGCAGGCTCGTAGCCAAGCCCCTTTTTAGTGATGATGTGGAGAAGAACCGGCCCTCTCATCTTCAATACGTTTTCAATCGTCGGAAGGAGATGCTCGAAGTTATGTCCATCGATGGGACCGCTATACTGGAAGCCCAATTCTTCAAACAGCAGCCCGGGCAGAATCGCCCCCTTAGCCAATTCTTCGGCCCGGCGAGCCAATTTCTGCATATCGGGGCCGATATGAGGAATCTTGCCGAGCAGTTGGCCGGTTTCTTCGCGCATCTTGCCGTAGAATTCACCCGTGATCGTCCGGCTCAGGTAGGCTGAAATGGCTCCCACATTCTTGGAGATGGACATCTGGTTATCATTTAAAATTACCAAGAAGTCCTTGCCTAGGCCGCCGGCATGGTGCAGTCCCTCTAAGGTCATCCCAGCGGTCATCGCGCCATCCCCCACGACGCACACGACCTTATGTTTTTGGCCCAGCTGTTCACGGGCCCCGACCATGCCGAACGCGGCAGAGACCCCGGTGCCTGCATGCCCGGCATTAAACGTATCGTATTCACTTTCTTCCCGCTTGCAGAATCCGCTCAGCCCGCCGTACTGCCGCAATGTATGAAATTGTTCGCGACGCCCGGTAAGAAGTTTATGCGCATAGCTTTGGTTGCTGGTATCCCAAACGATCTTGTCAGTAGGTGTATCCAAGAGGTAATGCAAGGCAACCGTCAATTCCACCACGCCCAAGTTAGAGGCCAGATGTCCGCCGACTGCGGAAACGGCGCTGATAATCTGCTCACGGATTTCCTGAGACAAGGCTGGAAACTGCTCGGGGGACAGGCGTTTCAAATCGGCCGGACTGTGAACATTCTTCAGAATCGACATGGCCTACGCTCCTTCTTTATCAGCTGCTTGCTCGATTGTGCATGAAAACCGAACGTTCGAGAGGCAATGGCTCGCAGCTGCACGATGAAACACGGTCAATACAAATTCGGGGTGAAGTTTCACACAAAAGTCCAATGGTGTCAAGCATATGGACGAGCATCCGACGGCTCACCCAGGCTAATAGGGAAAATCGAGTCCGGCGAATATCGCTCCCCCTTCCCGGCTAAACCCGTAATCGATTCGTCCCACCACGTTTGGACGGATGATGCCTCGAAACCCGATGCCCGGCGTGATGCGATAGTCTTTGAAGCCCACATTCTTGAACGAATTGAACACCTGTCCGGTATCGATAAACGGCGCGATTTCAAAGTCTGCGATGACGCCGGCAAGTCGGGTTCGTAACACGTGAATCCGTTCCTCAACGCTGAATGCGATCAGTTGCTTGTCAATGTACCGGTCGACACCGAAGCCACGCAGATTGTTCTGTCCGCCCAGTGAACTCAATTCATAAAACGGGACATCCGTGCCGATCGTGGCCTGCAGGTCGCCACGGATCACTAGAATCGCCCGCTTGGATTCGCTCGCAAACATCTTCTTGATTTCGACCCCGTACCTGGAATACAGGGGCTCCGCGCCCTTATGGAAGTTGTGATTGATCTCGGCATAGGCCGTCACGGCCGTTCCATCCGTCGGCGTGACCAGGCTGTTTCGCGTATCGTAATGGAAGCTGATCCGCTCGGCGAGAATCGTCGCGCCCTCTACGCCAGACACATCCGGGAACATGTCTCCGGTAAAGGCAAGAGAGGTCGCCCCTTGCTGGATCGACTGCATATGCCGAAACCGCTGGCTGATCGCAATCTGCGTCACTTCATTGGCATAGATCCCGAACTTCCAGTTGGCTCTCGTTTCGGAGGCTGTATAATTTGTCTCATCATCCTGGATAGTCCCGGGACCAATCCCGAAAAACCGCACCGTGGCATTTTTGAAATGGGCGGCGCTGACGGCCACGCTATACCGGCCGTTGCTTAAACCGGGGTCCACATAGCTTAAGAGAAACCGTCGCTCAATCTTCTCGGACCAGGACGCAATACCCCGGAGCTCTTTCCCGCCCGGTTGATAGTGGAACAGATTCAATGTGCCGCGAGTGCCGACGATCGAATTGTAGATGACCATCGGCGCGACCAAATACTTGAGATCTCCGTCCGGCCCGGTCATGAGGGCCGGCACGATCATCCCGATATCATTGCCATCATTTTTACTGGAGCTGACGGCAGGGATAGGGAAGTATTTCGTCTCCGCATGAGCTCGGTCTGATAGGGGAGGACAGACCGCCCCAAACAGCACGAGAATGATACTGACGACGAGGCTGCGCATAGACGTACTCGTAATCCCGCGAAACGACGTTATGGCGCCTTGAGTTTGTCGGATTTTTTGCGAAGCTGCTCGACAAGGTCGGCGTAGGAGGAGGACTTGATGATTTTTGCGAACTGCCCACGATAGTTGTTGACCAAGCTGATGCCGTCGACCACGACATCATACACACGCCAATCATCTCCCTTGTTGATCAACCGATAATCGAGAGGAATCTCCGTCTTTCCCGACAGCACTTTTGTCCTGACCTCCGCATATTCCTTCTCCATGCGCTCGTTCAAGTACTGCACGCCTTCTCCGGAATACGTTTCGATCTTGTCGGAATATGAATTCGTCAAAAGCGTTCGAAACAGATCGACAAATTCCTGTTTCTCTTGATCAGAGAGTGTATTCCACGGCGCGCCGAGCGCACGCCTCGACATTTCTTGATAATCAAACCGGGCTCCGACGGCCCGTTCCAGCATCCGCCGGCGTTCTTCGGCCTTATTCGGCTGTTTCAGGTCGCTTTCACGGACAATGCGAAGCACCTCGTCGATCGTCGTTTTCATCGTATCCGTCGGGGCACCTGCATAGCAGGGAGCGGCCGCCGACGCCAGCCACACAACAACCAGCGCCACCTTCAGGATCAAAGGAATCACCCGACGATGAGGAGGCACACACGCCGGGATGCCCCGGCCATTCGCAATCGACGTCATCATGCCCTTCCCCTCCGGCTTACGCGTTCTTTGCAGCGATTCGAACCGCCATGCTATTTGACCTTGCCATGGACGTACTGGCTAACCAATTCTTCGAGGTCCAGCCCCGACTCAGTATCGCGGATTGTACCGCCCGCTTGCAATGGATCGCCGCCTCCCCCCGGGGACAGCGCGAGGAACTTCTCTCCGATGATGCCCCTTGTTTTGATCGAGGCAAAGGTGTCGGAATAGAGCTGGATGCTGTTCTGAACCGCCAGCCGGACGATCGCCTGATCGTTTTTCAATACGATCGATTTGACTCGCCCGACTTCTACGCCGGCAATTTCCACGGTCGCACCGGGTTTCAGCCCGGATGCCGAGTTGAATGGAGCCTCGACTTCGTAGCGATCGCCTCCGATAACCTCCAATTTTCCCAGCTTGATCGACAGATAGCCCAAACAGACGATCCCGATGAGCACGAACAGACCGACGATCAATTCAAGCTTGGTCTTTTCCATCTACGACACTCCTTGGCGAATAGCGGACGCCGTAGCCGGCGGCACGGGACCGCCGACCGAGATAAACTCTTTGATTTCTGGATCTGATGTCTGCTGAAACTCCGCCGGCTCCGCCATCGCCGCAATTTTTCCCCGCTTCAGCATGGCGACATAGTCGGAAATCCCGAATATTTCCGGTATCTCATGGCTGACCATGATGCCGGTGAAACCGAACTTCCGTTGCATCCCGGTGATGAGGTCGTGAATCGACTTGGCCATAAGCGGATCCAGGCCGGTGGTCGGCTCATCGAATAGGATGATCTCAGGCTGCATCACCAACGCCCGAGCCAGTCCGGCGCGCTTGCGCATGCCGCCGCTGAGTTCGGCAGGAAATTTGTGCCCCATCCCGGCCAGGCCGACCTGCTCCAACTTCTCCTCAACCCGAGTCGTCACCGACGCCCCTTTCATTCGGAGCTTTTCACGCAGTGGGAACGCCACGTTCTCAAACACCGTCAGCGAATCGAACAGCGCCGCCCCTTGAAACAGCATCGCAAACCGCTTGCGGACTTCGTTGAGGGCATGCCCTTTGAGACGTGAAATTTCCGTTCCATCCACCCAGACTTCTCCTTCGTCCGGTTGCAACAGCCCGATCATGTGTTTCAGTAATACGCTCTTGCCTTCTCCGCTACGGCCGATGATCGTCGTCAGCTTGCCTGGCGGAATGACCAGATCGACGCCTTGCAGCACCGGCTGCCCCCCCAAGGTCTTTTTCACGCCGACGAGTTTGATCATCCTCGTTTATCTGGTTGATCTGGTTTGTTTGGTTTCTTTGGTTCCCGCTCTCGCACGAGACAAACCAAAAAAACCAGAGGAACTGTCATACCGTCCTAGAGCAGGACCGACGTCAAGAAATAATCCCACACAAGAATGAGGACCGACGATAACACAACCGCCTCCGTCGTCGCAGTACCCAATCCTTCGGCGCTCATACGGGTATAGAACCCTTTGTAGCAGCAGACCCAGCTCACAATCAGGCCAAAACTGATGGATTTGAGAATGCCTCCGTACACGTCTTTCCATTCCACCGACGACTCGATGGAATTCCAGTAGGACCCCGCATTCACGCCCAACAGTTCCACACCCACCAGATGACCGCCATAGATGCCCACCACATCGAAGATCGCGACCAACAGCGGAACGCCGATCAAGCCCGCGACGAGCTTCGGAGCGATCAGATACTGGAGCGGATTGATCGCCATGGTGTCGAGCGCATCGATCTGCTCAGTGATGCGCATGATTCCGATTTCTGCCGTCATCGCCGAACCGGCCCGGGCCGTCACCATAAGCGCAGCCAGCACCGGACCAAGCTCACGGATCATGCTGAGGGCGACGGCTGATCCCAACAGCCCCTCGGATCCGAACTTCCTGAGCGTGTAATACCCCTGGAGAGCCAGCACCATGCCCGTGAAACCCGCTGTGAGCACCACGACAAACGTGGATTTATAACCTATAAAATGCACCTGCTTGACGATCTGATCCGCCCGCAACGGTGGACGTAGAAGCCAGGCGAAGGATGACACGACAAAGACCAGCATCCGGCCCATTTCACCCACATGGACCAGAACCCCATGGCCGATTCGTTCCAGCATCCTCATCATGATCGATCAACTTGCAATCCGACGGCGCCGCCGTCTGCCGAGATGCCGGCCGCATAGCGCTTAAAAAACGCCGTCAAGTTTATGGCCGCCGCCTGACTTTGGCGGCGAAGCCGGAGTAATCCCATGACACTCGACGGACTCCCCAACAGCGCGCCGACACCCTTGAGCCACGCAGTGGGCCTGAGAAAGAGATTGAAGTCAAGGGGCAGATCTTCATCCAGCAGGTCGGACGCCGTGCGGATAATCACAAACGGCACCTGAGCACGTTGCGCTTCAACCCCCAAAGCTGCGCTTTCCATATCGAGACCGATCGCGCCGGTGCTGTGCGAGAATCGACGTTTCTCGGATGCGCTGCCGACAATGTAATCGGTGGAAACAAATCGTCCGATGTGGCCCGCCGGATTCGCGCCCTCGACCAGTGCCATGACCATATCCCGCTCAGCCCCTGGCACTTCAATCGCCTGACACACATCCACGCCCCGCCCCACCGCCCGCACCACATCCCGTCCGGCAAGGAGCGCGCCCACTTTAGTCGTAATGAGCGCACAGGCAAATCCCGTCGACACTGCAAGACTAAACGGCTGATGTCCTAATAATCGGGCCGCAACCAGGCCGGCTTTTTCAGGGCCCACGCCGGTTCGAGCCAGCCAATACTCTCTGGAACCTGCCGTAAATACGAGCACCGGCATTCCATTGATACACCGTTCGATCCCTGGTTGGAATGCAGCTTCTACAGCCTTCACTTCCAAAAAGGTGGCGGCAAAAATCGCGATCCGCTTCGGCAATGCGGTAGTTGATAGAGGGAGCACAGGGATAGGCGAGACAGAATCCGTGGCGGTCAACGCTCAGTCCGATAAGACCCGTCCACTTGAACATAGTGGCGCAACTCGTCTGCCCGCATTTTCCCGCGAGTGCGGAGGTTGCGGTACATGGCAAGGGCCCACAGCGGGAAATACTGGCAATACCAGTGGTACCGGAGATAGAACACGCGGGGGAATCCCGTCCCCGTATGGCGAACTTCCTCCCATGATCCACCCTTCAACTGATGGCGAAGGAGAAATTGTACTCCGCGCGCGACACTGAACGAGTCCACCGCTCCGGCTGACATCAAGCCCATCAATGCCCAGGCAGTTTGTGACGGGGTGCTGTCTCCCTTACCGCTATGCTCGGCCTCCGCATACGACAGACAGGACTCACCCCAGCCTCCGTCGGGGTTCTGCTTGGACTCCAACCAGGAGACGGCGCGGCGGATGTACGGAGCTGAGAGGTCTTCGCCGATCGCCCGAAGCCCGGCCAAGACAGACCACGTACCATAGATATAATTGACGCCCCACCGGCCATACCAACTCCCATCCGCCTCCTGCTCTTTCTTCAGAAAGGCCAGAGCTGGAGCGACGGCAGGATGTGTACGGTCGTAACCCAACGCGGCCAGCATTTCCAGACACCGCCCCGCCAGGTCGGACGTGCTGGGATCCAGCAACGCGTGGTGGTCAGCAAAAGGGATGTAGTTGAAGACGACCCGGTTGTTGTCCTTGTCGTACGCGCCCCAGCCGCCATCGGACCCCTGCATGGCGACCACCCACTGCATGCCGCGACGAAGAGAGTCTTCCAGTTCAGCAGATTGAGGCATTTTCAATTTTGACAATGCCATGAGCACGACGGCGGAGTCGTCCACGTCCGGATACAGCTCGTTCTCAAACTGGAAATACCAGCCGCCCGGCTTGGCTGTCGGCGAAGACACGATCCAATCACCGACCGTCGTGGTTTGCCTGGACATGAGATAAGCCCCAGCCTTTTGCAGCGCAAGATGATCCTGAGGCATCCCCGCTTCAATCAGCGCATTAAGAAGGAGCGCAGTATCCCAAATCGGGGAGAAACAGGGCTGCAGATGGACGGTGGGAACACGTTGACCGTCGAGCTGTACGGAGTCATACACTTCCAGGTCTTCGATTTCTCTCAATGCCTTCACGACCAAGGGATCGTCCGCACTGTACCCGAGACACTGCAGAGCCATGATCGAGTTTGCCATCGCCGGATAGATGGCGCCGAGCCCGCCCGATCCCTTGAGATGCTCCAGCATCCAGGTTGATGCCTTTTGCAGTGCCTTCTCGCGCAATACCCTCATCGGCATCCGGTCGTAGATCTTCAAGAGGGCATCGAGCGCAACGAACAGGTTGTGGGGGGTGAACCAATGTTGATCCTTGTTGAACGGCGGATATTTCCAATAGCGAATATCTTTACGCGGCTCGAGATACAGTTCATCAACCCCTTGTTCGCGAGGAATCCGGCATACAGGCCGGTGCGCGAATATAATGAGTAAGGGGATCAGGACGGCGCGAGACCAGTACGAAATGGCGTAGATACTGAAATAGAACCGTTTCGGCAGGAGCATGATCTCGACCGGCATGTGGGGAACACCTTCCCAATCATACTGATCGAACAGCGCCAACGCGATTTTCGTGAATACGTTGGCTTGGACGACACCGCCCATCGCCAGAATGCGCTCTTTCGCCCGGACCATGAACGGCTCGTCTGCCGACACGCCGCTCAGTTTGAGCGCAAAATACGCCTTGACCGACGCGCTGATCTCCGACGGGCCTCCGTAATAAATCGGCCAGCCGCCGTCAGGCAACTGCATCGACTTCAAATAGTGAACGACTTTCTGTTCACGATCAGCATCAACGCGGTCGAGGAACCGGCGAAGCATCAAGTACTCGGAGGTCAGCGTCGTGTCCGCTTCGAGCTCCGCGACCCAGTATCCTTCGGCATGTTGCTGGCTGAGGAACCAGGATTGGCTTCGTCTGATCGCATCATCGATGGCATCAGGCTGGGTGGCTGTGTGGCCGGCAGGGCGGCGGACCGCAGGGTCCAGCGACGGCAGTCCTACAGGCTTATCCGAAACAAGCCGAAGCAGTGACGCGGGAGCGTATTCTGCAGCAGATCTGAATTTTTCAGAGCCGTTCGAGAGCAGGCTCTCAGAAAGACGGCTGAACAACGTTCTGATAAGGTTCATGAATTTTCCAGGATCGAGAAATCAGACTGAACAACTCGCCACAAAGGACACACACCGATACTACCGACGACAAGACGTCTATCCGCGCAGAAATACGCCTAGCTCATCGAAGGGCTTATAACAGAGGTTCTAAATGGAGTCAAGCGATTGGGCCGTGAAGTCCTCTAAACTACTCATCTTTTAGTGCACTACTAGGCTGGTTGAAGTTCACCCAACCGCACTGACACGAGCTTGGATACCCCAGGCTCCTCCATGGTCACTCCGAAGAGGGAATCGGCGATGCCCATCGTCCGCTTGTTGTGGGTGATAACCAGAAACTGGGCACTCTGCGCCAACTCCCGCAGGACGCCGGTAAACCGGCCGATGTTTTCTTCATCCAGCGGCGCGTCGATTTCATCCAACAGGCAAAACGGCGTCGGCCGGATCAGAAAGCTCGCAAACAACAGGGCCATGGCCGTGAGAGTTTTTTCCCCGCCGGACAACATCGTAATGCTTTTCAGACGCTTCCCGGGCGGTTGCGCCACAATATCGATGCCGGGCTCTTGATTCCCCGATCCGTCACCGTTTTCCGAAGGCGGATCATCGACCAACTGTAGCTCCGCCCTCCCCCCGGGAAAGAACTTACCGAAGACTTCACTGAACTTCTGCTGCAATTCATTGAACGTAGACACAAACATGTCTTTCGTTGTCCGCTGAATCCGTTGAATGATTTCTTTCAAGGCGCCAATGGAGTTCGATAAGTCCTGCTCCTGCGCGGAGAGAAACGTGTGGCGCTCATCGAGCTCCTGATGCTCGCTGATCGCCGCCAGGTTGATCGGCCCCATCCGATCCAAACGACCTCGAAGTTGCTGCAGCTGATCTTTCAGCTCAGCATCAGGGCGTGGAGCAGGCGCCTCGGCCTCCAGCAATTCCGCAGTCTCGCCAAGCATCATCAGCGGATCCAACTGATACGTACCCGATAAGGTTCCTTCGACAGCCCCCAATTGCGTCCGAAGTTCCGCGCGACGGACTTCCGCCCCCATCCGCGCATCACGGATTACCGACATCTCCAACCGCACGTCGCCGAGACTGCTTTCCAGCGCCTGACAGGCCGCCATCTGCTGCGTCTGGCGCTCTTGTGCCGCAACCAACTCTCCCTTGACACGATCGACGACTGTACCGCACTCCCGGCACAGTGCTTCCTGGCGGGCTTGCTCGGTCCGGCTTTGCTCGATTGAACAACGCAGGCTTTCCAGGTGCGCCCCCAGTATATGGCGGCGATGTTCCGACTCCTGAATCTGCTGCACAACCCGTTCACGGTTCGCTTGCTCATGCTCCCGTTTCCCGCGCAGCGCTTCGGCCGCCAGCCTCGCATCAGTGACGCGCTCCTGAACGGCTCGCACATCGCGATCGATTTGGTCGAGCCGTTCCCGAACCCCTCCCAGCGCCGTTTCCCGCTCAGTCTTCTCAGCGATCCATTGGACTAACTGCGCCTGAATCGACTGAGACTCTTGCTCAAGCCGCTGACGTTCGCCGATGCAGGTTTCAATTTCAGCTGCCACACCGGTCAATCGAAGATCAAGATCGACGAGCACTTGCCGGAGATTTTCTTCGTCCTTGCGCAGCGAAAGATTTTGCATCTCAGCGGCGCGAAGCGAATCGGCAAGCCGCCGTTCTTCCTGCGCCAACAACTGCGCATGCTCACCCAAAACCGCGCGGCGCACCTTCTCCTGCTCAAGCGCCGCAACAAGAACATGCCGCTTACTTTCAAGATCCATCACCTCACGACGGCGCTCAAGCAGGCCTTGCCTGCCCTGCATCTGGCCGCCTGTCACCACTCCTGACGCATCCACTACTTCCCCGGCCAAGGTCACAAGCGTCGGGCCGTCTGGAGCATTCCACAACCGCTGCTCCCATAACTGAATAGCTCGAGCGAGTGATTCGACAATAACCACACGATCAAACAAACAGTCCCGCGCTTCCACACGAGCAGCATCGGTTTGAATCAAATCCACGGCGCGGCCAAGCACACCCGGCTGACCGGCAATGTCCGACCACCAGGCATTCTCCCGCGCGCTTCCCCATCGCGGCTGCTGGGGAATAAAACTACCGCGGCCGAGGGCCTTCTCCTCTAGAAAACCGATCGCGCGGCATGCCACGGACGGCTCATCGACAAACCACCCATGGACGCGCTCTCCCAATACGGCCTCAACCGCGCGGTCCATCCCGGGCGGAACCATCAGCCACTCGGCAACAGCATCTCGCACACCCGCGCAAGACTTCAGGGCCGTACTTTCATCGGTACCCTGTCGGCCATAGCCCATCTCTTCACGAACCACGCCCTGAAGCGCCTCCAATCGGGAATCCACTGCAGCCAGCTCTTCCGAGCGTCGAAGAATCTGGGGGTCCAATTTCTGAACCTCACTCACAATACTTGCATTGTCTTCCTGGACCGTGCGCTGTTGGGTCCGGAGATCCGCAATCAACCGGTCGGCTTCTCCATATTCCTGTCGCAACAGCTCATGCCGGCTGACCGCATCTGTCCGTTGAGCCTCAAGCCCTTCTCGTTCAGATATCATCCCGTTTTCACGACCTGCCAGCTCGCGCATACGTGCCGCCAACTGCGCAACACCTTGTTCCGTATTCGCCACGAGCACAGCAAGCTGCAGGACATCATTGCGCCCCCGCTCTTCTTCCGCCACAGCCGCCGCCCGCTGAAGTACCTGCCCTTCCATGTCGCGATCGAGTTCGCCGAGCGCACGCTCTTTGGCCTCCATCTCTTCCTGGACAGCACTCAAGGAAAAGTCGATGGATTGAAGTGCCACGGCCAATTCGTTATGCGAACGTGCTAACTCCTCAAACTCGGCAGACTCCTGCACCTGCTGTTCACCGAACAATTGACTCCGATTCCGTTCGACCTCCGCCGCCGTCAGCGCCTGCGCCTGCTGCTGCTCAATCAATGCCTGCTCTTCCCGAATCTTGCCGGTCAACTCGCCCATCGCAATCGCATCGAGCCGCGCCTGTTCAAGATTTGCTGTCAGCCGCGCCTGTTCAGCCGCTATGTCGGCCTCTCGTTGATCCAGACCCGCCACTTCAGTCTCAACTGCCTGCAGTCCGCTGCGGAGCGCCCTAAATTCTCTGGTCAGCAATTCTATCTCGATCACACGCGCTTCCTGTTGCAAGGTCTGGTAGGTCCGCGCCTGCCGCGCTTGCCGCTCCAGAGAATTCAGCTGTTTCTTCACTTCCGCAATGATGTCACGGACACGGAGCAGGTTTTGCTGAGTGGCTTCGAGCTTTCGCAATGCCTCGGCCTTTTGCTTCTTGTATCGGATGATGCCGGCGGTTTCCTCGATGAGTTCGCGCCGATCTTGCGGCGACGCATTGAGAATCTGATCGATCTGGCCTTGCGCAATAACGGTGTGCCCTTTGCTGCCGGCGCGGGTATCGAGAAGCAAGCTACGGATATCTTTGAGTCTGCACACGGTTTTATTGATGAGATATTCGCTCTCTCCATTCCGATAGAGCCGCCGTGTGATCATCAATTCCTGGAATTCCGTCAGTTGGGCAGGCAAACCTGAGCCGCCTTCAAGCCTCATGGTCGCTTGATCGAGCCCTCCGATGGTCAATGAGACTTCTGCCATCCCTAACGGCTTTCGGAGCTCCGTCCCGTTGAAAATAACATCTTCCATCTTTTCGCTTCTAAGGGTCTTGGTGCTTTGTTCGCCTAGCACCCAGAGAATCGCATCCACCACGTTACTCTTGCCACTTCCATTGGGACCCACGATCGCGGTCACCCCTTCAGGAAATTGGATCTTCCCTTCAGCAAATGACTTAAATCCCAACATATCCAATGATTTCAAATACATAGGTTCACCATTTGCGAAAACTGACGACGTTGGTTAATGAAGGAGAAAAGGTTCGGACCTTGTAGCATATGGGTCCAGAGAAATCAAAGGAAAACACATCAGGTAGGGATCTGAACGCACGATCCCCACAAGATGTGGGGATCGTAGAGGATTTTGTCTAAGACGACTAAAAATCTAACTAACGATGCCGGCTGCTGACTTACCGGCCGATTCGATCTGCACAAGTTCTTTGGGCAAGAGAAACTCGACATCTTCCTCAATTACTGTCAGCTCCTCAACCTCTGAAGGGCCCGAGGATCGCAAGAACGCCACCACTTCTGTCACTAGTACCTCCGGAGCGGAGGCACCAGCAGCAATCCCGACCGCTTTGGCTCCTTGCAACCAAGCCGGATTGATGTCACTGGCAGAGTCGATGAGATAGGAGGGAATCCCACACTGCTCTCCCAACTCGCGCAGACGGTTGGAATTGGAACTATTCGGAGACCCGATGACGAGGATGACATCCACCAAACGGGACAATTCCTTGACGGCATTTTGCCGGTTCTGCGTCGCGTAACAAATGTCCTCCTGATGCGGGCCTTTGATGTTCGGGAACCGCCGATGCAATGCCCCGACAATGTCTCGGCATTCGTCTACGCTGAGCGTTGTCTGCGTCACATACGAAAGATTGACTGTGCTTTCCACTTGGAGTTTTTCGACATCTTGGACTGAGGACACCAAGTGGAATTTGTCTGGGATTTGCCCTAACGTCCCGATCACTTCCGGATGTCCGGCGTGACCGATGAGAATCAAGTCGTACCCCTGGGTATAGTCGCGATTGACTTCGTTGTGAACCTTGATCACCAGCGGACAGGTTGCATCGATCACATGCAGGCTGCGGCGATTCGCTTCTTCCCAGACGGACTTGGCCACGCCGTGCGCACTGAAAATCACGACCGATCCTTCCGGCACCTCATTTAATTCTTCCACGAACACCGCGCCCTTTTGCCGGAGCGAATTCACCACATGGCGGCTATGGACAATTTCATGGCGGACGTAAATGGGAGCGCCGTACTTCTTGAGAGAGAGGTCCACGATATCAATCGCCCGATCAACCCCGGCGCAAAATCCACGAGGATTGGCAAGATAGATTTTCATCATCAGAGCAACTCCTTCGAACTGAATGGCGCGCCTTCGTCACAGTCAGGCGCGAATCACGCGTCACTCACCTTACGTCAGACTGGCCAGCTCCGTCAACCGAATTGGCCTGTGAAAGCCCACCCATAATACTTGGGGGCGCCAGATCATGATACGTAGCCTTTTATGATCAATGCCGCGCCGATCCAGCATCAACCATATCCCACCCTCCCGCAAGTAACTGCCTTCGCTTGACACTCTCTCACCTCCTCCGTAGGCTGTGACTACCTTATGGGTGCCGTACTCCCCAAAAAAATCCTCGTCGTCGAAGACGAGCCGGACATTCTCCAGCTCGTCAAGCTGTATCTGGAAAAAGAAGGGTTTCGGACCTCCACGGCTGTGAACGGGGTCCAGGCGCTGAAGAAGGTCAAAGAGGACAAACCCGATCTCATCATACTCGATCTCATGCTGCCTGAGATCGACGGACTCGAAGTCTGCAAACGCCTGCGTTCGGTTCCCGACACCGCCATGCTGCCCATCATCATGCTGACGGCTAAAGCCGAGGAATCTGACACGGTCATCGGCCTCGAACTGGGAGCGGATGACTACGTAGCCAAACCCTTCAGCCCCAAAGCGCTCGTCGCCCGCATCAAAGCCCTGCTGCGCCGTCTGGAGCGTACGCCCGCAGAAGGGGCCGGCCTCTATCATTACGGTCCGCTCACGATGGACACGACCAGGCACGAGGTTCGCTTGGGAGATAACGAGGTACCGCTGACCGCCAAAGAATTCGGTTTGCTGGAGCATCTGCTTCGACATCCAGGACGCGTCCTCACTCGCGATATCCTCCTCAATGCTGTGTGGGGCTACGACTACTATGGGACTACCAGAACCGTCGACGTTCACATTCGACGGCTGAAGCAAAAGCTTCCGCCCCTCGATGCAGCCATCGTCTCAGTGAAATCGCTGGGGTATAAATTGAAAGAGGCTGCTGGTGAGACGTGACGTGTAAGCAGTCAACGCCGTCATGACTCTGTCGATCCGATGGAAAGTGGCGATCGGGATGCTGCTGGCGGTGACCGGTGGTGTGGTTGTCGCCGGCACCGTGGCCGTCCACTCGCTCGAACGCCAGTACTTAGCGCAGCAGGACGATGTGCTGGACGCGAAAGCCCGACTCGTTGAATACGGACTCCAACCCCTATTTCGCCCGTCTTCTCCGATTCCGGCATCATCCCGGCTCCAAGAGGCCGCCCGCGACCTGGGAAACCGGGCCACAACCCGTGTCACATTGATTGCCTCGGACGGAACGGTGCTGGCCGACAATGCTGTGCGGGATGTCGACTTATCCACTGTTGACAATCATCGAGTAAAGCCCGAAGTCGTACAGGCCCTCGCCACAGGGCACGGGCAAGATATTCGGGCCAGCGTCACCACCGGAGAGCGCACGGTCTATCGAGCCACGCTCCTGACGCAGCCTCCGGACGCTCAACCCATCGTCGTGCGCATCGCCCTCCCCATGGCCCAGCTCGACCGCGAGATTGTCCAGTTTCAGCGAACCCTCATCGGAGCGCTCGCCGGCACGTTGCTCGTCATCGCGTTGCTCAGCCTCTGGCTCGCCCGCAGCATTATCACGCCCCTTTCGGAGATTGCACAGACAGCCCGGCAGCTGGCCTCCGACCGACGGACCGCTCCTATAAAAACCACCGCCCACGACGAAGCGGGCCTCCTGGCCAACGCGCTCAATGGCCTGGCCGACCGGCTGCACACCAGAATCGATGAACTCTCGGAAGACCGGGCGCAGTTGCTGGCCATGCTGACCTCGATGGTTGAAGGGGTCATGGTGCTTGACTATCGCAGCCATGTGTTACAGATCAACCCCGCGCTGGAGCGCATGTTCGGGGTCTCGCGCGCAGAGGCCCGTGGCCGTCCCTGCACGGAGCTGTTCCGCCACCAAGAATTGAACGACCTAGTCATATCCTCTCTGCGGTCGCGGACGAATCATGAGGGCGAAATCGTGCTGCCGCTCTCCAATCGCTGTTTGCACATCGAAGTCTCCGTCGCGGGAGGCGAACGGGAGAATGAGGCCTGTGTCGTGCTGGTATTCCATGACATGACCGAACTACGACGCCTTGAAAATATTCGGAAAGACTTCGTGGCGAACGTCTCCCATGAACTGCGCACACCGCTCACATCCATCAAAGGCTACGTCGAAGCCCTGCTGGATGGGGCGAAAGACGACCCTGTGGCATCGGCGAAATTTCTGGATATCATCCTTAAACAGAGCGACCGGCTGAACCTGATCATCGAAGACTTGCTCGAACTATCGAAAATCGAATCGGGCCGTGTCCTATTGAAAGAGGAACCGGTTGACCTGCGCCCGATTATCGACCGTGCGTTAGCCACGATCAAACCCATCGCCGATAAGAACGGGCATCGCTTGGTCCTGTCGATTGACGACAATCTCCCTCCTGTCCCGGGCGATGAAGGCCGCCTTCTGCAGGTGCTGACCAATTTGCTCGATAATGCCGTGAAATATACGCCCGCCGGCGGCACTATCACCGTCAATTCCAGGTTGATCAGCGGGACAGGATCAACAGGATCCTCTGAAGAGGGAATCGAACTCACGGTATCCGACACAGGAATCGGCATCCCCGAACAGGACCGCCCACGGGTGTTTGAACGATTTTATCGTGTCGACAAGGCCCGATCGCGCGAACTGGGTGGGACAGGGCTCGGGCTTGCGATTGTGAAGCATATCGTAGAGGGGCATGGGGGGCAGGTGTGGGTAGAAGCGAACCAGCCTCACGGGAGCAAATTCGTAGTGCGTCTTCCCAAGCGAAGCAGAGATAAAATGGTGATTCAAGCAAGCAAGATCTAACCTGCACGCGCCGCGCCGGTGGAGCGGGCTTTACGCTTCACGAACGACGGGACACGAAATACGCTCGCCGGCCTGCTACCACCGGACAAGGCCGGTCGCCCACGTCAAGCCTCCGCCGAAGCTGCCCATCAGTACAAGATCACCGGGGGCAATAGCCCCACCGCGCACCGCCGCGTCGAGGGCAATGGGCACCGACGCTGATGACGTGTTGCCGTACCGTTCGATAACCGACGAAAGTCTGTCCTGAGGGATAGCCAGGCGATCGGCAATCTGGGCCAGAATTCGGCCGTTGGCCTGATGAAGAACTACCTGCTTGACCTCACGAAGATCGACTCCGAACTCCTTCAAAATATCCTGCACGGCCTGTTCAATCCGCCGAATCGCAGCCCGATAGAGTGAGGCGCCCTGCATGCGCAGGGTATGTTCATGCCTCTCTACCGTAGCCTGAGAAGACGGTTTTCGCGACCCGCCAGCCTGAACACGAATGAGCTCATGCCGCGATCCATCGGCGCGCAACCTGATGCCTAAGATCCCTCGCATCTCCAGGCTTCGATCTTCCTCCCCACGCAAGACGAGGGCGCCTGCCCCATCGCCGAACAGCATGGCGGTCGCCCCATCTTTGGGATCGAGAAAACGAGACTTGACCTCTGATGCCGCTACCAGGCAGGTCCGGATTTGCCCGCTCTCTATCATGGCCTGAGCCATAGAGAGCCCATAGAGAAAGCCGGAGCAGGAAGCGGATACATCAAACGCCCCCACTCTTTTACATCCTAATCCGCGCTGGACATAACAAGCGGTGGAAGGAAACACCGCATCCGGAGACGTAGTAGATACAATGACAGCCTCGATCGCGGACGCCTCACAGCCGGCCGCCAGGAGGGCCTGCCGCCCCGCCTCAATCGCCATGTCGGAGGACGCTTCGTGATCTGCCGCCCAATGCCGTTCTCGAATGCCGGTCAGCCTGTAGATCTGGTCAGGAGCAAGTCCTAACGGCCGGGCAATCTCCTCATTTGTCACGACCCGGTGAGGTACATAGCTGCCCGTTCCAATCGCCCTGGTTCGAATCATGCTTCCTACCTAAATGGGTCAAGACAACAGAGTGCCACCGATACGACGTGCGCGGGATTATAGGGAGAGGGCGGATGTGGGTCAACCGACCTCTCCTTTTCATTGCTTTTTACCCATCATTCTTGCTATGAATCGACATTATGTCATCATTGCATATATCCCCTAACATCAAAGCCAGCTGGACATCGCGAGCCTCCTTCCTGCCACTGCTGGGATGCCTTCTTGTAGGACAAAGCTTCCTCGCTGCCTGTGCAGGCACCCCCGAAGACTTAAGAAGCGGTGTGAAAAAAGTGGTCAGCGGCGTAGACGAGCAGATCTTCCTCGAAGACAATATTGAGAAGCAGCTCTTCCACCCCAATGTGATCATGAAACGTGGAGAGGCATTTTTTGAGAAAGAGGAATACAACGAAGCCTTGACCGAATACAACCGGTTCCTAGATCTCTTCCGGAACCATGTGCTCGCTCCCTATGCCGCGTTTAAGGTCGGAGAGGTTCAGCTCAAACTGGCGAAAAGCATCGATCGAGACCCTGAGCCCATTCAGAAAGCCATCACCGCATTTGAACGCGTCCGGAAAGACTATCCTGGAAGCCGCTACGATGCCCAAGCACAGCAGAAACTTGAAGACTGCCATAACTGGCTGGCGCAAATGCATCTATTCGTAGGCCAGTTCTACTACCGACGCGGCTCGTACCTGGCTGCCGCGCACCGATTCGAACATATCATCAAGACCTATCCCGATCGGCTCGTTGCTCCCGATGCGTTATATTTTCTAGCCATGAGCTATCATGAATTGGGCGCCGACGATTGGTCGCGGGAGAGCCTGGTCCTACTCGCGAACAAATACCCGAATAGCACGGCAGTCAATGACGGAAACAGCCTGCTCGCAAAATTAGGCGGAGCAAAACCAGGTCCCCAGGTTGCGCATAAATCAGACCCATCCCCCATCGCCGATATTGGAGTGGCTGCTGCCGGATCTCCAGTGTCAAACCTGTTCTCAATTCCTTCTCCCAGTGGGCTGGGTCAGGCCTTTACCGCCTGCCGCCTCGGCGCCTGGTGCTAGTCGCGTTCCTCGTATCCCGTGAAGCGTACTCGCAAGCAAAGCAGGGGCACGCTCAATTTCCGTCCCGCGCTTCACGAGATACGAGCGACGAAGAGCAGGGACTCATTAGCAGATGAAGAGATTATGAAAAGCAGAGACTAGTGGCAAGAAACTACTGCCCCAGATACCACCCGATACCGTACCGCTCCAGAAAGCTCGTGACCATCGTGAGAGAATTGGCATAGATCATTACGCCGACGACGACCAGCAACACTCCGCTCACAGTCGAAACACCCCAGAGGTAGGCGCGGGCCTGTTTGAAGTAGGCCAGGAATCGATCCACACCCAACGCCGTCAGAAAAAGCGGCAGACCCAGCCCTAGCGAATAGGACGTCAAGAGCACCACCCCGCTCACGAGGGAATCTGTCGTGCTGGCATACAAGAGGATCGATCCCAATACCGGCCCCACGCAGGGGGTCCAGCCTGCAGCAAACGCCACGCCGATCAGGAACGATCCCAAATACCCGGCCGGCCGGCTGCGGAATTGAAAGCGATGCTCCACTTTTAAGAAATTTAAATTCAGGATGCCGAGCAAATAGAGCCCGAATACCACGATCAAGACCCCGCCGAAGCGGCGGATGTGATCCTGATACGTAATCAGAACCTGCCCCAAGAGACTGGCCGATGCGCCAAACGCAATGAACACCGAGGAGAACCCGGCGATGAACAACAACGAGTTCAGCACGATCGCCTTCTTGAATTTCACCCGTTCCGATGCATCCGTCAGCTGTTCGACCGAGAGTCCCGTGATGTACGAAATGTAGGACGGCACCAGCGGCAGCACACACGGGGAAACGAACGACAGCAAGCCGGCTGAAAACGCGGCAATCAGTGAAATTTGGGGGATCGCTTGCGTCATGCTTACGACTTCATGAGTATCTGGATCAATTCGCGGGCTTCAGGCGAGTCCCAGTCGCGGGCACCAAAAATCTTTTTTCGAATGACACCCTGGCGATCGACCATGAAGGTGAGAGGAAGCGATCGTGCGCCATAGATGACACCGACTCGATATTCCTCGTCATGGAGAATGGGAAACGTAAACCCCATCTCCCGCTGAAATGGACGAGTCACCGCGGCGCCTTGGGCGTCCGTGGAGACCGCCAAAATCTCGAACTCTCTGCGGGAAAGAGTCCGATACAGTTGCTCCATCGCCGGCATCTCAACCCGGCAGGGTCCACACCAGGTAGCCCAAAAATTCAGCAGGACGACTTTGCCTCGAAATTGAGACAGGCTCATCATATTGCCGGCAAGATCGCGCAACTGAAAGTTCGGCGCCTCGTCGCCGACCTTCACCATCGCAAGATTCCGTTCGACAACCTGTTGTCCTGCCAATAGCGACTCTGCGTCAGCCGAGGTCGATAGATATACGCCGAGCGCGGGCTGAGCAGCTAGCAGTCCGATGCACATCCATATGGACGAAAAACATTTCATAAACAGGCCCCAGTACGATGGCGGACGCAATTCCCTTGAAATCTTGTCATCTTACAAACGCCCCAAAAGAAGTGTCAAGGCAGCGCGTGTGCGCCCTCGCTGCCCCTCACCCCTTTAGTAGTGATGGACAAATCCATGCGCCTCCTCTAGAATCCAGCGAACTCCAACGTCAGTCTGTCGCTCGGACCTCGTCAATTCTACACGAACCACCGGCGGCGTTCGATAACCGCAACCTTGAGGGATCGCATGAGAAATAACTACTTGTTCACTTCGGAATCAGTCACGGAAGGGCACCCTGACAAGATCGCCGACCAGATTTCAGACGGGATCCTGGATGCGATCATCGCGAAAGACAAATATTCGCGCGTTGCCTGCGAAACCATCTTGACCACCGGCATCGCCTTCGTCGCCGGTGAAATTTCCACCAAAGCCTATGTGGAGATTCCCGACATCATCCGCGACGTCATCAAGGACGTGGGATACACCGATGCCTCGTGGGGCTTCGACTATCACACCTGCTCCGTCTTGACCGCCATCCACCAGCAATCCGGCGACATCGCCATGGGCGTCGATTCCGGAGGAGCCGGCGACCAAGGGTTGATGTTCGGCTACGCCACGAACGAAACCGATGAGTTGATGCCGATGCCGATCGTCTTGGCCCACCGATTGACCAAGCGTCTGGCGGAAGTACGTAAAAAGGGCATCCTCCCCTGGGTACGCCCGGACGGCAAATCCCAAGTGACCGTCGAATACAAGAACGGCAGGCCGGTGCGTATCGATACGATCGTGGTTTCGACTCAGCACAGCCCTGACGTCACGAATAAGCAAATCGAGCGCGACATTATGGAGAAAGTCATCAAGCCCATGATGCCGAAGCGCCTCTACGACCCCACGAGCGTCAAGCACCACATCAATCCGACCGGCCGCTTTGTCGTCGGCGGACCCATGGGCGATACCGGCCTGACCGGCAGAAAAATCATCGTGGACACCTATGGTGGACACGGCAGCCACGGCGGCGGCGCGTTCTCCGGCAAGGATCCCACGAAGGTCGATCGTTCCGCCTCCTACATGGCCCGCTATATTGCGAAGAACCTCGTTGCCGCGGGCTTGGCCGACAAATGTGAAGTGCAGCTGGCCTACGCAATCGGTGTCGCCGACCCCGTGTCCGTACTCGTCGACACCAAGAACACGGAGAAGGTTTCCGTCGAGAGTCTCGACAAGCTCGTGCGCAAACATTTCCCGATGACACCGCGCGGCATCATCGATCACCTGAAGCTCCGCCGTCCGATCTTCCGCAAGACCGCGTCCTACGGGCACTTCGGGCGCAACGAACCGGAGTTCACGTGGGAAAAGACCGACAAAGCCAAGGCCTTGCGCAAAGACGCAGGCCTGTAACGACAGCAGGCTGATGCCAAGGTGAAAGTGCAGTAACTGAGGCTCAGGCTGAGGGAGTGGAGCAGGGTGTATGACTCTGCTCTAACCTTAACCTGGGCCTTCTTTTCGACGAGGAGGTGTTCGTGGATTACGACGTGAAAGACATCAAGCTGGCGGATGCCGGCAAGTTGAAAATCGAATGGGCCGAGGCCACCATGCCGGTGCTGCGGCTGATCCGCAAGCGATTCGCGCGGCAACAGCCGCTGAAGGGGGTGCGAGTGACCGCCTGTCTCCACGTCACGACGGAAACAGCGAATTTGGCGATCACGTTGAAAGCGGGTGGGGCCGATGTGCGCCTCTGCGCGTCGAACCCCCTCAGCACGCAAGATGAGGTGGCCGCCGCCCTGGTGCAACATGAAGGCATCCCGACCTTCGCCATCAAGGGCGAGGACAACGAGACCTACTATCGTCACATTGAATCCGCCATCGCCCATCGCCCGCATGTCACGATGGATGACGGCGCAGATGTCGTCTCCCACCTCCACTCCAAGCGGAAAGAATTGCTGAAGAACGTGATCGGCGGTACGGAAGAAACCACCACGGGCGTGATTCGCCTGCGCAGCATGGCCGAAAAGAAAGTGCTCAAGTTTCCCGTCATCTCCGTCAATGATGCCGACACCAAGCACATGTTCGACAACCGCTATGGCACGGGCCAATCCACCATGGACGGCATTATACGCGCCACCAACCGATTGGTCTGCGGCTCGGTCGTCGTGGTCGTAGGCTACGGCTGGTGCGGACGCGGCATCGCCATGAGGGCCAAAGGCATGGGCGCCGACGTGATCGTCACAGAAATCGATCCGTTGAAGGGCCTGGAAGCCGTCATGGACGGCTTCCGCGTCATGCCGATGGAACAGGCGGCTCCGATCGGCGATTTCTTTGTCACGGTAACCGGCAACATCCACGTCATCCGCAACGAACATTTCGCGGCCATGAAAGACGGCGCCATCGTCTGCAACAGCGGCCACTTCAACGTGGAGTTGGACATCCCGGCTCTGGAAAAGATGAGCAAGTCACGGAAGATTGTTCGCCCCGGCGTCGAGCAATTCACGATCAAGAACGGCAATCGCGTGAGTCTTCTCGGCGAAGGCCGCCTCGTCAATCTGGCCACGGCGGAAGGCCATCCCTCCAGCGTCATGGACATGAGCTTCGCCAACCAGGCGCTCGGCGCAGAATACCTCGTGAAGAACTACAAGAAGCTGGAAAAGAAGGTCTATCCGGTACCGGCAGACATCGACAAAGAAATCGCGCGGCTCAAGCTCGCGGGTATGGGCGTCAATATCGATACGCTGACGGCGGAGCAGAAGAAGTATCTTGCATCCTGGGAAATGGGCACCTAACAGGATGCTGAAAATGCCCTCCGGCGTTGTTCTCAGTCGCCCGTCTTCCTGCGACGTACCGCAAGGGTACGCCTCGGTCGCCGCGCTCCCTGCGGCCTAGCCGGGATGCCATTTTGAGCATCTTGATTCGGGCGATGCTCGCTGAGGTAAAAGTCGCGCAGTCGAGTGCACCCGCCCCGCACCTGCCAGGGGAAAAATAACAAAGGCCGCCTCCACTGAGGCGGCCTAATTTCAGGTAACCGCAATAGCCTAAGCTGCCGAGAAGATCACCAGCACCAAGGTATATTTCATCTTAATCATCTCTATCATCTAGAATTACACCAAACCCCTTTCCCTCTCACCAAGCGGTGAAGAGCAAACTCCCAACTCGCTCTTCACAAAGTTCCATGTATTAGGTCAGCTCGCTCCTTCCTCCATCGGGAATCAGACATTTAAGCACTCGTTGACCAAGGATCTAATTGAACCAAACTCCGTGAAAAGGCGTGCCCCTTTGATTGCCTGAACTTTACCCTCATGAACGGCAAACCCTCCAACCACCAAAACAGGGCGACGATTTTCTGCCAAGGTCATGACAGCTTCAGCCGCATCACGAAGCCAGGACACGTCCTCAGCCACCGCAACTGAAATTCCAAGCACTTTCGGCTGTACGATTTCAATCTTCTCCAAGACCTGTCGAGGCAGAAGAGAGCCGCGAACGATTTCGGATCGAATGCCGTGGGAATACAAACTAAGGTGCACCATCTGTAAGCCCAGTGAATGTAGATTGCCTTTGGCATTCAACAGAAGCACTGTGGGCTTATCGCTTCGAAATGCATTACTTGGTCTCTCATGCATCCATGTCGATATGAGTTCCAGCACTTGCTCGCAGAACTTCGTAAATCGATGCTCTTCAGCAACGGTAACTGTGCCGGCCTCCCACTCCTGCCCGAGTTCGTAGAGTAGCGGCGTTATCAGGCCTAGCAAAATATCGACTGGGCGAACCCCGATTCCAACAGCATCCATGATTAACCGGCGCGCAAGGGGCAGGTCATACTCTTGACCTGCAATCCGTAGTTGTTCCTGCAGAGTTCGCAGTCTGTGTGCCTGATCCATCTGCTCCATGCTAAAGTCCAAACCCTTTTTACTACAAGGGAGACATAGTCCATGGGAGACCAGATATCGGTCATACGGAGGAGCTTCGCCCTGAAATTGCTGGCAGTACGCGCACCAGATCATCAAACTCGCACCTCGATTGCATCGAGAGCGACGACTATTTCTTCGACGACATTCACCCAGTTTGGAGAAAACACGTTTGTGTCGGTGAGCCATTTCTGAAGGGAGGAAAGAGCTTCCGGAACTCCAGTTTTTCTATCAAGCCATGCAGACACAATCAGTTCGGCGGCATGATCCACTTTTTCACCGGGTGCCGACTTAAAGGCCGCATCATATTTGTGAATCACCGCCGCAAGCATTTCAGAGTCAAACGAGGAATTCCGTTCTGATTCCAGTGCCGCTAAGAATCCATCATAGCTAGCAATGGTGAGAGAACTGGGGCCATCAGCTTTCATTTCGTTTTGGATCTCGCGCAGATGGGACTCAAGAATCACTGTGGGAATCCCCCTGCTTGCAAGAACTTTTCGCAACCATTTAAGGCTTTGGGTCGTGGCTTCCGGAGACAATTGTGAAAGCGCAACAAGCCAGCAACTATCGCTTGTGGTGAAGCGCCTGCCTCGCTCGCCGAAACGTTTTTCAAGATAGTCATACTTTTTCCAGGCACGCTGGCCCGCTCGTAACGCAAACTTGAGTTCCTTCGGTGCTTGTGGGACCGGGTGGTCCCCAGCTTCGGGGTTTAGAGCGGAAACATGAAACACCAGATCGTTGTCGCTATACGGATAGAGCGCCCTCAAGATGGTTTCTATCGACTCAAAGGACGTCATAGCAGCCGCTATTACACTGGCCGTCTGCTCACGCGTAGGATGAAGCGCTGCAAGCTTTTCGGTGAACGACCGCCATTTGGAGTGAGTCTGATTACCGTAGAATCCAAAATATGTTAGATCATCGGGTTGAACACCAAGTACTTGTGCGTACAGTTGCTTAAGTTGAATGCCGCCGCTTTGTGAACCCTCAAGAACATACAAGACTCCGGCAAGATAAAACGGATCGTTTAACCTTGTGATGATTAAGTTCGCAAATGAGTAGGCTGCTGCAGCGGCCCCA
The DNA here is from genome assembly GCA_002083405.1 of Nitrospira sp. SG-bin2. Classification (GTDB taxonomy): domain Bacteria; phylum Nitrospirota; class Nitrospiria; order Nitrospirales; family Nitrospiraceae; genus Nitrospira_D. The sequence continues at coordinate 67,372 of LVWT01000054.1, read as the reverse complement.
GTGAGGGAAGGAGAAGGTACACCTTCGGGGTCATGTAGTGTTTTGAGATCAGCAAGGATTGCTGGAAGCTTGGGCCCACAAGACCCAAAAAGATCAGACAACTCAGAAGAGTTCGGCGACCGCAAAGCGCTTTCTAAGGGTGCGTGCAAGGTTGCAAGCGCACGCAAGTAGCAAAGCGCCGAAACCTTCGGGAGTTCACCCTTTATCAAGGCAAGGTGGTATGGTAGCGTTTCAAGATGTTCATGAATATGTTTTGTAGCTGCTCGGAGATCTGCAAGTAAATCGGCCATCTCGCAAATATACTCGCTCAATCCCAACCGTACTAGCAATGTGGAAAATCACTCCGTCCGATTTTCCGGAGCCTCCTCTGTTCTTGCGGGCTCGGTCAAGTCGCGCAATGATTTGGCTCAGGACTTCTGGGAACGGGCGCAGCTCAGCTCATGGAAGAAATCAGACAAGTGCAACGCAACCGTCAAGCACTCCTCCGGCCTCATACGCCTGTTTGGGAGGGGCAAGAAATGGAAAGGCCACCTGCAAAGGTGGCCTTTCATTTACTGGGTCTTAGTGGGAAATAGACCTGGCGTTTTTCTCAGAGCAGCCGAATGTTACTCCGAGCTATCTTGGCCGGGCTGTTTCTCGCGATGCTTCGTCTCAGACTGGGAAAGAACCGGCCGCGGTTCCTTCACTTCCTTGTCGAATTGTGCCGCATCAATTTCACGATACCCATACTTCTCGGCACCCTGGACAGGCGTAGAAGATCCTGCCAATTCACCGGCAATGATGCTCTTGGTCAATTGCGTCCGATCGTCATCGACAAAAATGGTAGCGGTTTTGTACTCCAATGGAACAAGGATAAAAACATTCTTTTCGCCGCTGGGCAAAAACCTGTCGATGGCCACCAGCAATTTCTCCAAGTCCGTGCGATTCACCCGTTTGGAGCCCAGCACGATAATGTCGCTGCTCTTCGCCTGGGAATCTACACTCACACCGGTTTCGCTGATATGTTCTACATCCCCGGCAGGAAACTCCTGAGCAGGATTGGCATTGAGGAAATCCTGAATCCGCTGCCTGATGTCGGGCAGCGTCTTCAATCGATCACGCTGCCACATGGAGATCAGCAAGTCGCCTGAACTGATATTTCGAAAGTGCTCATCGGACCTGAGGAGCAGCTTGCGTACCTTATTCTGCTGCCACTTTCCGCGATCCCGCTCTTCAAGATACAGATGCCCACGGACAACCCGCCGATACGAACCGTCACCACGAAGCTCTAGATAATGTGAGAACGGCCCCCCATTATGCTTCAAGTACATAATACGGTCTCGGGAAGCACGCACATCCCCTTCCGCGCCGGCCACGGATCCCGCCAGTAGAAAGAAAATACTATTGAGTATGGGGAGCATATATTTCAATGAATGGACCACGACAACCACCTTCTTTTTTCCTCACGCATTGGCATGAGGCCCCGCTCAAGGCCTCCACTCCCAACGGCCATGGTTATTTCCTCACATTGCGATGGACCGGCTCTTTCTCCGACTCATATAAACTCTTCAGAACCCAATGGATCAAAATAAGGCCCCCAAATAAAGCCCCTGCCAGGATAATGTGCATCGTCTCCTCATTATCGTGAGACTCCACGGAAATCGTCGCCGGATCGCCAGGGCTTTACCCACAGCGCCAGTGCGATCGCGTTGCTTACGATCCCGTGCGGTGAACCTGAGAAGGCTTTGGGCGTCCATGTCCAAAGGCGTCCTATCGACTATTCAGCAAACTCATAGTGGAACTGCCACTTATGGTTGCCTCCGACTGCTCGATCCACCATAAATGTAACTCAACATGACGATTGAGCAAAAAGCTTTCGTTTTTCTCTCGTGCCTGAAGAAATGGCAATGTTGGACAATCTGAATGGGTACACGAGGCTGGATCGGGGATCAGGGACGCCGCCGTTGGAAGGGCTACTTATCTCTGGCTTGGCGATCAATCATGAAGATTTTTTCACCATGAAGCCAGTGCGCAATGGCTGCAGGAGGGTCTTGGGGGCAGCTGTTTTGTACGACCCACAACGCCCTTAATAAGCAGGGATTTCCTGCTGGTTTCACTGCGCCCATCGAGCGAGCACCGCCCTTAACTGTAGATGGTTATTGTTCCCGCGTGCGCGCTCGGGGAGCAAGAGACGAGCAGGGATGCCCTGCTTACTTCCCGAACGCTTTTTTCAACAGCGGCTCGATCTCGCCCTTGGCGGCCATCGGATCGAGCACATCGGTGTCCCCGTAGAACGTGCCATCGATGAACACTTTCGGGAGCGTCGGCCAATTCGTCATCTTCGTCAGGGCTTCCCGCTTCACCGGTTGCGAAAGTACGTCGATCAGTTCGTACGGGTATCCGTATTTGTCGAAAAACTGCATCGTCTCTCTGGTGAACCCGCACATCGGCATGCTCTTGGTCCCTTTGCCGTAGATCAGAATCTTGTGCGCCTGTACTTCCTTTTGAATTTCTTCTTCGATCGGTTCTGCCATTGTCCGGCCTCCTTCAATAGACGTCATCGTATCGACTCAGAGCCCTGCGCGCTTAGCTCTCGTCCTGGGTCTTCGCCGTCAATTCCAGGGCATGAATACGCCCATCCTTCATCGGCGCATCCAGTGCCTGATAAATCATGCGATGCCGGTCGAGAAGATTTTTCCCGGCAAACGCCGCTGAGACAATACTCACCTTGAGGTGATTCATCGTCCCTGTACGATCCGTCACCGTCACCACGGCATCCGGCATGCTCTTGCGGACATAGTCGGTCAATACGTCTGGTGTAATCACACTGCCTCCCTGCTCTTTCCGGTGAATACCCTAGCTGAAATGGCCCCAGAAAGGCAATGTGCCCAATGGTTGCTTGGACTTGGTGGTGTTTCACCACCTGGTGGTGCCTTTGAGCCAGCGATTTGAAACCCTGTGACAGGCGGGACGGTCAACCTATTGAAATCCGGTCAAGTGAGATCCTGTCATATGCCGGCATAGGCCTTGCGGTTCTGTCCCATCAGAAGATGCCACATTACATGACCATCGCCCAACTACCCTTTACCAGGAGGTCGCCATGGACGAGTTCAAATCGGGGTTTTTTGTCGGGGGTGAAAGTTGCAACGGCCGGGTACTAATCGTCGATGACGAACCGGATATCCGCAAGGTCGTCCGCTTGACGCTCCACAAGGCCGGATACGACGTGCTGGAAGCGGAGAACGGCGCCAAAGCGATCGACACGATCAACTCCGGCGAAAATCGTCTCTTGCTGGATGTCATCATCTGCGACATCCGCATGCCCAAGGTCAACGGCATCGAAGCGATCGCCTACTTCCGCAAGAATTATCCGCGCGTGCCGCTGATCGTCCTGACAGGATTCCCCGACACTGACATGGCCACCTCTCTGCTCCGGCAGGGCGTCGTCGATTACCTGGTGAAACCGGTCGAAGGCGACAAGCTCAAAGCCTCCGTTGCGCGCGCGATGGAGCAACGTGAACTGGCGCATCTGTGATGATCTCCGACCTTCCCACATCGGACGGGACGCGTGTGCCATCCGCCGCTCCGTCCGATACAGCCGGCCGCCGGTCCGACCAGGACGGGCAAGAACGGATGGCATCCGTGATGCCCACCCCCGCCACAAGGGTCGCGATTATCGGCGCGGGCCGCGGCGGGACTGCACTGCTTGATCTGCTCCACCAGCTGCGCACGATTGAGGTGGTCGGCATTACCGACCGGGATCCAGCCGCGCCGGGGCTTCAACGGGCTCGCGAGCTCCACGTGCCGACCTACGAGCGACTCGCCGATCTGATCAGCAACCATAGGGTCAATCTCGTGATGGACCTCACCGGCGATCCGGACATGGATCGGATACTTCGCGAGCAAACGAGCGGAGAGACCGACATCCTCAGCGGGCCCGCGTCACGACTCCTGTGGGACCTGGTGCGGCATGAGTCTGCGCTGCAAGCCGAACTGCTCCATTCGGAGAAACTCGCCGGCATCGGTTCCTTCGCCGCCGGCATCGCCCATGATATGAACAATCCGCTTCAGCTCATTCTGGGGCTTGCCGAAAACCTGCTGGACGAGTGCGACATTGAGACGGTGCATGACCAAGCCCGCGACATTGTCGAAGCCGTGAAACGTACGACCGCCATTTGCCGGGACCTCACCTCCTATTCTCGCCGCGCCTCTTCGCAGCAGAACAGTCTGATCGCCATCAACGGCAAACTCGACGAGGCTCTCAAGATCGCCCGTTACGCCGTTGCGCTTCAAGATATCGACATCCGCAAATCCTACCAACCTGACATCGCGGTGAAAGGCAATCCGGATGAACTCCTGCATGTCTTCGTCAATCTCATCACCAACGCCGTCCAGGCAATGGACCACGGTGGCACCTTGACTCTGGAAACCACTGCGGTACAGGGCGCGACCCGAGTTCGCGTTTCGGACACAGGGTGCGGCATCTCCGCGGACCTAATCGATAGGATCTTCGAGCCGTTTTTCACAACGAAACCTCCGGGAAAAGGCACGGGGCTTGGGCTGTATAACATTAAGAACGTGATCCACCACATGCACGGCACGATCGAGGTCGAGAGCCATATCGGTCGAGGCTCGACCTTTACCATTACCTTTCCCCGGGAAGCGCCTACGGAAGACAGGAGTCGCCCCTCATGAGCATCAAGCCGACTTCATCGCAGCGGGGCAAGGGCTGGGGACTCAAGGCCAAACTGACCGTCGCGATGCTCTTGGTGGGAGTCGTTCCGCTCGTCGTCGGCCTGGGCATGGCATTTTGGCAAGGGTCGCGGGAAATCCGGGAAGTCAGCGGAGAAAGTTTCAAAGCGCTGGCGACGGAAGCAGCCCGCAAGCTCGACCTTCTCATAGCCGAAGAAATCGCGCAGACTGCGCGCATCGCCGGGGATCCCACGATCATCCGCGAGCTGGAGCAGCGGCGCGATGCGCCGCGCGACGGACGCTCCAAGAGCCCGGCCGCCGCACCGACAGACCTGGAACAACGCTGGACGGCAGGAGAACCCGCCGCCGTCAATGCCATTATGGGAAGTCCCTTGAGCGCGCTGCTCGACGAACACTATGCCGGCATCCATAGCGCGCCAGGGCAACTGCTTCCGCACGTCGTCCGCGCATCGACGAAAATGTTGTTCCTGACCGATGTGCAGGGCCTGCTCGTCGCCGCGATGGGAGAAAAGCCGGACTTCCGTCACGATCGCGCCCCCTGGTGGCAGGGCGCCTTCAACAAAGCAGTGGGCAGACTCTATATCGAAGATATCCGGTTCAACCAGCAGGTGAATGCCTACGTCTTCACCATCTCCGTCCCCGTGATGGATAGCCTGCGCTACGAAGTCGTCGGAGTACTCCACCGCGTCATTGATGCCAAAGAATTCTTTGCTCCCTCGACCCACGTCATCCGATTCGGGAAAACCGGCCACGTCATGCTGATCGATTCCAACGGCATCGTCGTCAGCTGTCCGCTCCTGCCTACGGGGGTGTCGCTGTCTGATCGAAATCTCCTCCCCCTTGTGACGCCGCAACAGCCGGGCTGGGCGGAAGCACCCAGCGACGGCCATGGCGGACAGGCGGCTTCCGTCATCGGCTTCGCCCCCTTGCCACAAACCAGCCACACGACCAGCGGCTCGATTGAGAACGCATCCTGGCACACATTCGTCTGGCAGTCGTCCGATGAACTGTTTGCCCCAATCCAGCATCTCTTCATCTGGGTCACGGTCTTTGGAAGCATCGCCCTCGCGTTACTAGCCGGCCTGGGGTTCGCCGCGGCCGGCCGCATCGTGACTCCCGTTCGGGAACTCCAACAGGCCGCCCAATCGATCGCACGCGGCGAGCTCCGGACACCGATTCAGATCCGCACAGGGGATGAGCTGGAGGACTTGGCCGATGAATTCAACCGCATGAACCAACAACTGAAAGCCGCCTTCGCAGGACTGACCGACGAAGTCAAATTAAAGACCCAGGAAGTCCAGGTGCTGCAACAGTCTACGGACTACATCCTGGATGCCGTCCCCACCCCCATCCTCTTGATCGACGCCGATGGAGTCGTGCGCTACATCAACCGGGCGGCGCGTGAATCGTTCACAATCCGGGATGAGCCGCCGGCCCCGCTTTCCAACATCCTCTCGCTCGATGCCGACGCCCAACATCGACTCCGGCAAGAATTTCGCGCCGATCGAAACAGGGCAGACTCGCAAGCCGGCGCGAACCGTATCGAGTCCCCAAGAGATCCGCTCGTTCCTACCGCTGAATCTCGATCGTCCGTCAGCCGTTCGGATCTCCACATCGGAACACGCGTCTACCATTACCAGTGGTTCCGGATGCCGGCCAGACCAGGACAAGCAGATAGTATCGGCCTGGTCTTGCGAGACACGACGGACGAGAGCCGGCTGCAAGACCAGCTCGTCCAGGCCGAAAAAACGGACAGCCTGAGCGTGTTGACAGCCGGAATCGGCCATGAACTCAACAATCCGTTATTCGGAATCGTCGGATTAGGCGAGGCGATCCAGGAAGAGCCGAGCCTTGAACGGGTGAAGGCCTATGCCCGCGATATCGTGGCGCATGGCCGACGCATGGCGACGATCATCCGAGACTTCACCGGCGTAGCAAGCCGGGAAGTCTCGAATCAGCGCCTGGCGGTGTCGCTCGAAGATGAATTAGACCGGGCACTGGCGACGATACAGACAGCGATGGAGATGGCGGGCATCACGGTCACCAAATGCTACGCGGGAAACGTGCAGGTACTGGCGCTGCCCGACCAGCTTCGGCAGGCGTTGATGAATGTGATCACCAACGCGGTCCAGGCCATGAGAGGCTCCGGCACGCTGACGCTGTCCACCGCACAGTCGGATCACACCGGCACTGCAACAATCACCGATTCTGGGCCCGGCATCTCCAAGCAACATTTACCGAAAATCTTCGATCCATTTTTTACAACCAAGGGGCAGGGAGAAGGGTCCGGCCTCGGCTTGACGGTGGCGAGACGTATCATCAGAAAATTCGGGGGCGACGTCCGCATCGAGAGTCTCGAAGGGCGCGGAACCACCTGTACTCTAACTTTGCCGATCCTTGCCACTGCGGCAGAGAGGGGACCATGGACTCCATCCGTGTCGCGTTCAGAGCCGGAACCATCGCCCTTGTCATAGCAGGGACCTGGGGAATCGCCTCGCTCCTACTCGCGAAGACCGCCCCTGGAGCGGACGGCATTCCGCCGGATAAAGTCACCGATTACGTCCATGCCGTGCTGGAAGCCGATCGCACGATTTACACTATCCACATCGTCAATCGCATGCAGGAAAAAGGCATCGTATCGGCAGCTGAGAATTGGGAACAAGAGAATGCCCTCCCGCTTCCTGCGCAATTCCTTCAACATTCAGGTCGACTCGCCGCAGAAAGGGGAAATGGAATTCGCTACCGGCTCATCGGGCAGTGGCCGATCTATCAGCGTAATGCCCCGGCCACAGATTTTGAACGCAAAGCACTCGATACGCTCCGGCGTCAACCTGAACGGCCTGTCACCGGCATCGTCGCCAGCGGCAAGAAGCAATACTTCCAGGCCATCTACCCAGACCGCGCCGTCTCGGCCGCCTGCGTGACATGCCACAACAGCCATCCCTTGAGCCCGAAGCAGGATTTCAAGTTGAACGACGTGATCGGCGCCATCGCCATTACGATTCCGCTGGAATAGAAAGACCGTCAATCATCACACACACGTTGCCAAGCGCGCAGCCGAGAATCCGGCTCCCACGGTCAACGTATGACGATTGACGAAGCAGCTACGGAGGCGCGACAGGACTTGTCGGAGTGGGATTCGCCGCCGTGTGATATTCGTCTCGGTAGATTTGGACCGCCGTCATCAGGAGGCTGACCAGGATCGGTCCGACGAAGAGCCCCAGTATGCCGTAGAGCGACAGCCCTCCGAGCACGCTCAACACCAGGAGCAGGACGGGAATCTGAACACCCTGACCGATCAGCCAGGGTCGAAGAAACTGATCGACCATGGATACCACGCCGATGCCCCACGCCAACATGATGAGGGCTTTTCCAGCCGGACCGATCCAAAACAAATAGAGCACGACCGGCCCCCAGACCAGCGCCGTTCCGCCGAACGGAATCGGCGCCAGGATGATGGTCAATGCCGTGAGCACCATAGGAAAGGGAACGTCAAGCGCGAGATAGGCCAGCCCAGCCAACACACCCTGGACGATCGCCGTCACCAACATCCCCTTGACCACCGCGCGGATCGTTTGATCCAGCCGGGTCACGATTTTCTGTTTATGCGACTTGTCCATCGGAATCAGCTCGTAGAAGGCGGCGAACCATTTCGAGCCGTCCTTGAATAGGAAAAACAACACCAGCAGCATAATGAAGAAGTCCGTCACCAGGAGAACCGCGTTCTTGAGCAAATCACCCATCTGGCCGACCAGAAACTGGCTGAGCCCTTTCGCACCAGCCAGCACCGACTGCTCCATCGAAAATCTCTGTGTATCGACCTCGACAGCGGCAGCCCGCAACCATTCCCCGATGAGGGGGACCGTCGCCAATTGGTCCGGTAGCCGGTGAAGTCCGCCGGCTGCGATCCATAATCGAATTGCTTGCTCCGCCGCCCCGGCCTCGTGCACCAACATCACCCCCATCACTACCAACGGCACGACGACCATACCCAACGCCCCGAGGGTCAGCACCATGGCAGACAATGTCTCATTATCATTGAACAGCTTGGAAAGCCTACGATGGAGGGGGAAGGCCCAATGGGCCAAGAGTCCGGCCAACAGAGCTGAAAACACAAACGGCTGGAGCATGAGCCCCATCTGGTAGAGCAGCAGAGCCAGAAGGGCAAAAAATGCGATGGAGAACAGTTGCTGTTGAGTCATGGGGTCGTGAGGACACGTATCTCGTGAAGCGTATCGCGTATCTCGCAAGAGCAGGGAAGCTCTCCCTTTCTGTCGTGCGCTCGCCTCGCTGAGCCCGATCCGCCGACAATGCGAGGCGAGCGGGCGAAGCGGGCTTCACGAGATACGCTTCACGAACGACAGGGGAAAGAACAGCGGATCGGCGATTGCCGCAGAAGAATCCTAAATAATGAGGGCTAGAGGTCGGGCTCTTTTCCGATCAAGGCCACAGATCTTCCGCGATGCTGATTCATGTCACGGACGTTGCCGGGCAATCGGGGTGCCTCTTCCGGCCAGGCCGTCGCGCCCATGTCGCTGACTCCCTGAAACTTGGCCCCCTCCTCCATCACCATGACCGGACAATGCACTTCGCCGATCAATGTCGCCGTTTTTAGCAGCTGCACCCGTTCCGTCGCCGTCACCGTGGCCTTGATACGGCCGCTGCTGATGAGCGATCCGGCTGAAATCGTTCCCTTGACGATTCCATCTTCACCGACGATGACTTCGCCCTTGGTCTGCACATCGCCTTCCAGCCTGCCATCGATCCGCACTGTGCCTTCGACTTTGATCTCACCCTTCAGTTCGACCCCTTTGGCGAGCAGCGTAATATTACCGTCGTCCATATATCCTGTTTTTTTCATGGGGAACTCCTCGTTGAAACCGGCCAGGGCCAGAATACCGCAAGACGAGGTGGACTACTAGTAGTTGTTAAGAATCGGCGGAGACAGGTCATGCAGGCTCGGGCCTCATCCCCCGGATCAGAAGAATCCGAACGTCTGCTTGAGCCGTTCCCACATTCCTCCCCCATGGATTTCGCAATAGACGGTCGGCTCTGTGCCGGCAATGAAGATCTCGAGTATTTTCTCCGGACATTGAGACGTGGCCAGCTGGCCGGTTTTGGGATCGATCCGGCGCTCGACCAGTCCATCAGGCATTTCAAAGTCCGGCTGGTCCGGTCGAATAAGCCGGCCTGCCAACTCGCTCCAAATCGGAAGCGCCGCTTGCGCGCCTGTCAGTTTGATCGGCCGCTCATCGTCGAATCCCACCCACACCCCGATCACAAGATCCGTCGTATAGCCGACAAACCACGCGTCTCGATACCCGTCCGTTGTACCGGTCTTGCCCGCGACCGGACCTTGCACACCGAGCACTCTGGCCCTGACGCCGGTTCCCTGATCGACCACCCCTTTCAACAGCGACGTCACAAGGTAGGCGCCTTGCGGGGAGACGGCCTGGCGGCGATCGATGATCGGGCTCCAGACCGTCTCACCGGTCTCGCGCGCAATATTGGAGACTGCGATCGGACGCACCGCAATACCCCCATTGGCCAATCCCCCGTAGGCCGATGTAATGTCGAGCAACGAGACAGCGGAGCTGCCCAATGCAACGGAGAGATTACTGGGCAGCGGCGTCGTGATCCCGAATGCCTGCAGCATGCTGAGAAAGGGTCCGATACCGGTCCGGTGTGCCACTCGCACGGCGGGGACATTCAATGATTGTTCAAGCGCGGTTCGCACCGTAACCTGGCCGCGATATTGTCGATCGTAATTCTGCGGCGACCAGGGGCCGGTTCCGGACTCCAAGGTGACCGGCTCATCCTCGAGCAAGGTAGCGGGAGTCAACCCGGCCTCCCCCTGATCCCGTGCCGCCTCAAACGCAGCCAGATACACAAACGGTTTGAAGAGCGACCCGGCCGACCGATGCGCTTGAGCGGCTCGGTTGAATTGGCTCACACGATAGTCCCGCCCGCCAACCATCGCAAGAATGTGTCCGGTCTTCGCCTCCAGCACAACAACCGCTCCCTGAAGCGACGATTCGCCCCCCTGAAGCGTCGGATAGGCTGTTTCCAGGCTGGCTAATCCCCGCTGCAACGCCTGTGCGGCACGCTGCTGAATCCACGGATCGAGCGTCGAAAAGATCCGGGCTCCCTCCGGAATACCCATGCCGGTCGCTTCCTCGACTTCCCGCAGAAGATAGTCGACGAAATAGGGCGCATCACTCAGCGCATCCTGGGTCAGCGCCACCCGCACCGGACGATTGACCGCCTTTGTCCAATCCTGTTCCGTCACCAATTCCTGATCTCGAAGTCGGCGGAGCACGATGTTCCTGCGCTCTGTCGCATGCTCGAGGTGTTTCACCGGCGAATAGGTGTTGGGCCCCTTGATCAATCCGACGATCAACGCCACCTCATCGACCGACAATTCGTCGAGGCCCTTGCCGAAGTAACGATGGGCCGCCTCTCCGACGCCATAGATGGACACGGACCCGGACTGGCCCAGATAGATCTCGTTCAGATAACTTTCGAGAATGTCTTCTTTCCGATACTTCAACTCCAGTACAACGGCCGCCATAAACTCTTGAAATTTACGCCGCATGGTTCGCTGCGGTGAATAGTAGAGGTTCTTTGCCAGCTGTTGCGTCAGCGTGCTCCCTCCCTGTACCACGGCACCACGGGTCATGTTGGTCCACAACGCCCGGCCGACGGCGATAGGATCGATCCCATAATGGGAAAAGAAGCGGCGGTCTTCGACGGCCAGCAGCGTCTGAACCAGCAGCGGCGGGATGCGGCTCAGCGGAATCCACTCCCTGACCTGTTTGGACCCGGCGCGCATGCCGCTGATGACCGCCGGTTCGAGCGCAACGAACGGGGCCGGTTGTTCGTCCGGCAGCGTGAGCACCTCGCTCACCATGCCGTCCGCCAATCTCAGACGGACGCGTCTGGCCGGAAGCTGAGCTTCTTCCTGGGCGTGTAACACAAGATCGATCACATCGTCCGTAAGGATATATTCACCGGCGGCCTTCGGCGCGGTGCGGACTCGTCGGTATTCCAACCGATGCAACCGATCCAGCAACCCGGACCGCTCCACCGACAGCCCAGGTTTGAGCAAGAACGGCGCGCCATAGATCAACAGCGGAGGATGCTCATCGCTCTTCGGCAAGGTCAGCGTCATCGAGAGGATGAAGCCGTATACGGCAAGCCCCGTCACCCCCGCTCCAAGAATGCCGAGAGACGTGTAGAGACCGCAACGGATCCACATCGACAGGCCGGAGGAACCCTCAGAAGACATCCGTTCAGCTTACCCTGTACCGGCATGGAAGTGAACAGTCCCGATCTGCCGCCTCGTGCGCGAGGCGAGCCGACAACCGCTCATCAGACGGGGAAACCTGTGATCGTGATCGTTACCTCATTGCCTCGCTCATTGTAGGTCAGGCTGGGACACAAGGACCGCGCGATAAAGATTCCCCGCCCGTTGACAGCAGCCGGCTCGCAGGCCTCATCGGAGCACTGGAGAAATTGCCGCCACGCGAACCCGTTTCCTTCGTCGACGATGCGATAGATCAGCCGCTCTGCATCGTTCTCATAGCGGACATGAATCGCGATCCGCCGAACGTTGAGGCAGGGAACGGCCAGCCGCTGCCGGAGCAATTCCTCATATCGACCCTGCACCAACGCCTGCTGTTTTTCCTGATAGCCCATTTCAAGGTTGCCGTGCTCCACGGCGTTGCACAGCAGTTCGTGCAACGCGCTGCGCAGGTGTAATTGCCGGATGTCTGGCAATGTCGAGGCTGTGACGTGCATCAACCACGTCACGACTCCGGAGACGTGAGCGGGATCGGACTCCAGAATGAGTCGGCACTCCGAGCCCCGGACAGAGGCGACGCCGACCATCCGAAGGGGGCAGGCTTTACCGATTTCATCAGGCGTGCGTTCAGGAACAGCCATCTCCATGGCCGGATCGCCCGATGCCTGCTCCAGAAATGCCTTAGCCAAACGCGTAAAGAATTCCCGATCATGACGGACAGAGACCGACGTCTCCTCTGAGTTCAACAGCCGCTCAACATCCATCGGGACGACGTTTTCCACCGAAGACTCCTTTTTGTATCACACCGTCAACTCAATGCCGATCAAGGCGGCATCGTCGGCAAACTGTTCGTGCCCCAGCCATTGCATAGCCTGCGTGACGGTCAGATTCACGACCTCTGTCAGCGGTCGGAAACCGAGGGCGCGAACGCTTTCCACGAGACGCTCCCGTCCCCACAATTCGCCCGAATGGGCGGCCACCTCATACAAGCCATCACTGACGAGGTACAGACGGTCACCCGGTGACACGGACACGTCCATGGTTGTGTACCTCTGGGGCACACAAAACCCGAGGGGCAGCCCAGGGCTCCTGAGCCACTCCACTTCGCCGGATCGGCGATGGAGAAACGCGCCGTTGTGACCCGCGGCCGCAAAGGAGAGCGTCTGTGAGCGGAGATTGAGCCGTGCAACAATGATCGTAAAGTAATGGCCGTCTGCCGTGAGAGGGAACAACGCGTTGGCGACCGTCAAAATGGCCCCCGGGTCCCTTGAGCCGACTTGATGCTGCAAGCTGTCGGCCCTCAGAAAGGTCGCAAAGGAGGCGGACCGTAGAGCGGGCGAGATGCCGTGTCCCGAGGCGTCGAGCAGATAGAGTCCGATCTCTTGTTCGCTCCAACGTAGCACGTTGAAGAGGTCACCGCCCAAGGTCAAGGCCGGCCGATAGCTATAGGCAAGGTGTACGCCGGGCAGAACCGGGCCGGGGATGGGCAGGAGCGATGCCACATACTGCGCCGCGGACTGCAATTCCTGCTCAAGCAACTCCTGTTTCTGACGGATCTCCTCGGTCGTCTGCTCCAGGGTACGAATGAGCGCGGCCGCCCGCAGCCCCGATTGCACGCGGGCCGTGATTTCCTCGGGACTGGCAGCCTTGCGAAGAAAATCATCGGCTCCACGGCCGAGCCCTTCGGCGATCTGCTTCGGCTCATCGTGCGCGGTCATCATCAGGATCTGGCTGGACCGGAGGTCGGGATCACGCCGGACCACCTCGCAGAAACTTGGCCCATCCATCTCCGGCATCAGCCAGTCCAGGATCGTCAGCGCCGGGCGTTCACGCCGTAGCAACTCCAGCCCCGCCCGGCCATCACCGGCTTCGAGGACGCGGTAACCGAGGCGCTTGAGGCGGGCTGCCAACACGATCCGCGCCACAGATTCATCATCCACAATGAGCACGGTCTGAGGAGATGCCTCTACAGGAGGAGGCTCAGGCGCTAATGAGAACGGTGACGACATGATTTCTCCTTCGGTGTAGAGCATCCGTCGCTTGTGAGCCCATGCGCAGCTAGTGACGCTCCGATTCCACGTTGCCGGAGGAATCCAAAACGCGCAAGGAGAAACATGGAATATGAAGCGTGCATGGAAGCGTGACGTCGCGACTGATGTCCACCGAGTCGTGCGCATGCCGGTTGGCTGGACGTGAACGGTTCGGCTATGCGGCGTCTTGCGAGCCCGCCAGCGCATCCTGCTCATTGTCATACACAGGGATGAGCTTCGAGATATTGGCAAGTACCAAGATTTCCCGCACGTAACTTTGCGGTTTCGCAATGCTCACCGTTCTCTGGCTCGCTTTGAAATCTTGCGAAGCGAGCGCCAGCAAGCCCAGCCCGGAACTATCCAAAAACCGCACGCCGCCCATATGAAGAATCAGATGCCGACAGCCTTTCTGCCACACGGCTTCGACCGCCGCCTTGAACTGCTCTCGATTGGAATAGGTCAGATCCCCAGCCAGCTCCAGGATCATCCCGTTCGGAACCGGACGTTCGGTGATTTCCATCAGAATCTCCTTTCCTGATTGCCTATAGCCTCTCGTAATAAAATACCTGGAACTCAACCGGCCTTTTGCCGCGCATGAGAGGCGCTCATCAGAAACCGGATGTCCTCGCGCATAAACCGCCACGGCTTCCCGATTTCTGTCCGGAAAGCTGTCCCGCCCTGACCAGCTTGTAGATGATCGACTTGGGCATGCGCAGGAAATGCGAGACCTCCGCGATCATGAGAATTTCCGAATCGGCGTCGCGTTCGTGGCCGACGGTCCAGTCGATTGTCACCACTTACAAAGAATCATGAAAATACCTCATGAGGCGTCCTTCGTCGCCAGGCCCCGGGACTGAGCCAACGCCTCCTCCACCGTCCGAACCAGCGTTTGCTGGGCCACCGGTTTTTGGAGAAAGGCGACCGCCCCCGCAGTCAAAGCCCTGGCTTGCGCCACCTTCGGCTCCTCCGCACTAACGATCACCACGGGAATGGAGGCCAGTGCCGAGGTGCCTTTCAGTCGTTCCAGCACCAGAAAGCCGCTGCTTCCCGGAAGCCCCAGGTCCAGGAGAATCACGTCCGGCTTTGCCTGGTGAGCCATCATGATCGTCTCGAGGGCATCGGCCGCATACACCGTCTCATAGCCGTGAGCCTTGAGCCGCAGACTCAACAACAGTCGCGTATCCGCGCTGTCATCAGCAATAAGTATTGTCTCGTGTGCCATGGAATAGATGCCTTCCCTGGATCGGCAGTGAGGCCAGCCTCATCCTGCCGCGACTTACCGAGCCTCTTGTGAGCTGTCCGTGTGAGGACAACACAGGCACTGTCCAATTAATGCCGTTCCCGCCCGGCAACCCCAGATCAAGAATAATGGCATCGGGTTGGGCCTGCCGCGCGGCGGTGATCGCCTGCAGCGCATCGGCTGCGAAGACGGTGTCATACCCGTGCTTTTTCAACCGCGCACCCACGAGGAGACGCGTATCAGCATGGTCGTCAATGATGAGAATCTTTTTCTTTGCCATGGAACAGCCTCCTTGTTCTATGCGGCATCCGATTGGGGCGGCGCTGCCGTCCGTTCTCGCTCCCGCGCCAGAGCCTGCCACACGAGCTGAAACTCTGCTTCAAGGGCGTCCAGCCGCTCACGCGCTGTCGTCAGGTCTTTGGCGCGTCCTAGCGTTTGCAGCTCCCCGCAGAGTTGCTGCATCCGATTGGCGCCCAGATTGCCGCTGGCGCCCTTCAACGTGTGGGCCGCCTCGGCAAGCGCAGCCGCGTTCGCCTGGCTCAGCGCAGTCTGCATCGCCGCCAATCGTTGCGGGGTTTCGTCCAGAAAATGCCCGATGAGCGTGACGAGCAATTCGCCGGTTTCATCAAGCTGCCGCAAGTCGGCAAGTACCGCCGGATCGACGATCGCGCCCCCATTGTCGCTCTTCTCAGGCTGCGCCGTTGTTCTCTCCTCGGCAGAACCGGCGCCATCCGGCCGCCACCGCGCGAGAACCGCGGCCAGATCTTTGCGCCGCACTGGTTTCGCCACATAGTCGTCCATGCCCGCCTCCAGACAGCGTTCACGATCGCCGTGCAGCGCATTTGCCGTCATAGCAATGATGGGCAAGCGGGACGGACGAATTGCTGAGGGCTGAGCGCCGGAACTCGGGCCCAAGTCCTCAGTCCGCGGCCCTGCCTTGGCTTCCCACTCCCGTATCGCGCGCGTTGCCGCATAGCCGTCCATCTCCGGCATCTGGCAATCCATAAAGACCAGCGTATAGGGAATGTGCGCGATTGCTTCCACCGCTTCCCGGCCGTTCGCCACGACATCCACACGGTACCCTTCACGCTCCAACAGCTTGACGGCTACTTTTTGATTCACGATGTTGTCCTCCACCACCAACACCCGGCTCCGGCTTCGAGTTTGCGCCTCGGAGATCGTATGACGGGTAATCAACGGAGCGGTGCCGGAATCGGTCGACCCTGCGGATGTCCACAGATTGCCAAGCACCAGACTCAGACAGTCGTAGAACTGCGCCTGCCGCACCGGTTTGGTCAGATAGGCGTCGAACCCGGCGGCCCGGGCCATCCGGGCATCACCCCGCTGGGCCAGGGACGTCAGCAGGACGAGCTTGACCGAGCCAATCACCGGATCGGCCTTGATCCGGCGGGCGAGGGTCCATCCATCCATCCCGGGCAACTGCGCGTCGAGAATCGCGACGGCGAACGGCGCTCCAGACTCCGCCGCCGTCCGCAGTTGCGTGAGCGCCTGGATGCCGTCTGCCGCCATGTCTGGCACCATTCCCTGCGCCAGCGTTTGCTGCTCCAAAATGGTCCGGTTCGTAGCATGGTCGTCCACAATCAGAATCCGGCGCTGCTGTAAGACCGCCCAAGAAATCGGAGGGGGCGCGGCAGCGTCCAGCTGGCGAACCATGCGAGCGGTGAACCGGAAGCAACTGCCCTGCCCAGGCGTACTCTCGACATCAATGGCACCCTGCATCAGTTCCACAAGCTGTTTGCAAATCGCCAGGCCCAAACCGGTTCCGCCGTACTTCCGGGTGGTGGAACTATCTCCCTGGCAGAAGGGCTGAAACAATTTGGCGCATTGCGCGGGTGTCATGCCGATGCCCGTGTCACTGACCTCGAACCGCAGCGATACCAGGTCCGCCCGCTCGTCGTCTGCCGCTCCGTTCAACCCGACCCGTATCACAACCTCGCCGTGCTTGGTGAACTTCACGGCATTGCCGACCAGATTGGTGAGGATTTGTCGCAACCGGCCCGGGTCACCTCGGAGGGAGACGGGGACATCCGCTTGCACAAGCAAGCCCAATTCCACCCCCTTGGCTTGGGCCTGTTCGGCCAGCAGCATCCCCACGTCTTCCAGCAGGATCCGGAGATCGAAATTGATGATCTCCAGATCCATTTTGCCCGCTTCGAGCTTCGAGAAATCGAGAATGTCGTTGAGGAGTTCCAACAAATGCTCGCCGGAACGACGGATCGTCTCCGTGTACTCCCGCTGTTCCTGCGTCAGCTCCATATCCAGCAACAATCCCGTTATGCCGATCACGCCGTTCATCGGTGTCCTGATTTCATGGCTCATCGTCGCCAAGAAGGCTGTTTTCGTCTGGGTCGCGGCTTCTACCTGAGCCATCGCCTGATGCAAAATATCCTCTGTCTCTTTGCGCAAGGTCAGGTCCAGCATCGAGCCGACCATCCGTACGGCCTGGCCCGCTGCGTTCCGAACCACATAGGCGCGGTCGAGCACGTATCGATAGGAGCCGTCGGCATGTCGAAAGCGGTACTCACCCGACCAGGCCTCCCCGCCGCCCTTGATCAGTCGTTGTACATCGACGTCCACACCCGGATAGTCGTCCGGATGTACACGGTCTGTCCAGGACTCGATTCCCTGTTCGACGGGCGAAGAATCGTAACCAAAGGTGCGCTGGAGACCGTCGCTCCACCAAATGCGGTTGGTCGTCAAATCCCAATCCCACAGCACGTCGTTGGCGGCACGGGCAATCAAGCGGAATCGTTCTTCGTTGAGGCGGAGCACATCCTCCGCCATCTTGCGGGCCGTGATCTCACGGAGCGCAACGATTTCGCATGCTCCCTCTATGGTGTTCAGCGGGCTCAGGCGCACTTCCACGCTGACGTTGCTCCCGTCTTTCCTCCGTGCGGCCAGCTCACGCTCCACGCGTATCGGCGGAACCTGGCTCGGCGCGAAGGAACTCGTTGTAGGCTGAGTCCGGGCCTGCCCTATATGCGCGGGTACCAGCATGGTGAACGGCTGCCCCAAAAACTCGTCGCGCTGATAGCCGAATAAGGTTTCCGCCTGGCGGTTGACGCGCACGATTCGATCGTCTCTGTCAACCACGACAAGAGCGTCCGGCGTCGCATCGATCAGGTCGCACAGAGTAGACTCCCTCTCCTTGGTCTGCCGCTCGGCACGCTCGACGGCCTGCCAGTAAAAAAGCACAGCCGCGCTCTCCGCGAAAATGGGGGCTCCGTGCAGAAGTGCCCATGTCCAGGGATGATGCTGCGCCGACGGATGGTTGTACGTCAGGGCCGGCGCAAGTGTGCCGATCACACCGTGGTCGATCACGATGAACAGCAAGGCCATCGCAAAAGGAACCCAGTCTCGATAGGGGGCCACGACCGCCAGCATCACGAAAAAATGAAAATGCGCCTCGACATACCCGCCGGACAGATGAACGAGCAGCGCAGAGGCCATCATCAGGCCCAATGTGGCAAAGACCGAGCGAATGCGCCGAGACCAGAAGGTTGCGAGGGCCCCTCCACAGAAAGCAAACAGCACCAGGCCCGCCGCCGCGCTAGGCAATAAAGAATGGCCCATCCAGAGCCCGAACCACGGCATGCCTAGGGCATGGACTCCCAATAGCAACAGCACTCCTCGATGCAACCGGCCCCAGCCGACGGCATCAAGCGATCCGCCGTGGGGCAGTAACGCGAGGAAACGATTGGTCCACGGCAGCGCCATCAGCCTGCTCCTATCCGTCTTATGACTGAATCCTGCTCTGTCGGACTCCCGGCGTCGCTCTGCCGCTTCGGCAATAGGTCGGCGTCGGTTCCGGCCGGGCCCCGCCCTTGCTTCGCTGCCGGCGGCACATTAGGACAGCGGCAGTGCCAGGGCAGCAACGGCATACAGACGCAGCCGCGCTCCCGGAGAATGACGGCCATGAGGCTGGCCAGGCGCATGTACGCCACAGGCGGCATCGCCACGATTTCCACGCCCAGTTGCGAGTTTCCCACCCACCTCACGACCGCCCGTTCGACGAACAACGTGCCCTGTCCGTCCGGCGGCGCCATCCGCAAACTGACCCTCGTGCCGACGATCGGCAGGTAGTCGCCGCGGATCAGCACGCCGTTCGGCGAGAGATTGAGCACCGTACCGCGGCCGAGAAATTGGTTTCCCACGTACTCGACGAAAAAGTCCGAGGGAAACCGGGTCGCGTTGCGTCGGTTGTGCGGATCGTTCATTGAGGCCTCCTCATTCCGTACTCAACGTGCCGGAGTACGCGCGCCGCCGCGTCTCCCCGCAGATCCAGAAATTCCACGCCGATCGGCAGGCCACGAACCCACCGGACCACCCCACGATCGACGGTGATGTTTGTGGAGCCATGGCGTGGCCTCCTCTTGATCCACAATCCTGTCGCGCGGCCCGACGGCTTACGCCGCTTCCCCTTGCGGCAACGAGTCCTGGTGCATGAGCGGCCAGGTGGCGAGCCATCTGGTAATGTCCTCGGCGGGCAGGGGCTTACAGAAGGCGAACCCCTGGGCGAGGTAGCATTTTTGTTGCACGAGCATCCGCATCTGCGCCTCCGTCTCCACTCCTTCCGCAATGACTTTCAGCTTCAACGCGGCCGACATGGCGATGATCGCGTCAATGATGGCTTCGGCGTCGGAACTCTTCGTCATGTCCTGGGTGAATGCGCGGTCGATTTTCAATGTATCGAGAGGAAACCGCCGCAGATAAATGAGCGAGGAATACCCGGTGCCGAAGTCGTCGATCGACAGGTGGATGCCCATCGCTTTCAATTTACCCAACGTCAACAGCGCGGTCTCCGCATCCTGCATGATGCAAGACTCCGTCAACTCGATCTCCAGCAGGTCCGACGGGATGCCCGTCTCGGCCAGGACGGCGGCCACTCGCTCCGCCAGGTCAACCTGCCGAAACTGGCGGGCGGACACATTGACCGACAACTGCAGATCCTGATAGCCCGCTTCGCGCCAGCATTGCAGTTGCCGACAAGCTTGACGGAGAACGGCCTCGCCGATCGGGATAATCAGGCCCGTTTCTTCCGCCAGCGGGATGAACGTGGCCGGCGACACCAGCCCGGCCTCCGGATCTTTCCACCGGGCCAGCGCTTCGAAGCCCACGACGGCACGGGAGACGAGATGTATCTGCGGTTGGTAGTAGACAACGATTTCTTCGCGCTCGATCGCGCGATGCAAGCGGCTTTCTAACACCAGCCCTTCGTACGCGCGCGCGTTCATATCAGGGGAATAGAATTCGTAGCTGTTCTTCCCTTGTTCTTTCGCGCGGGCGACGGCGGCATCGGCATTGACAATGAGTTGGTCCGCGCTGCCCTGTTCGGCGCTGAGCGCGATTCCGATATTGGCGGCGATGAAAATTTCGTGCTCATCCGACGTCAGCGGCGCCTTCAGCGCCTGCAGAATTCGCTGCGCAAGGCGCCCGGCGATTTCATGCGTCCCGACGTTATGAAGCAGCACCGAAAACTCATCCGGCCCCACGCGGGCAACGAGATCGGTCGTCCGCAGACACTGCTTGATGCGGCCGACGACGACCGTGAGCAATTGATCGCCGACCACCTGACCCAAGGTGCCGTTCACCCGTTTGAACCCATCGAGATAGACGTAGAGCAGCGCATGCCGGACTTTGCCCGCCGGGCTTCCGTCCGACAGCAGACGGAGGAGATGCCGGCGGTTCGGCAACCCCGTGACCGAATCGTAATTGGCCACGAGACGGACCGTTTCGGCCGTGCTCCGGTAGAAAATGGCCATGATCAGCAGGAGGGGGATTCGAATCAGATGCCGCACGAGAACGGCGCCGGTCTCCTCGATTTCCTGGTACAACACCCACCCGTAAATCACGCTTACCAGCGCCATGAACAGAGTCAGTTGCAGCGTCGTCCGCGAGGTCGTGACGATCAGGATGATGACGAAGTAGGCCAGATACAGATCGGAGCTGGCGTTGCCGGACGTGTAAATGAGAAACGAGGTGATGACGACATCCGCGACCCCCAAGGCGACCGGAAACCAGTCCGCGCCGATCAAGCGGGCAGGAAGGACGATGAGAAGGCCGCACAACGCCAACATCCCGACGACAGCGGTCAGTATCCCCTGTTGTGACCAGCTGGTATCGTCCACGAACAACAGCTGATAACTCAACACCACCGTGACCAGGGCCTGTAGCTGGAGAAAGTTTGCCCGCCGCCCCCGGATCGACGAGGCCGCGCCGCCGCTTTCGACAAGGGCCGGCAACGAGGAAGAATCATGGTCAGACCGTCGCAGTACCGATGCGTGCGGGTTCATGCTCATGCTCCTCTCCCAGGCTGGTCTCGCTCACCACCGCGCGGCTGTCGATAGCACCACATAGATCGACCTGTCTTTGAGTGAGCGTTCAGCGTCACGCTTCAGACGATGCTCTATGACTGAGATCACAGATCGGCTTCGGCACGCCCTCACGACCCTGTAATGTTGCGTATGTTTCTTCGCAGCGCTGGACTATGCGCCGTAGCTGCGCCTTGCTCTCAGGTGTCATGCGGATGAACTCGACGCCGAGCTCTCCCTGTCTCGACCACCGCATCACGGCCAGATCAACCGCCAGCTTCTCGGCTGACTCTCCCAGCTGAATCTCGACCTGGAAGTACTTCACACCCGGCACGCCATCGGTGGATCGAATCCGGCACCCTTCATGAGAAATATCCACAACCGTTCCGGCCTGCGTCCACACGCCGTCACCGAACAACACGGGAAACGCAACCGGGAAGCGTGGATATTTGCGTTGCTCGTCCACACCGGTCCGGCTCGGCGCTCCCGACGACCCCGGCACAAGCTTGAGCACCTCTTCCACCGCCAGCAGGAGCGTCCGCGAGTCAAACGGTTTCGTAAGCACTCGATCGGCTCCCAAGAGACTGGCAGACGATTTCACACCAAGCAGATCTCTCGGATCGACACCGGTCATGACGATGACCTTTGACCTCCCTGACGTTTTTTTTATGTCCATGAGAATCTCGATCCCGTCTTTCTCCGGCATAAAGATATCCGTCACCACGACATCGAAGCAGGCCTGTCGATACAGCGCCATCCCTTCACGGCCATTCGCAGCCTCCTGCACAACATGGCCCGCCCGCTCCAGAACATTCCGCATCACACCGCGAAGCGGCGGATCATCATCGATGATCAGTATGTGCGGCATGCGCTTGTCCTCCTTGTATCTCCACGCCGCGAAGCGTAAACCGGGTCGGCTGTCCGCCTCGCCCGAGTTGTCGGACCTTCCAACCATCGGCCGCCACCAGCACGGACGGCGCTTCCGTCGAACGATCCGGTCGGGACACACCCCTCACTGCTTCGATCATGGCCTGTCCTCCTCGAGAATATCGCATCTCCGCCTCCGCGCCAGATGGCCCAGGATGTCCGTCAAGAGGTCCATCCCGAATGATTTATCGAGGAAAAATTCTGCGCCCGCCTCCAGGCAGGCAACTTGGTATTCCGGCAGGGTCAGATTCGTCAGCATGATGATGGTCGGCGGATGGGGAGCGAGCTTGACCGCCCGCAGCACCTCGAAACCGTTCCCGCCCGCCAACTGGAGATCGAGGATGACGACATCCGGACATGCAGTCTCAATCAGGCGGATCGCGGCCTGCGCGTCGGCCGCTTCTCCTATGACATCGGCCAGGGGAACATTGGTTCGCAGCAACGCTTTCAAACGTTCCCGCACGAGTGGATACCGATCCACGAGCACGACATTCATGACGGCGCTCCCGATCCCGGTTATGACAGTTGACTCCATAGCCTGCCTCACCCTGGAACCTAGCACCGCCGTGGTTGTTTCTGTAGGCGTGTCGGTCTGATTGTGAAGCAGGACAACGGTGGAAACTGTTGTCTGATGTGGTCCTACAGACAAGGCTCACTACGCGGCGCATGGCCACGTAACGCGCCGGGACGGATCGCTGGCGGACGGGAGTCCTGAATCGGAGGCTGTGAAATTCGCGTTATTCGACCAGACGCCGATCGATGGCGTAACGCATCAATTCAGCGTTATTGGCTAGCTGAAGCTTGTCGAGGAGGCGGGCTCGGTAGGTGCTGATGGTTTTCACGCTGAGGGCCAGTTCATCGGCGATCTGCGAGACTGTCTTGCCGCTTGCGATTCGGCACAAGACCAGATGCTCACGGTCGGACAGGGTTTCATGGGGTTCGGCGCCGGCCTCTCTGCTCAGATGCCCGGCCAGCCGCTCGGCAAACGAACGACTGACGTATCGTCCGCCGGACAGCACTTTGCGGATTGCGACGCCTAGTTCCTCCGCCGCACTGTCTTTGGCGAGATAGCCGGCTGCGCCGGCTTTATAGGCACGCGCCGCATATTGCTCTTCGCCATGTTGACTGAGGATGAGAACGAGAAGGGATGGTCGCACAACCTTGATCTCTTTCAACACATCCAGACCATTCTTGTCTGGGAGGTTGATGTCGAGCAGGACCGCATCCCACTCACGCCGTCGCACGGCATCAACGGCACCTTGCCCAGTGTCTACCTCTTCAATGAACACATCGCAGTATTCATCCGCGATTACCTCCGTAAGTCCACGCCGAACAACGGCGTGATCGTCGACCACGAGGATGCTACGCAGCGTCTCAGTGGAAAGCCCCGGCATGGTCGCTCCCGTGCGGCATCCACACCCGAACCGTGGTGCCCTTTTCTGGTTCACCGTAGAACTTCAGCGTGCCCTCGAAAAGCGCCACGCGCTCCTGCATGCCTCGGAGCCCGAGTGTGGTCGGATTGACGTAGTCCTTCTCCGCGATACCCTGGCCGTTATCGGACACTTCCAGCAGCCACCCGTTTGATTCTTCGCGCAAGGCCAGACAGACATGGGACGCGCGGGCATGCCGCATGACGTTGGTTAAGAGTTCCTGCGCAATGCGAAAAAGCGCGCTGGATCGGTCCGGATCGAGTTCTCGTTGTGCGAGGTCTTGGCTCAACGCCGTCTCACAAGGGAAACCGGCCCGCGTTTCGAATTCCCGGGCCTGCCATTGCAAGGCAGGAATCAGACCGAGGTCGTCGAGAACGCTGGGCCGGAGATCGGACGCCACCCTGCGGACCAATTGAATCGAATCGTTCACGAGCGTCGTCATGCTTTGCACCTTCTCCATCAACTCCGGCCGCGACAGGACCGCATCTCTCGCAAGCTGTTTGCCCAGGGAGGCCAGATCCAGTTTCAGCCCGGTCAACAGCTGGCCGAACTCGTCATGCAATTCACGAGCAACCCGTTTTCGCTCATCTTCTTTCGCACATTCCAGTTGCCGCGCGAGATCGCGCAGCCGCTCATACGCTGCGGCGATCTCCGCTTCCGCCTGCTTCTGCTTCGTCAGATCCGTCAACGCCCCGATCGCGCGCACGGCCCGGCCTTCGTCGTTCCGCACGACATAGCCGCGATCCAGAACGTACGCGTAGGATCCGTCCGCCCGTCGAAAGCGGTATTGATCAGACCATGTTTCCCCGGCGCCGTTAATTACCGCATAGCGCGTCGCAACCACCCGCTCTTTCTCCTCTGGATGCAGAGAGTCGTACCACGACTCCACACCGAGAGGTCGCTCATGCGGGCGGAAACCAAAGAGCGACTGAACCCCCTCGCTCCAGTCGAGCCTCTGAGTGGAAATGTTCCAATCCCAGATCGCGTCGTTCGTCGCGCGAGTCGACAATCTCAGGAGATCTTCCGCAGTGGCAGCCGCCTCCTCCGCCCGTTTGCGCGCCAGGCGATCCGCCGCTTCTCGAAGCTCCCGCTGGATCACTGGCACCAGCCGTCCCTGGTTGGATTTCATCACATAGTCGTGTGCTCCGGCTCGCATCGCCGCGATAGCGGCCTCTTCGCCGATCGAACCCGAGACGATGATGAAGGGAAGGTCGAGCCCTTTGGATTTGATCATCTCAAGGGCAAAGAGCGCGCTGAACTGCGGCAGATTCCAGTCCGCCAGCACAAGATCCCAGGCCTGCGCGCGCAGAACCTCGCTCATTGCGCCGGGACTGTCCACCCGCTTGACGAGCGGTCGATACCCCCCACGACACAATTCCCGCTCGATAAGTGCGACATCGTCTTCGCAATCCTCCACACATAGCACCTGAAGGGGCATGCCCATCGCGTTGTCACCCGCCATCATTCATTCCGACTTCCTTACGCCCTTACAGATGTGTTGTTTCAAGTACAACCCATCCTTACTATATAACAACGGGCAGAACATACAAGATTTCCTTGATTTCCTAAATGCACCCTGCTTCCGCTATCGCGCCTTGAGATCGACATAGCGATCGCCCACCACATCGCGTCTTACGCCGGACACATCACGGCTTTTTCTATTTCGGTTCGTCAAGCATTGCACGCACGGCCTGCAACAGCGTATCGGGTGAATACGGTTTGTGCAACAGAGGGCTGCCCGATTCCAACAAGCCCTGATGGGCCATCGCCGCGCCGGTATAGCCGGACATATAGAGAATTCTCAAGTCCGGGAACCGCGCGCCGAGACGGGCCGCCACATCCGGCCCGCTGCCGCCGGGCATGACGACGTCGGTCAGCAACAGATGGATCGCCCCCTTGTGTTCATCCGCCGTCCGACCCGCCTCCTCCAGACCGCTCGCCACTAACACCGTATATCCGTTCCGTTCCAGGACTCGTTGCGTCAGGGTACGGAGCGCCGCGTCATCTTCCACGAGCAAGATTGTTTCGGCCCCAATCTGCTGCGGCGCTGAAGGAGCCTTCGGCTCCCTTGGGCTGATTTCGGTATCGACCGTCGGCAGATAGACCTTGAACGTCGTGCCGTGGCCTGGTTCGCTATAGACCCAGATAAACCCGTTGCTCTGCTTGACAATGCCATAGACGGTCGACAACCCAAGCCCCGTGCCCTTGCCGGCTTCTTTTGTAGTAAAGAACGGCTCGAAAATCAGCTTTTGGGTCTCACCATCCATGCCGCAGCCGGTATCGCTGACCACCAGCAACACGTAGCGTCCCGGCGACACGTCCGCCACCTTTTTCGGGTATGACTCATCGAGCAGCACGTCGGCGGTTTCGATGGTCAAGGATCCACCCTTCGGCATCGCATCCCGGGCGTTCACAGCGAGGTTCATGATGATTTGCTCGATCTGTCCCGGATCGGCCTTGATCGGCGGAAGCGCCGGAGCTAATTCGGTCTTGAGCGCCACGTCTTCGCCGATGATCCGGTGCAGCATTTTTTCGAAGTTGCCGATAAGCACGTTCAGATCCAACACCTGCGGCGCGAGGATTTGGCGGCGGCTGAACGCCAACAGTTGCCGGGTCAACCATGACGCGCGTTCTGCGGCGTTCTTGATTTCCTGTAAATCCCCCCGCGTCGGCGCGTCGGTCGGTAGACCGCTCATCACAAGGTCGGTGTAGCCCATGATGACGGTCAGGAGATTATTGAAATCGTGCGCCACTCCCCCGGCAAACCGGCCGATGGCTTCCATCTTCTGCGCTTGGCGCAACTGCTCCTCGGTACTGCGCAGTTTTGCCTCCGCCGCCCGACGCTCGGTGATATCCGAGATGAATGCGTAGAACCGGCGGGCGCCGTCTTCCTGCAGCGGCACAATCGACAGTTCGACCGGAAATACGGTCTCGTCCCGCCGCCAGGCAGTCATCTCCACCCGCTTGTTGAGCAGCGCGCTCTCGCCCGTTTCCAAAAACCGACGGAGCCCATTGCGATGGGCCTCCCGCTGGTCCGGCGGAATGATCATCTCGGTCAGGGACCGCCCATGCGCTTCGTCGAAGCTCCAGCCGAAGAGGATCTCAGCCCGATGATTCCAGTCCACGATCGTCCCATGCTCATCTATGCCGATGATGGCATCGAGCGCCGAATCCAGCACCGTGCGAACCCGCGCTTCACTGAGCTGCAACGCCGCGTGCGCCTTGCGGAGCGCGCTCAGGTCCGTCATCGCGCCGATCAGGCGCAGCGCCTGGCCCCGGACGTTCCGCACGATGTAGCCGCGATCAACCACGTCGGCATAGGTGCCATCGGCGCGGCGGAACCGGTAGCCCTCCGACCAACTCGTGGCGCCACCATTGATCGCAGCATAACAGCTGGCTATAACACGGTCTTTGTCTTCCGGATGCAACCGGCTGTACCAGGATTCGACCCCGGAATCGGTCTCTTCAGCCTGGCAACCGAACAACGCGAAGAATCCCTCGTTCCACCAAATACCGTTCGTCGAGAGATCCCAATCCCGCACCGCATCGTTCGTGGCGCGCCCGACCAGTTGAAGCCGTTCTTGGCTGGCGGCCAGAGCCACCTCCGCTTTTCGGCGGACCCGGCGGTCGGTCGCTTCCCGCAGTTCCCGTTCGACAGTCCACACGAGTCGATCGAGATTCTGCTTGCCCACGAAATCGTGCGCGCCGGCCTTCAGCGCCAAGGCGGCCGTCTCGGCGCCGATCATGCCCGACACGATGATTACCGGCAGATCCAGCCCTTGAGACTTCAATATCTCAAGGGCAAAGAGGGCGCTGAACTGGGGCAAATTCCAGTCCGCCAGGATGATATCCCAGCTTTCTTGCTGGAGCGCGGCATGCATGGTGGTCGGGTTGCCCACTCGCCGGGATACCGGCTCGTAACCTCCGCGCTGCAGCGTGCGCAGCAGCAGCGCGGCATCGTCCTCGTTGTCCTCAACGAGCAAGACATGCAGGGGACTAGCCATTAGTCAGCTGACTCCGTTGTTGAGGAACACCATTTGAGAAGTTTCAATTCCAGTAGCATACTTGGAGCATATGCGTGATGTTGCGGTCATCGAGATCATTGATGGCTCACACACCAACAGAGAACCATCACGTATCATTTACTACATGGTAGGACGTCTACAGTCACCTGGCGGTTCAGCCAGATGCAAACCGGTCCATCGTGGGAGCCGCACCCGTAAATTGTTATCTCCCGCGCCGCTGAAGATACAGCAGCACCGCCTGTTGGATCGGTCTTATTTCAGAGAGGCTTCCCCATCCCTTTCATCACCGAGCGTAAAGAACACGGTCGCGCCCTTGTCCACCACAGCTTCTATCCACACACGCCCGCCGTGGCGGCGGACGATGCGCTGCACCGTCGCGAGTCCGATGCCGGTGCCGGGAAACTCCGCCATGGTATGCACCCGTTGGAACGCGCCGAAGAGTTTACCGGCGTAGGCCATGTCGAAGCCGACCCCGTTGTCGCGCACGAAATAGACTGTCTTCCCCTCTCGCCGCTCCGCCCCCACCTCGATGAGGGCCCGCTCACGCCGGCCCGTGAACTTCCAGGCGTTGTTCAGCAGATTGTCGACTACGATGTCCAGCAGTCGGGAATCGCCCTCGGCTTTCAGCCCCGGCTCGACAATCAATTCGACCTGCCGGCCCGGCCACAGCTTCCGCATCTCTTCCGCCCGGCTCGTGACCAGCGCGCTCAAGTCCACCAGTTCCCGCCGCAGTTCCACGTGGGAGTTGCGCGACAGTTTGAGCAGATCGTCGACCAACTGCCCCATACGTTGGCTCGCGGCCCTGATCCGCTTCACGTAGTCCTTTCCCTGTTCGTCCAATCGGTCGGCGCAGTCTTCCATCAGCGCCAGACTGAATCCGTCAAGACTCCGCAGCGGCGCGCGCAGATCGTGAGATACGGAATAGGAGAAGGCTTCCAGTTCTTTATTCGCCGCTTCGAGCAACCAGCCTCGCCTCTTGAGTTCACTCTCCACCCGCTTGCGCTCGGTGATGTCGCGGCCGATCCCCGACACGCCGACGAGATTCCCGTCTCTATCCTTAAGCGCAGAGGCCGTCAGGGAAATATCGATCAGGCGCCCGTCCCTGGCTTGTCGAACGGTTTCGAAATGCTCTATTTGTTCACCCCGGCTTATTCGATCGATGATTTCCATCTCCTCGCCCCAGCGCTCCTGCGGGATCAATACCTTGATCGATTTCCCTATAATCTCCTCAGCCTTATATCCATAGAGACGTTCCGCGCCTTTGTTCCAACTGGTGATCATCGCGTGCATTGTCTTGCCGATGATGGCATCGTCCGTGGACTCCACGATGGCGGCCAGGCGCCGTTGGACTTCCTCCGCTCGTTTACGGATGGTAATATCCATCAGGCTGACGAGAACGCGCTCAGTCGGATGTGACAGATCCGGGAATGTCATCGTGAGCAGCACATGTATCAACTTTCCCTGCACCGTTCTCAGTGCCATCTCCGTTTCAAAAATGTGGCGGCCCTCGGCCAATGCAACCAACTCAGACATGAAACCAGGCAAGATGTCTTCAGTGGAAAAAACTGTCTCCAGGGATGCGAGCAACTGATCCTTCGTTGTCGCTTCGAACAGCGCGCACGTCTGCGGATTTACGTCGACAACTTTTACCATCCGAAGCAGTTTCGCAACCAATTCGTGGCGGTCCGCAAAATATCGGTTGAAGTCCGTGATGCCTTGGGACCTGAGGCTTGCGACGGCGACAATCACGCCAGTCCAATCCTCTTCCCAAATCGAAACGGGGACTGATTCGAATATGTTTCGAAACCTCCTTACTTGTTCTTTAAGATGTACCTCCATCCGTTTGCGTTCGGTGATGTCGCGGGCGACGGCGATCATACGCGCCAGAGTCGTACCCGCATCGACGCATTGCAGATTGATCTCGACCGGCACGTCCACAGCATCTTTACGCCGATGGACAGTCGTAAAACTATATGTCCGCTGCGCCCCACTCACGAGCGGCTCGATCATCGCCCGAAACCGCGGCTCGTCGAATTCCGGTTTGATGGCGAGCGGCGTCATGCCCAGCAATTCCTCCCGGCTATACCCGGTCTGCTGCATGACCCCCTCGTTCACATAACTAAACCGCAACGTCCCGGGATCGAAGACAAAGACGCCGTCCCTTGTCGCATCCAGTGTGACAAGCGTCTGGTGCATGCGTGTGGCGAACTCCCGCTCCGCTCTTTGTTCACGATACAGCAGCACAACAATGCCCCCCATCACCACAACCATCATCAGCCCGCCCAGCGCGAGCATGACGATCTTCCAGCTGGAGATGCTCTTCAGCAGCTGCTGCCGTTGAACCAGCAGGCCCCGTTCGGTCTTTTCGATCTTCTCCGCCTGATGACGGAGGTCGTCCATGAGGGCCTTCCCCCGGTCGGCGGTGACGATGCGCAAGGCTGCGGCCGCCCCCTGATTCTGGCTTAGGACAAGAGTCTCCTGCAGCTCGGCCAGCTTCTCCTCCACCCTGCTGGTAAAGGTGGAAAGCCGGTCCTGCTGTTCAGAGCTGTCCCGTGTGAGATCGGCCAGACGCTCCAGATGGCCGTGGACCTCCGACACTGCCTTCCGGCACGACTCCACATACCGCTCCTCGCCGGTGAGCAGGAGGTCCCGCAGACCCGTTTCACCATCCTTGATGGCGGACAACGCACGGGTCAGTTCGGTCATGACCTCGTTAGTCTGCGCAACGAGCTCGGTCGACTCCCAGCTTATCGCCATCATCTGGTAGCTCCCGACACCGAGCAAAATCACAATCAACCCGATGCTCGTCAGATTGGCGACGATCCTGCGGCTCAGACCGAAGACCAGATGTTTGGACCTCGTATCCGTTTCGGAGATCGTCGAGACCCCGAATGCAGCGCTCCAAAGTACCAGGACAATGATCAACCGGTTCGTGAGCCCATAGGAGAAGGGGAGGATGCCTGAGGGCGAGAGCCAGAAGCCGAGCACGGTCATGACCGAGCAGAGCGCGGCTACTATAAAGGGGAATACCTTCGATGGAGCCCAGAACAGCAGCAGAATTGAGGCAAGATAGAGGAGACTGACCGAGATCCCCAACGGCGTCGCTAGATCCAGTACAAACACGCCAGCCGCCAGCATCAAACTGAGTGCTGGAACCACGAATTGCCTGGCCGGCCTTGTGCTCAGGGCTTCGCCTTCCATGACCTGCCGTAAGACTGTCCCTGATTCTACTGCAAACAATCGACCTTGAGCCCTCTCGCTGTCAGAGCGATTGGAAAGAGACGCTAGGTCGCCTGATTGAGGAACAGGACGCTCGTCGTACTTATATCAACCACGTCGAATGATGCCCTCCCCCATTGATATCCTACCGGTGGGCCAGAAGCGCTCCCGGCACTGATTTCTCATCCCGGTCATTGCATGAGTCAGATCCAACATTGACGGCTCACCGTATACAGTCAGAAACCATAGTTGTCAAGCACACCGGCCTGATCAAACGCATGAGAATCACGGATCGCCCCGCACATCATGATCGCCCGATAGACAACCACGATTCCGGCTCTCATCCGTCGTGCTCTTATCTCTCAGTCCCCACCATGGCGCGCCTGTCGGACGGAGTCGGACGACGACCCGCGTTTCCGTCCGGCCCGGGAATCAGACCGCCTCGTCTACCGAGATGCTGAACCCGGCGCTACGCTTAGGACGTACCGTAGCGCACAGAACTGAATAAAGAGAACACCATTGACCGACACATCCGCCACATGGACACGATGCCGCGAGATCTCTCGTCGCAGACTCCGCTCTTTCATGATAACCGGCTGCGCCACTCTGTTGCTGACTGCTGGCAGTCTGTCGGCCTTCATCGATACAGCCAGGGCTCAGGACACTCCGCGCGAGCAGTACGTCCCGGTGTTGTGCGTGACGACAGGGAAGCACCCTGTCGGCGAGGTCATCTCGGTCCAAGTACTGTTCTCGACGCGGGAAGACACCCGAGGTCTCGATATCCATTTCCTCAACGGGCCTGGCCGTCTCTCACCAAAGACCCAAAGCGCCATCGCACAGGCAATCGTGCGCGCGGCTCGGGTATTCGGGCTCTCCACCGACTCCTGGAGTATCGGACTCTCGGTCCCCTATCCGAGGTTCACCATTGAGGGGGATAGTCTCTCCGCGATGGTCGGCCTCACTGTCGTTGCAATGGCGAAGGGGGAGGCGATTCCACGCCATCGCATCATTTCCGGCACCGTCACCTCGGACGGTCGGATCGGGCCGGTCGGGGACGTGCCGTTGAAGGTCGCAGCAGCCTATCAGGCCGGTCTCCACATGGTGCTGGTACCGGCAACGAGTCTCGACAAGGGAAGGAGGCCCCATCGTACCAGGGTTTCATCGGTCCGTACGGTGCTCCAAGCCTATCAGGCACTCATGGCGCCCCCAAATCCCATCGCCGGCCACCATCGGCCAGAGGCAGACATTCGATGATCGTGCGGGCGGCCAGGACGCGCTGAGAACGGCTCGGTCATGGAGCAGCAGCTGTCCGCGACGGCTGCACGCTCGATCACAGTGCTCACGCCGCCGGCTTGCCTGCTTCGCCACGAATGGCCATGAAGAATGCGGGCTGGCGCCAACGACTCCGTCCCTGCTACACTCTTATCGAAAGACGCGTTGATTCGATCACGACGGCCCCTCCGATATTCTGATCGTCCCATCGCCATATAACCCGGATTACCGCCCGAATACCGAGAATACCTATGCCACCGACTGTCCTGCTCAGTTGCGAATCCATTGACAAAAGCTTCGGTGTCAAACCCCTGTTCAGCGGCCTGTCGATCACGCTCAGCGATAACGATCAGGTCGGTCTCGTAGGCCCCAACGGGTCAGGCAAATCCACACTGCTCAAAATTTTGGCAGGGCTCGAAGAGCCGGATTCCGGAACCAGATCAATCCGCAAACATGCGCGTATGGGGTATGTGCCGCAGGAACCGGTCTTCGCGAAAGCCCAGACGATCGAGGACGTTCTCGCGCAGGTGCTCATCGATGACGGCCTCGACCCTCATGAGCATGGAGACCGGATCGCCAAAGCGCTCAGCATCGGCGAATTTCCAAAGACCGATCAACCGGTGGCCACGCTCTCCGGCGGATGGAAGAAGCGGCTTGCGATCGCCCGCGCCCTGCTGCCGGGACCAGACGTGCTGTTGATGGATGAGCCGACCAACCATCTGGACGTCGAAGGCATCCTCTGGCTCGAATCGCTGCTGAAAAGCGAAGTACGGGCCTTTCTCGTTGTCAGCCATGATCGCCGCTTTCTTGAGTCGGTCGCCTCGCGCATGTTGGAGATCAATCGCCGCTACCCCAACGGCATCTTCGAGGCCAAAGGCAACTACAGCGCTTTCCTGGAACAACGCGACGCAGCCCTCTCGGCCCAGGCCGACTATCAGGCATCGCTGGCCAATCGTGTGCGCCGGGAAGTCGAATGGCTCCGGCGCGGCCCCAAAGCCCGTACGACCAAAGCCAAATCGCGGATCGATTCAGCGGGACGGTTGATCGACGAATTGAGCGATATCGAAGCGCGGCGGGAACAGGGAACGGCGGGAATCGACTTCACCTCGTCCGGACGGCGCTCGAAGCAATTGGTTGTGGCCACAGAACTCGGCATGTCGTTGGGCGGCAAGCCGATTGTCCGCGATCTCGAGTTGTGTCTGGGGCCTGGCCAGCGGCTGGGAATCTTGGGCCCCAACGGAAGCGGAAAAACGACGGTGCTCAAGCTGTTGGCCGGGACGCTCGAGCCGGATACCGGGACCATCACGCGCGCGGACAAACTTCGCGTCGTCACATTCGAGCAGCACCGTGATTCGCTGGACCAGCAGGCCACGCTCCGCCGCTCGCTTGCCCCCCATGGCGACGCCGTGGTGTACCAGGACCGGTCGGTGCATCTCGTCTCCTGGGCCAAACGCTTTTTATTCAAACCCGAGCAATTGGATCTTCCGGTCTCTCGCTTATCAGGCGGCGAACAGGCCCGCTTGCTCATCGCGCGGCTCATGCTCCAGCCGGCCGACCTCTTGATTCTGGACGAACCCACCAACGATCTCGATATCCCGACACTGGATGTCCTCGAAGACAGCTTGATGGAGTTTCCCGGCGCGCTGGTTCTGGTCACCCATGACCGGTGGCTGCTAGATCGCGTCTCTACTATGCTGCTGGCCTTGGACGGCAACGGCTGCGCCGAATGGTTCGCCGACTATGCGCAATGGGAAGCGGCACAAGCGCGGAATGAACAGGCCACTCGCCGGCCGGCGAAAAACCGCTCCGCCGGAACGAATGTCGAGACAACGGCACCCACTCCGAAACGCAAGGGGTTGTCCTACCGAGAGCAAAAGGAATGGGACACCATCGAGCAAAAGATCGCCAAGGCGGAGGCTACAGTAGCGGCCTGCCAAGCCGCAGCCAACGACCCCGCGATTGTAGCCGATGCCGAGGCGCTGCGCGCCCGCTATGCCGCGATCGAAGCGGCGCAGACAATCGTCGAGCAACTCTACGCACGATGGGCTGAGCTGGAAGAAAAACAAACGCGGTCTGCCAGCGTGTCGCAATCGTAGCCCGGCCATCGGCCAGCCTCTCCGCGCGCCGGCCGGTCATTTCAAAACACGCACCCGTGACGGCCACAGCGATCCCACGACCATGCCGGCTCCGGCCATCACAAATCCGATAAGTTGGGGTGGCCAAACGGAATCGGGGATGGCGAACAATTCCATCGTGAGCCAGCCGGTCACGCCCGCGGCGATGGAGCATAGGGCGCCTTGCGTCGTGGCGTGTTTCCAATAGAGTCCCGCAAATAGCGGGACAAACGCGGCGACCAGCGTCACTTCATACGTATTCACCACCAATTTATAGATCGTCGCATCCGACCAGAGCGCGATCGCCAATACCACCCCGGCAAACCCGACCAGCACAACCCGCATCAGACGCAAGAACTCGGAATCGTTCAACGGTCCGAGCATCGGCCTGATGACGTTTTCGCTCAATGTCACCGACGGCGCCAACAACGTCGCGCTCGAGCAACTCATGACCGCAGAGAGGACGGCGCCGAAAAATACCACCTGCGCCAGAATCGGCGTATGCTGCAAAATCAGCGTCGGCAGCACCATTTGTGAATCCTGCTCCAACAAGGCGCCGAACTTCACCGGATCCACCAGCGTGGCCGCATAGGCGAGAAACATCGGCACGAAACAGAATCCGAAGTAGAGTGTCCCGCCGAGCAGCGACCCGCGCACCGCCGTACGTTCGTTCTTCGCCGAGGTGATGCGTTGAAACACATCCTGTTGAGGAATCGATCCCAGCATCATCGTCATCCAGGCGCCGATGAATGGAATCCAGGCCGTCAGTGAGGCCTGTGGAAAGAAGTCCAGCTTGCCGGCGGCGGCCGCATGCTCAATCACCGTATTCACACCGCCGGCCAGTCCGCTCACGACGGAGGAAATGTAGAGCAGCCCTCCCATGATCACGGAAATCTGGACGAAATCCAAAATAGCCACGGAAAACATGCCGCCGAAGGTCGTGTAAATGAGGACGATCGCCGCACCGATCACGATGCCGACAGACTGGCTGATCGCGCCATCAGTCACGGCATTGAGCACCAACCCCAGCACTTTGAACTGAGCGGCGACCCATCCGAAATAGGACACGACGACGGCGAGTGTGCAGAGCACTTCCACCCGACGGTCGAACCGTAGCCGGTAGTAGTCCCCTACCGTGAGGATGTTCAGGCGGTACAGCTTCGGCGCAAAGAACAGTCCTGCCAGAATGAGACACATGCTCGACCCGAACGGATCGGCAACGACGCCGCGCAATCCCTCTTTGACGAATGTCGCCGAGATGCCGAGCACGGCCTCGGCGCCGAACCAGGTCGCAAAGACCGTCGCCGTGACGATGGGCAAGGGCAAACTTCGCCCGGCCACGGCAAAATCCTTGGAGTTCTGCACACGGGTCGCGGCAAATAGCCCGATGCCGACAGAGATAAGGAGATAGAGGATGACAAAACTTAGCAACATGCGGTTCCGCCCTAGCCCACATTATTCATGACAGTTCGTCGCCCATTCGACAAGCTCAGGGTCCCGAGCACGGTCGAGGGACGAAATCGCATGGAATCGCGTTGATCGTGAAGCGTATCTCGCATCTCGCAAACGAAGATACCCGACACAGAAACGTTCTTTCTATCCTGCGCTTCACGCTTCACGCTTCACGAGATACGAGCGACGAAGACGGAACAGCGAATCGGCGATTGCAGCAGAAGTGTTCATGAATAATGCGGGCTCATCACAACACTGGCGGGCGGATTCTAGCGGGGCTTGAGGCAGGGAGCAATGGGAGCAGTTTCACCAAAAACGCGAGGCTACAGCCCTTGAGAACCGTAGCCTCGCTGCATAGCGATTACTCGCTCACCGATTAATGACGTCCCTGACCTCCACGCTTCCGGTCCTTCTTGTCATGATCGCCATCCTTGTCCTCATCATCCTCGTCATCATCGTCGTCTTTGTCATGCTTCCGATCCTTCTTGTCGGCTTTCCGTTTCTCCTTCTCCGCCTTCCGCTCGACCTTCCGGCTCTCTTTTTCGGCTTTCCGCTCAGCCTTCCGACGCTCCTTTTCAGCTTTCCGCTGTGACTTGTCACCGTGGCGATCGCCCTTCATACGTTTCTCGCCTTCACCCTTCATCTCCTCAGATGAAGGAGCCGGAGCCTGCACCGGCGGAAGCGGAGGAACAGACACAGGCGGAGAGGCTGGGGGCAGCGCGGTGGGATCGGACGCCGGGACCTGCGCGAACGTGGTAGCGCTGAAGGCCAACGCCACCATGATTGCGGAAAATTGAATCGACAGACGATACATACAACGTCCTCCTCTTTAGGTAAAATGAACTTCTACGGTACGTGCCCTCTATCTTCTACGATTCCAATCTGGCCGCAAGTATTCTTGCATTCTATTCCGTTTCCTTTTCGAGGCCAACTTCACACGGTTGATGGTTGATGGTGACGACAGAGGCTCCACGCCTCCTTGTTACCAAGCAGATTTGAGAAGGGCCCTGCATGGAAAATCGAGAGTGAAGGAAGGGAACGTCGGGTATCAGTGGACGGCGTCGGACGCGATGGCCCTGGTCAACACCGACATGCGGCCTAGAAGGTTGCGGAAACAATCGCTGCCATCTTACAGATGACGCTCAAGACCCAATCGCATCAGGATGCTCAAAATGGCCACTGGTCTCACCCACCCAACCCCGGCGCGCCAAGACGCGCCATGCCACGGGGCGGCCGCAGCGAGCGAAGAGGCGAGGAGGTACATACCAAGCTTCGCTTGAACCGCTCGCTTCGATCAGATGCGAGCGGTTAGGTTTCTTGCCTCTACTGGACTCATGATCTTGAGCCTCTGAGCGATGCGAGAACGCCGCTGGCGGACTTTTTCAGCATCCTGCTAGAAAGCCCAGTATCGGGAAGGTCCAAACATCAGCCGGCATCCTACGAGAAAGAGTTCCCCGCGGGACTCCACAGGCACAGGCTTCGTCCATTGCACTTCGTACAGATTCAACGACCGGCGCCAATTGGATTCGGGAACATGAACTTCGAGAAGCTGTTGCCTGTGGGGCAACGAGCCCATGAATAAGAGAATGCCGTGCGGGCTTCTATTCAGGCTATAGGCTTCCCCCTGCTGGATCGTCACCCCCGCCTCATCGATCGCTTCGCAGAACTCATACGTGCAGACTCTCTGCTCCGCGATTCGTTCTTCCCGCCGACGAGTTGGAAACGGAGTGGTGACAGGCCCACTCGACATCCCCAGCCGAAGTCCGGCTTGCACATACTCCGCAACATAGGAGTGGGATGTATGAATAACCTCGCGAGTTCCAATCCTCATGGGGCCAACCTCCCATCAAGACAGCGACTGAAGTACATCCCTTAATGTATACAATACAGGTTACCCAACAGATGAGCAAGTGCCGTACCGTTGGAATAGTCCACCCTGCCATGCACGGAATTTCTGATGATTTCTTTGAAATCTCGTTCAGATCAAGTAGTCCCGTCACGCCACCATGAAGGGACATGACTACATTTCCATCACCAGACATGTCCTATCAATATGATTTACAAGCCTATTTCCATTTGTACTGGTCGGCCTACAAAAAGAATGGTGCAGCCTTCACCACACCCTGTGAAACAACGTCATGAACCGAATAAAAAGACCGGCTGCCGCACGGAGTCAGACAGCAGGGGTTCGTATGTGTTCGGGCCGGAATCCCAGACCGATCAGCCTAGCCGGAAACCGTTGGAGAAACGGGAAGCGAGCGATCAATCGGACCGGAACCGGAGGTTGCAACCGGACCGACGTGGCAAGCACAGGCGTGATGACACGGTTTTGAATCATGAGCTGCACTCGCTGTGTCATCTTGGTGGGCCAGGCCCGCCGGGCCTGTACGCGATGCAAATCCTCAACCGTCAATCGGTTGTCGCGTAGCGCGCTGGTCAGCAGATTTGCAGTTGCCACAGCATCCTGAATCGCCAAATTAATTCCTACCCCGGCGACCGGTGACATGGCATGAGCGGCATCGCCGATACAGAGCAAACCCGGCCGATACCACCGTTGCAATCGATCGATCTGCACGGTCAAGAGTTTGATCAGGTCCCACTCTCGCAGTTCATGGACCCGGTCGGCGGCAAAGGGCGCCAAAGCAGCGACACTGTCTCGAAAAGCCTCCAGTCCCTTGGCATGAACCTCGCTCAGCGACCCCTTGGCGATCACGAAGCCGCATTGCCAGTACTCACCCCGGTTCAACATGATGAAAATTCGACCGATATCGAACCGGCCCATCGGATCGATCGGATCGTGTGGTCTGCGCGAAAGCCGGAACCATAAGACATCCATAGGCGCGCCGAATTCTTCTACGCACAGCCCCGCCTTCGCGCGGACGACCGAATGCCGGCCATCGGCCCCCACGACCAGCGCGCTCCGGACCTCCAACGGCCCGTCCGGTGTCACTGCGCGAAGCCCAACGACCAAACCGCTCTCTTCAATCAGATCCGTCACCTCCGCATTCATTCGAACCTGAAAATCGGGATACCGGCTTCCCGCTTCGGCGAGAAAGTTGAGAAAATCCCACTGCGGCATGAAGGCGACATAGCGGCACTGCGTCGGCAGGTACGAAAAGTCCGCCACCGTGAACTCCAGCTCTCCGAACCATCCGTTGATGCGAGAGACTGTCTGATGCGGCAGCCGGAGGAATCGTTCAAGCACCCCCAGCTCATGCATGATCTCCAATGTCGAAGGGTGGAGCGTGTCTCCGCGAAAGTCGCGGAGGAAGTCGGCGTGTTTCTCAAGCACCAGCACCGGGACTCCGGCGCGAGCCAAGAGAAGGCCCAGCATCATGCCGGCGGGCCCCCCGCCTGCGATACAAACTTGAACCGTTTTTGTCATAGCGATGGAACGGTCAGAGAAATGCGATCCTGCCTGTACGCTATCACATGCTACCCCCACTTCCGCTGACAGGGGAGGAGTCTCCACATGGCTCTAGATTTTATCGGCCGACTGGGCGTAAAATTTTCCCTCTTTAGAAGGGAGGTCCATGTAAGAAATCACCACCATTCACCAGGCGAAGGCCATCAATGAAAGGAGACAATCCATGTTTGCAAGCGGACCCAATTGGGTTGGATTCGTGATGTTGATGCTGGCGCTCGTGTTCAACGAGCTGTACCTTGGGATGAACACGTGGTATGACCTCAACATGAGTGCGGTTATTGGAGCTGTCGTCTACTTGGTCGTGGGGGTCACACTCGCAGTATGGCCAAGTCCAAACGATGAGAGAGTCTGACTGATCCATAACCCGCCTTGCCGGTGATAGATCACATTCATGGTGTGCCCTCAAGCGTCCCCAGACCGTCAGCCGCCTCCAACCACTTAAAAATGCTTACAAACAAGTGCTATCTCTGAACGGTCTTTTACTGAGAAAACACGTTCTCGTATGATCGTTCACCAGACCCACCGCCTGCATATAGGCGTAGATAATCGTGCTGCCGACGAACCGAAACCTCCGCCGCTTGAGGTCCTTTGATAACGTATCGCTTATAGGGTTAGTGGCTGGAAAGGAGGAAAAGCTATCGTGACATGGCCGTGGTGAGCCGGCACCCGACCAGAAACTGGTCGCCATCGGAGTCGGTCGACAATGCCCGTACCCAACATACTTCATACACCATCGTAGACCGATGCCATCCAAGTCGAGGATTGTACAAAACGATCAATTGCCGGGCATGCGGCGATTCTCTCATCAAGAGAAGGATGCCGTGCGCGCTTCGATTCAGGCTGAACAACCTGCCTTCCACAACTGCTTCGGCCCCATCAAGGCGCGATTCATATATCTCGTAGGTGTACCAATGACGATCCTCGACCCGCGCTTCCTGGCGACGATTGGAGGACGATGCGTCACGATCCAATCGTACTGGTGGTTCCATTTCATTGAGACGACTTGCCATAGTTTCCTGCCGGGACTCAGAATTGCCGATAACTTAGGATGTCGTTTGAGGGCAAGAGCCATGCCGATATGGTTCGCACTTTTCATGGGTAATACGGTACCTTTTGAATTGAATGAACTGTAGGAGTGAAGGGAAATACCTACTCACACCTCAAGCCGCTCTCTTGGTGGAGAGAGACCTCGTTCACCGGCGGGATGACCGGAAACACTCCTCCGTATGGTCATCGACCAGACCGACTGCCTGCATGTAGGCATAGACAATCGTGCTGCCGACGAAACGAAACCCCCGCCGCTTGAGATCCTTGGACAACGTGTCGCTCACGGGGTTGGTGGCCGGAACGTCAGTCATCCGCTTCCAACGATTGACGATGGGCTCTCCCGCCACAAACGACCATACATACGCGTCGAAAGACCCGAACTCTCGTCGAACGGCCAGAAACGCCTTAGCGTTGGCGATCGCCGCATCGATCTTGAGCCGGTTCCGAACAATGGCCGGATTCTGCAGCAGCTCAGCCTTTCTCTTGGCCGTGAACCTCGCCACTTTCTTCGGATCGAATCCGGCAAATGCCTTTCTATAGCCCTCGCGCTTCCGCAAGATCGTGTCCCACGTCAGCCCGGCCTGCGCGCCTTCAAGTAACAGCATCTCGAAATGCTTCCGATCACGGTGCACAAGCCTGCCCCACTCCCGATCGTGATAACGGATCATGTGCGGCTTGTCGCCGACCCATGCGCAACGGATCGGAATGGCTGTCGGTTGTGTGGATGCCCTCGGCATAGACCGTTTCTTCTCTAGAGCTATGCAGCCCAAGAATTTGATAACATGACCTGGCGCACTCGTTCCAGTGTTCGGCTATGCCAGATGCAATCGATGCTGTCGCGAGCAAGGTCTCCCTTGTCACAAACTTCGCGGTGTTTCCTATGAATCGTCAGAATCGGCTCGGATCGGTCTTGCTGGTCTTGTTCGTACTCCTGGTAGGCCTCGGTTTGGCCGCATGGAAATACGAATCCGTCCAAGGCGAGCAGGCAGCTTCGTCTCATCAGCCCGAGCCAATGGAATCGGTGACCGTCGCCGTCGCGCGGGCGATCGACCATCGCCAGACCACGACGTCAATCGGAACGGTGCTTGCGTTGCGTTCGATCACACTGAAGAACGAACTGGCCGGGACCGTCCGCGAAGTTCACTTGACGCCCGGGCGGATCGTCGAAGCTGGGACACTATTGGTCGCCCTCGACGTGTCGGTCGAGGAAGCTGAACTCCAGGCTCAGGAAGCGCAGGTCGCGCTCGCCAAGACCGTCCTCAATCGCAGGCAAAGTCTCAACCAGGAACTCGCCACCACTCAGGAAGAAGTCGATCGGGCACGCGCAGACCTGGATGTAGCGCAAGCCCAGATTGTCCGCACCAAAGCGCTCATCGCGAAAAAGACGATCCGTGCTCCATTCCGCGTGAGGATCGGCATCGCAGATGTCCATCCCGGCCAGTATCTGGACGAGGGCACGCTCCTGACGACACTGCAGGGCGTCGGCGACGCAGTCCATGTCGACTTCTCTGTCGCCCAACACATTGCGGCAGGCTTGCACGTCGGCGAAGTCGTGGAGGTCTTTGCGTCAGGTGATTCTCCGGCGGTCCCGGCCAAGATCATCGCGCTCGATTCACGGGTCGACCCGACGACCAGGAATGCGATGGTCCGCGCCAGAATCGAGGGGACCCGACATATCCCGGCACCCGGCGCATCGGTACGCGTGAGGGTGCCGGTCGGCTCATCTCAAACAGTCGTTGCCATCCCGGTCAGCGCCCTACGCAAGGGACCGGGAGGAGACCAGGTGTTCGTCATTGCCACAGACAAAGACGGCCGGCCGAGAGCCCAGAGCCGTCAGGTCGAAAGCGGCTCCATGTTCGGCGATGAGATTGTGATCCACACCGGACTGTCGGTCGGCGAACAGATCGCCGCGCTCGGCTCCTTTAAGCTTCGCGATGGAGTCCTCGTCGCCATTGCAGACTCTGCAGAGCACTCGACCCAAACGCATCCTCCAGCCGCCACACCCTAAGCCCATGGACATGCCACAGGACACAGCCCGGGCATCGTTCCCCGATGTCTTCATCAAACATCCGGTCCTGGCCATCGTCGTCAATCTCGTCATTCTGCTCGCCGGATGGCGGGCCATGACGGCACTGCCGGTACAGCAATATCCCAAGATTGAAAACTCGCAGGTGGTCATTACGACCATCTACTACGGAGGCAGCGCGGAAACGATTCGAGGCTTCATCAGTACCCCGATCGAACGGGTGGTCTCCGCCATCAGCGGCGTCGATTACGTGGAGTCAACCAGCCGTGCCGGCGTCAGCACCGTCACCGTCCACTTGAAGTTGAATCACAACAGCACGGCGGCCTTGGCAGAGGTCACGGCCCGGTTGCAACAGGTGAAGTCGGAACTTCCACCGGAAGCCGAACCCTCCTCGATCGAGATCCAACGAGCCGATCGACCCTACGCCTCGTTCTATCTCAGCTTCAGTTCTCACGAACGGACGGTCTCGGCCGTCACAGACTGGCTCTTACGCACGTTGCAGCCTCAACTCTCCACATTGCCCGGTGTCCAACGGGTGACCTTCGAGGGTGACCGGCAGATCGCCATGCGCGTCTGGATCGATCCCGACCGCCTGGCCTCGTTCAATCTCTCACCCGGCGACGTCCAGGGCGCGCTTCGGCGAAACAATTATCTGGCAGCGGTCGGACGCACGAAGGGCAATCTGGTTCAGGTCAACCTCCTGGCCAATACGGATCTTCGCTCGACCGGTGAGTTCGAGGAACTGATTGTGGCCGACCGGGGCGGCGCCATTGTGAGACTCAAAGACGTGACGCGCATTGAGCGGGACGCCGAGGAAGCGAACATGATCGCCAAGTATGACGAGACGGAAGGCGTCTACCTCGGCATCTGGGCGGTGCCCGGCGTGAACGAAATCGACGTCGGACACCGGCTCCGTGATGAGATCGACCGGATCCGGCCGACCCTGCCCAACGATATCGACATGAAACTCGTCTGGGACAGTACGATGTTCATCCGGAACGCGCTGACGGAAATTACTAAAACGTTGGCGGAAACCATTCTGATCGTCGCACTGGTCGTGTTCCTGTTCATGGGCTCGGTCCGAACCGCCCTCGTCCCGCTGGTCGCCATACCGGTGTCGTTAGTCGGCACCGCCCTCTTCATGGCCGCGTTCGGCTTCAGCCTCA
This sequence comes from Nitrospira sp. SG-bin2, assembly GCA_002083405.1. Taxonomy (GTDB): domain Bacteria; phylum Nitrospirota; class Nitrospiria; order Nitrospirales; family Nitrospiraceae; genus Nitrospira_D. The sequence continues at coordinate 23,670 of LVWT01000054.1, read as the reverse complement.
ACCTCCTGACATTGCTCGCCATCGTGCTGTCGGTCGGCTTGGTCGTGGACGACGCCATCGTCGTCGTGGAGAACGTGGAACGGCATGTGCGTATGGGCCGATCTCGGATCGAGGCGGCCCAAGCCGCCGCCCGTGAGCTCCTTGGCCCGATCATCGCGATGACGATTACACTGGCCACCGTCTACGCTCCCATCGGTTTCCAAGGCGGGCTGACCGGTTCCTTGTTCCTGGAATTCGCCATGACACTCGCCGTCTCCGTCGTCCTGTCAGGAATCGTGGCCATCACACTGTCACCGGTCATGAGCTCCCGATTCGTCCATCCCGGAGGCAAAGAAGGTCGCTTGACCATGTTCGTCAACCGACGGTTCGAAGAAGCCCGAGGGATCTACTCCAGGCTGCTCGACGTTGCCCTCACCATACGTTGGGGCATCGTCGCCGCAGCGTTCTTCATTGCGATCGCCACCTGGCCGCTCTATCACTTCTCCCGTCAGGAACTGGCTCCCGTCGAAGATCAGAACCACATCAGTCTCTTCTTCGAAGCGTCACCGGACTCCACAGTCCAGGCCACCAATCGCCAACATTTCCAGATCGTCAAAGCGATCACGGCCATTCCGGAAACAGACTACACCTGGGCGCTCACCACCGCATGGGGCGGCTTCGGCGGAGTGGTGGCGAAGGATTGGCATGATCGGGTGCGCTCCACCGAGGAGATGTACGACGACGTCTACGGCGCCGTACTGCAAGTGCCGGGGCTTCGGGTGTTCCCACGACTGGACCCGCCCCTCCCCACACCGGGCCAATACGATGTGGAGCTGATCCTCCAGAGTGATGTGCCGGCTGAGCAGATGCTCGAAACTGTCTGGGCGGTGGTGGGGGCCGGCTGGCAAAGCGGCAAATTTCTCTACGTGGATACGGACCTCAAGATCGACCTCCCCCAGGCCCGGGTTGTCTTAGATCGTGAACGGCTGGCCGACCTGGGACTTGACCTCGCCGGAGTTGGCCGCGAGCTGGGCACGATGCTCGGTGGAGCCTACGTCAACCGGTTCAACTACTTCGACCGCAGCTATAAAGTCATCCCTCAACTGGGCGACAAGGACCGTGCGACGGTCGATCCGCTGCTGGACTTAAAAATCAAGACGCCGAGCGGCCAATTGGTGCCGGTGTCCACATTTACCCATATCGAAACGAGCACCGCGCCGCGTACATTGAACCGCTTCCAACAGCGCAATGCCGTCCGCATCTTCGGGGGCGTGAAGCCCGGTTTTACGAAGGAAGAAGGGCTCCGTGTGCTCGAAACCGCCGCGGCATCGCACGGTCCGCGTGTTGTCATGGACTATGCCGGCGAGTCACGGCAACTGCGGCAAGAGGGAGCCGCACTCACAGTGACACTTGGTTTTGCCGTCGTCCTGATTTATTTGGTGCTGGCCGCCCAGTTCAAAAGTTTCCGCGATCCGTTGATTGTCTTAATCGGCTCGGTTCCGCTGGCCATCTCCGGTGCGCTCGTTGTCAGTTTCCTCAACCTCACCACCGTTAATATTTATTCACAGGTGGGCCTGATTACGCTCGTCGGGCTGATTGCCAAGAACGGCATTCTCATCGTGGAATTCGCCAACAAACTACAAGCCGGCGGGCTTTCCCGCATAGCCGCGGCTCGTGAAGCCTCGTTAACCAGATTACGGCCGGTGCTGATGACTTCGGCAGCCACCGTCTTCGGGCATCTCCCATTGGTCTTGGCGTCAGGGCCTGGCGCAGCGGCCCGCAACAGCATCGGCATGATGCTCGTCACAGGCATGACCGTTGGGACCATCTTCACCCTGTTTGTGGTGCCCGTGTTTTACACCTTGATCGCGGCAGAACATCAACTGCCGGAACCGGCTACTTCACCGGAAGCAATGACGCCTGAGGCGCTGATGTCGGCGGGAGTGAGTACCTGAGCCGCCTTGAAGCGACCCTCGATAAGATCGTGCGAGATCCACAAGGAACGATGAACAACCGTTGATTGGCGCCGGGGGCGCGGCCTGGAGGCCAGGCGCTTCCCGGCACGCATCGAAGAAAAGGGTGTTGACTGAGCCACCCTTCCTTATGTCTCCATCATTTCCAACCTGGCATCGAACTCGTGTCCGCAAGCCGTGCACCGGATGCAGTCCGATTCCACTGTAAATTCGTCGGAACGGATGCCCATGCCACCGCAGTCGGAACAGCGGGCGAGGTGAACCTTCTGATCGTCCAGCGTCTCGTACTGCACGCCGCGAATGCAGTACACCGGCTTTCCGTCAAGCAGCCATGGCCGGCCCGCATTGTCGATCGCCGGCAGGACGAGGTAATGATGATTCACGTAATCCTCGAGTTCCCGGCGATTCGCAAAACCGTCTTTGATCAGCTTGCCGGACACTGCATCGTACAGACCGCCGCCCTTTACACTCACCTTGGTCGGTCCCATCGGTTCACCTCCCCCACTGACGTGAAACTGGTTAGACCACACCTGAATAGTAGCGGAGAATATTGGAGACGGAAATCACGCCGATAATCTGACCGTCCTGCGTCACGGCCAGGTGTCGGGTTGCTTGGTCTTTCATCATGCGCACGGCATCGATGATCGGACGATCACCTTCGATGGCCACGACCGGCTTGCGCATGCATGTCTTGACAGGGGTGGTGTTGGGATTCATCCCGTTGGCCACGACCTCACGTGCCAGCGCCGAATCCGTGATGAAGCCGACATATGACTGGTTGTCGGTCAGGAGGAGTGAGCCGAGCTTCCACTGTTGCATGAGCTGCCCCGCTTCGCGCAGAGTGGCCTCCTGCGAGAGACTCCGGACTTCTGGGGACATATGCTCGGCGATTTGCGGACCGATGAGAGTCCGCCCGACTTTCTTCTGTTTCGGCTCGGCAGCCCGACGCGCTTCGAGCTCCGACACGCAACTTTCCAACACCCGGTACCGCTGCAAGAGACTCTGCCGATGGCTGTCCATACCGGTGCCTTCTGGCGCCTCGTCCGTCATATTCACCAACCCGCCAGCCTCGCCCAGTTCGGCGTATTCATACGCGTGCAGCAAGTCGGAGGTCTGCCCCAGCAAATCACCGATTAACCGTTCAGTTTCGAGATCGAATTCCTCCAGACTGCGGGTCGGCTTCCCTTTGCCCAGAAACTGGGCCAATTCAGCCAACTGCTTCCGCATCCGTTCGATGCTGCGGTCGAGGGAAATCCGTGTCGATTTGGGAAGGGTGCGCGTCGTGGCCATGGCACCTCCTCAATGAGGCAGGAATGAACGGATAATACCTTGATCAGAATGAGTGAGGCAAGCCTGTTCAAGCTGGATCGTCTGGCGCGTGAGCCTATGTCTATCTGCCTCCAGGGCAAACCAAAGCCGCCCGCATTTCTTACGAACGGGCCTTAAGCCTCGCACCACAGGAGCCGGAACGGCGGTGTCTGGGAAATCGTCTACGAAAACTACAGTCGGAGACATACCGCTTCCGACTCGATCATCATCGACGAAAGGTGATCTTCCCCATTGCAGGCCAGCCATCAACTTCCATGAGAAATATCAGTTACTTACAAGAACTTTTCAATTGTCTTATCGGAGAAGCAAGACGTGATGTCGATTTTTGTCGATTCCGACGACTATCCTACGGGCAAGCCTATAGCCGATGTCTAATGGCTGATAGCAGGAGACGTCACCAACAGGAGGAGGCACAATGAAATATCTTTGCTTGGTCTACGTTGAAGAAAAACTCCTTAATTCGATGCCGCAGAACGAGCGAATCGCCTGTTCGAATGAGTCAATGGCCTATTGCGATGCTCTCCAAAAGCAAGGCCAACTTATCGCGGCCTCACCTCTTCACCCGGTGGATACAGCTACGACTGTGCGGGTCCGAGAGGGCAAGACCTCGACCACCGATGGCCCGTTTGCTGAGACGAAGGAGCAGTTGGGCGGATTCCTGATGATCGATGTCCCGGACCTGAACGATGCGATCCGTATCGCTGCCAATTTCCCGGCTGCTCGCTTTGGCAGTATTGAAGTCCGCCCCTTGAAGGAACTCGGCTGCGCATAACCATCCCGGCGATGAGCGACGAGCATACAAACCCGACACGTACAGCAGTGGAGACGGTCTACCGTGCCGAGTCACGCCAGGTGCTGGCCACCTTGATTCGTCTGCTCGGCGATTTTGACGCAGCCGAAGAAGCATTGCAGGAAGCCTTCGCGGTCGCGATGGAGCAATGGCCACGTGATGGAATCCCGGCCAATCCACGCGCCTGGCTCGTCTCTACCGGACGGTTCAAGGCCATTGACGGCATGAGACGGCGCGCTCGTTACGATGCGTCGTTGAACGAACTCGCCACACAGATCGAGACCACTACCAGCGATCCACTGGTGGAACAGATGGATGAGTCCATCGAGGATGACCGTCTGCGCCTAATTTTTACCTGTTGCCACCCAGCCCTGTCACCGGAAGCTCAAATCCCGATGACACTCCGCGAGGTCTGCGACCTGACGACGGAAGAGATCGCGCGCGCCTTCCTCACCAAACCGGCGACTATTGCCCAACGGATTGTCCGTGCCAAGGCAAAAATCCGTGATGCGCACATTCCCTATGAGGTTCCACCACCACCAGAGTTACCTGATCGTGTCGAGGCCGTCCTGCGAGTGGTGTATTTGGTGTTCAACGAAGGCTACTCCGCATCATTCGGCCCATCACTCACCAGGGCGGATCTCTCCTCTGAGGCAATAAGACTGGGAAGGCTCCTCCTACAATTGCTCCCCGATCCCGAAGCCATGGGACTGCTCGCCTTGATGCTCTTGCATGAGTCGCGGAGACAGGCGCGCACCTCTGCAAGCGGCGATCTCGTGCTCTTGGAGCAGCAGGACCGATCATTGTGGAACCGAGACCTCATCAGAGAAGGCATCACGCTCGTTAAACAAGCACTCGCCTCGAAGCGAATCGGCCCCTACACCCTGCAAGCTGCCATCGCTGCAGTTCACGCTGAAGCCCCCGGCGCAGGAGAAACGGACTGGGCGCAAATCGTCGCCTTGTATGATCTCCTTTTGCGGGCAGAACCATCGCCGATCATCGAACTCAATCGGGCCGTCGCGGTTGCCATGCGGTATGGACCGGCCAAAGGCTTAGAGCTGGTTGATGCCCTTCTGAAGCGCGGTGAGTTAGCCCAATATCATCTGGCCCATGCCACACGAGCCGACTTCTGCCGAAGACTCGGCAGAAACGCGGACGCCCGCGCCTCGTACGAACGCGCGCTGGCCCTCGCAAAACAAGAACCTGAACGGAGGTTTCTGGAAAAAAGACTAGGAGAGCTGGAAGACTGAAAAGGAAATTCCCCCAAGATCTGGGCCAGAGTACAATTTTTGGAGAACGGCTCACGTCATTGAGCCTCAGTGATCCGCAAAGCACTCTGATCACGGATTCCCGGAGATCCGATCCAACCGATACACGAAACACTCATCGTCGCCGAAGCGGCGGCGCTCGACAAACCGAAAACCCAGTCGCGCGTAGAAGCGATGGGCACGGGTGTTACTGGCGAGGGGATCGACCAGCACAGCCGTCACCGTCGGATCGGAAAAACAGCAGGCCAGCGCCAGTTGGATCATCTGTGTCCCATAACCCTTTCCGAGATCTCGCTCCTCCCCGATCCAGATATCAATCGCTCGAAGGCCAGAGGGAACGTCACCTCAATAATGACTTTCTTCACGAGCTGGATCGATAATCTGGACAAATCCGATGGGATGGCCATCGACTTCTGCGATCAATTGTTCCTGCCAATCTAGTGCTTTCTTCAACTCAGATTCCCAACCCCAATCTTCATGACCCTTCGCTGCGATGATATGCGGCTGCTGGTCCCAGTGACGCAGCAACTCCATATCAGCGGGCGTCGCACGACGAAAGATCGCATGTCCTCGCTCACGTTTGGTCACGATCCCATTTGCATTCTCGGTGCCGTACGTTGAAGGCTCTACCGGTACCCCGTCGCATCGGCCGGCTTCCCGGCGTCATGCACTTCCGGGAAGTAGCGCCAGCAATCTGGTTGGGAGCCATCCAGATCGGTGAAGCCATAGGCTTTGGCAAGCTGGCCACTCGACAACGACTGACCAGCCCAGCGTGTCACATCTGAATCTCCGGCGAGGGCAGCGACAGCTCGTCCGACATACCTCGGCGATTCGCTGATAACAAAGTGCGGCTGCTTCGCAGTCGCGTCTCGCCAGTTGGCTTCAGTAACACCGTAAGCATCAAGCATTAGCTCCGAACGCAGCCATCCAGGTGTTACAGCAACGGCTGTGCAGTGGTGAGCCCGGAGTTCCTGCGCCAAGGCCCAGGCCATCCGCGTAACAGACGTCTTCGCAAGATCATAGAACAGCGAGACCCTATAGTTCCTCTGGTTGTACTCCGCTGTACCGTCCGTCATCTCCACGACCAACCCGCCGGGGCGCTTGGTCAAGAGCGGCAAGGCAAAGTGACTCGTGATGAGATGGGTGTCGATCGCGAGCCGTAACATGCGAAGACCTTTTTCTAGCGAATGCTTCCATACCGGTGTCTGCCACTCGATCAGAAGATCCGATCCCCATACATCGTTGACCAGAATATCCAAACGGGCCTGTTCGCGCTCAACCCGCTCCACCAGAGTCTGCACTTGCGCCTGGTCTAAGTGATCGACTTGCACAGCGATCCCCTGGCCGCCAGCTTGCCGCACTAATTCGGCCGTCTCCTCGACGGTTTCAGAACGATTCATCTCCGACCGCTGCGCGTGCGTCGTTCGACCGGTGCAATACACTGTCGCTCCAGCCGCACCTAACTCGACGGCAATGCCACGACCTGCCCCGCGTGTGGCCCCGGCAACCAAAGCCACTTTGCCGTTCAGTACATGGCTCATCACGCACCTCTCGATCGTTTCCATTCGCACAACAATAGTTGATTGTTGAAAAATATCACGCGCTTAGGCGAGCTTGTCAATCGCGCAGCTTGATGAGGAGAAGTCGATGTCGATTTCGGCCCTGGCCAACGACTATCCTATGCCTTGGGAGACATGCCATGAAGTATATGCTGCTGGTCCATCACAACGAAGACATGTTCAAGCGCATGCCAGAAGGTATCCGGAACGACATGCTCGCGGAATCCATCCGGCTCTGTCACCAACTTGCAGGTAAAGGACAATATGTCCATGCTTCACCCCTGCAGCCTGAGGCAACGGAGACCATTGTTCGAGTACGAGACGGCAAGCCGATGGTGACCGATGGTCCGTTCATGGAAACAAAGGAGCAACTCGCCGGCTACTTTCTAATCGACGTCAAGGATCGAGACGAAGCCATCAGCATTGCCGAACGAGTGCCTGGGGCGCGGATCGGCACCGTCGAGGTCAGACCATTGATCGAAATAACAGGACTACCTGAAAGCAAACAGTGCTGAGGACTGAGTGCTGAGCATGAAGACCAAAACCACCATAATTGCGCGGGATGAAGCGGAAAGGAGTTGGTCATGAGCAGAATTCGACTGTTGGTCGGAACGAAGAAGGGTGCGTTCATCTTGATGTCGGACGGCAAGCGGAAACAGTGGACCGTCGATGGTCCTCACTTCGGTGGCTGGGAGCTGTACCATCTGAAGGGATCACCGGCCGATCCTGATCGCATCTATGCCTCTCAAACCAGTAGCTGGTTTGGACAGGTGATTCAGCGCTCGGATGATGGTGGCAAGACCTGGAATCCACCAGGCACCAAACCCGAAGACCTCATGGGGGCGGACGGCATGCCGAAGGGGGAAAGCAACATGTTCCTGTATGACGCCTCAAAGAAGACCGGCAAGCCGCTCACAACACATCAACACTATGACGGCTCGCAGCGCCCCTGGGAGTTCAAGCGGGTCTGGCATCTCGAACCGTCGCTGACCGATCCCGACACGGTCTATGCCGGTGTGGAAGATGCAGCGATCTTCAAGTCAATAGATGGAGGCACAACTTGGACGGAGCTGGCGGGACTCCGCGGCACCAAAGGACAGCTCTGGCAGCCGGGCGCAGGCGGAATGTGCCTCCATACCATCCTGCTGAATACCGGCCAGCCGGACCGCATATTCGTCGCCATCTCGGCAGCCGGCGCGTTCCGCAGCGACGACGCCGGCCAGACTTGGCGGCCCGCCAACAAAGGCTTGCAATCGAAGTATGAACTGCCCGATCCGGATGCCGACGTCGGCCACTGCGTGCATTGCATCGCAATGCACCCGTCTCGTCCGAATGTCCTGTTCATGCAGAAACATTGGGATGTGCTGCGCAGCGACAATGGCGGGGACTCGTGGCATGAGATCAGCGGCAACTTGCCGAGTGATTTCGGATTTCCGATTGCCGTCCATGCACATGAACCGAATACGATCTATGTCGTTCCCATCAAGAGCGACTCCGAGCACTACCCGCCGGAAGGCAAGTTACGCGTGTATCGCAGCAAGATGGGCGGCAACGAATGGGAGGCGCTGACCAAGGGGCTGCCTCAGCAAGATTGCTACGTCAACATTCTGCGCGATGCCATGGCCGTCGATCAGCTCGACCCCTGCGGCATCTACTTCGGTACCACCGGCGGACAGGTCTATGGTTCAGCCGACGGCGGAGACAACTGGGCGCCGATCGTACGGGATTTGCCTGCAGTTTTATCTGTAGAGGTTCAAACCTTGCCATGATTCGTGTGGTGCTACCACAACATTTGCGGACGCTCGCGAGAGTCAGCGGCGAAGTCACGCTGGATATTACCGGCCCAGTCACGGTCGATTCAGTACTCGATGCATTGGAGGCTCGGCATCCCATGCTACGGGGAACCATCCGCGATCATACGACAAAGCAGCGCCGGCCGTTCATCCGATTCTTCGCCTGCGACCAGGACCTGTCCCATGAACCGACAGATACTCCCCTCCCCACAACTGTGGCAAGCGGAGCCGAGCCATTGTTGATCGTCGGTGCCATGGCGGGAGGGTGAGCGCACTGCCATTCCCGGTCAAGGTGAAAGGAAAGAACTGAATTCCCACTACATTTACGGTGAACCGCGCCATCCAAAAAACACTCATCCGTTGGCTCGACTGGTGGGCGGCTTGAGCCGCGCTGGTCGATACGGCATACTACACCGCTATGGAACCGTTATCGGTCCCTCTGTGCGAAACGATGGAAGAGCGATATCGCACCTTGCTTGAAGTCGCAGAAGCGATTTCCGCGCATCGCGACCTGCACGATCTGTTTCGCGATCTCGCTCAGCGTCTGCCCCGCGTGGTCCAGGTCAATTTCGTCGGCCTGTCTTTGTACGATGCGGCTCGCAACACGATGCGCTTGCGCACCATTCAAGCCAACGTGCCGGCTGACCTTGTGGGCGGCCATGAAGAGCCGGTCGAAGAAACCCCCGCCGGATCGGTGTGGCTGACGCAACAACCGATCCTCGTTCCCGATCTTGTCGAAGAACATCGCTGGCCCACTGTCACCGAGCGCATGAAGCAGGACGGCATCCATTCGTTTTGTTTCGTCCCGCTCACCACCGCCGTGCGGCGTTTGGGAGCCATAGGCTTTTCAAGTTTGCAGAAGGCGGCCTACAGTGAATCGGATCTGGCATTCCTTCAGCAAGTCGGCCAATTGATCGCGGTCGCGGTGGATAATGTCCTGCATCACCGCGACCTCACGCTCGACCGCGAACGGTTGCGGCTCTTGCTCGAGGTATCGGAAGCGATTACCGTCCATCGTGACCTCAAAGTGCTATTCAATGAATTGGGGAAGCGGCTTCCTTCCGTGGTGCCGTTCGAATTTATCGGCCTGATCTTGCATGATCCGCTGCGTGATGTGATGAGAATTCACGTGCTGGCCACTGACCGGGCCGAGCGCGTTCCGGACGGCTCGGAGCTGACGATGGAAGAATCCATCTCGGCGTGGGTGCTCAGAAACCAGCTACCGGTTGTCATGCCGCGCATGGATGAGGAAACCCGTTTCCCCAAGATGGTCGAGATGCTGCGGGAAATGACCGTGCGGTCCTGCTGCTTCCTTCCGCTCACCACGGCTGTGCGCCGTTTGGGCGCGATCGGATTCGGCAGCGTGACCCCTTACGCCTTTGGGAACTCGGAAGTCGAATTCCTCAATCAGGTAGCCAAGCAGGTCGCGGTGGCAGTGGACAATGTCTTAAACCATCAAGAAGCGGAGGCTGCGCAGAAACAACTCGCCCTCGAACGGGACCGGCAGCGTCTATTGCTCGATGTCAACAACGCTGTCGTGTCCCATTTGGAATTACGGGAGTTATTCACATCGATCACCGTCAGCATCCGGCGCGTAATGAAAGCGGATGTGGTCAGCTTGGCCCTCTTGGACCAACATACGAACCAACTGAAACTCTACGCATTGGATTTTCCCGATCGGAAAGGATTCATCGAAGAAGGCACGACTTGTACGCTATGCGGTTGTCCTTCCACCACGGCCATCACGCAGCGAGAGGCCGTCTTGTTGGGGCGGCATGATCTTGAACAATCGACAAGCACCGTTACCCAGGGGTTTTTGGCAGAAGGAGTCCGTTCAGCCTGTTGTGTTCCCCTTCTTTTACACGACCAGACCTTCGGGGCCTTGAATCTTGGCAGTCTCGAGGACAATGCATTCTCGGCAACCGACGCAAAACTGCTCAGCGAGGTGTCGAAACAGATTGCGCTGGCAGTAGCCAATTCCATGGCGTATCAAGAGATTGCGACGCTCAAGGATAAACTCACGAAGGAGAAGGTGTATCTCGAAGAAGAGATTCAAACAGACTACAACTTCGAAGAAATTATCGGCGAAAGCCGCGCCCTTAAGCAGATCCTCAAAGAGGTGGAAACCGTCGCCGCCACCGGCTCCACCGTGTTGATTCTTGGAGATACGGGTACCGGCAAAGAACTGATCGCACGGGCTCTCCACAATCGCAGCGATCGCCGAGATCGGACGTTCGTGAAACTGAACTGTGCTGCAATCCCGACCGGGCTTCTTGAAAGCGAGCTGTTTGGACATGAGAAAGGGGCTTTTACCGGAGCCATCGCTTCGAAGGTCGGACGATTCGAGCTGGCAGACCGAGGGACCATTTTCCTGGATGAAGTGGGGGAAATTCCGCTGGAGCTGCAGGTCAAGCTGCTACGGGTCTTGCAAGAACAAGAATTCGAACGGCTGGGCAGCACCCGCACAATCCGGGTGAATGTGCGTGTCGTTGCCGCCACCAACCGCGATTTGGCTCAGATGGTTGCCGCGCACACATTCCGCAGCGACCTGTATTACCGGCTGAAGGTATTCCCGATTACTGTGCCATCACTGCGCGAGCGTTCGGAGGATATTCCATTGTTGGTCCGGCACTTCGTCCAGAAATTCGCCCAACGGATGAAGAAACGCATCGAGACGATTCCGTCCGAGACTATGAAAGCGCTACAGAATTACTCCTGGCCCGGGAACGTGCGCGAGCTGGAAAACTTCGTCGAGCGGGCGGTGATCCTCACGCAGGGAGAAAATCTCTATGTGTCTCTGGCCGAATTGAAACCGGCGCCGAGCCTTGCGGTTGACTCCAAGGCCACAACGCTGGAACAGGCCGAACGCGATCACATTCTGAAAGTTTTACGCGAAACCAACTGGGTCATCGGCGGCGCGGCAGGGGCAGCCGACAAACTCGGCATGAAGCGCACCACGCTGATCTCCAAAATGCAAAAGATCGGGATTACTCGTCCTCGGTAATGTCGACGTCTCGCCAGACGCCGAGATATCGACAGATACCTTCCGTCACCGGCAGGTCCATTCCTCACTCTCCGTGAAGTTCAGTCTGCTAAACCTCTGACATCACGTGGACTTGTGCGCATCGCCATTCCGCGAAGCTGCCTGGAACAATCATTGCCATGGTTGAAGGCCATAGATGACGACCGCCACACATTTCTTTTGACTCACGGGGGCAGATATGGACGATGCGCTTCACTTCTTGGCACAGCACGGAACCACCGTGCTTTTCATCGTGGTTCTTGCGGAACAGGTTGGGCTGCCGATTCCTGCCCTTCCACTGTTAATCGCCGCAGGCGCGTTGGTCGGGACCGGTCAGATGAGCTTCACCATGGCAGCGGGGGTGTCGATCCTGGCCGCGCTGATCGGGGACCAAGTGTGGTTCGAGCTCGGACGCCGCCGCGGCCGCGCGGTCTTGAACTGGCTCTGCCGGGTCTCGCTGGAACCCACTGCCTGCGTACGACGGACAGAGGACTTTTTCGCCCGTCATGGCATACGTTCGCTGGTGGTCGCCAAGTTTATCCCCGGCCTGAGCACGATTGCACCACCGCTGGCCGGCATTGTGGGCATCAGCATGCCGCAGTACCTCTTGTACAACGGCATCGGCACGATGCTGTGGGTCGGTTCCGGCATTGGTCTCGGCCTGGTGTTCAGCAACCAACTCGAACAGGCGCTCCTCGTGATTGGCGACCTGGGTCATACGTTCGCGCTCGTGTTTCTTGGAATCGTAACGGGATACGTCGTCTACAAAGGTTTCCATCATTACCATGTAGGGCAACGAGTCCCTCGACTGACCGCACGGCAACTGACCGAGAAAATTACAGCAGGAGAAAACCCGATCCTCATCGACCTGCGTTCTCACGGAGCTCGTCAGGATGTTCCAAGCATTCCGGGCTCACTGCCTCTTTCATTCGACGAGGTAATCGCGAGGCACCGTGAGCTTCCGCGAGATCGTGATGTCATCCTGTATTGCGCCTGCCCGAAAGATGCTGCAAGCATGCAAGCGGCATGGAAGCTTCGCGAAGCAGGATTCACCCGTGTGTGGCCGCTGGCCGGTGGCATCGAGGCTTGGCACACCCTCCAGGCGGAACAGGCAGAGTTCATTGGAACGACTGAAGAACAAACGGTTGCTGTCTGACCGCAAGCCTGTCAGCCGAAACTGTCCCATCCAAGTAGAGGAAGGAATTGTGATGGGTGAGGGGTTGTTCCTATCCTGACTGAGATAACACGAGCAGTCGCTCGATCTTTAACAGGTGATCGTATGAACACCACCATTCAAAAAGAACCAAGGGGACACCATATCGGGTGGCTCACCGGCATCGTCGGCGGGCTGCTCCTCAGCAGCCTCGGATTGGAGTTGCTTGCGCAGCAAGTGTTCGGACGCACCGATGTGGGCACGCTGCTCTGGGCACTCCATTTGCTTTGTCTGGGCGCGAGCGGCTTTCTGCTTCTCGTAGTGCGGTAGTTGATCGAATGGCAAGGTATTCGGACGAACCCTGTCACCATGAACCGATTACCCTCTGGCTGAATCGACGAGCAGCCGCTTCGAGAAACCTGAGTCGGAAGTTCCTTTTCCCATCTTTCAGCAGAGTATGACTTCAGTTGTTCATGGCCGGCCTTCATCGGATGGCCGGTCAGGCTTCAACAATCGCGACCGCATGCCTACACACGATACGCTCGCTCATTCGGCGGGAACTGCTTGGTGTGGGCTTGATTGTGCTCTGTGCCACACTCATCGTGCAAAAAGTTGGCTATCTCGGGTAATGGAGAAATATCTCGCGCGAAAGGGACCGGTTGGCCTCCGCTCCGCCACGATTCAGCACTTGTACTCTTTTTTCTCGTGCTGACTGCCCCCTACCAAGACCGATCACGCCCAGGATGCGTTCCTATTAGTTTGATGTCTCACACCTCACTACATTAGTCGATATTTCGGCACCTGTCGAACTGACGGCGCGTTCGCATCGGCAGTTCCTTTCTTTTTGTTCCAAGATTTCTCCAGCCAAACACGTATTTCATCGTTTAATTGATGAGTTCCATATGCTGCTAGCTCGCGATACTCGTCTGGAACGTTCATTGCTGTATCCCTCTATCAGATTCACGCCGGTGCAGGGGCATTAAGAACATTCTACCGGCACAGACAGGAGGGTATGGGGCATGACTCGTCGCGGATGGTTCGGATCATTACTGTTACTCGTCATCATCTCGATCGGTGTTGGCTTGGGATTGTGGAAGTACGACTCCATTCAAGCCAGCGCCGAAGCGTCCGCCAACCAGCCGGAACCGATGGAGTCGGTAATGGTCGCTACGGCAAGGGAAATTGAGTATCAACCGACCACCACGTCCATCGGGACGGTCTTGGCACTCCAATCCATCACGCTCAAGAATGAACTCCCCGGCACCGTGCGCCATGTCACATTGACTCCAGGACAGATCGTCGACAAGGGAGCGCTCCTCGTGGCGCTCGATGTGTCCGTCGAGGAAGCAGAGCTGAAGGCGCAGGAAGCCCAGGCCGCTTTGGCAAAATCGGTGCTCAACCGGCGGCACAATTTGAATGAGGAGATGGCCACAACTCAGGAAGAAGTCGATCGTGCACGCGCGGATCTCGATATTACCTTGGCTCAAATCGCGCGCACGCAGGCGATCATCGCTCGCAAGACCATCCGCGCGCCATTTAAAGCGCGGGTCGGCATCGCGGACGTGCATCCCGGACAGTACCTCAACGAAGGCACGCAACTGACGACGCTGCAAGGTATCGGTGATGCCGTCCACGTGGATTTCACGGTTGCGCAGCAAGTCGCCGCCTCCCTGAGGGAAGGCGGCAGCGTCGACGTATTCGTCGCGGGTCAAACCGCCCCGATTCCAGCCAGAATCCTCGCCCTCGATGCGCGCATCGACCCAACGACCCGCAACGCGATGGTACGGGCAAGGATCAAGGGGGCAGACCAGGCGCCAGCTCCGGGAGCCTCAGTACGTGTCCAAGTTCCGGTCGGTCCCTCACGCACGGCTATTGCTATTCCTGTCAGCGCCCTGCGCAAAGGACCGGAAGGCGATCAAGTTTTTGTCATCCAGCCGGATGAACACGGCAAGACCCGCGCCCATGCGCGGCTGGTCGAGAGCGGTGCCATGCTCGGCGATGAAGTCGTCATTCACACCGGGCTGTCGGCCAACGAAATGGTGGCGGCGTCAGGCTCGTTCAAGTTGCGCGACGGGGTGCTGGTTGCGATCGCCGGTGAACAAGGCAAAGGGAACCACCTGACTCTGTTGATGAGCAGACGCTGAACAAACCGCAAGATACCAACAAGGATATTTCTATGCGCTCATTCACCGACATCTTCATCAAACATCCGGTACTGGCCGTGGTCGTCAATCTCGTGATCATCCTTGCCGGCTGGCGAGCATTGACGGCCTTGCCGGTGCAGCAGTACCCCCAAATCGAGAGCTCGTCCGTGATCATTACGACAGTCTATTACGGAGCGAGCGCGGAAACGGTTCGCGGATTCCTCAGCACCCCCATCGAACGGGTCGTCTCTGCGATCAGCGGCGTCGATTACGTGGAATCGACCAGTCGGGCCGGTGTCAGCACCGTCACGGTTCACCTCAAACTGAATCACAACAGCACGGCGGCGTTGGCCGAAGTGACGGCTCGACTTCAACAGGTCCGGTCGGAACTGCCGGCGGAAGCGGAACCGCCGGTGATCGAGCTACAGCGTGCCGATCGCCCCTATGCCTCATTCTACCTCAGCTTCGCCTCCAGCGAACGCACCGTGCCGGCGGTCACGGATTGGCTGCTGCGCACACTCCAGCCTCAACTATCCACGCTCGCCGGCGTGCAACGAGTCACCATCGAAGGCGGCCGCCAGATCGCCATGCGCATCTGGATCGATCCCGACCGCCTGGCCGCCTTTAATCTCTCACCGGGTGACGTGCAGGGAGCGCTTCGGCGCAACAACTATTTGGCCGCGGTCGGGCGGACGAAAGGCAATGCGGTGCAAATCAATCTGCTCGCAAACACCGACCTGCGCTCTGCCACCGAGTTCGAGGAATTGATCGTCGCCGACCGCGGAGGCGCCATCGTACGCCTGAAGGACGTCGCGCGGGTCGAGCGGGGAGCTGAAGAGGCGGACATGATCGCCAAGTACAACGCGACCGAAGGCGTGTACCTTGGGATCTGGCCGGTGCCGGGGGCGAATGAAATCGAGGTACAGCATCGATTGCGCGATGAGATGGAGCGCATCCGGCCGACGCTGCCCCCCGACATCGACATGCAGCTGGTGTGGGACGGCACGATGTTCATGCGGAGTGCACTGACGGAAATCACGAAGACCCTGTCTGAGACCATCTTGATCGTGGCCATCGTGGTCTTCCTCTTTATGGGCTCGGTCCGGACAGCGCTGGTTCCGCTCGTTGCGATGCCGGTGTCGTTGGTCGGCGCGGCGATCTTCATGTTTGCGTTCGGCTTCAGCCTCAATCTGCTGACCCTGCTCGCCATCGTCCTGTCGGTCGGGCTGGTCGTGGACGATGCGATTGTGGTCGTCGAAAACGTCGAGCGACATGTGCGCCTGGGCAAATCGCGCATCGATGCAGCGTTAATCGGCGCCCGCGAATTGCTCGGTCCGATCATCGCCATGACGATCACCCTGGCGGCGGTCTACACGCCGATCGGATTCCAGGGTGGGTTGACCGGGTCGCTCTTCCTGGAATTTGCCATCACGCTCGCCGTGGCAGTCGTCCTGTCGGGCGTCGTGGCCATCACCCTGTCGCCGGTCATGAGTTCCCGGTTCGTTCACCCACAGGGGAAAGAGGGCCGGTTGACCGGCTTCGTCAACCGACGGTTCGAAGAGGTGCGCCGTGTCTACGCCCGGTTGCTCGATGGTGCACTGACCATGCGTTGGGGAATCGTAGCAGCAGCATTGCTAATCATGGTCATGGCTTGGCCCCTGTACCTGTACTCTCGGCAAGAACTGGCACCGGTGGAGGATCAAAGCCACATCAGCCTGTTCTTCGAAGCAGCCCCTGATTCGACGTTGGCCGCCAGCAATCGCGAACATCTGCGCGTCGTTGAGGCTATCACATCCCTTCCCGAAACGAGGTTCACCTGGTCCCTGACGACATCCTGGGGCGGGTTCGGCGGCTTGGTCGCGAAGGATTGGAAGGAGCGTACCCGTTCGACTGAGGAAATGTACGGCGAGGTGTTTGGCAGGGTCTCGCAGGTGCCAGGCCTTCGAGTATTCCCGCGTTTGGACCCGCCTCTGCCGACGCCGGGCCAGTATGACGTCGAGATCCTTCTGCAGAGCGACCTGCCGATCAACCGGCTCCTTGAAACGACAGGAGCGGTTCTCAACGCCGGGTGGCAGAGCGGCATGTTCCTGTATGTGGACACCGACTTGAAAATCGACTTGCCCGAGGCACGTGTCGTGCTGGACCGGGAGCGTCTCGCTGATCTTGGACTCGACTTGGCCGGCGTCGGCCGTGAGCTTGGCACCATGCTCGGCGGCGCCTACGTGAACCGGTTCAACTACTTCGATCGGAGTTATAAGGTCATCCCGCAGCTCGGGGACGAGGATCGTGCCACCGTCGGCCCGTTGCTTGATTTGAAAATCAAAACCCCGAGCGGCCAACTCGTGCCGGTGTCGACGTTCACACACATCGAAACGAACACCGCGCCACGCACCCTGAACCGTTTCCAACAACGTAACGCCGTGCGCATCTTCGGCGGCGTGAAGCCGGGCGTCACAAAAGAACAAGGACTGCGCGTGCTGGAAGAAGCTGCCGCAAAGGTGAGCACTCCTTCCGTCGTACTCGACTACGCAGGTGAGTCAAGACAGATCCGCCAGGAGGGCGCTGCGCTGACTGTCACGCTGGGATTCGCTCTCGTACTCATCTATTTAGTCTTGAGCGCACAGTTTCAGAGCTTCCGAGATCCACTGATCGTCCTCTTGGGCTCAGTCCCCCTTGCGATCTCCGGTGCGCTGGTCTTTAGCTTCCTTGATCTCACGACCATTAACATTTACTCGCAAGTCGGCCTGATCACGCTGGTGGGGTTGATCGCAAAAAACGGCATCCTCATCGTGGAGTTTGCCAACAAACTGCAAGCCAGCGGGCTCTCAAGGATTTCCGCGGTACGTGAAGCGGCCTTGACCAGATTGCGACCGGTGCTGATGACCTCCGCGGCCACCGTCTTCGGGCATTTGCCATTGGTGCTCGCGTCCGGACCTGGCGCCGCAGCCCGTAACAGCATCGGGATGGTGTTGGTCACAGGGATGACGGTCGGCACGCTGTTCACCTTGTTTGTCGTGCCCGTGTTCTACTCACTGATCGCGGCCCAGCATCAACTGGCGCTGACACGCGAAGACATCGCCGTCATAGACGAGGATCTACTGCTCACAGGAGCGAAGGGGTGACGTCATCGTGGCGGTTCCAGTAAGAAAAGGGTTTTCAACATGCTGAAGATCACCTCAGGTAACAGTCAGACTTCAACGCGGTTGACGTTGGAAGGCCGACTGGCCGGAGCCTGGGTCAAGGAACTCGAGCAATTCTGGCGACCCATGACGGCATCGCAACGGGGATCGTTGATCGTGGACCTCAGGGGCGTGACTTTTATTGAAGAGACAGGCAAGGCGCTTCTCACAGAGATGTGGCGAGAAGGAGCTGAACTCATAGGAAACGGATGTTGCACCAGGTCCATCATCCAGGAAATCACGGGTTCACCATTACCCACCTCGTCGATCCGACGGGGAATGAAATAAGGAAGATCCAGATGCGTCCATTCAGTGCTTTTGCAATGGGATTCCTGTTCCTCACCGCCTGCGCGGTCGGCCCGGATTATTCCCGCCCGAATCTGTCGACGCCGGAGAAGTTCCGGATGGCCGGCGCCACGCAGGAGGCCGAGTCCTTCGCCAACCTCTCCTGGTGGGACCTTTTAAAGGATGAGGAACTCCAACGGCTCATCCGGATTGCGCTGAGTGAGAACAAAGACCTCAGGCGGGCCGTGGCTTCCGTTGAAGAATTTCAAGCGCGCGTGCTTACGGCGAAGATGGATTTTATTCCGAAGGCTGAAATAACGGCCAGTGCGCCGTCCTTCGGCCGAAAGGCGAACTTTCTGTTTCCGGGGTTCCCCAACGCGTTCAATTATTACCTGCAGGGCAATCTTGCCTGGGAATTGGACATTTGGGGCCGCATTCGCCGATCACACGAAGCGGCATACGCTGACCTTTTAGCCCGTGAAGAATCCCGGCGGGCGGTCGTACTCCAGCTCGTGAGCGGCGTCGCGGAAGCGTACTTCGATCTGCTGCAGTTTGATCTGCAGCTGACCGTGGCGAAGCGCACGCTGGGATCGTGGGAAGAATCGGTCAGGATCGCCCAGGCGCGTGTGCGGCAGGGTGTGATTACAAAAATTGACGCGGATCAGTTCGTCGCAGAGCGGGCGAACGCCGCAGCGCGTGTCGCAGAATTGACCCGCCAGATGGTGCAAAAAGAGAATCAGCTCAGTGTGTTGCTTGGACGCAATCCTGGTCGCATCCTGAGAGGACAGTCGCTGACAGAACAAGTGCTGGTTCCGGATGTCCCACCCGGCCTGCCTTCAGAATTATTACAGCGCCGGCCGGATGTGGTGCAGGCTGAACAGACGTTGGCAGCGATGACGGCACGAATCGGCGCCGCCAAGGCGGACCGTTTTCCGAAACTCAGCATTACGGGGATCCTCGGTGTCGCCAGTCCTCAGTTCTCCCGACTTATTGCAAGCGAGACCGCGTTCGGCGTCATCGGTCCAAGCGTGGCCGGCCCCTTGTTCAATGCCGTCGCGTTAGGGTTTCAGCAGAAAGCCGCCGAAGCACAGGCACGGGAGCAGCTTGCACAGTACGAACAAACAGTCCTTGTCGCCTTTCGAGAGGTTGAAGACGCATTGGTGGCCGTCTCGACCGCTCGCGAACAACGTGTGGCACAGGCCGAACAGGTGGAAGCCCTACAGTCGGCTCTGCAACTGGCGAGTCTCCGGTACAAAGGCGGGCTCGCCAACTATCTCGACGTGCTCGTCGCGCAGCGCAATCTCTTTGAGGCGGAACTGGCGCTGGCCGGGACCCATCGATTGCACCTGGTCTCAGTCGTCCAACTCTATAAGGCCTTGGGCGGTGGATGGTCACCTCTGGATTCTGCTCAGCAGATACCGGCAACGCATGGGTCGGAAGTCGGAAAGGGATAAGCAAGAGGGTGTCGCGCTATACCGGGAGTGTAGTCTTTAGTTCGATCGCCGTCGAAAGGTGCATAATCACGTCCGGATCCTGAAGAAGGTTGAACCATGCGGCACCACGTTGGAGGGTATCGAGACACATGTGTCCGTTGAAAGAGATCTGCGAGCACGACACCGGCGATGTGGCAGACGATACCAGGCAGCAGGACACCACGATGGAACTACGACCGGTCCAGATGAAGGACATCCAGACCTGCGGGAAGGTCATGTATGAAGCATTCCGGGACATCTCCAGGCGCCACAACTTTCCTCCCGATTTTCCCGACGCGGGGGCTGCAGAAGGACTACTGAGCGACCTGTTACACGCGCCCGCTTTCGACGCCTTTGTAGCCGAAAGAGAAGGCCGCATACTCGGCAGCATCTTCGTCTCGCGCCGGTCGCAAGTGGGCGGCATCAGTGTCCTGACTATCGATCCGAAAGCCCAGAATTGTGGGGTTGGCCGACGCTTGCTGCAGCATGGCATGGAGTTCTTGGCCACGCAGGGCCATAGACGGCAACAGATTATTCAAGTCGGATATCACAACCGTTCGCTATGTCTCTATGCGAAGTCGGGCTTTATTGCCAGCGAGTTGCTGTCCAACATGACAGGCCGACCGATCAAGGTTAACTTTCCGTCCCGCACGGTGCGAAGAGCGTCCGAGAGTGACGCACGCGC
Source organism: Nitrospira sp. SG-bin2 (assembly GCA_002083405.1). Lineage (GTDB taxonomy): Bacteria > Nitrospirota > Nitrospiria > Nitrospirales > Nitrospiraceae > Nitrospira_D. Next base: position 3,039 of record LVWT01000054.1, on the reverse strand, counting down.
CTGCAACGCGCTTTGTCGAAAGGTGCAGGGCTTTGATCGTGAGCACGAGGTGGCGTACGCCATCGCACGCGGGACAGCTGCCGTGGTTGAGAGCAACGAGCGGATCACCGGTTACACGACGGGAGTCGGATTTGTGGGCCATGGCGTGGGTGAGACGAACGAGGATCTGAAGGCCTTGATCGCATCGGCTGACGGGTTTACGGGGCCGGGCATTCTCATCCCGACCGGAAACGGTGAACTCTTCCGGTGGTGTCTCGAAAACGGGCTCAGAGTCGTGCAGCAGATGACCCTTATGGATACGCAACCTTCGGGTCCGACAAACGGGGTCTATTGGCCCGCTATCCTGTCTTGAACAGGACATACCACTCGGTTTCACAGACTAAGGAGATGCGGTGACTGACAAAACCAGGATCACGGAAATCGCCCCCGATCACTATGTGATTTCGATCTATGTCCGGGAGTTCAACCTCAGATTCAATCACTTCCTGATCAAGGACGACGAACCGCTGTTGTTTCACACGGGAATGAAACAAATGTTCCCGCTTGTTCGAGATGCGGTGGCGCGCGTCATCAATCCCGCGACATTGCGATGGATCTCGTTCAGCCACTTCGAAGCGGATGAATGTGGAGCACTGAATGAGTGGCTGGCCATTGCGCCTCAGGCAGCGCCGGTATGCGGCTTGGTTGGGGCGGTCGTGAGCGTGAACGACTTCGCCGTCCGTCCCGCGCACGTGTTGGCGCACGACGAGATTCTCAAGACCGGCGCCTATCGTTTCCGGTATCAGCAGACGCCACATGTGCCGCACAACTGGGAGGCGGGCCTTTTGTTCGAAGAGGTCACCCGAACGTTGCTGTGCTCGGATTTGTTCACTCATGAAGGAGACGTTGAACCGATGACCAAGACCGATATCGTCGATCGGGCCAAGCAGGCGCTGCTCGCAGGCAAGAAGGGGCCTTTTGCCGATCCCTACCCTTACACGCCGTTGACCGAACCAATCCTGCATGGCTTGGCTCAACTTCTTCCAGCGCAATTGGCCCTCATGCACGGATCTGTGTTCGTGGGAGACGGTGGGCAGGCCTTGCGCGACTTGGCAATTGTGATGCGGGAGGTGTTGGGGAAGTACCCATGAAAATCGAGCGAATCGTTATCAAACCGGACCCCTATGAACCGTTTCGTCTGGCTCAAGGCTATCGTGTCGGCGACCTGTTGTTCATCTCCGGTCAGGCTGCGATCGATCGGAACGGTCGGATTGTCGGAGTCGGCGACTTTGACGCTCAGGCGAAGCAGGCGTTCGAAAATCTCGATTGCGTGCTCTGGGCTGGTGGGTCGAGCTTAAAGAATGTCGTCAAGGTCACGATCTTCCTCACCGACATGTGCAATTTCGACAAGATCGTCGAATTGCGCGGGAAATGGTTTACCGCCCCCTATCCCGCCGACACGATCGTTGAAGTGAGTTCGCTCTTTTCCCCAGACGCGATGATCGAGATCGAGGCCATTGCCGTCGCCGATAAGGCGGCGGAGCGACGCTGATAGGGGGTCGATGAAGGAACTCGTGGCGCTGTCGCTGTAAACAGCCTGCCGATTCAACCACTCGGTGGGACGCAGCAGTCAAATGGCGGATCACAAGCCATCAGGCACAACTCAACCGACCTGCATCACGAGCATTGTGCCGTTGACGAGAACTGTCGGCATAGACAAGGGTAGCCGATGATCGATTTAGTTCTTTCCGCCTTTCACTTTCTGTTGGCCTTCACGCTCGTCGCCATCCTCGCAGCGCAGAGCGCCCTCATCAGACCGGGGATCACCGCGTCGAGCCTTGGTTTGGCCGCAAACTTAGATCGAGTCTATGGCGCGAGCGCGGTGCTGCTGCTCGGCGCGGGATTCAGTCGCGTCTATTGGGGCGCAAAGGGCTCATCCTTTTATCTGTCGAATCCCCTCTTCTGGACCAAGGTCGGTCTCTTTATGACAGTGGCATTCCTCTCGATTCCGCCAACCGTGCGGCTGATCCGATGGAGTAAGCAAGCTCGCTCGCAATCTGCATTTCTGCCATCTGACGAACAAGTTCGAGGCCTTCAACAGTGGTTGCGCGCGGAAGCGATCGTGCTCCTGGCCATCCCATTTGTCGCAGCCGGCATGGCCCGCGGACTCGGGCTCTCGTGACAGCCGAAGACAAGTAACGAAAAGGCAAGGTCTTTTTTGAGGGAATCGGAGAGTTGGCATACCTGTCGATTTAGGGCCTACTGATTCGACTAATCAGTAGGCAGCCATTTTATTATGAAGGAGTCATCTATCATGCAAAGGATTACTCCATGTCTATGGTTCGACACTCAAGCCGAAGAGGCGGCGAAGTTTTACGTCTCCGTGTTCAAGCACTCGAAACTCGGCCCGATCACCCGTTATGGAGACGCTGGCGCACAGGTGTCGGGGAGACCGACGGGGTCGGTCATGACCGTGACGTTCGAAATTGAAGGGCAAGAATTCGTTGCGCTCAATGGCGGACCGCTCTTCAAGTTTACAGAAGCGGTCTCCTTTATGGTGAAGTGCGAAACGCAGGCCGAAATCGACGAGATGTGGGGCAAGCTTTCCGAGGGCGGAGAAGAAGGACCCTGCGGCTGGTTGAAAGACAAGTACGGATTGTCCTGGCAGATAGTCGTGCCGGCCTGGGATGAGATGCTGCGGGACAAGGACAGCGAGAAATCAGAACGAGTCATGGCGGCGATTCTTCAAATGAGCAAACCCGACATGCAGCAAGTCCAACAAGCTTACGAAGAGCGATAAAGAGGTGTTTGTATGCGGTTCATGGTCATCGTCAAAGCGACAAAGGATTCGGAAGCGGGCGTGATGCCGAGCGAGCAGTTGCTGACCGAGATGGGCAAATTCAACGAGGAATTAAAGAAGGCCGGCGTGATGCTGGCGGGTGAAGGGCTCCAGCCGAGCTCGAAGGGAGCGCGCGTCAGGTTTTCGGGGAGCACACGCACCGTAATCGACGGCCCCTTCGCCGAAACTAACAGGCTGTTGACAAACGAGCCTTTTGAAAC
>LVWT01000053.1 GCA_002083405.1 Nitrospira sp. SG-bin2 | reverse complement strand
GGAGGAGGAGAGGGTTTGTCAACAGCCTGCTAGTTCAGCTGCCTAGCTTTCCCCTATAAAATCCTCCTTCGATAACATACTTCAGATGGAAAATTCACCCATCTCGACCGGAAAATTTGGCTGTACGGCTGTGTGTTTCCGCCTGGCGGGATGAATTCAAAGAGACCGCGCACCCTTTGTGGCATTCCTCCGCCCGCTCCACTTCCACCGGCTGATCTCCGGCATATCTTCGCCATATTTAGCAATGTACTGTTTGTGCTCGATGCGTTTGTCGCGGAGAGCCTGCTTGGCATAGTCGGCCTGGGACCCGTGCAGGGGGATCCGATCGATGACATCGGCGACCAGATGAAACCGGTCCAGATCGTTCATCACCGCCATGTCGAACGGCGTCGTGGTCGAGCCTTCTTCCTTGTAGCCACGCACGTGCAAGTTCTTGTGATTGGTCCGCCGGTACGTCAGGCGGTGGATCAGCCAGGGATAGCCGTGGAAGGCGAAGATGATCGGCTTCTCCGTCGTGAACAGGGCATCGAAGTCCTTGTCCGACAATCCGTTCGGATGTTCAGAGGGTGGCTGCAGCTTCATAAGATCCACCACGTTGACCACCCGTACGGATAGTTCGGGAAAATACGTCCCTATCAAGGACACGGCCGCGAGCGTTTCCATGGTGGGCACGTCGCCGCAGCAGGCCATCACCACATCCGGCTCGCTGTGCTTGTCGTTGCTGGCCCATTCCCAAATGCCGATGCCGGCCGTGCAGTGCTTCACCGCGGCATCCATGTCGAGCCATTGCGGCGCTGACTGCTTGCCCGCCACGATGACGTTCACGTGATTGCGGCTGCGCAGACAATGATCGGTGACGGACAGCAGCGTATTGGCATCGGGCGGGAGATACACCCGGATCACCTCGGCCTTCTTGTTCACAACGTGGTCGATGAAACCGGGATCTTGATGACTGAACCCATTGTGGTCCTGCCGCCAGACATGAGAGGACAACAAGTAATTCAAGGAGGCGATTGGTCTCCGCCAGGGAATGTGGCCGCAGACCTTCAGCCACTTGGCATGCTGATTGAACATCGAATCGATGATGTGAATGAAGGCTTCGTAGCACGAAAAGAACCCATGCCGACCGGTCAGGAGATACCCCTCCAGCCACCCCTGACATTGGTGTTCACTGAGCATCTCCATCACCCTCCCGTCCGGCGCCAGGTGATCGTCGTATGGAAGACGCTCCGCCATCCAGGCTCGATTGGTGATCTCCAAGACATCCTGCCAGCGGTTTGAGTTGTTTTCGTCCGGACTGAAGAGGCGAAAGTTACGATCGGCCAGATTGAGTTTCATCGTTTCCCTCAAGAATACCCCCATCACGCGGGTCGCCTCCGCCTCGACAGCACCAGGCTGTTTCACCGCAACGGCATACCGGCGAAAATCAGGCAGGCGCAGATCTTTGAGGAGCAGCCCGCCGTTCGTGTGAGGATTCGCGCTCATGCGGCGCACTCCTTTGGGCGCCAGCTCGGCGAGCTCGGGCTTGAATCGTCCCGAGGCATCGAACAGCTCCCCGGGCTTATAGCTCTTCATCCACCGTTCGAGAATCTTGATATGTGCCGGCTCGTCCATGTCGCCCATAGGCACCTGATGACTCCGCCAGTAATCCTCCGTCTTCCTGCCATCGATCTCCTGTGGACCGGTCCAACCCTTGGGTGACCGTAGGATGATCATGGGCCAGCGAGGCCGTTCCACGATGCCCTTCTTCCGGGCCCGGATCTGGATACGTCGGATCTCATCGAGACAGGCGTCGAGTGTGGACGCCATGAGCCGATGCATCGTATGTGGATCGCGGCCCTCGACGAAAGAGGGACTATATCCATAGCCCTGGAAGAGGTGATCCAATTCGTCATGGCTGATTCTGGCCAGCACGGTTGGATTTGCGATCTTGTATCCATTCAGATGGAGAATCGGGAGCACGACTCCGTCGGTCGCCGGATTGAGAAACTTATTGGAATGCCAGCTCGTGGCGAGCGGGCCAGTTTCCGCTTCCCCATCGCCGACCACGCAGGCCGCAATCAAATCCGGATTGTCGAAGACGGCCCCATACGCATGCGACAGCGCATATCCCAGTTCGCCTCCTTCATGAATGGAGCCGGGCGTCTCGGGCGCAACGTGGCTGGGGATGCCACCGGGGAATGAAAACTGCTTGAACAGCCGCTTCATCCCGCGTTCGTCCTGCGAGACATCGGTGTAGACTTCGCTGTAGGTGCCCTCGAGATAGGCGTTCGCCACAAGCCCGGGACCGCCATGACCGGGCCCCGCGATATAGATCATGTTGAGGTCGTGTTCCTTGATGATGCGGTTCAGATGCGCGTAGATGAAATTCAAGCCCGGCGTCGTACCCCAATGGCCGAGCAGGCGCGGCTTGATGTGGGCGCGCGTCAGCGGTTGTTTCAAGAGTGGGTTGTCGTACAGATAGATTTGTCCGACAGAGAGATAATTGGCCGCCCGCCAGTAGGCATCCAGTTGCTTGGCTGCCTCCGGACTCAGAGGCTTCCCGATGGTTCGACGCCTGTCCATAATCTTTCTCACCTCCCGATTCAGTCTGTGCTCAACAAGGCCATGACGGACGCGGCGATCTCACGCTCTTCATCCGTGTGAATCACCCGCACGGTCACCCTGCCGCCTTCACTAGAAATCACGGCGTCGTTCTGCTGATTGCGTGCGTGATCGATGGCAACGCCGAGAAATTCCAAACCCTCGCAGATACGCGCGCGAATGGCGGGCGACTGCTCACCGATCCCCGCGCTGAACACCAGGGTATCGACGCCCCCCAGCGCCGCCGCCAATGCGCCGATCCATTTTTTGGCCTGATAACAGAACAGCGAGACAGCGTCAGCCGCGCGCGGATCGTTCTGTTCCTCCTTGAGGAGATCACGCATATCGGCACTGATCTCCGAGACGCCGAGCAAGCCCGATTCGGTGTTGACCATCTGATGATACCGATCGGCGCTCATCCCTTCCGTTCGGGACAGATAAGAGACAAGCCCCGGATCGAGATCTCCCGATCGGCGGCTCATCGGCATGCCGGAAGCCGGGGTAAACCCCATCGTGGTCTCAACGCTCTTGCCGTCCTTCACGGCGGCCATGCTGGCGCCGTTTCCCAAGTGAGCGAGAATGACGCGGCCGCTGGCTTCGCCCTGCCGCCCGATTCGGGCCAGTTCCTTCATGAGAAAGGCATACGATAATCCATGGAACCCGTATCGCTGAAGTCCCAACCTGTCATAGCGCCTTGGGATCGGCAGCAGACGGGCTACGTTCGGCATGCCCTGATGAAACGTCGTATCGAAACAGGCGACTTGCGGGAGACGAGGGTATCGCCGGGCACAGGCCTCGATCAATTTGATCTCAGCCGGAAGATGTTCCGGATCGAACGGACTCAGCCGTTGCAGTTCTTCCATCACAACCGGCGTCACTCGTTGCGGCTCACGATATTCCTTGCCGCCATGCACAACTCGGTGTCCAATCGCCAGCAATGGCTCGCGCGCAAGCTTGTCTTGAGCACATTCCAGAATCGGTTCGAGGCAGGACGCGTGATCGAGGGTTGCAACGATTCGACGATCGCCGTGGCTGGCGCCTTCCTGCATCCATGTGAAGGTACCCTGTGGCGATCCGATACGGTCGATCAAGCCCGACAATCTACGGACAGGACTGTCCCCGGCGCGAAAGAGGGCAAACTTGAGCGTCGACGACCCGCCATTGATCACTAGAATCGAGCGGCTGCCCTCGTTACCCGAGTCGGGCATACTCACCAACCAGTCGATAGGCATTGTGAAGGTATTGCGCTACCATGCGCTGGGTATTGAAGAACCCGCCGTTCAATGAGATCGCATGGCGCATGATCTCGATAAACCCCTCACGGTTTCGATAAAAACAAGGGAGAATTTTCTCTTCGAGTTTGCGGTAGAGCTCCTCTGCATGACAGGCATCCATCCCCCCGCTCGGCTCCATGCATGCCTCCACCCGATCACCGATGGACCAACCGGTTACGTCTTCCACATGTCCTTCGATCCACCACCCGTCGAGCACGCTGAGACTGGGCACTCCATTGACCGCCGCCTTCATGCCGCTGGTCCCCGAGGCCTCCATCGGAGGGAGCGGCGTATTGAGCCAGACATCCGCGCCGGCACATACGAGCTTGGCCAGTGTCATGTCGTAGTTCGTCAGATACGCCACCGGAATCCTGCCCCGCAAGGCATCGCGAAGTTCATGGATCTTGTGAATCATCTCCTTCCCGTCCTGGTCACGCGGATGGGCCTTGCCGCTGAAGACGATTTGGACAGGCCCGGCGAGTTCGGCAATCTTGGCCAGCCGCTCGATGTCGTGAAAGATCAAGGTCCCCCGCTTGTAGGCCGCAGCCCGCCTGGCGAACCCCAGCGTCAGCACGTCCCGATCGAATCCGGCGTTGGTCTCTCGATTCACATGCTCGACCAACACCCGTTTCGCCTCCTGGTGGGCGGCCCAGATCTGATCGCCGGGAATGCTGATCGCGTATCGAAGCGAGAGCTGATCGCGCCGCCAGTCCGGAAGATGCCGGTCGTAGAGCGACTGAAACGAGGGAGCGGCCCAGGTCACCGCGTGGACACCGTTGGTAATCGAGTGAATCGGATAGCCGGGGAAGAGGCTGTGCGAGACCTCGCCATGCCTCATGGCAACCCCGTTGACATACCGGGCGCCCCGCAGAGCTAGTTGCGTCAGATTTAACGTCTCTCCAACACCGCAAGCCTTCAGTATGGACCACCAACGATCGCCGAGCACTTGGCGCGCGAGCGTCTCGGGAAACTTATCGTGCCCGGCCGGCACCGGGGTATGGGTCGTGAATACACACTGTTCGCGAATGGCTTCGATCATCTCGTTTGAAATCGAATCCGACCAGTTCCGCGAGGCCAGTTTCTCGTCGCCAAGCGCAAGGACGAACAAGGCGGCGTGCCCCTCATTCATGTGGAACCGACGGATGGCCTGGTATCCAAGGGCCCGCAAGAGTCGAAACCCTCCGACCCCCAGCACCATTTCCTGACATAAACGGTAATGGTCGTCACCTCCATAGAGCACATCCGTCAGCGTTCGGTCCCACGGCTGGTTCTCGCTCACATCGGTATCGAGCAGGTACACGGGCACCTCGCCGCCCGACTCGCCCCTCACGCGAATCTGCCACGCTCCGACGTGCACGGTGCGACCTTCGATCTCAACCATGACACGCTGCTCCACCGGCTTGCAGAAATCGTTGATCGGCCAGGCGACCGGCTCTTCATGCTGCCAACCATGCTCATCCAGCCGTTGATAAAAATAGCCGCGCCGGTGCAGCAACGTTACCGCCACCATGGGGATCTCCAGGTCAGCGGCAGAACGGATGGTATCTCCCGCCAGCACACCCAGCCCGCCCGCATAAGTCGGCATGCCGGGGTCGAGCCCGATTTCCATGGAGAAGTAGGCGACGAGGGGATTGTCGACTGCAACCTTCTTTGCGTCAGAATTTTCCACCATCGCGTCACCCCTGCGGTTCATCACTGGGTTAGTCTAGAAGGCCAAATACAACCCAAACCCGACCGCCTCAATTTTCTGCGCGAAGAACTGGCCATACGGATTGAAGCCGTGATAGTAATTCAACGGGAAGCGGAGTCGACGGATCGATCCATCCATCGACCATTCAATCCCTCCGACGACATTAGTGTTCATTTGCCAGTTCAGTTCTTCGAAGAACTTAAAATCTGTGCCGAGCACCGGAGTGATGCGCAGTCCCGCCAGCATCGCGCCCAGGATCGGCGACGCCATCGTCGGGCCGCGCAATTCCAATCCCCACTGCACACGGCTACGATCGAGCGAAGCGGGTTCGCGATGCACCAAGTACCCGCCACCGGCGTACATCCTGGCCCAACGATAGTCGTATGACAGGATCGCTTCCAACTCTTCAAAGCTCAGGTTCACCCGGTTGAATCCCGGACGGCCCAGCAGAAATTCATCACCCAGATGGCTGCTCTGGTGGTAGAGACGGGCTCTCGTCGACCATCCCCCGGATCGTCAGGACAGGGGTATTCCCACGATATAGTCGGCATTGATAAGATCCGATGAAGGCGCGTCCAAGTTGAACTGGGAGAACACGCCGGCGAGAACTCCGGCTTGCCATCCGTTACAACCCTCTCGCCTCGTGTAAACCCCAAAGTTCTCACCGAATCCCACCGATCCGATGTTGACAGACGTTCGATCCGTTCTTACCCTCACTGCCTGCCAACTTGCGAAGAACTGTGGCTGTTTCGGATCCGCCATCAAAGGTCGAAATACGTCGTCTTTAGGGAAGGCCGAGTTGATCGTTCCCTCACTGGCCTGATCATACCGACAGTCGAGGGCCACACTAGCCTTCTTCTCGGTTGTCTCCTCCGCACAGGCTTGGCCAGCCGGCAGAACAAGCAGCACCGGTAACCAGAATATGAGGCCTCCGGACCTCCAAGGCCGCGCAACAAACAGCGGCAAGACGGCAAAGACGCCCAGCATCACGAAGTAGGCAGTTCCGGCCACTGGATCGAATGCTTCGACGTACTGCCCGAACGAGAGGCCTCGAATCCAGAGCACGACCGTGAAATCCGACACGAGAATTAGGGCCAACGCAATACCCCCCATCCCGATCAGGCTCGATGCTGTCGGGGGCACGCTGAAATGCCGAACCACCCACCGCGCCGAAAGAATAATCGCTACGAGCATGATGGACATCTACAGCAACTCGGCTGTCCTCGTCCCGACAACCGGAACGAGCCAGAGAACGCGGATGATTCCCAGTACGAACCCGGCACCGAACACGAGCGCGAAGTAAATTAACCCAGGTTTAATATGATGGCTCTTCACCGGAACTGCCTCCGGAACCGCCACATGCCGAAACCGAACAAGGAACCGCCTAACCCCAGCATGGCCAGGATGGACGGCCAGAGAATATCGAGCCCGATGCCTTTCAGCTGAATCCCGTAACTGATCGTGACGAAATGATAGAGCGGCGACAGCTGCATAAGATCGCGCAGGAGAACCGGCATCGCTTCCGGCGGCGTCCATGTCCCTGACAAATTAATCATGGGAGCCACGACCAGAATCGTCATCAGGCTGACTTGTGCTTGATTCGTCGCGATCGTGGCGGCAACAAGGCCAAGCCCCGCAGTGGTAAAGACATACAGAGTGGTCATCGTAAAGTAGAGCAGCAGGCTGCCTTTCATTGGGACATCAAAGATTCCATGCAAGATACCGAACAGACTCATGGCCGTGCCGGCAAGAATGACCAGCGTCATCGCAATCACTTTGGGAACCATGATCTGAAAGGGAGTCAGCGGAGAGACCAGCAGCTGTTCCACCGTCCCACGCTCTCGTTCTCGGACGAGTGCCGCAGCCGGTAGCAGGACCGAGAAGATGGTGGTAATAGTGAGGACTTCGGAAATCGACATGAACCAGGACTCGTTCTGATTGGGGTTGTACCACACGCGATGGTCGCTTCGAACAATGGGCAGTGCAGCGCTCCCGTTCGTGGACATCCCCATTCGCCGGAGGGAAGATTCGAGGCCGAACTCCCCGACGATCCTCGCTCCGTAACTGGCTGCCGACAGGCCCTGAGGTGAATGGGTGGCGGCTACCTGCATCTGAACAGCTGTCGCTTCTCCGCTCGCCAGAGACTCTTGAAAGCGCGGTGGGATGTTCAGCAGCACAACCGCATCGCCGAAATCCAACCGTCGAACGCCTTCGTTCGGGTGGGCAACCTCACCGTCGAATCGAAAGTACGGCATGTGAAATCGATGAATCAGCTCGCGTGACGCCATACTATGGTCCGAGTCATGGACCACCAGCCCCGCGTTCACAAGTTGCATGCTGGTGCCGCTGCCGGCGAGATAGACATCCATGATAAAGGCCCAGAAAAAGAAGCCGATGAGCGCCTTGTCACGGGAAAGCTGGCGCAGTTCTTTCACGATCATTACATATATCCGTCGCCACCAGACCGCCTGCACCATGGGCACAAGAATAGCGTGCATCATATGGACGGCCTCTTGCGAAACAGCCAATAGCCGATGCTCAGTAGTGAAGCGGCATACACGACGAGGATGGAGACATCCGGCCACAAGACCTCAATCCCTACTCCTTTTAGAAACGTTCCGTGCACGATGTTGGTGAAATACATCGCGGGGAAGAGATGCGCGATGACTTTCGTCTCAGGACCGAGGGCTGAGACCGGCACCAACAGCCCGCCATAGAGAATGGTCGGTACGATGCTCAACACAACCGTGATGACCGCGGCAGCTTGCTGGGTGCTGACCAGCAGACTGACGATCAACCCCTGCCCGGTGGTGATGAAGACAAACAGCAATGCGGTCGCGTAGAAAAACAGACCGTTCCCCTTGAAGGGCGCGCCAAAGAGATAGACAGTCATGGCCCACAGGACGACGATATTGAAGGCTGAGATCGCGACATAGGGAGCCAGCTTGCCGACGAGAAACTCAAGCCGTGTGACCGTGGAACTGAAGATGTTGTAGATCGACCCCCGTTCCTTTTCCCGAACCACTCCAAGCGCAGTCAGCAGCGGAGGGGCCAGGGTCAAGACAAACATCACGAGTGCGGGCGCGATCGTCCATGCACTCTTCACTTCCTGATTGTAGAGGTACCGTACCTCTAACTTGACCGGTTGAATGAGCGCTTGTGCCCGTTCATGAGAAAGGCCTTTGACGTGGGCGACATACTTCACAACGAGCTCGCCGCTGAACGCCGTATTGATCGCGATGATGTAGCCTTTCGTGATGTCGCTCCGGAGCGGAAACGTCCCGTCGACCAGCGTCTGCACACCGACCGTCTGGCCTGCACTCAGTCGCTCCTGAAACTTCTCGGGAATGATGATCGCCGCACGGATACGGCTCGCCGCCAATAAGGGTGCAGCCTCTCGTTCGTTCGACAAGGTTCCCTTGAAATCGAAATAGCGCGACTGCTGGAAACGGTAGAGGTAGTCTCGGCTGAGTGAACTCTGATCCCGGTCCACCACGGCATAGGGAATGTTTTCGACGTCTAGGACCATGCCATAGCCGAATACCAGCATCCAGAGGATTGGAATCAGAAAGGCGAGGGACAGGAATATGCGGTCTCGAACAGTTTCGCGCCATTCTTTCGAGGCCACCGCTGCGATACGCCGGAGATTCATGCTGCCGACCCTTTCGCCGTCGCTTGCTCCTGCCGTTCCAGCGCCATGACCCGGTGGACGAACACGTCCTCGAGGCTGAGAGGACGGGTGGAGACTGCCTGGATAGACACGCCGTCGGATGACAAGGCAGTGCGAAGCCGCGCTTCATCCTGAGGGGGATCGAGCGAAAGCAAATGAAGTTTGGTTCCAAAAAGCGCGGCACCGGCAAACCCCGTCTGCGTCGCTCGACGCAGAGCCAGCCCTGGCTGATCCGTCGCCACTTCGAGGAGTTGTCCGGCTTCTTTCTCAACCTGGCGCTTCATGTCGCCCGGAGACCCTTCCGCCACGATCCGGCCTGCGTACATCAGCGCCAGGTGGTCGCAGTGTTCGGCTTCGCTCATGTAATGGGTGGTCACAAGGATCGCGACCCCTTCTTCCCGCGCCAGCTTCGACAGGATGTCCCAGAAATGCCGACGGCCGATCGGATCGACGCCGGAGGTCGGTTCGTCCAGGAACAGGACACGCGGCTGGTGTACGAGGGCGCAGCCAAGCGCCAAGCGCTGGCGAACACCCATCGGCAGTCGGCTAGTCAAGCTCGACTCATATCCCTTCAAGCCGGCCATCGACACGATCCATTTGAGCTGCTGGTCCGTCGCGTTCGCGTCCAGTCCGTAGATCCCGGCAAACAGACCAATGTTTTCCACGACGGTTAGGTCGAGATACAGCGAAAAGGCTTGGGACATATACCCGATTCGCTCCTTGATGGTACCGCCCGCAGTCTTCATATCCGCCCCTGCAACCCAGCCTTCTCCCCCGGTCGGGGGCAAGATGCCGTTCAACATCTTGATGACGGTTGTCTTTCCCGCACCATTGGCTCCGAGCAGGCCGAAGATTTCACCTTGCTTGACCTGAAAGCTGACACGGTCCACCGCACGAAAGGTTCCAAAGTCGCGGATGAGACCCTTTGCTTCGATCGCTAACGAGTCATTCGACGTTAGGGGTGCGGCGGGAGGCATCTCGATGGCTGTTGGCTGTTCAACCTGGCAAAGCAACAGCGCAACAAAAACATCTTCCAGTTCCGGCTCATCGACTTGAAGTTGCACAGGCTTGATAGCACCCAGGCTTGATGTGATCGATTGCATCGCGGCGGCGTGAATGGGCTCTTCCGTGAAAACGCGAAGCAGGGAACCCAATGCCTCAACCTGCTTATACTGTGTCTTGAGCCGGGCAATCGCATCCAGTTGAGGCGTGGCTTCAAACGTCACCATTGATCCAGGAGCCAGCATTTGGACTTCCGCTGGCGTTCCCGATGCCAACACCTTCCCGCTCGACAGAAATGACAGCCGATGAAACCGTGAAGCCTCATCCATGTAGGCCGTAGAGACCAACGCGGTCATTCCTTTCTCCTGCAGCAACTCGGCGAGAATGGCCCAAAACTCCCGTCGTGACACAGGATCGACACCGGTCGTCGGTTCATCCAGGATCGCCAGCTCCGGCTCGTGGATAAGGGTGCAGATCAGCCCCAACTTCTGTTTCATCCCACCGGACAGATTCTTCATCGCTCGACCGCGGAACTTGTCGAGGCGGGTCATGGCCAGCAGCCTGGTCTTTCGCTCAATGAGATCACGATCCGGCACCAGCCGGAGTCGTGCAAAGAAATCGATGTTCTCTTCAACGGAGAGATCGGGGTACAGATTCAGTCCGAGCCCTTGTGGCAGAAATCCGATTCGTTGCTTCACCAGCTCCGCAGCTCGTTCCGAATCGACCAAGGTTCCGAAGACTTCGACCGTCCCTTGGTCATAGGTCAGCACTCCGGCAATCGCTTTCATCAGGCTGCTTTTACCCGAACCATCCGGACCGATCAGGCCATAAATCTCGCCTTTCCTGACTTCAAGATCGACTCCGTCGACCGCCACCTGCTTTTTGTAGCGCTTCACGAATTGCGAGACGCGCACGATCACATCCGAGTGTGGAGGCGCGAGCGCTGAGGTTTTAGGTGAAGAAGCGTATCCCATTTCTTTCATTCTTTTCCGGTTAGGGCGAATGGGGGACCTATTACTGCGCGCATTGAGCGAGCACCGACGATTTCACCCGCCATCCCCGCGTCGCCGAGGCTCCGCATCACCCGAGTCGTACGCGCTCAGCTAGCACAAAGGTTCCCTGCTCGCCCTAACCCCTCGGCTTCGCCCATGCCACATCGTCCTTCCATCGAATGATCGCATCGGCCGGAAGGCCCGGTGTGAGACGATGATCCGGGTTTTCGTTGAGGTACAGTTTCACCGGGTAGATCAATTTCACCCGTTCATCCGGTGTTTGGACCTCTTTTGGCGTAAACTCCGCTTTCGATGCGATATAACGAACCGCCGCAGCGAACGGTCGGTCAGGAAACGCATCGGTATAGACCCGAGCAGGCAAATCCAGCCGCACCTTTCCGATCTGCACCTCTGGGACATAGACCTTGAGATAGAGGTGGTCGAGATCGATAAGTTCGAGGAGCGGCGCCCCGGCTGCAACCACTTCGCCCACATCGACCATTCTTGTGGTGACCGTCCCACTCGTGGGAGCAGTGATCGTCAAATCCTTGAGGACGCTTTCGACTTCATCGAGGAATGCATAGGCCTGGTCACGCTGCTGTTCGAGCGCGACCACATCCGATTCCTTCGCGCGAATGCGCTTCCACCCCAGTTCGGCCTGCGCGAGCTCCTTGGTCGCTTGGGTCAGCGCGGACCGTGCCGATCCGATGTCTTTCCGGGCAACTTCCCATCGCATCACGGCTTGATCCCGTTGCTGGATAGACGCCTCGTCTTTTGCAGCAAGATCCTTGAATCGTTGGGCATCGCTGCGCGCCTCTCGTGCCACGGAAAGAGCCTTGTCCACTGTATCCTTCGCCTTGGCGACCTGTGCATCGGCTCGTTCAATCGCGAGCGGCACGTCGAGATTGAGGATGGCCAACGTCATGTGCGCCCCCTGCACCTGCGCTTCCAACGCCTCGGCTGCATGCTTGGCCTGCTGAACGCGAGCGGCGGTCTGGCTGTTATCCAGTCGAATAAGCACCTGGCCTTGCGTAACCGTCGCTCCTTCCCTGACGAGCAATTCCTGGATACGTCCTGAGAATTTGCTCGCGACCGTCACATGATCGCCCTCGATCCGGCCATTCGCTTGAATCAAGCCGTCCGGCAATCCGGTGTTCAGAATCCATCGGTCGAGCGCGACATAGCCGCTTCCGGCAAGGACGACGGCCAGGACAGTGAGGGTGATCGGTTTTCCTAGAGTCGGCATCTATCACGCTCCACTTAGAACAGCTTCTCGATCTCCCCTTTCGCCCGAGCCAGATTGATGCGCGAGGCATTGAAGCGAAACAGCGCTTCAATCTGATTGTCGCGAGCCCGCGCCACTGAGGTCTGCGCGTTCGTCACTTCAATGTTGGTCGTCAAACCTGCGGCAAACCGGTCGCGCGCAAAGGTCAATTCCTTGAGTGCCAACTCCATCCCCTTCTCGGAAACGGCAACTTGCTGCGTGGAAGATTCCAATGTCAGGAGCGCGTTCCGGACTTCCAGCGTCACTTGATCCGACACGTCCTTCATCCGGATGGATTCTTGCCGGACACGGCTGCGGGTTTCCGAGATACGCCCTTCCCGCTGGCCGCCGTCGAAGATCGGAACGGAGAACAGTAACCCGATCGAGCGGGTTGCCAAAGCATCTTCCGGCTTCACACCGATCCAGCCGTAATCTCCGTTCAACGAGAGCGACGGCAACCGCTCGCTGGTTACGGAACTGAGGCTGAGTGCCGCCAACTTCTGGCGGTTTTCCTGCACCTTCAATTCCACCCGCTGTTGTCGCGCGGCCGTGAGGGCCTCCTCCGCGCGTTGAGGCGCCACCGACAGGAACTTCAACTCATCGGTCAGCGTCAACCGCACCTCGAAGGCGATACCCAGAGCACGAATCAGGTTGAGACGCGCGCTCTCCTGCTCATTTTGAGACACCAGCAACCGCTGTTTATTGTTTTCCAGTTGGACTTCCTCCCGTGTGACATCCAACCCTGTGGCAATGCCGGCCGCCCGACGATCTCTTGCCAACTTCAGCAATTGCTGGCTGAGTTCGATGTCGGCCTGTCTGGCCTTCACGGCTTCATCGGCCCGCAACGCCTCAATGTAGAGGAGCCCCACCGTTGCCATCACATCGCGTTTCGTCACCTCCGCCTCCAGACCCGCAACATCAACTCCGGTTTTCGCCGACCTCCACCGTTGAATAAGGCTGAGGCTGAAAATGTTTTGTACGAACGTCGCGCGCGCATCATAGACCTCGAACGGTTCCGTCACGCTGCGGGTCAGGCCGAAACCGGCCAGCCGGTCGGCCGGGAGCCCGAACGCGGCGAGATTGACCGTTTGGTTCCGTCCGTTCACGAAGCCACTTACATTCGGAAGCAGTGCGCCGAAACTCGTATCCGCAGCAGCCTGCGCCGCAGCGATACGTTCTTTCAGCAGCCGGACGTTGACGTTGTTGTCGATCGCGGCTTGAATGGCATCGCGCAGGCTGAGTCGAAGCTCAGGCTCTGCCTGAGCTTGCTGCTCCGCCATTGAGGGGGCAGAAGTAAAGAGAATCAGGGCGACCCCCGCAGCAGCCCCGCCAAGACATCGCATGGTGTCAACTCCGCCTGTCATGATGAAAGAGTGCAACCGCACAATCTTGCAGGAACTGCAAGGAGAAGACCTTAAGGCCTACTGATCAGAATCCGTTCGACTCGGAGGAAATTCAGAGGGTTGCGACGGTGAAGATTCAGATCAAGACGATACGTGAGGAATTCTGCTACGGAGGGAAGAATGTCATTGTCGCAGAAGGCAACAGCGGCGTCTCGCTACAGATCCCACTCGATCGAGTTACTTGGGACTTCGACCAAGATCCTCGAAGACCGCGCTGCACTCATAGCAACGAACCCGACCCGTACGTGTTCCGTCTTTCGCCAGAACCTCGTCGATCAGGCGGCTATGCGCACATGACTTTCTTGACTGAGCGACCGGGATGGGCGCCGTCGTTTCTTGTGACATAAGACACCTCTGAATGGATTCCGGTGAAGTGCTTTGAAGAACAGATACGCCATTCCCAAAACGTTCGCAAGCCACAAAATATGGCATCCGAGAACCTCTCCTACCCCAATCAGTTCGGTTCGTCGCTAAGCGGGATCGAAGGGATCGAGTACTCGCCCCCGTTAGTCCTGCCTGTCATGTGATAGTACAACACCGGGATCACGATCAATGTCAGGAGAGTAGAAGCACCCACTCCGAATAACATTGATACGGCCAGCCCCTGGAAAATCGGATCGAGAATGATGACGAACGCTCCCACCATCAATGCCGCAGCGGTCAATACAATCGGTCTCGTACGAATCGTCCCGGCCTTGATGACCGCTTCCGACAGCGGAACCCCCGCGCGCTCCTGAAGCTGGATAAAATCCACAAGCAGTATCGAGTTCCGGACGATGATGCCGGCCAGCGCGATGAAGCCGATCATCGACGTGGCCGTAAAATAGGATCCGGTGAGCCAATGGCCAGGCAGAATGCCGATCAAGGTAAGCGGGATGGGCGCCATGATGATCAGCGGGGTGAGGAACGACTGAAATTGCCCGACGATCAGCAGATAAATCAGCAACATTGCCACGGCAAACGCAATCCCCATGTCACGGAACGTCTCGTAGGTGATGTGCCACTCGCCGTCCCACTTCATGGCGATCCTGTCTTCCGACCAGGGCTGAGCCCTGAAAAATTGCTCGATCTCGTATCCTTCGGCCGGCCGATAACTCTCCAGTTGCTTCCCGACGCCCAGCACGCCATAGACCGGACTTTCGGCTTGTTCCGCGCCGGGGCCTCCGACATCGGCGACGATATAGACCACCGGCTTCTGGTTCTTGTGGTAGATCGCGTTGTCCTGAATCGTCTGTTCGACGGTGAGCAATTCGGAAAGCTGGACGATGGCTCCGTTCTTCGTCCGCAATCCGATTTCGCCGAGATGTTCGAGCCCCGTCCGTTCCGCCAGCGGCAGACGCAGTACGATCTGAACCGGACTTTTCTCTTGAGGAATATGAACCAGCCCGACCTTCGTCCCTTCCAACGCCATACGCAGCGTATGCACGATGTCATCTGTGGAAATTCCGGCGAGGGCCGCTTTCGCACGATCCACCGTGAACACATACTTTGCCTGATCTGCCTCGATAAAATCGTCCACATCGACGACACCGGGTGTGGACTCAAAGAGCGACCGAACCTCCCGCGCAACGGCGATCTGCCTGGCATAGTCCGGGCCGTAGATTTCTCCGACCAACACCGATTGCACTGGCGGTCCCGGGGGCACTTCCACGACCTTGACGTTCGCACCGTGCTGTCGGGCGATCTCCTGGACCGGGGGCCGAAGCCGCTGCGCGATCTCATGGCTCTGGGCCTGGCGCTGATCCTTTGCCGCCAGGTTTATTTGAATGTCCGCCTCATGCGGCAACGTCCGTAAAAAGTAGTGGCGCACCAGACCGTTGAAGTTGAAGGGTGATGCTGTGCCAACGTAGGCCTGGTAGTCCCGCACTTCGGGTACCGTGGCGACATATCGGGTCAGGGCCTTGGCGGCGCGGGCGGTTTCCTCCAGCGTCGTTCCCTCCGGCATATCGATGACCAGTTGCAACTCGCTCTTGTTGTCGAACGGCATCATCTTGACGACGACATGGCGTGTGTAGAACAAGAGGCATGATCCGGCCAGCAGAAGCGCGACCACGCCCAAGAAGGAATAGGCCAGGATCGGACGGGCCAGCAGCGGGGAGAGAACCCGGTGATAGAGGCGCGCCGTCAAGCCGCCTTCTTCTGGTGCTGAGTGCTCGCCTCGCTGAGCAGGCGAAGCGGGTTGATTGCTGAGTGCTGAGTTTCCGCCAAGCGCGCGATAACAGGTTCGGCAAAACCATGGAATCACGACGAAGGCGACCAGCAGCGAGAAGAACATCGCAATGGAGGCGTTGACGGGAATCGGCCTCATGTAGGGCCCCATCAAGCCGGAGACAAAGGCCATCGGCAGCAGCGCGGCAATGACGGTGAAGGTCGCCAGGATCGTCGGGTTGCCGACTTCATCGACGGCATAGATCGACGCCTCGTCATGGGGACGGAGGCGCAGCGTCAAATGCCGGTATGTGTTTTCGACGACGACGATGGCGTCGTCCACCAGAATACCGATCGAGAAGATCAGCGCGAAGAGAGTCACCCGATTGATCGTGTACCCGATGAGCATGGACGTAAAGAGCGTCAGCGCAAGGGTAAGGGGTATCGCAATGGACACGACGAGGGCGGGGCGCGGCCCCAGCGCGACGCCGAGAAAGATGACCACCGCGACGACGGCAATGAGGAGGTGCCACAACAGTTCGTTGGCCTTCTCTTGCGCAGTCTCTCCGTAATCGCGCGTGACGGTCACGCGCACATCCGACGGGACTGTCACGCCCTTCATGTCTTCAACCTTGCGGATGACCTGCTCGGCCACCGTCACCGCGTTGGTGCCGCCCTGTTTGGCAATGGCCACGGTCACCGCCGGTCGCTCCAACCCCTCACCCCCTACCCCTAACCCCTCACGGGCGCCGGCGGCGCCCAGACCGAACCAGACATAGCTCGTCGCCTCAGCCGGTCCGTCGATGACATCCGCGACGTGCCGCAGATAGACCGGTCGTTGCTCGCTCACCCCGACCACCAGGCTTTCCAGATCGGCGCGCGACCGAATGAAGCGGCCGGTCTCTACGAGAAAGCTTTGATTGCCGCTGTCGAACCGGCCCGTCGGCAAAGCCCGATTCTCTCCGCGAATGACGGTGGCGACTTGCAACGGGGTGAGTCCATAGGCCTTCAACCTCGTGGGATCGATCTGCACCCGTAACTCCCGCATCCGGCCTCCGGCAATGAAGCCTCCGGACGTACCGGCAACTTTCTTGGCCTCCTCCAACACCTGCTCGGCCAACCGATGCAATTCAAATTCACCGTACCGCTCACTCGACAACGTCACCGTCACGATCGGGACGTCATTCACGTCCTTGGGCTTTACCAAGAAAGGTTCGGCACCCGGTGGCAACAGATCCTGATTGGACATCAACTTGTCGTAGAGATCGACCAGACTCTGCTCCATCGGCTGACCGACGTAGAAGCGGACGATAATCAGCGCCCCGCCAGGCCGAGAGATGGAGTAGACATACTCCACGCCCTTGATCTCCGAGAGCTTCCGCTCGAACGGCTTGGTCAGTTGTTCTTCGACGACTTTTGCGGAGGCGCCGGGAAAAGGCAGCCAGACGTCGGCCAT
This sequence comes from Nitrospira sp. SG-bin2, assembly GCA_002083405.1. Lineage (GTDB taxonomy): Bacteria > Nitrospirota > Nitrospiria > Nitrospirales > Nitrospiraceae > Nitrospira_D. Next base: position 498 of record LVWT01000053.1, on the reverse strand, counting down.
CGGCACGATGATCTGCGGCTCTTCTTCGCGCGGTGTGGCGACGATTGCGAACAGACCCAGGAGCAGCGCCCCCACCATGATAAGCGGGGTCAGCTTGCTCCCGATGAAGAGCGCCGCGATGCGGCCGGATAAACCGTAAACGGTGAGGGGTGAGGGGTGAGGAGTCATAGGAAGCGATGAATCGATGAATTATTGTTCGTCCTTCGTATCTCGTGCTTGCGAGAGAGACGAGACACGCGCGAAAGACGGGACTCGTCTCGACAGCCTCCTCGACAGGTCCCGCGTTTCTCGCGACTCCGCCGATCTCGCGGGACACACTTCACGGTGTCTGCGCCGGCTCTGCCGCCTGCGCGACGATCTTGACCGTCGCGCCATCGACGCCGCGGGCGGCGTCGAGCAGGACCGATTCGCCGACGTTCACACCGGACAGTAGTTCTACCTGTTTGTCGAATCGACGGCCGGTTTTGACCCAGCGGAGGCGGGCGATCCGATCGGAAC